>CANPTW010000012.1 GCA_947577075.1 uncultured Oscillibacter sp. | reverse complement strand
TGTGGAAATCAGACGTCGCCCAGGCCGTCTTCCAGGCCCAGCTCGCCTTCCAGGCCCAGGCCGAACTCGTCGCCCTCGCCGGGGACCTCCTCTTCGGGAACCTCCGTCTCGGCGGGAACGAACTCGGAGAACCACGCCTCCTCAGGCAGCCCCGCCAGCAGGGCGGGCAGGTTGATGACGATGCCGTCCACACTGTAGGGGAGCTTCAGGTCGATCTCATGGATCGCGGGCTCTCCGCCCTTCTCCTGGGTGACCTCCAGGACCATCTTGAAGTTCTGGCCGATCCAGACGGACATGCCCCGCTCCCGGGCGCCCAGCTTGGCCACCTCCTCACCCTTGACGGTGACCACAATTTTGTGGGCCGCCTTGTAGGTCTGGCCCTGGTACTCCTCCAGAGTCTTGTTGTCAAAGTAAACGGTGTGCCCCCGGCCAATGACCATCATGGCCGCGCCGACACATACCAGGACCAGCACCAGCAGGAGGGAGAACAGGGTTCTTCTCGTTTTCGCTTTCATCACGCGTCCTCCTTTTTCACCTGGGCCTCGGCCAGCTCCCGGCCCGCCTTGCTCTTCACCATGCGCTTCTTGGCCTCATACATGATCAGGGCCACGGTGATTACGCCGTAGGACAGGAACACCCGGAAGTACTCACCCACCATGGAGTCCCCGGTGATGAACTTGCCCGCGCCGGGGGCCACGATGAACATCAGGTGGAACAGGATCACGCCCAGGAAGGCGTTGCCGATGCCGGCCTTTTCCACCGACGCGCCGCCCACCAGCAGCGCCGCGATGCAGAACATGCCGATCTGGGAGTGCCCGCTGTAGGTGGGCAGGTTGCCGATATTCTGGAGGTAGATGACCATGCCGAAACCGGCGCAGACGGTGGACATGACCACGGAGATGATGCGGGTCCGGTCCACGTTGATGCCCGCGGCCTTGGCCACCTCCAGGTCCTGGCCCACGGCCCGCATGTCCTGGCCCAGCTTCGTGCGGCGGAACCAGACGATGAACAGGCACAGCAGCGCCACCAGGATAAAGGTGAACACGGGGATCTTCACGCCTGCGACGCGGATGGCCAGCAGATCGTCCAGGCACTGGCGCATATTCAGAAGGCTGACGGTGTTGCGGATGCCATAGCCCCGGGGCAGCATGATGCTGGAATGGAGAATGGGGATGATGGAGCCCATGACGTACAGCACAATCAGCTGATACCAGCCGTTGATGAAGAAGTTGATGATATAGCTGGTGATCATCTCCCGGCCCTTGGCCATGTTCTGGAGGGTGCCGCAGATGAAGCCCAGCAGGGCGGAGAAGGGAATGGACAAAATCATCGCCAGCACCACGCCGGGGATGCCCCAGATCTGCCAGTCCGCCACCAGGATGACGGCGATTTCCGCGCCCATGGCCCCCAGGGTCATAGCGAAGTTCAGTCCCATGCCCGCCATGATGGGGAACAGCAGGCAGAGCACCAGGAACAGGTTCCGGCCCATGCGGGTGACAATCTCGTTGAGCAGATAGCTGGGGGAGAAGCCCGCCATGGGAATGAAGACGGCGCAGATGATGATGAACATGATGGGCACGGTGTTGTTCCGCACCAGCTCCGAAAGCCTCTTTCCGGCGGGGATGTTCTTTTTCTCGTTCATTTCGCACCCTCCGTCTTTCTGGTCAGCGCGTACAGGATGATGCCCTGGGAGACGATGATCCGGATGACCTCGCTCATGTCCATGTGGATCGCGGAGTTCATCACCGTGGGGGTCATCGTCACGATGCCCTGGAAGAGGATGGTTCCGATAATCACATGGGGGATGCTGGCCTTGTTCACCGACGCGCCGCCAATCAGGATGGCGGACACCGTGGGCAGGGTCAGGTTGTTGGGTGCGTTGTAAAGCTGGATAAAGCCGAAGCCCTGCTGATACATCAGGATGCCCATGGCCCCCAGCCAGGTGGACATGATGACGGAGAGCATCCGCACCCGGTTCACGTTGATGCCCGCCGCCCGGGCGAAGGTGGCGTTGGAGCCCACGGCCGTCATGGCGGTGCCGGTCTTGGTGTGCAGGAAGGCCCACATCAGGAAGGCCAGAAGGGCGAAGACCAGCAAAGAACCCGTGGGAATCTCAATATTTCCGATCTTGATGTGCAGGAAGCCCGCCAGCACCTGGTTATAGAAGCCGTCCAGGGAAATGGTAGGCCGCAGGCCGTTGCCGGACAGGCCGTACACCATGGTGGGGCTGGAATAGGGCAGCAGCAGCCACATCATGCAGAAAAAGGACATGACGGAGAAGCCCACATAGGTGGCGATCATCATCTCGCCGCCCTTAATCCGGTTCAGCAGCAGGCCATAGCCCCCGCCCAGGAGCACCGCGAAGGGCGTGGCGATCAGCGCCGCCATCACAAAGCTCAAGGGGCCGGTGAAGCCCAGCTCAATGGACAGCGTGCCACCCAGAAGCCCGCAGATGATGGCCAGGGGCAGGCCGAAGTTCAAGCCGCAGCCGGAGTGGATCATGGGCACCATGGCCAGGACCAGCACCGCGTTCCAGCTGAAGCGGTTGATGATATTGGTGATCTGGGTGGGCAGGTCCACGCCCACAACCGGCGTCAGAATGAAAAGCAGCAGCAACAGGCCCGCGATGATGATCCGGGGCAGCCCGAACTCCTCCGCCATCCACGTGAGCCGGCTCTTTGCCAAGGTTACCGTGCGTTCTGTCTTTCCCATTTCGTCCCTCCTCACTTGACCTTGCTGACCATCAGCATGCCGAACTCCTCGGAGGACGCCGCCGCGGGCAGGATGCCCGCCACCTGTCCGCCGGAGACGATGGCGATGCGGTCACAGGTCTGCCGCAGCTCCTCCAGCTCGGAGGAGATCATGACGACGGTAACGCCGCTGTCCCGGTTGAACTTCCTCAGCGCCTCCAGCACCAGGGCCTTGGCGCCCACGTCGATGCCCCGGGTGGGCTCGGACACGAAGAGGAACTTGGGCTCCAGGGCGAAGGCCTTGGCCAGGCACACCTTCTGCTGGTTGCCGCCGGAGAGCTCCTTAGCCTTCTGCTTGGAGCTGGTGCATTTGATCTGCAGCTCGTCGATATATTTCTGGGTCACCTGGTGGATGCCCTTCTCGTCCCGCCACTTGATGAAGCCGCCGAACAGCTTCTTCAAAAACTTCTCCTGAATCTGCATGGCGGGGAAGGCAACGTTCCACTCCAGGCTCTCGTCCAGCAGCAGGCCCACCTCCCGCCGGTCCTCGGACACGAAGGCCAGGGAGGAATCCAGGCACTTCCGGGGGTTGTTCAGGGGGATTTCCTGCCCGTTGAAGGTCACGGTGCCGCCGGCCTCATAGAGGCCCATGACGCCGTTGGGAATCCCCAGCTTCCCCTGGCCCGCCAGGCCGCCGATGCCCAGAATCTCGCCTTCCCGGATTTCCAGACTTACGTCCCGGACGGTTTCGCCGGGCATGTCCACCCAGAGATTCCGAATGGACATGACGGTCTGGGCCCCGTCGTCGGCCTGGGCCCCGTCGTCGGTCCGGGTCCCGCCCGCGGCGGCGCTCTGCACGTCCCGGCCCACCATCCACTTGGTGATGTCCTCCACGCTGGTTTCCCCGGCGGGGACGTCCCGGACCACAAAGCCGTCCCGCATGACCACCACCTTGTCGCACACCGCCAGGATCTCATGGAGGCGGTGGGTGATGAAGATGACGGAAATCCCCCGGGCGGCCATGCTCCGGATGGAGGACAGCAGGGCCTCGGCCTCCTTCTCCGTCAGCACGGCGGTGGGCTCGTCCAGAATGAGAAGCTTCAGCTGGTCCTTGCTCAGTTCCCGGGCGATTTCCGTGAACTGCTTGTGGCCCACGGGCATGTCGCTGATGACCATCTTGGCGTCGATGGCGACGCCCATTTTTTCAATGGCGGCGGCGGAACGCCGGTCCATCTCCTTATAATCCAGGGTGTTCAGGCGGTCGCCGAACACCTCGGAGACAAGGTTCCTTTTGCAGGGCTCCCGGTTCAGGAGGATGTTTTCCGTGGCGGAGAAGCCGGGGATCAGGGAGAACTCCTGATGCACCATGCCGATGCCCGCCTCCAGGGCGTCAAAGGGGGTGTTGAACACCGCCTTTTCCCCGTTGATGAGAATGTCGCCGTTGTAGCCTCCGGTCTCCCGGATGACGTCCATACCGAAAAGGATCTTCATCAGCGTGCTTTTGCCCGCGCCGTTCTCTCCGCACAGGCCCAGGACTTCGCCCTCTCCCAGGGTAAAATTGATGTCCGTGAGCACCTGGTTCCCAAAGAAGTCCTTTTTGATATTTCGCATTTCCAGCAGGGGGTTTAAATTGTTTGACATAGATCCACCCTTCCTATTTTCTTCCCCAAGCCCGGCGCCTGCCGGACTGCCGGTCCCATTCCGCCGGCTTTCGCAAATAAAGCCGGAAACCTGTATTCATAATCAGGGAACGCCGGAGGGGCGGGAGGCCCGGCGGGCCTTCCCCAATTGTGAGTACAGGTTCTTTGATTGGAAAGCGGGGAGGAGGACAGGCCCTCCTCCCCGTTCCGTGAAACACACTGATTGTCAGCTGACGGTGTAGTACTTCTCGGGCACTTCCACCTGGGTGGAACCCATATAATGGCCGGGATTGCCCATGATATAGGTGTCCTGATAGATCAGGAAGACGTTGTCGCTCTTGACTCCGGTGGTGGCGTTGGTGTAGCCGGAGCCGTTCCACTCCGCCTCGGGGGAGTAGATCTGGAGGGCGGCGGCCACATCGTCCATATCGGTGATGTCGCTGGCGCCTTCAATCACGTTCTTGGCATGCTCGGCCAGGCCGGCGGACAGGGTGTAGCCATAGGAGTAGGCCCAGGTGCCGAAGCGGTTCTCGCCGCTGACGCCGGAGTCGGTGGTGGTGGCGGAGACAGCGGACTCCACCTTGGCCAGGATCTTCTCAAAGTCTCCGGCCTCCTCGGTCAGGTCCAGGCCCAGAGCGCCGGGATAGCCCATCAGAGGAGAGGGCAGGTCGGCCTCGATGAAATAGCCGCCGTACTTGAACAGCTGCTTCAGCAGGGGCTCGGTGTGGGCGTCGTTGGTGCAGAAGTAGGCGGCATTCTCGCCGTACTTCTGGACCCAGGCGGGAACGTTCTCCAGGATATAGGCCTGGGCGCCGGGAATGCCGACGTCGGAGGTCGGGTCGGGAGCGGTCTCCAGAACGAACTCCATGCCGAATTCCTTGCAGGCCTCCTGCATGACGGCCACACGGCGGCTCATAGTCTCATAGGCCATGTGGCGGGGGAAGGAGATGTGAACAAAGGTGTCCGCGCCCAGCTCATGCGCGGTGCGGATGATCAGGTAGCCGCGGGAGACGAAGTCGTTGTTGCAGACCAGGTCGGCGGCGGAACCGATCTCGGGCAGATCCTCGTGCGCCTCGCCGGCAATGCAGAGGATGTCGGGGCGGCGCTCCTTGATCTGGCGGAACGCCTCGGTGGTGCCGGGGATGGACTGGTTGACAATGACGGCCTTCATCAGGGGATCGTCGGACATGTTGACGATGGTCTGGATGGTAGTTTCCAGCTCCTCGGTGAAGTTGTCGGGGTAGATGGCCAGGGTGACCTTATCCTCGCCGTACTTGGCCTGGAAGGCCTCGGCGCCGCGGCGGTCGTCCTCGGACTGAGAGACGGAGCCGGTGACAATACCGATGTGGTAATCGCCCATTCCGCCCTCGGGAGCGGCGGTGTCGCCTTCGTCCCCGCCCTGCTGGGTCTGGCCGGCGTCAGAGGCGCCGCCCTGGTCCTGCGCGGGAGCGTCGCCGCCGCCGCAGCCTGCCAGCGCAAGCAGCATTACAAGCGCAAGCAGCATGCTGAAAAACTTCTTCATTTCGAACCTCCAAATTTTTTGTTTCGTCCGGCGCACACACCGATACATCATGGCTTGCAAGCAAGCCATGAAAAAAGGCGTACGCCTTTTGAACCTTATCTATTGTAGCAAAAATCCTGGGTTTGTCAACCTTATTTTCCATATTTACCGCTTTTTGCCGTCTTCCTAAAATTCCAACCCGCAAAAAGGCGGTCCGGATCGACCGTTTGTGCCGCAAAACGCCCGAAATTTTGAGGAAACGCGGCCCCTGCAAAAGCCCTTATGCGCCGCCTGTGTCCTCCGGTCCGCCATCCGGTTTTTTTGAGGGTTCCCATAGTGTATGCGTTTTTGCGCGGTATATCGCGTGCGGCGTCCGGGGTATTGGTTATCATATAATATATAATGTGTCCTGCGTCCTGTCCGGAGCGGGAAGCAGGAACGCCACATGCCGCGCAAAGGCGTTCAAGAAAAAATTACCGCCAGGAAGTCGGCATATTCCCCAGGTTTCGAGTCAAACTATGCTCGCGATACCCAGTGACCCATTTGAGTATGATTTGATGAAAAGGAGAAATGGATTATGTCTAGCAAGAATACCAACAAGCTCAATGTCCCCGAGGCCCGCAGCGCTATGGATAAGTTTAAGATGGAGGCTGCTTCCGAGGTCGGCGTCAACCTGAAGGAAGGCTACAACGGTGACCTGACCAGCCGCGAGGCCGGCTCTGTCGGCGGCCAGATGGTCAAGAAGATGATCGAGTCCTACGAGAAGTCCCTGTAACTTCCCGCTGGAACGAGGAGGGGAGAGGCCGACGCCTCTCCCCTTCTTCTCTTTCACCGCAGCAAAATCGGCTGAAGCTGTTCTCCCCGCAATGCGGCATCCACCGTCTCCGGCAGCTTTTCAAAGTCCGCCACCAGGGAGCTGGGCTTCTGGGCGGCGTTGTCCTGCCCGAAGGGCACGAAATAGAAATTCCGCCGGACCAGCAGCTCGCCGATGTTCTTTGCCCCCGCCGCCAGGCCGTCGTTGCTGGACACCGCCAGCACCACCGGGCGGCCGTTCCGCAGATGGGATTTGGCCGCCATGGTCACCGACGTGTCCGCAATGCCCGCCGCCAGCTTGGCGATGGTGTTGCCGGTGGCCGGCGCGATGACCAGAACGTCCAGCAGGCCCTTGGGCCCGATGGGCTCCACCGACGGGATATCCAGCAGCACATCGTTCCCCGTCAGGTCCTCCAGCCGCTCCAGCAGGTCCTCCGACGTGCCGAAGCGTGTATCCGTAAAGGCGGAAATCTCCGAGACGATGGGAATCACCGTCTCATAGATCCCCGCCAGCGCCTCCAGCGCCTTCAGCACTTTCTCATGGGTGCAGAAGGAGCCGCAGACGGCAAAACCGACCCGTTCCTTGCGCATACAGGTCACCTCGTTCTTCCAATAAAATAAGATGTATAGTCAACGCAGCTGAAAAGAAGCATACACTTCTTTTCAACCGGCGGGCCATAGGCCCGCCGAGACGCAAAGCGCCTGTGCGTTTCCTATGAAGGCAAGCACCGTGAGCCGCTCGCGCGGCTTACGGCGCTGTAAAACAGCGCCGTATGGAAAAGAATCCTTTGGACTCTTTTCAACTGTGCTGACTATAGTACAGCAGACGAGGCGGAACCCGGCGGGCCCCCGGAAGGCGGGTCCGCTCTTTGCGGGGCGCCCCGTTTGCTGTGGAGTTCGGGCTTTGTTTCCATGCCGGGAACGCAGCGGATTTGAGAGGGCTGCCACGCCCATTTCAGGCAATTTGATGATACACCGCGTCCCGAATTGCCGCCGCTGCCGAAAGGGGCGCCAGCCGTCCCGGCAGAGAGCGGGCCCAGAGCACCTCCGGTCCTCCCGGCGCTGCTTCTATGCCCCGGACAGAGGCCAGGTCCATCAAAAGGCAGTCCCCCGGCAGCTGGGCCGCCAGCGGCCCAGGCAGGACGGGAGAGGGAACCGTGTTGAACACCGCGCCGAAGGAACTCAGGCAGCCGTCCAGGTTTCCGGTTTCCAGGGCCCGGTAGCCATAGGCCCGGATCCAGGCCAGGTCCTCCGGCCGCCTGGCCGTGGCCGTAACGCGGGCCCCCAGGCCGTGGAGGCGGCAGCTCAACAGCTTCCCGATGCGGCCGAAGCCGATCACCAGGCAGTCCATACCGAGGAGGGTCCGGTCCAGCCGCTCCATGGCGGTCTGGATGGCTCCCTCCGCCGTGGCGGCGGCGTTGGCGACGGCCAGCTCCTCTCGGAGGAAGTAGTCCTCCACCGTCAGGCCCAGGGCCTCCGCCTCCCGGTGCTGCTGGGGGCGCACCTGGCCCGCCAGAATCCGCTGCCGGGGCCGCAGGAGGCGGAAGAGATCCGCCGTGGGCACCGCTCCCTCCTCGCAGTTCAAAACCCCCTCGCCCTTGCACAGGGGCAGAGGCAGAATCACCACATCGGCGGAGACGGCATGGTCCAGCGTGTCCGCCCCCACGGGCTTCCAGCGGTCCAGGCCATAGGTGCGGACGGAATGGCCGTCCCCGGCCAGCAGCCGGGCCAGCTCCGCCTGGCGGCGGTCCCCGCCGATAACGCCAAAGCTTTTCTTCATCTCAACACTCCCCCTCGCTCCATGGTATGGCCGGGGGGCAGAATGGGTGATTGTCTTTTCCCGCCGGGCGTGGTAGAATAGAAGCGGTCAGACCGCCGCTTTGCAAAACCGGCTCTCCAGAAAGGACGGAACGATATGAGGTACCCCTACCTTCTCTTTGACGCGGACGACACGCTCTTCGATTTCCCCAAAGCTTCCTCCCGGGCCTTTGAACACATGTGCCGGACCCACGGCATTCCCTATACCCCGGAGCTTTACCGCCTTTACCACGAAATCAATCTGGAACTCTGGGCCGCCTTTGACCGGGGCGAGGCAACCAAGGAGTTCGTCACCCTGGAGCGCTATGTCCGCTTTTTGAAGGCCCTGGACCTGGAGCGGGACCCGGCGGCGTGCAACCGGGACTACCTGGCCGCCCTGGGAGAGGGGGTCTATCCCCTGCCCCACGCGGAGGCGGTCTGCCGGGAGCTGAAGAAGCGGGGTCATAACATGTACATCATCACCAACGCCGTGGCCTCCGTCCAGCGGAGCCGCCTGCGGGGCAGCGTGTTCGCGGAGCTCTTCGAGGCCGCCTTCATCTCCGAGGAGGCTGGGGCCGCCAAGCCCGACCGGGCATATTTCGACTATGTGCGCCGCCGCCTTCCCGGCATGACGGAGGAAAACGCCCTGGTAATCGGGGACTCCCTGGCCACGGACGTCCAGGGGGCCAACAACGCCGGACTCCCCTGCTGCTGGTTCAACCCGGCGGGAAAGCGGCGGCGGGAGGGTCTGCGGGTGGACTATGAGATCGCAGATCTGCGGGAGCTGCTGGAAATTGCGTGAACAGCGGGCCCGAAGCGCCCGGCAAAGAGCGGCATGGCGCGCCGTTCTTTTAAGCCGAACAAACCAATCATAACCACCGGCATTGTCGGTGGTTTTCTTTTACAATTAAACAGGCAGGACGGATCGTACAATCCGTCCTGCCTGTGATACTTTTTGACAATGAAAACTGAACGAGCCCGGGGCCCGGGTCAACCCGCGCCGCCGTCCGCCGGAACGCCCTCCGACTTTCTCAGCCGGATGGTCCACGCGCGGCCAAAGCCCAGGTTGTAGCGGGTTACGAAATTCCCCAGGTTCTCCCCCAGGGAGACGGTCCCAATCTCGCTTTGCATAACCAGCGCGTCATGGGGCGCCACATAGCCGAAGGAGCGCTCCACCGCCAGCGTTCCGGAGAAGGCGGCATGCTCCTTGTGGAGAATTTCCACATCCACCGGCGTTCCGTAACGGATGCCCTTTTGGGCCAGCCAGGAGAAGGGAATGTTGCTGTTCACCAGCCCAAAGTGCTCCGACGCCTCAACGACCATGCCGGTGAGGAAGCCCTCCGGGCCGATTTCCGGAACGGTATACGGGGCCTCCACAATGTCCTCCACCGGATAGGCGGGACCCACCTCCTCAAAGGAGATCACGCCGGAGGCCAGGCGGGCCGCGCAGTAGGCGTAAACGTCCCGGCCGTGGAAGACATAGATGTCCCGGGTGGACTTGAAGCGGTTGACCGTCTCGTCAATCTCCCGGACCTCCTCTATGCCCCAGCGCTGCTTGACATAGGTCAGCGTGCCGTTGTCCGGCGTCACGATAAAGTTTCCGTCCCGCAGCCTGGCGGCGCAGGACCGGCGCCGCGTGCCCACGCCGGGGTCCACCACGGAGACGAACACCGTTTCCTTCCAGAAGGGCAGATTGTACATCAGCGCGTCCGAGGCGTTCAGCACGTCGAACTGCCGGATCATATGGGTGGCCTCGTAGATCGGCAGCTCCGGGCAGACGCCCCGGCAGACGCCGACCATGGCGGAGGCGGAGAGATGGTCCGGCCCGAAATCGGTCTGGATGAGAATTGCGCGCATAGGGGTTCCCTCCTTATGCCCTGGAATCGGGGCCGATGGCGATGTGCCAGCTGTTTCCGGTTCCGATGTTGTAAGCCTTGGCAAAGCTGCCCTGGTTGATGGCCACGGCCATGCAGTCCAGGGAGTTGACGTAAATGAGGGGCTCGCCCACAAAGACCCCGGCGAAGGACTGGGCGTAAATCATGGTGTTGCGGTAGATGGTGCGGGTGTCGTTCGTGATGGTCAGCTCCGCCCGCTGTCCCACCTGGATCCCCAGGGATTTGAACATTTCCCGGGGAATGTTCGTCCAGAGGCTGCCGAAGCGGATGTCCAGCACGTCGATGGTGCCCTCCACCCGGTCCCCGCGGCACACGGGCTCCACCACGGGAAGCTCGATCACGGACTCCGGCGCCACGGCGGGGCCCACCTGCTCGAAGTCGATGATCCCCGCGGCAAGGCGCGCCCCCGTGTAGGCGTAGACGTCCCGGCCGTGGAAGGTATAGCTCTCCTCGGAGCCCGCCAGGCGGTTTACCGTCTCGTCGATGGTCCTGGCCTCGGCAATGCCGTATTTCCGCTTGATGTGGGTCAGGGTCCCGTTGTCGGGGGTTACGATGAGCTGGCCGGTGGCGGTCTTGACCACGATGCTGCGGCGGGTGGAGCCCACGCCGGGGTCCACCACCGAGACGAACACCGTCCCCTCCGGCCAGTAGCGCACGGTCTGAACCAGGCGGTAGCTGGCCTGCCAGATGTCGTAGGGCGTGATGCCGTGGGTCAGGTCCGAGATGTTCAGCCCGCCCTCCACGCCATAGGCCACGCCGTACATTGCGCTTACCGCGCCGTCCTCCATCCCGAAGTCCGTTTGAAATACCAGGGGTTTCATATTCCTTCTCCTTTCAAGGCTTCATCTGTTTTTGAAACTGCTCCAGCCGCCGGACCAGATAGTCCCCGATTTCCCAGCTCAGGCGAAGGGCGGAGGGAACCAGCTCCAGCGGAAGGCGGAGCAGATAGTGCTGTATCTCGTACGTGAAGGGGTAGTCGTACCCGATTTCCGCCAGGGCCGTCAGAATTTCATCCCAGTCGGTGACCCCCAGATAGGGCAGGATGTGGATGTTGGCGTGAGACGTCTGGTCGGAAATGTGGAGCGCTTTCAGCCGGCCGCCCAGGGCGCGGATGGCCGCCCCCTGGTCCAGGCCCTCGATGCTGCCGTGCTCCACGTCCCAGCAGGCGCCGGTGTTTTCCGCGTCAATCCGGTCCAGCAGGTCGAAAAACTCCTCCGGGTCCACGGCATAGCGGCGGACGCCCTCCCGGGTCTTTCCCCACATGTTCTCTACGGCGACCCCCACGCCGAACCTCCCCGCATAGTCGGAAAGCTCCCGGAAAAAGGCGGCGTTTCGCTCCGGCGTCTCCGGGTCCAGCCGGTCCCCGCGGACCTTGCTCATGGGATGCATCACCATCCAGGGCGCGCCCAGAAGGCGGCTGCCCTCCGCGCTGCGGCGGACCAGCTCCTCCTGCTGGGGGTCGGAGCCGCTGCAAAAGTCATAGAGCGGCCCGTGGCTCTGGACGAAGCGAACGTCCAGGGATTCCGCCAGGTCCCGGATCTCCTTCAAATAGTCCCGCCAATTCGGCCCCAAAAAGGCCGTCTTCGTGGTAATCTGGTCCAAAAAGCAGAAGTCCAGGGCCCGGTATCCCGCCTCGGCGCAGCGGCGGATGCTCTCCTCCACGGGGATCCGGCTGCCGTCGGCCCGCTCGAACAGGGCATTGGTGGATGTGGCCAGAATCACAGCGCCTCACCTCCCAGGCAGAAGGTTCGGACCGCCTCCAGGACGCCCTGGGTGCGGCTGGCCCGGCAGACGTAGTCCGCGGCCGCCTTGGCGGAATCCGTGGCATTTGCCACCGCCGCTCCCACCCCGGCAAGGCGCAGCATCTGAAGGTCGTTTTCATTGTCCCCCACGGCCAGGACCTCCTCCAGCGCGACGCCCCGGAGGGCGGCATACCGCTCCAGGGCCCCGGCCTTGTTGACGCCCTTTCCGGCAATCTCACAGCCCGTGTCCTCATAGCGCACGATTTCGCACTGCGTCCCCAGGGCGTCCATCAGCGGCGCGAGCCCGCGGAACTCCGCCCGGCGCTCACCGCTGATGAGGTTCACCTTGTCCGCCCGCTGGCGGTCCCAGTCGGGGACGGCGACGGGGTAGCTCCGGGACCGGGTCCACTCGGTTTCCGAGAGGGCGGCCTCGCCGCCGTCCTTGGAGTACAGCACCGTCAGCCCCCGGGCCGCGGCAGTCTCCATCAGCTCCCGCAGGGGCGCGAGGTCCATGGGCGCGCTCCAGACGATGCGGTCCCCCTCGTTGATCACCGCGCCGTTGCAGGTGATCGTGGGAAGCCGGATGCCCGCCCGCCGGGCAAACCGCCGGGCCCCCTGCCAGGGCCTTCCGGTGATGAAGGTGAAGTCCACGCCCCGGTCCTGAAGGGTGCGCACCGTCTCCACCGCCTCGTCTGAAATTTCCCGGTTCTCGTCCAGAAAGGTGCCGTCCAGATCGGTTACAATTAATCGGATCATTCACTGTCCCCCATTTTCGAGGAAGCGGGACGGATTGCCGTCCCGCTTCCAAAGCATCAATCGTTAGTCGTTGGCCTCGTGCCACTCGTCCAGCAGCTGGTTGCACTGGCTGACAATGGCGTCCACCGTCTGGTCCACCGTGAGCTGGCGGTCGCAGAACAGGCGCATATTGTCGGAGATGGCGGAGTCAATTTCGTTGTACATCAGGTCCATGGGCTCCTGGGCGTTCTCCGGGCCGTTGGCGATGATGTCGAAGGCCGTCTTGAACTGCGGGTTCTCCTCCCAGAAGGCCTGCATCTCCGGCAGGCCGGAAGTCTCCTTGTTGGTGGGGATGTAGCCGGAGTGGGTGGCGATGCTGTACTGGGCCTCGGCGGTGCTCAGGTACTGCATGAAGTCCCAGGCCCCGGCCAGGCGGGCCTCGTCGCCCCGGTCAAACAGCACCAGGCAGCTGCCGCCCACGCAGGAGCTTCCGGTGTCCCCGGCGCTGACCGCGGGGATGGCCGCAGTGTTCCACTGGAAGGAATCGCCGATCAGCTCGCTGATGGACCGGCAGGAGGAAGAGGAGATCATCGCCATGGCGGTCTTCTGGTTGGCGAACTCCTCCCGGATGGTCTCCTCCTTATAGAGGTAGCCGCCGGTTTCCACCAGCTTGTCCCAGCCCTCCAGGAAGGCCTTCAGCGTCCCCTCTTCCCCGGCGATCACCTTGGTCATCGGGCCTTCCCGGCCGCTCTTCAGGTCGCCGAAGTACGCGTCGGTGGACTGGCGGGCAATGTAGTTCGTCACGTGATAGCGCTTGGCCTCGCACTCGAAGCCATAGCGGGTCACGGCGCCGGAGGCGTCCTTCTCCGTCAGGGCGGCGGTGTACTCCGCCAGCTCATCCAGGGTGGCGGGGGGCGCGTCAAAGCCCGCGGCCTTCAGAAGGTCCTCGTTGTAATAGAGCACCAGGGTGGAATTCAGGTAGGGCAGGGCGATCATCTCGCCCTGATAGCTCACCGCGCCCTTCAGGGCGTCGGAGAAGCTCTCCATGGGGACGTAGGAGCCGTACTTCTCGTACATGTCGGAAACCTTGGCGGTCCAGCTCAGCTCCAGCATCGCGGGAATCGTGGAGGTCAGGCCCACGTTGATGTCGCAGGCGTTGGCCGTGTCCTTGGTCTGATAGGCCAGCATCTGCTTGTCGGTTCCGTCATAGCCCTGGTAAACCGGGGTGACGTGAACGCCCTGCTCGGCTCCCCGGCCGGTGTTGTACTCTTCCACGGTGGCCTCCAGCGCCTCGCCGGCCTCACCGCTGAGGCTGTGCCAGAACACCACCTCCGCCGTGCCGCCGCTGCCGGAATCCCCGCCGGAGCCGCCGCTTCCACCGCTTCCGCCGGAGCCGCCGCAGGCGGCCAGGGCCAGGATCAGGGCCGCGGCCAGTAATATGGACCATACTCTTTTCATTTTGTTCTTCCTCCGTTCATAAGTCGTTTGTACGTAGCTTCTATTTAACACGGCCTTCCGGCCATGAAAAATCATTCCTTCACCGCGCCGGCGGTCATCCCGGCGGTGATCTTCCGCTGGAAGAGCATGAAAATCACCACGGAGGGGATCAGAATCAGCACCGACGCCGCCATGACAACGCCGTAGACGGATTCCATCTTGTTGGCGTTGAGCATGGTGATGATGACCTGCACCGTCCGCATCTCGTCAATGTTCGTCACAATCAGGGGCCAGAGATAGGTGGTCCAGGAATTGACGAAGGAGGAGATGAACACCGTCGCAATGACGGGAGTGGACATCGGCATCAGAATCTTCCAGAAGAACCGCCAGTTGCCGCAGCCGTCCACCAGGGACGCCTCCCGCACCGCCTTGGAGTAGTTCAGGAAGTGCTGGCGGATCATGAAGATATTGGCGCCGGAAACCATATAGATGATCATCATGCCCAGATAGGTGTTGATCAGGTTCAGCTCCGCCGTGGTGAAATAGTTCTGCACCATCAGCATCTCCGCCGGCACAATCATGGACCCCAGCACCAGCCAGAAGAGGAGGTTCTTTCCCCGGAATTCCATGAAGGAAAACGCGTAGGCCGCCAGGCAGCCCGTCACCACCCGGGCTATGCTGGAGCAGAAGGCCACAATGAAGGAGTTCAGCATAAAGCGGAAGATCTTGGTCTTGGTGATGACCTGAATGTAGTTCCCCAGGTAGAATTCATCCGGCCACAGATGCAGCTCCGGGGAGAGGATCTCCGGCTCCCGCATGAAGGAGACGACGACGCAGTAAAGGATGGGCGCCATCAGGCACAGGCCCAGGAAAATGCAGAACGCCTGAAAAACGCCGCTGCGCCAGTGCAGCTTTTCCGATCTCACATTCAATTGTAATGCACCTTCTTCTTTTCTAAAATCATGCTCAGGGCAATCAGCACCGCCGAGAGGGCAAAGCCGATCATGGTCGCTGAGAAGGCGTAGTTGTAGTTCGTGCTGGAGATCGCCTTTTGGTAGATGTAGGTGATAATCGTCTGGGTGGAGCCGCTGGGGCCGCCGCCCGTCAGGATCAGGGTGTAGCTGGAAACCGTCAGGCCATAGGCGATGTCCTTGACGAGCAGGAAAAACATGGTGGGCGAAATCATGGGCAGGATGACCTTCCGGTGCAGGTTCAGCCCGGTGCTTCCGTCCAGGCCGGCGCTCTCGATCACCTCGCCGGGCAGGCCCCGGAGGGCGGACAGCATGAAGAGGAAGTTATAGCCGATGTTGTGCCAGATCTGAATAATCATCAGGCTGAGCAGCGCGTATTTCGGGTCGGTCAGCCAGCCGATCTTAAAGCCCAGCAGCTTGTTGATGATGCCCATCTGTTCGCTGTACATGAGCTGGAAAATCATGGCCATGACGGCGTCCGAGGTGGCCATGGACAGGGCGAACAGCGTTTCGTAAACCAGCGAGGCCTTCCGCTTCTTCCGGGCCATGCAGGCCAGGAAGTAGGCGATGACCATGGAGATGGGAATGGTCACCAGGACATAGACAAAGGTGTTCTGCACCGCCTGGAGAAAGTCCGGGTCCGACAGCACCCGTCCGTAGTTCTTCAGTCCGGCGAAGCTTTTGATCTCCCGGAATTGGTTGACGATGTTCAGGCTGAGCCACCCGTTTTTCACGAACGGGTAGTAGACAAACCCAATCAGGAAGACAAACGCCGGAAGCAGATAGCAATAGGGCTCTATCCGCTTGGCGAGGCTCCTGGGCTTGCGCGGGCTCTTTTTGGAATTCAATGCGCTCCCTCCCTGTTTTTATAATCTGGACAGTTTTTCAAAAAGATCGGCGATCAGCTGATCTCGTTTGACGTAATACACATACCGCATCATCGGGCGGCGGGGATCGAAGCTGTAATAGCGGTCATACTCAATCGTCGGCCGGAACGCAAACCGATCCAGGAGAAAATCCCCCCCCACTATCCAGGACACCGGAACCACATCCGTCAGCGGGCGGCTCCAGATCTGCTCGCCGAAGCACTGCTCCGCCTCCCGGATGGTGCGGTCCACAATGTAGTCGCAGAAACGGTTCCTGCCCCGGAGCCAATGCTCCAGCTCCGGCCCGGTGACCAGCAGCCTGTCCGAAACGGCCCGGCCCGGCGCCAGCACCAGCGGCACGCCGCTCTCCAGCAGGACCCGGCTGGCGGCCACGCTCTGCCCGCCGTTGAAGCATTGGCAGTCCGGCCAGCCCAGGCCCACGCCCCCGCTCCACACCACCACGATGCGGTTCACAATCTCCGGCTCCAGCAAAATGGCGGAGGCCACATTGGTTGGGGCGGCGATGCAGGCCACGTACAGAGGGGTTTCGGAGGAGTGCTCCATGGCCAGACGGACCAGCTCCCTTGCGGCGGGGGAATCCACCGGCGTTTTTTCATCCGGCAGGAATTCCGGGGCGCCCCGGAAGGCCAGCCCGGCCAGGTCCTCCCGCCCGATCAGGGACAGGACGTGCAGGATTTCCTGATAGCTCCGCTCCATGCCCTCCCGGGTGGTGGCGGCGTGGTGGTTGGCGAAGGGGGCGGCGAAAATGCCCCGGACGCGCAGCCGGTCCTGAGAGGCGGCCATATAGGCGATGGCATACTGGTCGTCGATCTCGTTGAAGGTGTCGGTGTCCAGCACCATATCGACAGGTCCCTTCGGCCGCTTCAGGCGGAGGATTGTGTTGGCCAGCAGCTCTTCATCCACTCCGTCCGGGTAGGTAAACACTGGGCTGAAATCCATAACGGTCACCTCTATTTTTTGCTAAAAGCAATTTTTGTTGACACAATACTATGCTTTGATTTTGCTTTTGTCAATTATAACTTTCCAATTTTCAGCAAAAACAAAAAACTTTGTAAAAAACAGCGGTTTCTGGATTTCCAACATATGTATTTTGACGAACGCAGCCCCGGGTTCGGCGCAAAAAAAGCGGAACGCCGCAGCGTTCCGCTTCCGATTTCAAACCTGTATTCATAACCGGGGAATGCCGGATGTGCGCGGGAGTTCCGCGCCGGGCAAGGACATCCCCCCCGGGAATCCCGACGGATTTCAAGGGAACTGGACAAAGACCCGGCGTGGAAAGACCCGCTCAGGCTGCGTGAATACAGGCTCTTAGTTCGCCGGGATGAGGTTGACGCCGAGCTTCCGCAGAAGCTCCTGCTGGTGCTGGGAAAATTCCGCGTCCGTCACCAGGTGCTGGACCTGGCTCATATCGCCGACGGTAAACAGGCCGGCGGCGGGGTACTTGGCCTTGTCCAGAAGGAGAACGGCGGACTTTGCGCACTGTATGGACTCCCGCTGGAAGCACATGTCGTTTTCATAATAAGCGGTGAGCTGCATCTTCTCGTTGAGGGCCGCGCCGCTCAAAAAGGCCTTATCCGGGTGGAACCGCCCCAGGGACTCATAGGTATAGCGCCCCTGCGTGGCCTTCTCGGAGGCGGTGAGCCAGCCGCCCAGGAAAAAGAAGCGTCTCACCAGGCTGCCCATCTCGAACAGCTGCGCAATATAAAAGGAATTGGTGATAACGGTCAGGGTGCGGAGCAGCTCCGCCCGCTCCAGCAGCTCCTGGCAAAGGGCCATGATGGTGGTGCTGCTCTCCAGCAAAAGGGAGTCCCCCTCCTGCACCAGGGCGCACGCCGCCTTGGCAATCCGGCGCTTGCCCTCTTTGTGAAAGGATTCCCGCAGCGCATAGGGGATGGGGGCGGTGCTGCGCTCCGTCAGGGCGGCGCCGCCGTGGCGCCAGACCGCGAGCCCCTGCTCCTCCAGGGCGGCCAGGTCCTTCCGGACGGTTTCCTTCGTCACGCCCAGCAGAGCCGCCAGCTCCGACACCGGAATCATGGGGGCGGTTTCCAGAAGCTTCAGTATCTCTTCACGCCTGGCCTTGACTTTTTCCATACGCGTTCCTTTCGGCGGATATACGTGGGTTCGACGGCGCGGGCCCTACAGCAGTCCCGCGTCCCGCATGAGCTTGGCCTTCAGCAGCCCGGCAACGGTCTTCCCGTCCCGAATCTCCCCCCGCAGGACCATGTCCACGGCCTCTTCCAGGGGAAGCTTTGCCGGCGTCAGAAATTCCTCCTCGTCCAGGTGCATGGGGACGGGGCGCAAACCCTTGGCGGCCCAGATGTGAATCACCTCGCCGGAGTACCCCGCCGAGGGATAGACGGACTGCAGGTCGACGTACTCGGCGGCGGCCAAGCCGCATTCCTCCTCCAGCTCTCGCTTCGCGGTTTCCAGGGCTCCCTCGCCCTCCTCCAGGCGGCCCGCCGGCAGCTCCCACAGCTCTTCGCCCACGGCGTAGCGGAACTGCCGGACCAGGTACACGCCGCCGTCCTCATCCAGGGGGACGATGCAGGCGGCTCCGCTGTGGCGGACTACGTCCCGCTCCGTCGCGGCGCCGTTTTCCAATAGGACCCGATCCCGGTCCACGGTGAAGACATAGCCCGCAAAGACGGTTTCGCCGCCGAGTTTTTTCTCAAAGTGTCCCATGCAAACCTCATTTTCCCCATACGGCTCTTGGAGAAATTCCTTAAAGATGTTCTAAACTTTATCATTTTTGGAATCTGTTGTCAATCATTCTTTTCCCGAAACGCCCCGTCCGGGGCGAAGCGTCTCGGGCTTTTACCGAATTTCCGAAATCTTGACGGGCCGCCCCTCCTTGAGGGATTTCGCGGCGGCGGCGGCAATGAGGATGGGGGCCAGGCCGTCCTCCCCGGTGACCTGAGTCTCCGTGCCGTTGATGACCGCCTCCGCGAAGGCCTTCTGCTCGGCGGCAAAGGCCATGGTGTAGCGGTCCCACATGATCTTGTAGCAGGGGCTGGAGGACGTGCCTTCCGCCCCATAGTAAGTAGCGTTGTTGGGGGTGTCGTTTTCGTCCATCACCGCCCCCTCGGACCCGAAGACCTCCACCCGCTGGTCGTAGCCGTAGACGGCCTTCCGGCTGTTGTCGATGACGCCCATGGCCCCGCTCTCGAATTTCAGGGACACCACGGCGGTGTCCACGTCCCCCGCCTCGCCGATGGCCGGGTCCACCAGGACGCCGCCGTAGGCAAAGACCTCCGTAACCTCGGACCCCGCCAGGAAGCGGGCCATGTCGAAGTCGTGGACCATCATGTCATAGAAGATGCCGCCGGAGACCTTCACATAGTCGATGGTGGGGGGCTCGGGGTCCCGGGAGCTGATCTTCACCAGGTTGACCTTCCCCACCTTGCCGGCCCGGACGGCCTCGTAGACGGCCCGGTGGTTGTGGTCGAAGCGGCGGTTGAAGCCCACCTGGAGCCTGACTCCGGCGTTCTTCGCCGCGGCGATGACCTCCTTCACCCGGTCGATGCGGTAGTCCACGGGCTTCTCCACGAACACGTCCTTCCCGGCCTCGGCTACCTTAATGGCGTACTCCGCGTGCAGGTCCGTGGGGGAGCAGACCACCACGGCCTTGATTTCGGGGTCCTTCAGGATGACGTCCGCGTCCTTGACGATGTTGGGAATGCGTAGCCGCTGGAGGAACTCCACAGTCTCCTGGCTCATGTAGGGGTCGGCGATGGTCTTGATCTCCATCTCCGGGACGAATTTGGCGATGTTCTCCACGTGGACCCGGCCGATGCGGCCCGCTCCGATGATGCCGATTTTGATGGTTTTCATATGCGCTTCTCCTTATTTAATAACGGATTTAAAGTTTCATGATGGCCTTCACCGCCTCGGCGGTGGTGGTTTTCGGAAGCAGCTCGAAGCCCACGAGGCCGGTGTAGCCGGTTTCCTCCAGGCAGGCGAGCACATTGGCGTAGTTGATCTCTCCGGTGCCGGGCTCGTGCCGCCCCGGCGCGTCCGCCACGTGGATGTGGCCGAACTGGTCCCCGTAGGCCCGGATGTTGTCGCAGAGGCTGCCCTCGTTCAGCTGCATATGGTACACGTCGTAGAGGACCTTGAGCTTGGGGGAGCCGATCAGCCGGGTCAGCTCCGCCGCCATCCGGGTGGTCTGGAGGAAATTGCCCATGTGGTCCGTGGTGACGTTCAGCGGCTCCAGGTTCATCTGGATGCCGGACTCCTCCGCAATTTTGGCGCACTCTTTCAGGGTGCCGAACATGGCGCAGAGCTTTACCGTGCCGCTGAGATTGTCATAATGGTCCATGACCACGCCGCCGTCCCCCAGGCCGTTGGAGTGGATGGTGAGGGACCGGGCCCCCACCTTCTTCGCCGCCTCCACGGACCGGCGGAGGAAGGCCAGGTAGTCTTCCTTCTGCTCCGGGTCGATGAGGGAGAGGTCCGCGTCCCCGTTGAAGCCGGAGATACCAATCCCGGCCTCCTCCGCCGCCGCCTTTACGGCGTCCAGGTCCTTGTCCGTCCAGCTCCAGAACTCCACAAAGTCGAAGCCGTCGTCCTTGGCCGCCTGGAACCGCTCCAGGAAGGGAAGCTCACGGTACATGGGCTCAATGCAGGCTGATGTTTGAAAGGTCATGGCTTGGCGTCCTCCTTGCTCAATTTGTGCTTTGCACATTTTCAGATTAAGCACATAATAGCACATGCGGGGCAAAAGTCAATAGCGAACCACGCGGCTGCTTAAAAATGGGCAAATCCGCCAAAAAAGGGCCTCTGCTTTTTGCGCATTGACAAAAAATGTGTTTCTGTATATGATAGAAGCGACATTGTGCAGGCACACAACAGGAGGCGGCAGCCATGAAAAGCAGACCGACAATGCAAATGGTAGCGGAGCTGGCGGGAGTCTCCCGCGGGACGGTGGACCGGGTCCTGAACGACCGGCCCCATGTAAACGAGGAGGCCCGGCGGCGGGTTTTGGAGGCCATGCGGGAGCTGGGCTACGTCTCCCCCCGGGAGGTCTACCGGCGGCAGGCGGACGCCGCCCTCCGCCCGCTGACCCTGGGCGTCCTGCTGCCCAACTGGGAGGGCCAGTTCCGCACGGAGGTGACGGAGGGCGTCCGTCAGGCATGCGAGGAACTGGAGGAATCAAACGTGCGGGTGCTGGTCCGCCGCTGTGAGACGGACCTGCCCCAGGAGGCGGTGGAGCTGCTGGAGGCCATGAAGGCGGAGGGGGCGGAGGGCTTTGCGGTCTGCGCCGTCAACGACCCGGCGATTCAAGGCTGGATCGCGGCCGGCGTGGAAGCGGGAATCCCCTGCGTCACCTTCAACTCGGACCTGCCGGAGAGCGGGCGGCTGTGCTTCGTGGGCCAGGATATCCGCCAGGCGGGCCGGGTCGCCGCCGGGCTGCTCTATAAGTGCGTTGACCGCCGGGGGCCCATCCTGGCCACCGCCGGAAACCTGAAGTTCGACGGCCACCGCCGGCGGCTGGACGGCTTCCGGGAGCGGCTGGCGGAGCTGGGCTTTCCGGCGGAGCAGATCGTTGTCCGGGAAACCTATAACGACTATGAGACGACCCTCCGGGTGGTTTCCGAGTCCCTGGAGAAATGGCCGGACCTGCGGGGGATCTACATGGCGAACCTCAGCGTTTCCGGCTGCTGCGCCGCTATCCAGCGGGCCGGAAGGACCGGCCGGGTCCACGTGGTCTGCCACGACATCAACGAGAGCGTCCGGAAGCTCATCCAAGCCGGCGCGGTGGACTTTACGATCCCCCAGGATTTAAAGCGCCAGGGCTGCGCCCCCCTGCTGCTGCTGCGGGACCACCTGCGGAAAAAAAGGCCCCTGGAAGCCGGGCGGCCCCAAGGGCGGATTCATATCCTGTGCGCGGAAAACCTGGAGGGCTGACGGCTGCCAGACGGGGCGCTCCGCCCCAAAAACGTCATTGCCAACCATCGGAAGAGATGGTATAATATCCGCCGTGATCTTCCCGGACAGCCGCCCGCGCCTGCGGCGCATGGCTGCCGGAATGAACCGGAGGGCCTGACGCTATGAAACGGAACTATCTTCTCCTGCTCTTGTCCATAGGAGCGCTCTTTCTCCTGTCCGCCTGCGGAGAAGCTCCCCCCGTTCCGGCGGACGGCGGCACGGAGGAGCAGACGGTCGCCCTCACCGTATGGGGGGCGGAAGAGGACGAGGCCCTTCTCCAGGAGATTTTCGCCTCCTTCCAGTCCCGCTACGCCGGGGAGGCCCGCTTCCGGATCACCTATCAGCCCCAGAGCGAATCCAGCTGCAAGGACGCCCTGCTGGGCGGCCTGGAGAGCGGAGCCGACGTGTTCGCCTTTGCCGACGACCAGGTCGCCGCCCTGGCCGCCGCCGGAGCCCTGGACCCCATTGAAAACGCGGAGGAAATCCGGGCTGCCAATCTCTCTGCCTCCGTGGAAGCGGCCAGCGTTGGGGATACGCTGTACGCCTATCCCCTGACGGCGGACAACGGGTACTTTCTCTATTACGACAAATCCTGCTTCTCGGAAGAAGACGTCCAAAGCCTGGACCGGATGCTGGAGGCCGCGGCGGCCGCGGGGCGGCTGGTGACGATGGACTGGTCCTCGGCCTGGTATGTCTATTCCTTTTTCGGCAATACCGGCCTGGAAGTGGGCCTGAACGAGGACGGCCTGACCAATTACTGCACCTGGAACAGCACGGAGGGTCCCATCGCCGGCATAGACGTGGCCCGGGCCATGCTCGCCATCGCCGCCAGCCCCGGCTTCGCCAGCCGGACGGACACGGAGTTTCTGGAGGGCGTGCGGGACGGCTCGGTGGCCGCGGGAATCAGCGGCGTCTGGAACGCGGTGGCCATCCGGGAGGCCTGGGGCGAGAACGCCGGAGCCGCCAAGCTCCCCACCTATACCTGCGGGGACCGGCAGGTCCAAATGGCCTCCTTCTCCGGATGCAAGCTGATCGGCGTGAACGCCTATTCCCAAAATCCCCAATGGGCGGCCCGGCTGGCCCAGTGGATCACCAGCGAGGAAAATCAGCGCCTTCGCTTCAGCCTGCGGGGGCAGGGCCCCTCCAACATCCGCGCCGCCGCCTCGCCGGAGGTCCAGGCTTCCCCGGCCATCGCGGCGCTGCTGGCCCAGTCGGAGTATTCCCAGCTTCAGCGGGTGGGCGGAAAATTCTGGGACCCGGTGGCGGAGTTTGCCGGGAGCTGCGCCCGGGGGAACCCCTCCGGCGCGTCCCTCCAGGCCCAGCTGGACCACATGGCGGAGGGTGTGACGGCGCGATAGTCCGCGCGGATTCCATTCATTTCTTGGGAGGGGACACATGAAAGGCAAGCTTACCTTGCAGCAGCGTCTGATTCTGCCCGTCGTCCTGCTGGGGCTGGTGACTCTGCTGTCCAATATTCTGGCGGTATTCAGCATTAACAACGTCCACGCAAACGCCGGAACCATCGTGGATGAATACATGGTCAGCGAGGCCAGGCTGGAGGATATTCGCCGTTCCATGATGGATATCCACCGGCTGGCCCTCAGCCACATCGTGGCGGCGGACCACGCCACCATGATCCGGCTGGTGCAGGAAATCAAAGCCGAGGAGGCGGAATTGGACGAAAAGCTGGCGGACTACCGGCCCTTCGTCCCGGAGGGAGATGAATCGGTCTACCGCTCCCTGCTGGAGGATTACGACGCCTTCAAGCACGCCCTGGTCTATCTGGTCTGCGCCAGCGCCGACAGCAAAACCCAGGAGGCCTACGCCATGGCCAACGGGGACGTGGCCGGCCGGAGCGGCGCCGCGGAACAGGGTCTGGACGCTCTTTCCGACTCTGTCGGCGCCCAGGCGGAGGCGGCCCGCGGCCGCCTGTTCGGCGTGTACGTCATTTCACTGATTACCAGCGCCGCCACCCTGACCGCGGGCGTAATTCTGGTCTGGGCGGCCCTGCGGATCATCCGGAAATACGTCGTCGCCCCCATACGGGGCGCCATGAGCACCCTTCAGGACAGCTCCCAGCGCATCAGCGGCGTGGTGGGCGAGGTCCGCAGGCGGACCCGCACCTCCAGCGGCAGCGCCCGGAAGCTCTCCAGGCTGACCGAGCAGCTCTCCGCCGCCCTGGAGGAAATCGCCGGAAACACCGCCGCCATCACGGCCAGCGCCTCCGGCACCCAGGACGACGCGGTCCGCATGGCGGAGGAGTGCTCCGCCATCACGGCCTATTCCGTGGAAATGCGGGGCCGGGCGGAGGCGATGGAACAGTCCGCCCGCGCGGAGATGGAGGAGGTCCGGGCCAAGACCGAAGAAATCATGGGCCTTCTCAATCAGGCCATCGAAAAGAGCCGGAGCGTGGACCGGATCGGCACCCTGACCAAGGACATTCTCTCGATTTCCTCCTCCACCGATCTGATCGCCATCAACGCGTCCGTGGAGGCCACCCGGGCCGGGGAGGCGGGAAAGGGCTTCGCGGTGGTGGCCCGGGAAATCCGCCGCCTGGCCGACTCCTGCGCGGAGACTGCCAGCCACATCCAGGAGGTGAGCGAGGTGGTCACCGGGGCGGTGGACTACCTCTCCGGCAGCGCCCAGGAGCTGGCGAACTATCTGGGGCGGGCCGTCCTGACCCAGCTGGAGCGGTCCGTCCAATCGGGCCGGCAATACCGGGACGACGCCGCCTATATTGAGGACTCCATGGAGAGCTTTACCCGGCAGGCGGACCGGCTCCGCACGGCCATGGCGGAAATCGCCGCCTCCATCTCCGCCATATCCGGCGCGGTGGACGGCGCCGTTTCCGGCGTCACCGGCATAACCGGAAACACCCACACCCTGGCGGAGGATATGACCGGCATCGCCTCCGGCATGGACACCAACCAGGAAATTGTGGGGGAGCTGCGGCGGCAGGTGGATGTATTCGCGAATCTGTAAGCAGCGGGAGGAACCCTTTCCGGGTTTCCCGCCCGCACCCCTCCCTTCCGGCAAATCCGGTTTCCGCATTTTTTGACCGTCCGAAGGGGGCGCCTGTCCGGCGCCCCTTTTTTCGCTCTCTTTCCGCCGAGGGCCCCCCTCCTTTCCCGGCACGCGTCTTTCCTATGGAGATAAATCCGGCGCCCGAAGGGTTGGCGGCGCCGGCAAGTCTTTCCTTGACAGTCTGATGTCTGCGTGTCATAATAGACATATGAATTCTTCTGCCCCGGACAGGAGCCCGCCGGGCAGATCAGAGAAGGGGGAGCTATTATGAAACGCAAAACCATGGACGGCAACGAGGCCGCCGCCTACGCAAGCTACGCCTTTACCGAGGTCGCAACCATCTATCCCATCACGCCCTCCAGTCCCATGGCGGAGCACGTGGACACCTGGGCCGCCAACGGGATGAAGAACATCTTCGGCCAGCCGGTGCGCCTCATGGAGATGCAGAGCGAGGCCGGGGCCTGCGGGGCCATGCACGGCTCGCTGGAGGCCGGGGCCCTCACCACCAGCTACACCGCCAGCCAGGGCCTGATGCTGATGGTGCCCCCCCTGTACCGCATCGCGGGCCAGCTTCTCCCCGGGGTCATCCACGTGGCCGCCCGGACCGTGGGCACCAGCGCCTTCTCCATCTTCGGGGACCACTCCGACGTGATGGCCTGCCGCCAGACGGGCTTTGCCCAGCTGGCTTCCTCCTGCGTCCAGGAGTGCATGGACCTGGCGGCGGTGGCCCACCTCTCCGCCATCCGTTCCCGGGTGCCCTTCATGCACTTCTTCGACGGCTTCCGCACCTCCCACGAGATCCAGAAGATCGACGTGCTGGACTACGGCGATTTGGCCAAGATGGTGGACCGGGAGGCCCTGGACCGCTTCCGGGCCAATGCCCTGAACAGCGAGCACCCCCTCATGCGCTCCACCGTCATCAACCCGGACACGGCCTTCCAGCTCCGGGAGGCGGTGAACCCCTACTACGACGCGGTCCCCGGCATTGTGGAGGACTACCTGGCCCAAATGTCCGCCCTGACGGGGCGGGACTACAAGCTCTTCAACTACTACGGCGACCCCCAGGCGGAACAGGTGGTCATCGCCATGGGCAGCGTCTCCGGCTGCCTCCAGGAGGTGGTCAAGCACCTGAATGCCCAGGGCCGCCGGGTGGGCTTCCTCCAGGTCCGGCTGTACCGGCCCTTCAGCGCGGAGCACTTCCTGGCCGCCCTGCCGGAGAGCTGCAGGCTGCTGACCGTTCTGGACCGGACCAAGGAGCCCGGCGCGGGAGGCGAGCCCCTCTACAAGGACGTGTGCTCCGTCCTCCAGCACGGCAGCCGCCAGGTCCAGGTGCTGGGCGGGCGCTACGGCCTCTCCAGCAAGGACACCACCCCGGCCCAGATGATCGCCGTCTACGACAACATGGCGGGAGAGCAGAAGGACCACTTCACCGTGGGCATCACCGACGACGTGACCCACCACTCCCTCCCCGTGGGGGAAAACGTGGTCACCGCCGATTCCCGGACCATCAGCTGCAAGTTCTGGGGCCTGGGGTCCGACGGCACCGTGGGGGCCAATAAAAACTCCATCAAGATCATCGGGGACAATACGGATCAATACGTCCAGGCCTACTTTGAGTACGACACCAAAAAGTCCGGCGGCGTGACAAAGAGCCACCTGCGCTTCGGCCACACCCCGATCCTCTCTACATATTATGTCACCATGGCGGACTTCATCGCCTGCCATAACCAGAGCTATATCGCCAAATATGATATTGTCAACGAGCTGAAGCCCGGCGGAACCTTCCTCCTGAACTGCAACTGGCCCGACGCCGACCTGGAGACCCACCTGCCCAATAAGGTGAAGCGCCTCCTGGCGGAGCGCAAGGCGAAATTCTACACCATCGACGCCAATGCCGCCGCCGAGGCCATCGGCCTGGGGAACCGGACCAACAGCGTCCTGCAGGCCGCCTTCTTCAAGCTCTCCGGCGTCCTGCCGGTGGCGGAGGCCGTGGAGTACATGAAGGCCGCCATCCAAAAGACCTACGGCCGCAAGGGCGAAAAGGTGGTCAGCATGAACTGCGCCGCCGTGGATGCGGGCCTGGCGGGGCTCCATGAAATCGCCGTCCCCGCCGCCTGGGCGGATCTCCCCGACGAGCCGGAGGAGAAGGATACGACTTCCCCCTGGTACGTCCGGACGGTGATGCGGGCCGTCAACGCCCAGAAGGGCGACAGCCTCCCCGTCAGCGCCTTCCAGGACGCGGCGGACGGCAGCGTCCCCATGTCCACCTCCCAGTACGAGAAGCGGGGCTTCGCCTCCCACGTGGCCAGCTGGCTCCCGGAAAACTGCATCGGCTGCAACCTCTGCTCCCTCATGTGCCCCCACGCCGCCATCCGGCCCTTCCTTTTAAATGAGGAGGAGGTCCAAAAGGCCCCGGCGGGCTACGTGACGAAAGAGGCCAAGGGCAAGGGCTTCGAGGGCCTCCGCTTCCGCATCCAGGTGGACCCCCTGGACTGCACGGGCTGCGGCACCTGCGCCGCCGCCTGCATTGCCAAGGAAAAGGCCATCGTCATGCGGCCCATCGAGGAGGAGATGCCCCAGCAGACGGGTTGGGACTACAGCCTCTCCCTCTCCCCCAAGGAAAACCCCATGAACAAGTTCACCGTCAAGGGCAGCCAGTACGAGCAGCCCCTGCTGGAGTTCTCCGGGGCCTGCGCGGGCTGCGGCGAGACGCCTTACATGAAGCTCCTCACCCAGCTCTTCGGCGAGCGGATGGTGGTGGCCAACGCCACGGGCTGCACCCAGGCCTGGGGCTTCAGCGTCCCCAGCTACCCCTACACCACCAAGCCCAACGGGAGGGGCCCGGCCCTCTCCAACTCCCTCTTTGAGAATAACGCCGAGTACTCCCTGGGCATGGTCCTCAGCGTCCGCCAGCAGCGCCTCCGCCTCCAGCGGGAGGCCCGGGAGCTGATGGAGGAAACACGGGACGAGACTTTGAAGGCCGCCCTCTCCGCGTGGCTTGCGGGTTTCGAGGATAAGCAGCGGACCATTGAACTGAGCGACGCGGTGATCGAGGCTCTGAAAACCACCTCCGAAACCGGGGAGAAGCTCGAGGCCGTCCGCCGGGCCCAGGACCAGCTGGTGAAAAAGAGCATGTGGATGTACGGCGGGGACGGCTGGGCCTATGACATCGGCTACGGCGGACTGGACCACGTGCTGGCCTCCGGGGAGGACGTGAACATCCTGGTGGTGGACACGGAGGTCTACTCCAACACCGGCGGCCAGTCCTCCAAGGCCACGCCCTTCGGCGCGGTGGCCCAGTTCGCCGCCGCGGGCAAGCGGACGGAGAAGAAGGATCTGGGGATGCTGGCCGCCCAGTACCAGAACGTGTATGTGGCGTCTGTCGCCCTGGGGGCGGACCCCGCCCAGTACATCAAGGCCCTCCGGGAGGCGGAGGCCCACGACGGGCCGTCCCTGATTGTGGCCTACGCCCCCTGCATCAACCACGGCATCGTCAAGGGCATGGCCTGGGCCCAGGAGGAGGCCCGGCTGGCGGTGAAGAGCGGCTATTGGGTTCTCTACCGCTATGACCCCAAGCGGAAGCTGGAGGGCAAGAACCCCTTTGTCCTGGACTTCACGGAGCCCCGGTACGATCTCCGGGAATTCTTCATGGGCGAGGTCCGGTTCAACTCCCTCCAGCGGACCTTCCCCGAGGCGGCGGAGGCCCTTCTGGCAGAGGCCCGGAACCAGTGCCGGAACCGCTGGGCCCGGTACACCCACCTGGCTTCCCAGGACTATTCCCGGCTCCTGGATGTGCTGGAGGACTATCCCATTCACGCCCAGGAAACGGAATAAGCGGGAAACCGTCCATAGCGGGATACCTCCCCGTGCCGTCCGGCACGGGGAGGTTCTTTTTGACACCGCGCCCAATCCGGCGTACAATCAGGAGGCGGAAAATTTTTTTAGCGGCGCGTCACGTTCCGGCCCGCCGGAGCGTCTAAGAGTACAGAGACGAAGGGAGGCGGCAAGATGCTCCTATATCTGCAAGCCATCGACGACCCGGAGGACCGGACGCGGTTCGAGGCGATGTACAGCGCCTACCGGGGACTGATGTTCCACGCGGCAAACCGGATTCTGCAAAATGCCCAGGACGCGGAGGACGCGGTGCATCTGGCCTTCCTCAGTCTCGCGAACTGCCGCCTTCCCCCGGAGCTGGGGCCCCAGGCCCGGCACCTGGCCGCCGTGACGGCGGAGCGGAAGGCCATCGACCTCTACCGGGCCCGGGTCCGGCGGCCCGAGACGGAGCTGGAGGAGGAGCGCCTTCCCGGCTGCGCCCCGCCGCCCTCCGACGGGACCCTGGCGGGGGCCATGGCGGCCCTGCCTCCCCGGTACCGGGAGGCGCTGCTGCTGAAGTACTACAACGGCTATTCCGCCGCCGAGGTGGGGGAGCTCCTGGGGACCACGGCGGCAAACGTGCGCCAGATTCTCGCCAGAGCCAAGCGCAAGCTGGCGGAGGAGCTGGCGGAAAGGGGGGAAACCGTTTGAACATCACCGACGAGATGCTGTACGCCGCGGCCCCGGAGGCGGCGGAGCGCTGGCTGGATACCCTCCCCGGGCGGGAGGACTGCGGGCACGACTTTTCCCTGACCTTTGAGGCGTCCATGGCCCCCATCCTGCGGCGGCGGAAGCGGCGCTGGAAAACCCTGGCTTTGCTTGCGGCGGTCATCGCGGCGCTGGCAGCTCTGCTGGCCTTCGGCGCGGGGGCGGACCGGCCCGACAACTACCGGGTTTACGCCGCCCAGGAGGACGGCATGGTCAGCTACTCCGCCCGGCCCAAGGGCACGGACTTGGACCTGCCCTTCCGCCCCCTGACACCCGGCTGGACCCCGGAGGGCTTTGCCCTGGACGAGGACCGGAGCACGGTCCAGGGACACGCCGTCTTTACCTACCGCTCCCGGGAGGGAACGGAGAGCCGCTACTTCTCTGTGGAGCAGTGGCACGGCCAGGAGCAGAACGGCCTCTTCGCGGGGGACTTCACCCTGGAGGACGTGGAGGTGGACGGGGAGGAGGCCATTCTCATCTACAGCCCGGACACCACCCTGTCCCGCCTCCTGTGGACCCAGGGGACCGATGTGTTCCTGCTGACGGCTATGGGTCTGGAGCGGGAGGACCTGTTTCAGATCGCGGAAAATATGAAATGGTAAAGGAGAATCCATCATGCGTCACGGCAAACGAGAAATGAGAAAGAACTACGCCCCCTTCGTGGCGGGCATGGTCACCATGGTCCTGCTGATCGGGCTGATCTCCGCGTCCTTCGCGGCCAACAGCGATTCCAAGCCCCAGCCCTCCGGCGGAGCGGAGCCCGCGCAAATCGGCGTGGGCGTGTTCCTGAAACAGCAGATCGCCCCCGGCGAGACCCTGACCACGGAGAAGGGCGGCACGGCCCCCAAGGTTCTGGCCTATGCCGACAGCAAGGGGGAAACCCATTACTACATCGAGGCCGCCGCCGTGGCGGAGCTCTTCGACGTAACCGACGGCGTGAACTTCCACGAGGAAGCCAACCAGCTGGAGTTCGGGGCCAAGGGCCGCAAACTCCGTGACAAGGAGGGAAACCTCACCGGGGAACAGGACTGGAGCCCAATTTCTGCCTCTGCCCAGCGCCACGACTTCAACCTCTACAACTTCACAGACAAAAATGGAGCGACGGTTATTTCGTCGGAGGGCTTCGCCACCACCGGCTCCGCCGGGATCACCGTCAATTCCCACTCTAACGGCAGAGGCGAGGACCTGGAGCAGCAGAAGGAAACCTGGGCCCGGCACAAGAGCATCCTGTCGGCGAAGCCGGAATACGGCAAAACCCTGGGCATGTATACCGAGGTGGACCCGGCGGAGATGAACCTGGGCAGCATCTCGGGCCGGTCCATGGACGGGCGGGAGTTCCAGGACGAGTACGAAATTGAGCACACCTTCGCCTTCACGGGCCTGCTGGGCAAATACGCCGCCATTACCATTGAGAACACGGGAGAGTCGGAAGCCGCAATCAACGTTCACCGCCTCAATGCCGTGGGCGCCGGAGGAGCCGCCTTCTCCGGCATTTACCTCCCGGCGGGCGAGAAGATCACCCGGGTTTTCCGCATCGACGAGAACAAGCCCCTGGAGAACCAGCTCCAGGTCCGGGCCACGCCTCTGGGCCCCGGCGGGGTCAGCGTCAAGCTGACAGCGGAGCAGTACCGCAGCTGAGTTCCCAATGCCCGGCAAAAAGGCCGCCCCACCCGGAACACCGGGCGGGGCGGCCTTGCTGTCGGCCCTGGGACGGCGGGGGAAGGAGGCTCCGGGGGCCTTGGCCCCCCGTTTCGCTCTCCCCCGCGGCTGTCCGCCCCGGGCGGGTTCAGCCCTGGGGCAGGATCCTGCAGACCTTGTGCTCCTTCCGTTCCAGCACCTCCTGGATCGTGCGCTTCAGCTGGTCCAGCACAATGGGCTTGGCCACATGGGCGTCCATCCCGGATTCCAGGGCGCTTCGGATGTCGTCCACAAAGGCGTTGGCCGTCATGGCGATGATCGCCACGGACTGGGCGGAGGGGTGCTTCCCCGCCCGGATGGCCCTGGTGGCCTCATAGCCGTTCATAACGGGCATCTGGACGTCCATCAGGATGATGTCGTACTCCCCCGGCCGGGAGGCTTCAAACTTCTCCACGGCCTCCTGTCCGTCCTCCGCCGTGTCGCAGACCGCCCCCAGGGTGGTCAGGATCTTCACCAGGATCATGCGGTTGACCTCGATGTCGTCCACCACCATGATGCGCTTTTTGTCCACCACGCTCCTGCCCCCGCCGGACAGGGCGGACTTCTGCGTGCCCTGCATCCGCTGGATGGCGCTTTTGAAGTTGCTCATGAAGAAGGGCTTGGGCAGGAAATGCTCGATCCCCACCTCCAGGGCCTCCTTCTCGATGTCCGCCCAGTCGTAGGCGGTGAAGAGGAGAATGGGAATCTTCCGGCAGTAGTTCTTCCGGACCAGGCGGGCGGTTTCCATGCCGTCCAGGTCCGGCATCTTCCAGTCCAGCAGCATCAGGTCGTACGGCTCGCCCCCCTCCCGGGCGGCCCGCATCATCTCCAGGGCCTTTTTCCCGCTGGTGGCGTAATGCGTGGCCACGCCGGCCCCGGACATCTTCCTCACAATGTCCCGGCAGATATCCTCGTCGTCGTCCGCCACGATCATCCGCGCGATGCTGTGCTTCTCCCAGAAGGCGGGGTCCGCCTCCTGCTTTTGGATGCGCAGCTCCAGCTCCACGGTAAAGGTGCTGCCCCGGCCGCTTTTGCTCTCCACGCGGATCTTGCCGCCCATCAGGTCCACCAGGCTCTTCGTGATGGCCATTCCCAGCCCGGTGCCCTGAATCTTGTTCAAAACCGTGCTCTGCTCCCGGGTGAAGGGGTCGAAGATTACCCGCTGGTACTCCTCGCTCATGCCCTGGCCGTTATCCCGGATGGTGAACTGAATGCGGCTGTAGTTCTCGTCCACCTGGGGCAGCTCCTCCACCCGCATTTCGATCCTGCCGCCGGTCTGGGTGTATTTCACGGCGTTGGAGAGGATGTTGATCAAAATCTGATTGATCCGCACCTTGTCCCCCAGCAGATGCTCATAGGTCAGGGAGTTGGTGAACATCTCAAAGGTCTGGTCCTTGGCCCTGGCCTGGGGGCGGATCATGGTGTTCAGCCCGTCGATGAGCTCCGCCAGGTTCAGCTCGCCGATGTTCAAAACCGCGCTGCCGCTTTCAATTTTGTTCATGTCCAGCACGTCGTTGATCAGGCCCAGCAGGTGCTGGCTGGCGGCGGAGATCTTCTGGGTATACTCCAGGACCCGTTCCCGGTCCCCCGCCTCCTCCTTCAGCAGGGCCACAAAGCCCATGATGGCGTTCATCGGCGTCCGGATATCGTGGCTGACGTTGCTGAGGAAGGTGCTTTTGGCCTTGTTCGCCACCTGCGCCATGTCCAGGGCCTCGGCCAGGGTGTTCTGCGTGGCCCGCTCCCGGGTGCGGTCCGAGATGTAAACGATGATCTTCTTGCGGTACTGCACGGAGACGCAGTATACGCTCTCCCGGAACCATCGGTGCTCTCCGGTCCTCCGGTTGACCCGCTCCGTCTCCATGCCCTCCAGGCCCATGCCGGGCTCCAGGCCGCGCAGCGTCTCCCGCGTCACCGGCCCGCCGGTGATATACCGGGGGGCCCCGACGCAGGTCAGGTCCTCCTTGGCCTCCTGCCAGGGAATTCCCAGCACCCGGTCAATGTTGGAGCTGACGAACTCCACATTCTCCCCCGTCTCGTCCAGCATCATATAGACGTCGTCGACGTTTTCCGCCAGGAAGCTGGAGAAGATCTCAAAGATCCGCTCCCGGTATTGAATCTGCTGGTTCTTCCTGGCCCACTTGGCTTCGTCCCGGAGCTTATAGGCGGTGAAGTCCAGCAAAAACCGCTGGTAAAACAGCTCCCCGCCCTTCTCAATAAGCTTGATGTTCCCCAGAATGTGGAACAGCTTTCCGTCCGCGTGCCGGACCCGGTACTCCACGCTGGCGCTGTCCCCGGGCTTTTCCAGGGAGCGTATGGCCTCCCGGAGCCTGGGCTTATCCTCCTCCACCACGGACTGGGCCACCAGGTCGAAGCCGTCGTCCAGCAGGTCCTCCTGCGTCTGATAGCCCAGCAGCTTCAGCGCCGCCTGGTTCACGCTGATCACGCGCTTCCCGTCCAGGCTGTGGCACATAACGCCGCAGTCCATGGTGGCGAACAGCAGCTCCATCGTCCGGTTCTTCTCCAGGATCTCCTGCTCGTAGCTCCGTTCCTTCGTCACGTCAATGGCCACGCCCACGGTGCCCATCACGCTGCCGTCCAGGTCGTACAGCGGGGACTTATAGGTGGTCAGCAGCATCTCCCCGCCCCGGGTCCGGACCACCTCGTCACGGACGCAGGTAGCCCCCCGCTCCATGACCTCCCGCTCCGACTCCACGCAGGCCGGGTCGTCGTGCTCCACGTCCCAGATATAGGCGTGCTTCTGCCCCTCCACCTGTTCCTTGGTCTTGTTGACGGTCCGGCAGAAGCTGTCGTTCACTTTTTCGTGGAGGCCGTTCTTGTCCTTGTACCAGATCAGGTTCGGCGATTCGTTGATGGTCGTGTCCAAAAAGCTGTTGGCCTGCCACAGGTCCCGGCTCAGCTTATAGCCCTCCCGCCATTTCAAGAAGCGGAAGCGCAGCATGCTCTCCGAGAGGGGGGCCGTCCAGATATCCCGGAGGCAGTCCGGTCCGCCCTCCGCCAGGCCCTCCTCCTGCTCCCGTCCGGCAATCACAATCAGCTCGGCCCCCGGCTTCATGCCGGCCGCCAGGGCTTCCAGCGCCTCCCCGGCGTCCAGCCTCCGCAGATCGGCCAAAATCACGTCCGCCGCCGCGGTCAGCTCCGGCCGGGGCCCGTCGCTCTCCACAAAGCTGTGGGTGTACCGCTCCAGCGGCGGGATGCTTTGAAGCGTTCGGAGCACGTGCTCCTCGCAGCCGATGCAGTAAAATCCAATGAGACAGTGGTACATCCGCGTCCACCTCCCCTATCAATTCATGCCGCGCAGCCGTCTCCCGGCGGCGCTCATCCGGCGCTGGGCGCCCCCGCCAGGGTCTGGTACATCTCAAAAAGCCGGTCCTCCACCGCGAAGAAGCTGTCCAGCAGGCGGGGGTTGAACAGTCCGCACTGCCCGGTGCGGATCATCTCCAGCACCTGTTCCCGGGGGAAGGACGCCTTGTACACCCGCTTGCAGCTCAGCGCGTCATACACGTCGGCCAGGGACACCACCTGGGCCCAGGGGGAAATGGCCTCCCCCGCCAGGCCGTCGGGATAGCCCCGGCCGTCCCAGCGCTCGTGATGGTGCCGGGCAATGTCGCAGGCATAGGCATAGATGCCGCTGTTCCGCAGCTGGGGGATGCTCTCCAGAATGGTCACACCCTTGGTGGTGTGGGTTTTCATGATCTCGTATTCCTCCGCGGTGAGCCTGCCGGGCTTAGTCAGCACGGCGTCCGGGATGGTAATCTTGCCCACGTCGTGCATGATGGAGGCCAGGGCGATGTTTTCGATCTCATCCTCGCTGAGGCCCTCTCCAAAGTCGGTGTTCTGCAGCATCAGCCGGGTGATCTGGCAGATGCGCTGGACATGGCCCCCGGACTCCTCATTCCGGAACTCAATGGCGGTGGCCAGCGCCTCGATCATGCCCTGGTTGAGCTGGATAATCCGCTCCGCCTGCTCCAGCAGGGCGATGTTCTGGCTCTCCACCACGGCGCCCAGGTGCTTCCGGGCCTCGAACAGCTCGATGATGGACCGGACCCGCCGCAGCACGACATAGGAAATCACCGGCTTGCTGATAACGTCCATGACGCCCAGCTCATAGGCCTCCCGCATGATCTCCTGGCCGCACTCGGCGGTAATGAGAAACACCGGAATCTTGTCCAGCAGCTTCAGCGCCCGCAGGCGGCGCAGGACCTCGATGCCGTCCATCTGGGGCATCTGCACATCCAGAAGGATGGCGCAGAACTGGTTTCGAAGAATCTGCTCCAGGCCCGCCAGGCCGTCCTCCGCCTCCGCAACCTTGTAATACTCCGAGAAGAGCTTCCCCAGGATCTTGCGGTTGATCGCGTCGTCGTCCACGATCAGAATCGTGCCGGACTCCCGGCCGCCCCCCGGGCGCGTGTTTGGGTTCTCCATATGAAACAACATCCTTTCTCCGAGATCCGAGATGCCGCACAGCGTTCAAAACGCCGCCCCGGGGAACTCCCGTGCCCTGGGGGCGCGAGGCTCCGGGGGCGGCGCTCTGCCTTATTCCAGGTGAGGCTGCTTACAGCTTCATGAAATAATCCACGATCTGAGGTTCGCAGTCCTCCAGCAGGGCGTAGAGCTTCGGCTCCACCATCTCCCCGTTGTCGCCGGTCAGGCGCTTCGTCACAAACTTGACGGGGCGGGCCTTGTCGCCGAAGAACTTGGAGCGCATCTGCTCAAACTCATCCACCAGCCGGCACAGCTGGTTGAAGACGGAGTTGTTCTTCCCCACGATCCCGTCCGGATAGCCCTTTCCGTCGAAGCGTTCGTGATGGTGGAGACACATGCTGGCGCAGATCTCCACAAAGTACTCGCAGTTTTTGGACCGGTTCAGCCGGATGATGCGGGACCCCATCAGCGGGTGGGTCTGCTGCAGGTCCTGCACCTTGGTCTGCCCCGCCGCCATAATCTGGAGCCGCTTGTCCGGGATCACCATCTCCCCGATGTCGCAGAAGTACGCGGCCTTGCTGACCAGCTCCACGGCGTCGCTGTTCATTCGGAGCTCCCGGGTGGTCTTGTTGTAGTTGACCAGCAGGATGCGCATCAGGTCCGACATGATCCGGTAATGCGTGTCGTCCCGGCCCAGATTGGCAAGATAGGTTTTATAGACCGCCTCCAGGTCGGAGATATAGGCCCAGGTGGCCTTCAGGTCCTCGTTTTTCAGGTTGTACTCGGGGACGACGCCCAGCCGGGACCGCAGCCGCCGGATCACGTCCTCCCGGTCGAAGGGCTTGCCGATGAACTCGGCGATGTTGTACTGCACCGCCCGCTCCACGTTGTCCCGGGTGGGCTCGGCGGTAACCAGGAACACGGGGATATGGGTCATCTGCTTGTCGGCGATGAAGCGCAGCACGTCGAACCCGTCGATGTGGGGCATGGCAATATCCAGCAGGATGGCGTCCAGCTGGTCCCCCCGGGTAGTGATGTACTCAAAAGCCATATTGCCGCTGCTGGCCTCCAGGATGTCGAAGTCCCGGGCAAGAATGCTCTTAAGAATAATCCGGTCAATCTCCGTGTCGTCCACGATCAGCAGCCGCTTGCGTTCTTGGGCCATGTCATCTCACCTCTTCCCGCTCATGCGCCCTGGTGCCGCCGGATGCACTCGATCACGGACGCCTGGACCGGCACCAGCCCCGCATAGACCGCCCCGGCCCCCTTCGCATCCCCGGAGCGCAGCAGCCCCAGGCTCTTCGTATAGCCGTCAAACAGCGGCGTCAGCCCCAGGTTGCCGGTGATGCCCTTGAGGGTGTGGACCCGCTTGATGAGCCCTTCCAGATCTCCGCCGTCAAAGTCCTTCTCGCAGACGGGGTTTTCCTCCACCGAGCTGAGGAACATCCCCAGCATCATGATATAGAGCTCCTGGTCCCCCATCACCCGGTCCAGGGCCTCGTCCACGTTCGCGCCCAGTCCCTTCAGCTCTTCCATCAGACTCATCACTCAGAACTCCCTTCTTTATGTTCGTTTTTCCTTTGGGCCCGGCTGTCCAGCACCTGCCGGATGGCCGCCTTCAGCTTATCCACCTGGACGGGCTTGGCCACATGGGCGTCCATTCCGGACTCGATGGCGTCCCGGATATCGTCCACAAAGGCATTGGCGGTCATGGCAATGACCGGCACCTCCCGGGCCGACGGGTGGCCGCTGGCCCGGATGGCCCTGGTGGCGGCGTACCCGTCCATGACGGGCATCTGGACGTCCATCAGGATAAGGTCATACTCCCCGGGACGGGACGCTTCAAAGGCGTCCAGCGCCTCCTGTCCGTTTCCCGCCGTGTCGCACCGGGCCCCCATGGTGCTCAGGATCTTTACCAGGATGATGCGGTTGACCTCAATGTCGTCCACCACCAGGATATGCATGCCCTCCACGACGCCGTCCTTTTCCGATTCCAGCTTCTGGATGCTGCCCATGACCCGGCGGATGGCTTCCTTGAACGTGCTCATAAAGAAGGGCTTGGGCATGAAGTGGTTCACGCCGATCTCCCGGGCCTCCTGCTCGATCTCCCCCCAGTCGTAGGCGGTGAGGAGCAGGATGGGAATCCGCTCCGGATAGTTCTTCCGGATCAGCCGGGCGGTCTCCAGGCCGTTCAGGCCCGGCATCTTCCAATCCAGAAGGATCAGGTCATAGGGGCGCCCCACTTCCCGGGCGTCCCGCATCATCTGGACCGCGGTTTCGCCCTCGGTGGAGTAGTCGACGGCCACGCCGGCCTGCTCCATGATCTTGACAATGTTGCGGCAGACCTCCTCCTCGTCGTCCGCCACAATCATCCGCGACACCCTGTGGTCCTTCCAGAATCTGGCGTCGTCCTCCTGCTCCTGGATATACAGCTCCAGCTCCACAATGAAGGTGCTGCCCCTGCCCAGCTCACTCTCGACCTTGATGGTTCCGCCCATCAGGTCCACCAGGCTCTTGGTAATGGCCATGCCCAGGCCGGTGCCCTGAATCTGGTGGGTGATTTTTGTCTCCTCCCGGGTGAAGGGATCAAAGATGACCTTCTGGTATTCCTCACTCATGCCCATGCCGTTGTCGCTGATGGTAAAGCGGACCCGGCTGTACTCCTCCACCACCTGGGGCAGCTCCTCCACCCGCATCTCGATCCGGCCCCCCTCCGGGGTGTACTTGACCGCGTTGGAGAGGAGGTTGATGAGCACCTGGTTGATCCGCAGCTTGTCGGCCTGGAAGTGCTCGTACTGCAGGGAGGAGGCCAGGATTTCAAAGGTCTGCTCCCGCGCCCTGGCCTGGGGGCGGATGATGGTGTTGATTTCATTGATCACATCGGCCAGGCTCATCTCCGAGAGGCTCAGGGACGCGCTGCCGCTTTCGATCTTGTTCATGTCCAGCACATCGTTGATCAGGCCCAGCAGATGCTGGCTGGCGGCGTCGATGCGCTTGGCGTACTCCAAAACGGTTTCCGGATTGTCCGGCTCATTCTGCAGCAGGGAAACCAGCCCTATGATGGCGTTCATAGGCGTCCGGATATCGTGGCTCATGCTGCTGAGGAAGGCGCTTTTGGCGTTGTTCGCCACCTGGGCCAGGTTCAGCGCCTCGGACAGGTGCTCCTGGGTCTTCCACTCCTGGGTCCGGTCGGAAATGTAAATGACCAGCCGGCTCTCCCCCTGGACTGCCGTGCAGTAGAGGTTCACCTGAAAATGCTGCTCCTCGCTGGTCCTGGGGTTGATCCATGTGGCGGCGATGGGGTCCATGGAGTCCCCCGGCTTCATGGCGTAGACCGCGTCGGCGTCCAGCGTGCCGCCATGCCCGGGGCCGATGTAGGAACGGACGTCGGCGCTGATCTCCTCCGCCGGGATGCCCAGGACCCGCGTCACATTGGGGCTGACGTACTCCGTCCGCTTCCGCTCCAGGTCCATCAGCATATAGACGTCGTTGGTGCTGCTGGAAAGGTAGGTGGAGAAGATGTCGAACAGCTCCTCCTGATACCGGATTTCGCGCTCCTTCTGGGCGATGTCCCTGTGGGTCCGCCAGATCAGCAGAACCATGATTCCGCAGACCAGCAGAATCACCAGCAGCAGCACAAAGGCCGTCTGGGAATCCAGCAGGATCTGATCCGTCTCCGCGGTGATGGCGCTCTCGGGTACAACGGAAACCAGATACCATCCCTCTACGCTCTCCACGGGAACATATGTATACACAAAGGCGCCGGTGCTGCCGCTGAAGAGCATGCTGCCCGTCCTCTGGGCGTCCAGGGCCTCCATGAAGCTGTCGATGTCCTCCTGCTGGCCGTGGGTGCCGGTGAGGATGTCAAAGATGTTGTCATAGAGGCGCTCGCCCATCATTCCGTTGGAGCGGAGGAGGATATCCCCCTTCCGGTTCACCACGTAGGCAAGCCCCTGGTTGTTGTAAAAGGACAGCGAGAACGTGCTGGAAACCTTGCTGCTGTCATAGCTCTTTTGAATCAGGCCCCGGACGCCGTCGGCAAAGGTGAAGCATTCGTAATAGCCGAACATGGTATCGTCCGTATACAGCCCTGTGAAGGGGTCCCGGACGCCGCTTCCGGAGAAGGAGCGGTAGGAGGCCAGCTCCCTGGCCTCCAGCTGAAAGACCTCTTTGTATTTGTTGCTGCAGAAATTCCCGTTGAAGAGGTTAATCACCGTGTAAAAGGCGTCCACCTCGCCAAAGGCCTCCAGCTGGCTTTGGATGTCCTCCGTGTCCCAGGAGCTGTTCCGGGCAAAATACTTCGCGAAGCTGTGAAGCCGCTCCTGGTCCCCCGCGATAAAATTGTCAAACGCCTGCTGCTGCTGTTTTGTCACCGTCATAACGTTCCGCACGGCCTGATCGGACAAATCCGTCCGCATGGAGGACACATAGCGCAGTCCGCCCACAAGAATCACGCCGATGCACAACAGCAGCAGGGAGATCAGCCACAGCCTCTGGTTCTTTCTAAACATAGTCCTTCCCCTTCACTTACCAAAATTTTGCGGAGGGCCGGAAAGCAGGCGCCCAGCCCCGCACATCCATTTTCGCAAGGGTCCTTGCTGTCCCCTGTCCAGGGGACAGCATACGGGGGGACCCCCGTATGCCCGGCGCAGTGTCAACAGCCGCAGCAGCCGCTCCTCCACCGGGCAAACGGCTTTTTCAGCCGTGTCTCTCAATCTCTAAGTATAGTCTCCCCAACATGGAAATGCAAGGACTTTCTGTAAAAGGATTCCCCTTTCGCCGGCGGCTCCCGTCCCCCGGCGCCGCTCCGGCGCGGTGGAGCCATTCCGCCCCAACCTATGAATATCCATACCGAACGTACGAACCTCCCTCTTTTTCCTTGCCTTTTTTGGTACACTATTGTATGATTGAGGAAAGGAGGCGAAGTCAAATGAATGCAAAGCTGGAAGATACTGTGGCGCTGTCCCGGGAGATAACCCACAGCTACTTTGCCGGGGACATGGAGCCCTATTTGTCCCGCCTCTGCTCCAAAAGCGTGTGGCTGGGCACAGGAGGGCGGGTGCTGATCGGCGGCGACACCATCCGCTCCCGGCTGGAAGCCGGCGTGGAGCGGCGGACCAAAACCTATCAGATCTTTCAGGAGGATTACACCCCCCTGTCTCTCACGCCCCGCTGCCAGGCGGTCATGGGGGAGGTGCGGGCCTGCGTCCCGGACCAGCCGGAGGAGGACTCCGTCACCGCCTCGTACACCTTCCTCTATCAGCTCGTCGGCGTGGAAACCAAGCTGGTCCTGCTCCACGCCAACTACGAGTTCCTCCATCCCTTTTCCCTGGAGGAGGGCGGGCCCAAGCTGGAGATGTCCGCCTACCAGTTTGTCCGGGACATCCTGCTGGAGGTTCCGCCGAAAAAGCGGCTGGCCGTCCCCTGCGGGAATACGACGCTGTTCGTCCAGCCCGACATGATCTTCTATATCCAGAGCCGGAACCGGAAGGCGGAGTTCCACTGCGTGGACAAGATCATCCAAAGCGACCTCAGCATCAGCGAGGTCAACGCCATGCTGCCGGAGACTTTCTGCCCGATTCACCGCTGTTACACCGTGAACACCCGCTATGTCATGTCCGTCTGCCGCTACGAGGCGGCCCTCATCACCGGCGAAGCCCTGCCCATTCCCTTTCACAATTACATGCAGGTCAAGGCGGAGCTGGAGCGCCGAATCACCGGATAACCTCTGAAAAAAGGGCCCCCAAGGCGCATGCCTTGGGGGCCCTGCAGGCTGCCGGGAAGCCTTTTCGCCAGGGACTGCCTGCGGTTTCAACCGTTTCGGGCCGTCAGCCCAGCCCGTCCGGGGCGTTCCAGCCGCCCCAGTCGGAGCGCCGGGGCGGTTCCACCCCCGCCCCCACGCCGGAGGTGCGCTTGGCGGTTTCGAAATAGGCGAGCTGGACGCACATACAATTCGGGTAATAGAACAGGGACACCAGCAGCCTCCAGACGCTGCAAAGAAGGCTCAGCCCCAGAATGGGGATTCCAAAGTAAGCGGCGGGGGCGGGAATGCCGTAAACGAGCTCCGCCGTCAGATCCCGAACCATCATCTGGTTCAGGCAGACGGTGGGGAACAGGGCCAGCAGATTCCAGCCGGCATAGCTCAGGTCCAGCACAAAGAGCTGGAGCTTGTAGCCGTCGGTCTGCCGCTTGCTCATCTCCAGGGCCTCCATGACGCCGATGCCGGGGTTTTCATAGAGGTTGTATCTGGCGAAGCTGTAGCGGTACGCGGCAATGATGCCCGGGACGATGAAAAGCATCAGCCAAAGAAACACAAAGAAGCCCGTGACGATGTTCAGCATGATCAGCTTCCCCACGAAGGAAAACCCGTCGAACAGCGTCAGGTACTCGGCCCGCTCCCCCCGGCGGACGGCCATGCAGTACAGCACGAAGCCCGCCGACAAAACGTACAGCAGCAGCGAGGCGAGGATGCTGACAAAAATGCCCAGGAACCCCTCTCCGCTGAGGGAGGAGATCAGGCCCAGGCCCAGCCACAGCAGCATATAAAGAGCCGTCATGCCCTTGGGGGACACCTGGGCGGACTGCAGAAGCTCCGCCGCCTCCCACTTGCATTTTTGCCGGTCTATCGTTTCAATGGTCATGGTAAAACCTCCTTGGGCGCAGACAGCACCGTTCAGGGCCCAAACCCAACGGGCGGATTTCCGGGCCGGCCCTGGCCGGACGCGGGGCACGCATCCGCAGGCGGCAAAATCTGCCGGAAATGCGCGGGTTTTGGCTTATGGAAGCGGGCTTTTCTATAGTGTAGCACAATCCCCTCCCCTTGGCAAGTGCGGAAAACCAGGCAGAACCGGGCATATCCGCCAAGCGCCCAATTTCGCCATATCCCACTATGGATTTCCGCAGGAGTATATGGTACAATGTTCCTGCTTCCGCCGGTTCCCCCGGCGGAAATTACAGGACACGGTCCCGGACGCCTCCGGACCTGCCCCGGCGCTCCGCCGGCGCGGGCAGGCTCCGGCCCCTCCCGGACCTGGAAGGAGTCCCCATGATCAAGATCACCACAGACAGCACCTGCGACCTGCCGGCCCGGCTCCTGCAGGAATACGGCGTTACCGTCTTCCCCCTGGGCATCGTCAAGGCGGGAAAGCTCTACCACGACGGGGTGGACATCCGCACCGCCGATATTGCCGCCCATGTGGAAGCGGGCGGGGAAATTACCACCACCAACGCGGTCAACGCGGCGGACTATGAGGACGCCTTCCGGGCCCTAACGGAGAAATACGACGCGGTGATCCACATCAACATCGGAAGCGGCTTTTCCTGCTGCCACCAGAACGCCAAGCTGGCGGCCGAGGAGGTGCCGGAGGTCTATGTGGTGGACTCCGGCAACCTGACCGTGGGCCACGGCATGATGGTCCTGGCCGCCGCCGACGCCGCCCGGGCGGGAAAATCCGTCACGGAGATTTTAAATCTGCTGGAGGGCATGGTCCCCCGGCTGGAGACCAGCTTCGTCCTGGACCGGCTGGACTATATGAAAAAGGGCGGGCGCTGCTCCGCCGTCACCGCCCTGGGGGCGAACCTCCTGAAGCTCCATCCCTGCGTGGAGGTCATCGACGGCAAAATGTCCGTGACCAAGAAGTACCGGGGCGGCATCGCCAAGGTGGTGGCGGACTACGTGGGGGAGCGGCTCCGGGACCGGACGGACCTGGATTTCAGCCGGGTCTTCCTGGTGGACACCTGCCCGGGGGACGAGCTGGCCGGCATTGCCCGGGAAATCATCAAGAAGGACGGCCGCTTCGGCGAAATCCTGGAGGCCAAGGCGGGCTGCACCATCTTCTGCCACTGCGGTCCCAACACCCTGGGGCTGGTCCTCCTGCGGAAATAATGGCGGACAGCCTGACGGCGGGCCTTTCGGCCCGCCGTGTTTTTAATTATCCCAGTCGATATACTTGAACCCCGTGGCCGGGACGATGCCGTGCTCCGGGAACTCCGCGCCCTCCAGCACGAAGGTATAGCGGATATGGTCCCGGACGTTCAGCAGCACCGCCAGGGGCACCTCCGCCGTGTTGAAGTCCAGATAGCCCAGGCTGTCCTCCATGCGGACATAGAAGTGGGTGTCTCCCCCGACGACCGCGCTGCGGATCTCCGCCACGACGCCCTCCTGCTCCTGGGCATTCCCGGCGGCGGGCTTCTGCTCCCCCGCGGCGATGAGGCCCCGGTGGGCCAGGGTCTGGCGGTAGCTGCTCTCGCACTCCGCCACCGTCCCGCCGGTAGAAACCACGTCATACTGCTGGACGTTGACCATGGCGAACATCTTCACCAGGCCGTCGGCCCCCTTCAGGGCCATGAAATAGGTGGGCTGGCCCGCGATGTTCAGCAGCAGGGGGAAGGTGGCCTTGTAGTTCATCATCTGGACCTGACTCTGGGCGGAGTCCATGGCGGAGAACTCCTCCGCCCCGGCGATGGGGTAGAAATGGGTGTCCTTGGTCCGCTGGTTGGAGAGGATGAAGCCGATGTTGGACTCGTCGGAGGTGACGGAGGTGACGCCGGTGTACATATATACGTCGTCCTCCAGGGCGATGTAGTTATACCCCTCCGTGGTGACCGTCACATCCTTCTGGCCGAACATGGAGTTCAGGAAGCCGTTGTGGTACATGCCGTAGAAGTCGTACTGCTGGATGATGATGTCGGCGGAATACAGCTGATCCACCCAGCTGGGGACCTGCTCATAGTATTCGCTCTCGCCGGTGATGGCGTTCACCAGCACGGCCCCCTTCACGTCCACGCCGCCGAAGAGGCCGATGGTCCGCACGATGCGGGAGCAGACCCAGTAGGGCGTCCCCTCCTCGTTGATCTCGAAGACGGGCTCGTCAAACATCATGGTGGGGTAATGGAACCGGAGGTGCCGGTACAGGTTCCGGCCGAAGTGCTCCGCCACGGTGTACTTCATGCCCTCCGGCAGGCGGACCACCTCCGCCTCCTGGCTGACCATGTCGATGATGATATAGGCGGGCAGGCCGTCCCCCCGGTTGGTGAACCACTTGATCAGGTCCCCGTAGCGCAGGGAGGTCACCCGGACCGGGCGGCCCTGGTAGTTGATCTGGGTGTAGGAGGGGAGAATCTCAAATTGGGAGACCATGTCCGCCAGCTCGCCCAGCTTCCGGGTGCCCAGGCGCGCGGCGGAGTCCTTGTCCAGCATGGGGATCTGGTCATAGCGGATCTCCTCCACCTCGGCGGTGAAGTCCCCGGGCTGGACGGTGAGAAGCTCGGAATAGCTCCCCGCCCGGAGCACCACCCAGCTGCTGAGGGCCCCCAGGGCCAGGGCGGCGATCAGGACCGCCACCGCCAGGAAGGGGATGGCGCACTGCTTCCGGACAAAGCCGAAGTAGCCCTTGACCCCCTCCGCCTGGAAGCCGGAGGTAAAGATGGCGCAGACGCAGTATACGGCGCAGAGGAGGAAGGCGAACACGTAAAACTCCTCGGCGTGGAGATTCAGGGCAGGCAGCTCCAAGTAAAAATAGACCAGCCCGAAAACCAGCGTCACCGCCAGGTTGATCAGCGTGCGGCTGAACGCGTTCCCCACGGCGCGGCGGGGCTTTCGGGTTCTCTTCGGGCGGGGATTCGAATTTTGGAAGCCTTCCGGATTGAAGCCGCCTCCAAAGGCATTCGAGCCGCCGAACTGAAATGTAAACGGCATGAGGGATCCGCTCCTTTCTTTGCCTCTTTTCACAGCATTTTACAGGGAAAGTGTGAACAAATCAAGTGCATCTGAAAATCCGGCGGGGGGAGGCCCGAACCTGCGGCGCTTCCGGGCACCCCCCTGAGTTTTCCCCCGCCGGGCAAAAATACGCCTGCCGGTTTTTTCCATTCCGCCCCCGCGCTCCCCCCGGCCTTTACGGGGTCCGGGCGTTTCGGCCCCGGGGCCGCCGGACTCCGGAGGCTCTCCCGCCGGTCCCCCGGCCGCGAAAACGCTTCGCACGCAAAGGAGAAGGCCCCGCCTGTTTTTCAGATTTCCCTTGCAAAACCCGCCGGGGCGTGGTTAAATGGTCAAAAAACGGGAGGGCGCCCCGCCGGCGCGCAGGACCGCCCCCGGCGCGGATCGGCGGTCCGTCTCTCCGGCGCGGAACGGCAAACGCCGCCCTGCGGCCTGTTTGGAAAGGAAATGGAAGCGATGCAGTACAATTTTGACCAGGTGATAGACCGAAGCCGGAATCTCTCCGCCAAATACGACGAGCGCCTCAGGAAATTCGGCCGGGAGGACGTGATTCCCCTGTGGATCGCGGACATGGACTTCAAGACCGCCCAGCCCATTATCGATGCCCTGAAGGCCCGGGCTGAAGAGGGCCTCTGGGGCTATACGGCCCGGCCCGCCAGCTATTTTGAAGCCATTCGGAGCTGGCAGCGCCGCCGCAACGGCTGGGAGATTGACCCGGCCCTGATGAGCTTCTCCCCCGGCGTGGTCCAGACCCTTGCCGCCATGGTGCGGCTCTACACCCCCCAGGGGGGCGCCGTGCTGATCCAGACCCCCGTGTATGGGGAGTTCTACGACATGACCGAGGCCGCCGGCCGGACCGTCCTTGAAAGCCCGCTGGTGGAGCGCGGCGGTACGTGGAGCGTGGACTGGGACGGCTTTGAGGAAAAGCTCCGGCAGGCGGACCTCTTTCTCCTGTGCAGCCCCCACAACCCCCTGGGCATCGTCTGGACGGAGGAGGAGCTGCGCCGGATGATGGCGCTGTGCCTCAAGCACCATGTGCTCGTGGTCAGCGACGAAATCCACTCCGACCTCATCTTCCACGGAAAGAAGCACATCCCCACCGCCTCCCTCTCTCCGGAGATCGCCGCTCATGTGGTTACCGGCATCTCCGGAACCAAGACCTTTAATCTGGCAGGCCTGCAGGCCAGCACCGCGGTGTTCCCCAATCCCCACATGAAGGCCGTGTTCGACCGCTTCTGGGCCGGGCTGGACATCCTCCGGAACAACGCCTTTTCCGTCGCCGCCATGGAAGCGGCCTTCACCCAGGGCGAGGAGTGGCTGGAGCAGCTCCTCCCCTATATCTCCGCCAACTTCGACTTCGTGGTGGACTACTGCGAAACACGCATCCCCAGAATCCGGACCTACGCCCCCGACGCCACCTATCTCATGTGGCTGGACTGCCGGGAGCTGGGGCTGGACAACCACGAGCTCCGCCGCTTCATGATCCACGAGGCGGGGCTGGGCCTGAACGAGGGCTGCGCCTTTGGAAGAAGCCTGAGCGGCTATATGCGGCTCAACGCCGCCTGCCCCCGGAGCGTGCTGGCCCAGGCCATGGGGCAGCTGGAGGCCGCCGTCGCCCGCCTTTGATCCGGAGCCCGTCCCGGGCGGCCTTCCGCCAAGGGCTCCGCCGCCCGCTTTTGAAAAACCCGCAAAACGAATTGGTATACGGGGAGCGCCCTCCCTCGGGCGGGTCCCGGGCGGCTGTCCGGCCCCATCCAAAATAACGTTCAGGAGGCGTTAAGCATGCGCAAAATCTACACATCCGCCGACCAGCTGATCGGCGGGACACCGCTTCTGGAGCTGGTCCGCATCGAGCAGGCGGAACGGCTGGAGGCCCGGCTCCTGGCCAAGCTGGAGTACCTCAACCCTGCCGGCTCCGTCAAGGACCGCGTCGCCAAGGCCATGATCGACGACGCCGAGGCCCGGGGGCTTTTGAAGCCCGGCTCCGTCATCATTGAACCCACCTCCGGCAATACGGGCATCGGCCTGGCCTCCGTGGCCGCCGCCCGGGGCTACCGCGTCATCATCGTTATGCCGGAAACCATGAGCATGGAGCGCCGGCAGATCATGCGGGCCTATGGCGCGGAGCTGGTCCTCACCGACGGGGCCGGGGGCATGAAGGCGGCCATCGCCAGGGCGGAGGAGCTGGCCCGGGAGATTCCCGGCGCCTTCATCCCCGGCCAGTTTGTCAACCCCGCCAATCCCGCCGCCCACAGGGACACCACCGGCCCTGAGATCTGGGAGGACACCGGCGGCAAGGTGGACGTCTTCGTGGCCGGCGTGGGCACCGGGGGCACCCTCACCGGCGTGGGCGAATACCTCAAGGGCAAAAACCCCGCCGTGAAGATCGTGGCGGTGGAGCCCGCCTCCTCCCCGGTGCTGAGCAAGGGGACCGCCGGGAGCCACGGGATCCAGGGCATCGGCGCGGGCTTTGTCCCCGAGGTGCTGAACGCCGGCATTTACGACGAGGTCGTCGCCGTGAAGGACGAAGACGCCTTCGCCGCCGGAAAGCTGGCGGGCCGGAAGGAGGGCGTGCTGGTGGGCATCTCCTCCGGCGCCGCCCTCTGGGCCGCCATGGAGCTTGCCAGGCGGCCGGAAAACAAGGGCAGGACCATCGTGGCCCTCCTGCCGGATACCGGCGACCGCTATCTCTCCACGCCGCTGTTCGCGGAGTGAACCGCCGGGGAAATTCCCGCGGCCCTTGAGGGCCGGCTGCCCGCGCCCCGGCCGGAAGGCCGGGGCGCCTGGTTTTCCCGCCTCCCCGCCCCGCGGCGCGTCCCCCCCGGCCGCGGCAGGCGGCAATTTCCCCCTCCCGCTCCCTTTTGGAGCGGTCCTCCATAGGTTCCTTTTCAGGATTCGCGTTGCCGGCCCAAACTCCGCACATTTCGTTTATGTGAACAGGCCCGAATGAAATAAACCGTCAATGTACCATCATTTTGATTTGGATTCCTCCGTTTGTCAAAGAAATTTGATGGACTTTTCCTGTGTTTTTATTTAGAATAAACGCAGAATGGAGGTGTGCTATTGGAAATAGGAGCAAAAATTAAGGCCGCAAGGCAGAACGCCGATCTTACACAAGAGCAAGCTGCAGAATACCTTGGCGTCACCCGACAGACGATTTCTAATTGGGAGAACGAAAAGACATATCCCGATATTGTAAGCGTCGTCAAAATGAGCAGCTTATACAATGTCAGCCTCGACCATCTTTTGAAGGAGGGGGCACCTGAGAAGGGCTACCTGAATTATCTTGAAGAAAGCACAAATACGGTAAAAAGCAAAAAAAAATTGTCCATGATCATCCTGATTTCAACATACCTTGGGATATGGACAATTTCCTTGGCTGCCTTTTGGCTTTTCAGCAAAGGAGATGCACTCGGGCACACGATTATGTTTTTGTATGTTGTTCTGCCGGTCACGACCCTTTCCGTCTCTTTCGTCATTGGAAGAAATGATTACTGCGGGAAATGGAAATGGGTTTTTACGATTATACTGGGCATTATGTATATGCTCGCTGATTATACAACCTTCAGCGCCTCCAATATGATTGCCTTTGAGAGGTTTAATGTACCCCAGTTGGAAATGATACCAGCAGGCGCAATCTTCTCTTTCTTAGGTATGGGCATTGGATCTTGCATACATCTGTTAAAAACGCGAAGGAAACATGCATGAGCTCAAGCTTGCGGGGTGGCTGTCCGTTAAGGGCAGCTTGCCCATCTGCGCATTTCGCCGAAGGAGCCTGAAGAGTATCTTGGAGCTCTCTCGTCAAGAAATACGGCCTCCAAAATTTTTCCTTGACATTTCCCCAAATTCCGATATAATAAGTAAGCTTGCAGTCGCAGGCATATCCTTGCTCTCATCGAGGAATGAGGGCCATTTGTCCAAAAGGAGGTGCAAACATGGCAAAGGTTTCTGCCAATTACGAGGTCGTGTATATCATCGACCCTGCACAGGGGGAGGAGAACATCGCCGCTCTGGTCGCGAAGTTCAAGACCCTGGCTGAGCAGAACGGCTCCGCCGTCGAGGTGGAGGAGTGGGGCGCCCGGCGTCTCGCCTATCCCATCGACTATAAAAACGACGGCTATTATGTGCTGATGAGCTTCACCAGCGAGCCGTCCTTCCCCAAGGAGCTGGACCGCGTCCTCGGAATCACCGACGGCATCATGCGTTCCCTGATCGTCTGCAAGGGCGAGTAAGGAGGTCTCCGCATGCTGAACAAGATCGTCATCATGGGCCGCTTGACCCGTGACCCCGAGCTGCGCCGCACCCAGAGCGGCACCGCCGTCACATCCTTCACCCTGGCCGTGGACCGGGACTTCAAGTCCCAGAGCGGCGAGAAGGAGACGGATTTTATCGACGTGGTGGCCTGGCGGAGCACCGCGGAATTTGTCAGCAAGTACTTCTCCAAGGGCCGGATGGCCGTGGCGGAGGGACGGCTGCAGATTCGCGATTGGACCGACCGGGAGGGCGGAAAGCGCAGAAGCGCCGAAGTCGTGGCCGACAACGTCTATTTCGGGGACTCCAAACGGGACAGCGGAAGCGAGTACGGCGGTTCCTCTTATGGAGCGCCCTCCGCTTACGGGGCTCCCCCTGCCGGCGGGGCTCCCGCGGGCGGCAGAGCTTCTGCCTCCGGTTTTGGGGGAGGGTCTGATTTCGCCGAGATCGGCGAGGAGGACGGCGAGCTGCCGTTTTAATCCGATGGGTCCGGGCCCCCGCCCGGAGCCAGGCCAAGCGTTCCCCGTTTTTCGGAGGACGGACGAAAGGTCCGCGGGCGGCCCGGTTCGGGCGGCTCGACGCCATTCTTTAAAGGAGGAACCATTTCATGGCTTTTGATCGTGAATCCAGGCCCGCCCGCCCGGCGCGGGGCAAGCGCCGCAAGGTTTGCCAGTTCTGCGCCGAGAAGTGCGAGCACATTGATTACAAGGACGCGGCGAAGCTGCGCCGCTTCATCTCCGAGCGGGCCAAGATCCTGCCCCGCCGGACCACCGGCACCTGTGCCATGCATCAGCGCCAGCTGACCGAGGCCATCAAGCGCGCCCGTCAGATCGCCCTGCTGCCCTACGTCACGGACTGACGGAACGAAAAACCGTCCGGCCCGCTCCCTCAGAGGGGCGGGCCGGGCGTTCCTTCGGGGCGGTCCCGGAAAGGGAGGAAAAAATTTCAGGTTCCGGCGGAAAAGGACTTGATTTTTCCCCGCAGGTCGTTTATAATGATCGTGTTGCGACAATTGAACAGGCAGGGTTAGTACATCGGTAGTACAACGGCTTCCCAAGCCGTGGAGGCGGGTTCGATTCCCGTACCCTGCTCCAGCTCAGAAAAAGCCCTAAGGCGATGAAAAAAGCCTTAGGGCTTTTTTCATGCGCCGGACGGGCTTTTTCTTCGCTTCCCCACCGGAACCGCTTCGCTGGGTTCCGGCGGGGGCCCCATCAGGTGCATCTTTTTCAGCAACACACGACAGCTCTGAAATTCCCGCCACCGCTCCGTTTCCGGCTCCGCCGAAAACTGCGCTATGGTGGGAATTTCTTCGCTTTCGGCCGGGATTCGCTTCGCTGGATTTCCGGCCGAGTTTTGGGTGAGAATTGACGGATGCATCTTTTTGGGCGGCACAAGACCGCTCGGAAAACCCACGTTGCCGGGGGCCCGGCCGTTCTTTTGGGGGACGGCCGGGCCGCCTTTTTCCGTTTACTCCGGGGGGTTGTCCAAATCCAGCATATAGCGCTCATAGGCGTTGATGATGGTGGTCCCCTCCCTGTGGAGGACCCTTGGAATCTGGAACCCGTAGTTTACATGAACGTGGCCGTGGATCAGATAGCGGGGGTGGTACTTGTCCACCAAGGCCAGCAGGCTGGCAAAGCCCTGGTGGGCGTAGTCCTCCCCGTCGCCATAGCCCTGGATGGGAGAGTGGGTCACGACAATGTCCACGCCGCCCGCTCTCCAGATCCGGTACCGCAGCCGCCGGATGCGGCGGGCCATCTGGCTCTCCGTGTACTGATGGGGCCCGCCGCTGTACAAAATGCTTCCCCCGAGGCCCAGGATGCGCAGGCCCCCGACGCTGACCAGGCGGTCCTCAATGCACTCGCAGCCCTCCGGAGGGTGCTGCTCATAGGTTTTGTCGTGGTTCCCGTGGACGTAAAGCAGGGGCTTTCCCGTCATGGTCACCAGGAAGCTCAGGTACTTCGAGCTCAAATCCCCGCAGGACAGAATCACGTCGACGTCCTTCAGGCGGCCCGGCCGGTAGTAATCCCAGAGATATTCACTCTCTTTGTCGGACAGCAGCAGCAGCTTCACAGGATGGGGTCCTCCTTTTCCGGGGGAATGGCATCCCGGTATACACCCTGAAGGCGCACCAGGGAACGGGCCATGGGCAGCAGCTCCTCATAACCGGGGATGGTCCCATGGACGCAGTCCGCCAGGGTGTCCATATGCAGGATCTTCTCCGGCGTGGCGTCCGGGAAGGGCTGGATGGTCCCGTCGATAATCCCCCGGCGGAGGATATCCGCCAGCCGGCGGATTCCCGCGGGAAGGTCCTCCCCCAGCAGAATGTCCACGGCCCGGCTGTCCATGCCCCACCAGTAGTTCACCGCCTGTCCCGCCGAGGTCCCCAGCGCCTCCCAGCCGCCGCACAGCACGCTGCGGACCAGATTGGTGTACACGCTTCCCCAGTGCCAGTAGGGAGAGGCCACCGAGTGAAACCGCCCGTCTTCTATGCGGCACAGGCCCCAGGGCTCCCGGATGCGGTCCGGCGTGGGAATGTCCCGGTTGGAAATCAGCGAGATTCCCTCCCAGGCCAGGGCGTCCATGGCGTCCTCCTCCACGCAGGACCAGCGCAGCGTGATCTCCGCCCGGGGATTGGTGAGCTGGGCCCCCAGGGCGAAGGCGTTGATGCTGGCGGGGACGCCGAAAATGGGGTTGCTGGCCACATAGCCGATGCGGCCGCTGGGGCTCAGGGCCCCGGCGATGGCCCCGGCGATATATTTGGCCTCGTAAATACGGCTGTAATACGTGCGGACCCCGGCGTAGGGCATGGAGACGGAGCAGTTCAGCACCCGGACCTCCGGATGGGCCGCCGCCGTTTTCCGGCAGGCCCCGATCAGCGGCGGCGTAATCGACAAAATCAGCTGGGCGCCGTTCCCGATGGCCTCCTCCATGGCCGCCTCCGCCTCCTCCCCGGGGCGGACGCCGTAGAAGGTCTGCGTCTCCACCCGGTCTTCCATGACCGTCTCCAGATACTCCCGCCCCAGGTCGTGGGCCCGGGCCCAGTCGCTCTGCTCCGGGAGCTGGTCGCTGATAAAGGCCACGTTCAAATGGCTGGGCTGCCTCGGCTTGAAGATGCGGCCAAGGAGATGGTTCTCCTTTACCTCCGGCGTATCCGTACAGACGGAAATGGGCTCCGGCAGGGCCCGGATGTCCGCCCAGACGGCCTTGACGCTCTTCGCCAGCTCCGCCGAGGGCAGGCTGATCAGCTCGTCGAAGCTGTAAACCTTCAGCCACACCAGCATGGCGTCCGCCGTGGTGATGGGCAGGTCCCCGCCCCCCAGCTTTAAAAAGGGCTCCTGAAAGTACGTATAGCCCGCGGCAAAACGCCGCTGCTCGTCCTCCGTCCAGACGTGGTCCGGCTCATAGCCCAGGGCCTTTTGGAGCTTGACGAAGCTCCCCGCCCGGGTGAACCGGGTCCGGTACAGCTTCGTCAGGGGGAAGGACTGCATGAAGTCGTAATAGGCCGCCACCGCCGGGTCCTCCGTCCAGACGGGGATCATGCGCACGACATAGGCGGGAATCGTGGGCGCGCCGTAGCTCCGCAGGACGCTGACCCGCTTGTTGCCCTCCTGGACGTAGAAGCGGCCGAAGTACTCATAGCACCGGATGGGGTCCCGGATGCCCTCGTCCCCCAGATGGGCCTCGCACAGGGCCACCCACTTCCCGGCAAACTCCGTGTCCGGGTCCAGCAGGGGCAGGAAATCCGCCGAAAAGGCGGAGCGGCGGCCCGCCGTCTTGGTGCCCACGATCTGCTCAATGGGAATTTCAATGACTCCCAGCTCCGCCTGGCCCGCCACCATGGAATCGCTGATGATCTCATCCAGGACCTGGGGATAGGGATAGCGCCCCCGGAGCAGGGCTTCCTTATAGGCCCGGCGGCCCTGCTTCAAGGCTCCGGCGTACTGGGACACCGCCTCCTGACGGCTCATATGGACGTCCTCCCTTCGTGCTGTTCAGCCGATGTGGTTTCAGGGACCTATTGTACCCTGCCGCCCGGGAAATTACAATGGTATTTTCGCCGAAAGCCCGGCCTCTCCGGGCAGAGGGGCCGGGCCTTTTCCCAAAAACCGGGAGGCGGAGCGGGCTCCTTCCGAAAAAAGGGGCCTTTGCCGCGGCAAAATTTGAAATCCGCAGTACCCAGTCCGGCCCGGGCGTGCTATAATGGTGGGACAACCCAAACAGAAAGGAACGGTACATCCTATGATTGATCAAAACTGCGGTTACTGCACCCGGAGCCAGGCGCTTCTGGACGGCTTCGGCATCTACGTCTGCGACCTGGAGGCCAGCGTGCTGGTCCTCTTCAAGGAGCAGAGCCACCCCGGCCGCTGCATCGTGGCCTATAAAGAGCACGCCGGCGACATGACGGAGCTCACCGACGAGGAGCGCAGCGCCTTCTTTGCCGATGTGAACCGGGTGGCCAAGGCGCTTCACGCCGCCTTCCACCCCGACAAGATCAACTACGGGGCCTATGGCGACACCAGCGGCCACATGCACTTCCACCTGGTCCCCAAGTACCGGGACCAGGCCGAGTGGGCCTCCACCTTCGCCATGAACCCGGAGAAGGTCTTCCTCTCCCAGCCGGAGTACGACGAGATCATCGCGAAGATCAAGGCCAACCTGTAAGGGTACGGAAAAGAGCGCCGGACGCGTATGCGTCCGGCGCTCTGCCGTTCTTTTTCTCAGTCCTGGGACTCCTTGCTCAAATCCAGGCTGCGGATGATCTTCCGCAGGGGCAGGATGGAGGCGGGGGACACGCTCAGCTCGTCCACGCCGTAGCGGAGGAAGGTCTCCGTCAGGGTCTGGTCCGCGCCCAGCTCCCCGCAGATGCCCACCCAGCAGCCGTGGCGGTGGCCCGCCTCGATGGTGTGGCGGATCATCCGCAGCACCGCCGGATGGTGGGAGTCGTAGAAGTTGTCCAGCTTGGGGTTCTGCCGGTCGATGGCCAGGGTGTACTGGGTCAGATCGTTGGTGCCCAGGGAGAAGAACTCCACCTCCTCGGCCAGCTCGTCGGCCATCATGACGGCGGCGGGGGTTTCCACCATGATGCCGATCTCCACATTGCCCATGGCCACGCCCCGTTCCTGAAGCTCCGCCCGGCACTCCTCCAGAATCTCCTTGGCGTCCCGGACCTCCCGGACGGAGATGATCATGGGGAACATGATGGACACGGTGCCGAAGGCGCTGGCCCGGAGGATGGCCCGGAGCTGGGTCTTGAAGACCTCCTTCCGGGTCAGGCAGATGCGGATGGCCCGGTAGCCCAGGGCGGGGTTCTCCTCCTTGTCCAGCTCGAAGTAGTCCGCCTGCTTGTCCGCGCCGATGTCCAGGGTCCGGATGATGACCTTCTTCCCGGCCATGGTCTCCACGACGCGCTTATAGAGCATGAACTGCTGGTCCTCGGAGGGGTAGTCCTGGGAGTCCAGGTAAATAAACTCGCTGCGGAACAATCCGATGCCCTGAGCGTCGTTCTGAAGGACGAGGCCCACGTCCCCGGCGTTCCCGATGTTGGCGTAGACCTTGATTTCCTTGCCGTCCAGGGTGACGTTGGGCTTTTTCTTCAGGCTCTGGAGCAGGGCCTCCTGCTTGAGGTCATTGGCCCGCTTTTCCTCCATGGCGCTGAGGAGCTCCTGGGCGGGCTCAATGTAGACGCAGTGGTTATAGCCGTCGATGACGGCCAGCTTGCCGTCCCAGTCGTCCTGGAAGTCCACGCCCACCAGGGCGGGGATGTTCATGGTCCGGGCCAGGATGGCGGTGTGGCTGTTGGAGGAGCCGTGGCGGGTGATGAAGCCCAGGAGCTTGGACTTGTCCAGCTGGACCGTCTCGCTGGGGGTCAGGTCGTCGGCCACCAGAATGGCGGGCTGGTCGGCCATCATCTCTTCGTCGTCCTGCCCCAGCAGGACGTTGACCACCCGGCGGGAGATGTCCTTCACGTCGGCGGCCCTGGCCCGCATGTACTCGTCCTCCATGGCGGCAAAGGCGGCGGAGAAATTCTCCCCGGTGGTGGAGACGGCGTATTCGGCGGTGGCGCCCTGGGTGTCCAGAATTCCCTTGACGGCGTCCAGATAATCGTCGTCGTCCAGCATCATCTGATGGATTTCAAAGATGGCGGCGTTGTCCTCGCCCACCTCGTCCAGGGCCTTGTCGTACAGGGCGCCCAGCTGCTCCTGGGCCTTGACCCGGGCCTCGTCAAAGCGGGCGTACTCCTCCTCCGGGGTCAGGCTGGAGGTGACGGCGGTTTCCGTCTCCTTTTTCTTATAAATACGCAGGGGTCCAATGGCAATGCCGTTCAGGATGGATTTTCCGGTTGCGACTTGCATAGCTGTGCCCTCCCAGCGGTTTTACATGTTGTCCTTGCAGAACTGCTCCATGGCGGCGGCGCTGGCCTCCTCGTCCCCGCCCTCGATGGTAAAGGTGATCGTCTCCCCGGTCTTGACTCCCAGGCCCATGACGGCCATGAGCTTGGTGGCGGCGGCGGACTTGCTTCCGTCGGCCTTGGAGATGGTGACGGTGCTGTCCAGGGCCTTGGCCGCCTTGGCCAGCATGCCTGCGGGACGGGCGTGGATGCCCACGGGATCGGTGATGGTATAAGTGAACTGTTTCATGAGGCTGCTTCCTTTCTGATCGTGGTGGCCGGAGCGCCCGGCGTCTTGCTTATAGGATACCACGTCCCGGTCCCATTTGCAAATATTATTTAATCGTTTACCTGAATTTCGCACATTTGAACCCTTATGATTGAAAAAGCGCGGAAAATCCAAAACGGATTTTCCGCGCAGCGAAGCGCAGGCTTGCGGCGCTCACTCCCGCAGCAGCCAGGCAAAGCCGTTGGGCCACAGCTCCACATCCCGGAGCCCCTCCCGGCGGGCGCCGTACATCAGCTCCGTATACGTCCCGTCCCGGTTCACGTGGGCGCGGACAAATTCCCCGCTGAAATTGAACAGGCAGACCAGCTCCCGGTCCCCCAGCCTCCGGCAGACGGCCAGGACGCGGGAGTCTCCGCTGTCCTCCACGCTCACGTCCGCCCCGCCGTCAAAGCAGGGCTCGGCGGCCCGGAGGGCCTCCAGCCGCCGCAGGCCCTGAAAGAGCTTCCCCTGGGGGGTCCCCCCGTCGGTCCGCAGGGCCGCCAGGTCCCACTGGAACTTCCCCCGGTGGATATAGCGGCTGTCCTCCCGCCGGTCCGGGTCCTCCCGATAGGTCCAGTCGTTCAGCCGCCCCACCTCGTCGCCGCTGTAGACGACGGGGATGCCGCTCTGGCTGAGCATCCAAGCGTGAAGGGTCAGGTCGCAGGCCACGGCCCGCTCCAGCAGGAAGGGATTGTCCTCCGCCGCCTCCATCCCGCAGAGGGAGGCGGTGGTTCCGCAGAGGCGGGCATCCCCCAGGCGGGGATCGTCGTTGTAGAGCTCGCCCCGGGAAGGGCTGCCGGGCCATCTGCCGGTGAAATAGTCGTTGAGATATTTCTTATGAGCGGTTTCGTCCGTGCCGGACCGGCGGCGCAGCCAGGGGTAGTCCAGGCCCCAGCCGATGTCGTCGTGGCAGCGGAGATAGTTCAGGAACAGGAACTCCTTCGGCAAAGCGCAGACGGCCTCCGTCTGCCGCCGCAGGAGGGACACGTCCCCGGTGGCCAGGGTGTGCCAGGTGGTGGCCATGGTGGTGACGTTGTAGAGCATATGACACTCCGGCTTCTCGGGGGTCCCGAAATAGGGGGCCACCTTGGCGGGCTCCATGACCACCTCCCCCAGCAGCAGCACGCTGGGGCAGACGATCTCCACGGCCATCCGCAGCATCCGGGAAATGGTATGTACCTGGGGCAGGTTCCGGCAGGGGGTTCCCAGCTCCTTCCAGATATAGGGGATCGCGTCCAGCCGGATCACGTCGATGCCCCGGTTGGCCAGGAACAGCAGATTTTCCGTCATGTCGTTGAACACGGCGGGGTTGGCGTAGTTCAGGTCCCACTGGTAGGGGTAGAAATTCGTCATGACGATCTGCCCGTCCTCCAGCTGGGTGAAGCTCCCCGGCGCGGTGGTGGGAAAGACCTGGGGGACGGTTTTCTCAAACTCCCTGGGGATATCCCAGCTGTCGTAAAAGAAATAGCGGTCCCGGAATTCCGGGTCCCCGGCCCGGGCGCGCCGCGCCCACGGGTGATCCTCGCTGGTGTGGTTCATGACAAAGTCCAGGCACAGGCTGATCCCCGCCCTCCGGCAGGCGCCGCCCAGGGCCTCCAGGTCCTCCATGGTGCCAAGCTCCGGCTGGACCCGCCGGAAATCGGAGACGGCATAGCCGCCGTCGCTCCGGCCCTTCGGGCTCTCCAGCAGGGGCATCAGGTGGAGATAGTTGACGCCGCACTCCCGGATGTAGTCCAGCTTCCCCCGCACCCCGTTCAGATCCCCGGCGAAGGCGTCCACGTAAAGCATCATGCCCAAAAGGTCCCGTCGGCGGTACCAGTCCGGGTCCGCCTCCCGCTTTGCGTCCTGGTCCCGGAGGGGCTTCTTCCGCTCCCTCCAGGCGTTCTTCAGCATGGCGAGGAAGGCGCGGAACGCCTCCTCGTCGTTGTGGTAGAGCTCGCAGTACAGCCACTTCAGCTCGTCATAGTGCCGGGAGAGCCTCCGGTCAAACATCGACGTTCTCATGACAGGCCCGGCGCTCCTTCCCCGTCCAGCAGCTCATTCAGGGAGGGCATGGCGGGAATCGCCCCGCTGCGGGAGCAGGTAACCGCCGCCGCCCGGTTTGCAAACGCCAGGATGTCCTCCAGCTCCGCCCGGGTCAGGCCCTCCAGCGGCCCGCCCTCCCGCCGGCAGAGGCGGCTGAGAACGGCCCCCAGGAAGGTGTCCCCCGCGCCGTTGGTGTCCGCCACCTTGACGGGGACGCCGGGCTGACGCCAGGTTTCCCCCTTCCAGCGGCAGAAGACGCCCTTGCTTCCCAGGGTCACCATGATGAGGGACAAGCCCCGGTCCTCCAGGATGCGGGTCCCCTCCTCCAAATCCGCGGTTCCGGTGAGCAGGGGCAGCTCCTCCTCCGCCAACTTGATGACGTCCACCAGGGGCAGGGGAATCGTCATCCACTCCGCGGCCTCCTCCGGATTGGCCCAGAGGGCGGGGCGGTAATTGGGGTCGTAGCTCACCAGCCCGCCGCGGCGGTGGGCCGTGCGGGCGGCAAAGATGGTGGCGTTGCGGCTGAGTCCCGCCGTCAGGCTCACGGAGCCGAAGTGCAGGATCTTGCTTTTCAGAATCCCGTCCTCATCCACGCCCTCCGGCGGAAGGTCCCGGTCCGCCCCCCGGACGAAGCGGAAGCTCCGCTCCCCATGCTCGTCCACGGAGACGATGGCCATGGTGGTGTGCAGGTCCCCCCTGCGCAGCCCCCGGCAGTCCACGCCGTTGTCCGTCAGCACCTGGCGGAGATACCTGCCGAAGGCGTCGTTCCCCACCTTGCCCAGGAAGGCGGTCTTCGCCCCCAGCCGGGCGGCCGCCACCGCCACATTGGCGGGCGCTCCGCCCGGGTTGGCGGAAAACTGGGGCACGCCCGCCTCGTTGACGCCCGTCTGCGTCAGGTCGATCAGCACCTCGCCAATTGCCGTCACATCCATTTAAAATGCCTCCTGTCCGTTCTCTCTAAAAATAAACGGGCGTCCGGCCGTCCTCTTTTTACCAGTCGGCGGCCCCGTAATCGATTTTCTGCGATTATATCAAACTTCTAGGCCGTTGTCCAGTGTTTTGTGCGGCGCTTGGCAAAAAGAGCGGGCCTGGAAGGGATTTCCAAAATAAAATTTTCGTCACTTCTCCGGTTCTTGTTGCAAAATCGGCCAACTATGCTATAATGAGGTAGATACTTTGCCCTGTGTCCGGCTTTTCAGCGCTCCTCTCCTGGAGCGGCGGTTTTCCCCTGCATCGGGAGGCCCGGGATACGGCGCGGGGCCCAGGCAAGCCACCAAGTGAAAACCAAAACGGGAGGATACATAATTTATGGGTATGGGAAAAAGCATCAAGAGAACCGTATGGATCCGCACGGTCGCGGCCCTTGTCTCCATCCTGCTGTTCAGTTTTGTGACCACGGCCAACATCCTGCGCATCCAGGCCGTTCAGAGCAGCAACGCGCAGGCCGCCGCCCTCCTTCAGCGGGCCCAGTCGGCGGAGACCGCCCACTACCGCTGGGCCAGCAACCTCAGCAACGCCCTCTATGCCGGAACGGAGTTCACCGGCAGCACGGACCCCACCGGATGCACCCTGGGCCAGTGGCTCTATGGCGACGCGGAGACCGACGACCCCGCCATTCTGGCCCTGCGCAGTGAGCTGGAGCCCCTGCATAAGGAGATCCACCAGTCCGCCATCCAGGTGCTGGACCAGCTGAAGACCAATCCCTCCCAGGCGCAGAACTACTATCAGCAGACCATCCTCTCCAACATCGCCACCCTGGTGGGCAAGCTGGACAAGGTGGTGGAGCTGGAGACCGAGGCCAACAACACCGGCCTGGAGAAAATGCACACCCTCATTCTTCAGATGCAGCTGGTGTGCTTCATCTGCCTGGTGCTGGCCCTGATCTGCCTCATCGGCCTGGTCACGTACGTGGGCAAGCACGTGGTAAAGCCCATCCTCCTCATCACCAGCCATGCCCGCCCCCTGCAGGAGGGCCGTCTGGACCTGAAGATGGACTATCACTCCGAAAACGAGCTGGGCGAGCTGGCAAAGACCCTGGAGGGCTCCATGGCCCTGATCCACAGCTATGTGGAGGACATCAACCGCATCATGGCCCAGCTCTCCCAGGGCAATTTCGACGTCGGAACCTCCACGCCCTTCATCGGCGACTTCCAGTCCATTGAAACCTCCCTGGACAGCTTTACCGTCACCCTTTCCGCCGCCCTGGGCACCATTGTCCAGACCCAGGGCCGGGTTTCCAGCAACGCCGGCCAGCTCTCCAGCGGGGCCCAGGCCCTGGCTCAGGGCGCCACGGAGCAGGCCAGCGCCGTGGAGGAGCTCTATGCCACGCTGGACGACCTCTCCAAGGGCGCGGAGCAGAACGTCCGCGCCGCCGCCGAGGCCCAGGAGAACGCCCGCCTCACCGGCGAACAGGTCACCCTCAGCAGCCGGCAGATGGAGCAGATGGTGGCCGCCATGACGGACATCACCAGATCCTCCGAGCAGATCGGCCGGATCATCGCCACCATTGAGGACATTGCCTTCCAGACCAACATTCTGGCCCTGAACGCCGCCGTGGAGGCCGCCCGGGCGGGCACCGCCGGCAAGGGCTTCGCCGTGGTCGCCGACGAGGTCCGCAGCCTCGCCACCCGCTCCGACGAGGCCGCCAAGGCCACCAAGGACCTGATCGACAACTCCGTTCAGGCCACGGAGCAGGGCAGCCGCATCGTGGGCGAGGTTTCCAGGTCCCTGAAGAAGACCCTGGAGCTGGTTATGCAGTCCAACGACACCATCGGCACCATCGCCGAGGCGGTGCAGGGCGAGGCCGCCTCCATTGCCCAGGTGACGGAGGGCATCGGCCAGATCTCCGCCGTGGTCCAGACCAACTCCGCCAGCAGCGAGGAGTCCGCCGCCGTCAGCTCGGAGCTCTTCGAGGAGG
>CANPTW010000011.1 GCA_947577075.1 uncultured Oscillibacter sp. | reverse complement strand
CCCAGGGCCCAGCTGAGGTTCACCGCCGTGGGGCGGGAGGCGTTCAGCCGGGCGGAGTGCTCCCGCAGCCGGGCCTGGAAGGCGGCGGGATCCGGCTCGCCGATGGTCCGGGCCAGGGAATAGAGGCAGTACGCGGCGCAGATGCCGATGGCGGGCGCGCCCCGGACCCGGAGGGCGCGGATGGCCTCCGCCATCTCGTCCTCGGTCCGGAGGGGGATTTCCCGCTCCTCGTTGGGAAGGAGGCTCTGGTCGATGATATAGAGGGTCTCCCCGGCCTTGTCATAGCGGATGTTCCGGGCGTGGGTGACGGCTTTCAGGGAATCGGTCATAGGGGCGCTCCTTTCTGTTGTGAGAGCAGCATGGGCTCTAAATGCGGCGTGGGATCAAGCCGAAAAGAGTGGGGGTAGCGCCCGAACACGGGCTCCAGATGGAAGATGCCGGCATTCAGCGGGACATAAATCTGCTCCCGCAGACGGTCCCACAGGTCCGTGTCCAGTCCGGCGCGGGAGAAAAAGAGGTCCTGAACGGATTCCTGGCAATCTAAAATATCGTCCCAGAACAGCGGGTCCAGGCCGGTTTTTCGGGAGAAGATCAGGAGCTGGCGATAGGACTGGCGCTGCAGCCACTGGCCGATACGCTCCCACCAGACGGCGTCGGTTTTTCCCAGGGACATGCCGAAGATACAGATTTCGTCGCTCCGGTCAATGCACTCCCGGGCGGCAAGGTCGCTGCCCAGGCCGGACTGCTGGTTTAAAAGGGGCTTGAGGAGCAGGCGCTGCCGGCGGGAGTCCGCGAAGAGGTCCGGGTTCGCCACCTGGCCGATGTTGTCCAGGCCGATCAGCATGCCGGAGTCATAGGTCCCGTGGACATGGATGAGCTCCCTCAGATGCTCGTCCCGATGATCATCCGGGTCGTAGTAGTCGGAGATCAGGCGGTCTATGACGGTCGTGTAGTTAAAGTCCAGGATGTTGTAGTGGGTCAGCTTCTCCGCCGGCAGACATGTCTGGATGCGCCTGCAGGCCTGGGGCTCCAGGTAGATCAGGTGGGAATACAGGTCGGAGACGAAGCGGCGCGCTATTTCCGCACCGCAGGCCTCGAAATTAATGTGCCGGTCTTCTTCCCGCAGGTACTGGGCAAAGCAGCGCTTGAAATGCTGCAGGCATCTGCGGAGGGAGTCCGCCTCGTTCAGGGGGGGCTCTGTGGTATGCTCCCCCAGCGCGGCTTCAAAATCGGCCCAGCGGTCGTAATCCCCGCCGCGCCGCAGAAGCTGCTTGAAGGAACGGACCGCGGGATCGTCGGAGTCAAACCGGGAGTCGTCAATGTAATGCGGGTAGAAATCCGTATATTTTGTACACAGGCCCAGGTTTAAGTCAAAGCCGTTGCCGATCAGGAACGTGACCTCCATGTCCATGCCTCCTTCACTCGCCGGGAACCCTTGCGTTTGACAGATTATAACACAAAGCCTCTCCGCTTGCAACGGTCCGGGGAAACGAAACCGCGCCCGTACGCTGTGCGTACGGGCGCGGTTCCCGCGGGGCTTCAAAGAGAGGGGGGAAACGCTCAGCGGAAGTCGCCGCCCACTTCGATGACGCGGATGACCCCGTCCTCGCTGGCGTACATATCGCACTGCTTCGCGTAGGCGTGGGCAATGTCCACCGCGCTCCGGGAGTCCGTGGGCTCGATCCAGGTGTGGGAATCCTTGTTGTAGCACATGACGCTGATGGGGATGGAGTAGCTCCGGCCGTCCACCGTCACGGCGCTCTGGCCGCTCCAGGCGGAGTTGGGAACCTCCTTCAGGGCCGTCAGGCGCTTGAGGCTGGAGAAGCCCGTGCCGTCGTTGGCCACCACCGCCGCCACGTACACGCCGCCGGGGATGTCGTAGTGGCTGCGGAAGGGCCCGGCCACCTGGCCCTGGTCGTTGTAGACGGAGATTCGGTAGATGTCCCGGTCGCTGTCCATGGTGACGGAGGTCCGGCCGTAGAGGACGGAGCCGTCGTTCACGCCGCCCAGGACGATGATATCCACCTGGCCCGCCCAGTTCAGGTGGGCGTAACTGATTTCGCCGTTGGAGATGGGGCCGCCGCCCAGGTCGCTCAGGCTCAGGGTATCCAGGCCCTTGGCGGTGTAGCGGAAGACGCTGACCGTGTCCGCCAGGCTGTTGTTGCCCAGCTTGCGCTTCTCCAGGTCCAGGGCGCCGGAGGCGCCGCCGCCCAGGCGGACCAGGCCGATGGAATTCTTCCCGGTGGAGGTGACCCGGACCAGGCGGTTCTGCATCTGGGCCAGCTCATCCAGGCGCCATTGGTAGCTGGTGGAGTTCCCCTCCGCCGAGGCTCCCAGGTCCACAGTGCCCTCGATCTTGATGCCGCAGAGGAGCTCCACCGTGGCGCTGGTTCCGGAAATGCTGGTGGCGATGCCGATGGCGTTGGCGTTGGCTCCGGCGGTTCCGGGCTTCACCGCTCCGGCGACCTTGTTGTCCTCCGTCAGCAGCAGGGTGATCTGGTCCCCGGGACGGAACCGGGCCAGAGAGGCCTGGGCGGTGGGAAGGACGTCGAAGTCGTTGCCCAGGACGTGGATGGAGGTGGGCTCCGTGGGGCTGGGGGTGCAGGAGACGTAATAGCCCGTCAGCCGAGTGTCGCAGACCCGGATGGAATTGGTGGCGCTGGCATAGGTGGCCACGTCATAGGGGCGCAGGTCCGTGGCGCTGGCCCGGGAGCCGTTCTTATAGATCGTATAGCTCCCCACGCCGCCGGTCAGGGAGTCCAGCCCCTTGGCGGAGCCCCGCTGATAGACCACGATGGCCTCGGTGGAGCTGTCGCCGCCGCCGGCGAAGATGTATTCCACATTCCCCTGGGTGCCCAGGTACAGCGTCAGGGAGGCGCCGGGGTTCAGCCAGACCCGGGCCTCGCTCCAGGTGGTTTCCTCCCCGTTGCGGTAGACCGGGGTCTTGGCGGTGAGGGTGTACTTGTTCCCGGAGCGGTCCGTGAGCTGGGTGGCCTCGATCTTGGCGGCCACCACGGTGCGGCTGACGCCCTGGGCGTCGGGAAGGAAGGTGCGGACCTTCTGCCCCTCCAGAACCAGCGTGCCCTTAAAGCCGTTCAGGGAGCCGTTGGACGCCTTGTCTCCGGCCATCTGGTAGATTTCGCCGTTGGAAAACTGCATGGCCGTCTCCTTGCCGTCGGGCCCCTTGGCGTTGGAGGAGACCAGGACCATGTCCGGCTTGGTGGTCAGTCCCCCGGCGCTGAGGAAGCTGCCGCCGCCCTTGCCCTCCTTGTCCGCCACACAGTCGGCCCGGAGGAGGTTGGTGAACAGGGTGGCCGCGTCGGAGCGGGTGAGGGGGGCGTTCCCCTTCGTGGTGTCCACGCCGTCGGTGAGGCCGATGGAGGCGGCGAAGGAGAGGTAGCTGTCCGGCCACACGCCGCCGATGCTCTCGTCCTTGTACCCCAGGACCCGGAGGAGGATGGTGGCCGCCTGGCCCAGGGTGACGGTGCGGTCGGGGTAGAATTTCCCGTCGGAGAAGCCGGAGATGGCGTTTTTGCCCTTGGAGGCCATGTTGATGTACGCCGCCGCCCAGTGGGAGGGCTTCACGTCCGGATAGACGGTGATGGTGCGGTAGAGGCCCAGCTCGTCCTCGCCGTTCAGGGCGCAGACCACCATCTTGCAGAACTGGGCCCGGGTGAGCTGCCCGTTGGGACGGAAGGTGCCGTCGGAAAAGCCGTCCATCACGCCCATCAGGCGCAAAGACTCCACGGACATGGCGGCGGTTCCGCCGCCGAGGTCGTGGAAGCGGTTCGCCGGAGGGGCCGCGGCGGCGGGCTGAACCAGCAGCCCCGCCGTCAGGGCCGCCAGAAGCAGCAGAGACAGGATACGTTTTTTCATAGTCTTCCTCCATAAAACGATGTACAGATATCGCACCTGCGGGGAACGAAGCAAGCCTTTCGGCGGAGCCGGAAAGGGAGGGGGTCCCGCCGTCATTCGGCCCGGAGAGCCTCCACCGGCTGGAGCTTGGACGCCTTGATGGCCGGGTAGCTGCCGAAAATGAGGCCCAGCAGCACGGAGAACCCCAGGGCCCCCGCCGTCACGCTGGCGGAGGGATAGATGGTCATGTGGAACAGCAGGTTTCCCGCCACATAGCAGCCCAGGGTGCCGATGGCGATGCCGATGATGCCGCCGATGCCGCAGAGCATGGCCGCCTCAATCAAAAACTGGGTGACGATGCTGCTCCGCTGTGCGCCGATGGCCCGGCGGATGCCGATTTCCCGGGTCCGCTCCGTCACCGTCACCAGCATGATGTTCATAATGCCGATGCCGCCCACCAGCAGCGAGATGGCGGCGATGCCCCCCAGCACCAGGGAGATCATGCCCATCTGCTCGTTCATGCTCTGCTGCCAGCGGTCGTCGGGGCTGACGTAGCTGTCGCCCGTGGCCGGGTCCACCAGGCCCTTCAGGAAGCCCCGGATGCGGGTGGCCACCTCCGTGGTGGAGACGCCGTCCTTGGCCTTGACAATGAAGCTCTCAATCCGGTCGCCCCCCAGCAGCCGCCGGGCGGTGTAGGGCAGGAGGATGATGTTGTCGATGGTGCTCCCCTGGGCGTCGCTTCCGGTGATGCGGGGGGCGTAGACCCCCACCACCTCGAAGCTCTGCCCATTGAGCTGGAGGACCTTGCCCACCGGGTCGGCGGCGTCGAAGAACGCCTCCGCCGCCTGAGAACCCAGGACGCAGACCTGGTTATACCGCTCGATGTCCAGCTCGCCCAGGTCCCGGCCCTTGGTGATGGTCAGGTTGTTGCAGGTGCTGTACTGGTTGGAGACATAGTAGACGTCCGGGGGCCGCTGGCCGGTCATGTTCCCCATCTCGTCCCAGCTCCACTCAAAGTTGGCGGAGTTTTTGGTGCCGTAGACCACATTGACGCTGGCGTAGGCCTCCGGCGTGATGCCCACAATGTACTGGGGGATGGACTTGCAGTAGGCGTACAGGTCCGGGAAGTAGTCCCTTCCTGCGGGAACCATATTCCCGTTTTCGTCCTCCGTGTACACATAGCTGTAGACATTAACCGTGATTTTGTTGCTGCCCATGGCGGAGAACTGTTCCATGGTTTTGGCCGCGTAGCCGCTCATCACCGAGACGATGGTCATCACCGCCGCGATGCCGATGATGACGCCCAGCATGGTCAGCATGGACCGGCCCTTTTTGCCGATGATGGATTTCCAGGCCATTTTCACTGCCTGACGGATGTTCAAAGCCAGTCCACCTCCTGCTGTTTGTCCTCCACGATTTTCCCGTCGGTGAGGCGCACGCAGCGCCGGGCCGTGGCGGCGATGCCGTTGTCGTGGGTGATGAGGATGACCGTGGTCCCCTCCCGGTTCAGCTGCTGGAGGAACTCCAACACCTCGTGGCCCGTCCGGGAGTCCAGGGCGCCGGTGGGCTCGTCGGCCATGATGATGGGGGGCTTGGTGGCGATGGCCCGGGCGATGGCCACCCGCTGCTGCTGGCCGCCGGACATCTCCGTGGGCTTGTGCTTGACGCGCTTACTAAGGCCCACCCGGTCCAGGGCCTCCAGGGCCATGTCGTAGCGGTCGTCGGCGTTGATGCCCTGGTAGATCAGGGGCAGCTCCACGTTTTCCAGCACCGTCAGGGACTGAATGAGGTTGTACTGCTGGAAGATGAAGCCGATCTCCTTATTGCGGATGCGGGAGAGCTCCTTGTCCGTCAGCTCCTTGACGTCGGTGCCCTCCAGGAGGTAGTCCCCCCGGGTGGGGATGTCCAGGCAGCCCAGCACGTTCATCATGGTGGACTTGCCGGAGCCGGACTGGCCCACGATGGCCACGAACTCCCCCCGCTCCACCGTGAGGCTGACCCCGTCCAGGGCCCGGACCTCGCTCTCAAGACCCTCGCCGTAGATCTTGTAGATGTCCTTTAACTCAATCAGATTCGCCATATCAGTAACCCCAAGGGTTGGCCGTCTGGATCTGGGTAAAGACCTCGGTGCCTTCCTCCACGCCGGACTTGATTTCCACGTTGTAATTGTCGGAGATGCCGATCTCCACGGCCACGGGCCAGAAGCCCTCGGGAATCGTCTCGTCGGCCATGATGCCCTCCACCGTGTTTTCCGGCCGGTCGCCCTTGACGTAGACCACCGTCAACGTCTCGCCCTCCTCGGTGGAGACGGTGCGGACGGACTGGAGGGGCAGCACCAGGCAGTTGTCGTTTTCGCTGGCGGTGAGAGAGTAGTTGATGTAGCTGTTGACCTGGAGGGTTTCCTCCGCGTTGTCCACGGAGATCACCATGGGGTAGGTTGCCACGCCGTTGTTGATGGTGCTGGAGAGGCTGACGCTCTCCACCATGCCCATGGCCGGAGTGCCCCACTGGTCCAGCTCCACCATGGTCCCCGCCTCCACGGCGCTGACGTTCCGCTCGTCCACCGTGGCGTTGACGATCAGGGAGGAGGTGTCCGAGATGGTGACCACCGTGGTGTTGGCGGCAATTTCGTCTCCCGGCTTCATGGTGAGGCCGATGACCTTGCCCGCGATGGAGGCCACGGCGGAGCAGTTGGCCAGGTTCTTCTCGGCAGTCTCCAGGGTCTTCTGGGCCTCCTCCAGGCTCTGCTGGGCGGAATAGATCTCGGCCTCGCTGTCCTCGCCGTCCACCCGGACCAGGACCTGCCCGGCGGTGACCTGGAGATAGTCCACCAGGGTGCTGGAGAGAACCGTGCCGTTGACGGTGGATTTCAGGTCGCCGGTGCGGTAGTACTCCAGCTTCCCGGGCTCATAGGGGTAGATGATCTCGCCCTCGGCGGTGGTCACCGTGGCGGAGGCCGCCATCTCGGCGGTGAGGGCCCCCTCGTTGTCCACCAGGATGTCGGCGGAGAAGAGCTTGGTCCCCTCCGGGGTGATGCGGCTGACCATATGGACCGCCTCCACCGTGCCGGGGAGGGAGCTCATCAGGGCGGGAATGGACACGTCCATGCGCTGGCCCGTTTTGATCATGCCCTCATAGGCGTAGCTGTAGTACTGGGTGAGCCGCAGGCGGGTGTCGTCCGCCAGGACGGCCAGCTTCTGCTCCTTGCTGATGGTGTCCCCGGGGTTCAGGTCCACCACCTCCATCAGCTTGCCGGAGTAGCCCGCCGCCAGGTTGAGGCCCGCCACGTCCTTCAAAAGGGCGTTGAGCTGCTTCTCCCGGCCCAGCACGTCCTGCCGGGCCTTGTCCACGGCGGTGCGGGCGGCGTCGGAGTCGATGACAAAGAGGGGCGTGCCCGGCTCCACCGTGTCGCCCTCGTTGACATAGACCTCGGACACCGTTCCCGTGGTGGCAATGGTGATGGTTTCGCTGTCCTTGGCCTTGGTCAGGCCGCTGCCCTCCACCGTGGAGGTGATAGAGTTGTACTGCACCACGTCGGTGAGGACCTCAGTCTCCTCCCCGCCCTTCTTGGCGGACAGGAACTTCCAGACCCCCAGGCCGACGGCGATGAGGACCAGGAGGATGATAAACCACCGGACAATCTTCCGCCGCTTCTTCCGGGGCATGCCCTTCCACTTCTTCCAGAGGGAGGTCTTCTCCGGGGCGGGCGCAGCCGCCTCAGGCGCGGGGGGCGGGGCCGCCTGGACGGCCTCGGTCTGCTGTTCGCGATCCATGACTTCTGACATAGGCTTTCTCCTTCAACGGTCGGATGGAATTTCTTCAGACGGCGGCCCCTCCGGGAGATGCGCCGCCGGGATGGCACAGGGACAGGGTAACAGAGTCCTGCATCAAAACTGTATCATTGATACTAGAACAGTTTGCCAGGGAAAACAACAACAAAACGGTTACAGATTTCTTAAGATTTTCTGAAGGCTTGGGCGCAGTCCCCTTATAAGGTAGACGGATGAAGGGCTGGAATGGTTTCCAAAAAATCTGCACAAAAATGTGGAAACGGAGGCGGGTATTTCCGGCTGGGGCCCTCCTCAGGAAAAAACCGCCCCGAAGCGGGGCGGTTTTTCAGGAAGCTCAAGCCGTTGCGGGGTTCTTCTTTGCCATGGCCTTCTGATAGAACATCATAGCCGCCAGGGCGATGAGGCCCACCACGTCCGTGGCGGAGCCGGGGATCATCATGGCCAGGCCCGCGATGACCAGGGCCAGGCGCATCCACTTGGGGATGGGCCGGAAGAGGTAGCCGTTCAGCGCCGCCGCCACGCCGAAGATGCCAAGCAGGGCGCTGACGACGATCTGCGCCACCTGGAACACGCTGGTCACGTCCACGAAGAGCATGGCCGGGTTGTAGGCGAAGATATAGGGGACAATGAAGGCGGCGATGGCCAGCTTTGTGGCGTTGACGCCGGTTTTCATGGGGTCGGATTTGGCGATGGCGCTGCCCGCGTAGGCCGCCAGGGCCACGGGGGGCGTGATGTCCGCCACGATGCCGAAGTAGAACACGAAGAAGTGGGCGGGAATCTTGCCGATGCCCAGCTGAATCAGAATGGGGGCGCAGGTGGAGGCCATGATGCAGTAGTTGGCCGTGGTGGGCACGCCCATGCCCAGGACGATGCAGCACAGCATGGTCAAAAACAGGGCGATGAACATGGAAACCGGCGGATAGGGGATCATGTGGCTGATGTTGATGACCCCGTTGATGAGCTTGGAGGCCAGGCCCGTCACGGTGATGCACCCGGCCACCATGCCCGCCATGGAGCAGGCCACGGCCACGGTGATGCAGCTCCGGCCGCCGGCCTCCAGCGCGTTTACGATCATGGCGGCGGTGTCCTTCACGAAGTGGACGGCCGCGCCCTCCTTGTGCTGGGCCCGGCTGTCCGCGAAGATGTGGGGCAGGCTCACCAGGATGGCCAGCAGAATGGCGATGGAGGCGGAGAACTGGAGGGTCCGGGTGTTGGTGGAAACCATCCACACCAGAATCACCAGGGGCAGGAGCAGATAGATGCTGCGGATCAGGACGCCGAACTTGGGAAGCTGGTCCCGGGGCACGCCCTTCAGATCCAGCCGCCGGGCCTCCAGATGGACGGCCAGGAAGATGCCGGTGAAGTACAGCAGGGCGGGGAGGATGGCCTTCACCGCCACGTTGGCGTAGGTGGTGTCCATGTACTCCGCCATGAGGAAGGCCGCCGCGCCCATGATGGGGGGCATGATCTGCCCGCCGGTGGAGGCCGCCGCCTCCACCGCCCCGGCGAACTCGCCCTGGTAGCCGGTGCGCTTCATCATGGGGATGGTGACGGACCCGGTGGTGACGGTGTTGCCAACGGACGAGCCGGACACCATGCCGCACAGGGCGGAGGAGATGACCGCCACCTTGGCCGGGCCGCCGGAGGTGCTGCCCGCGGCGGAGTTGGCCAGATCGATGAAGAAGTTGGAGATGCCCGTCCGCTCCAGGAACGCGCCGAAGATGATGAACACGGCGATGAACTTGGCGCAGACCTGCACCGGCGTCGCCATGACGCCGGAGGTGCCGTAAAAGAGGGTGTAGATTACCCGGGCCAGGTTCTGGCCGCTGGCGAAGGTGTAGACCAGCAGCACGCCCACCACGCACAGGATGGGCAGGCCCACGCACCGGCGGCACAGCTCCGCCAGGCACAAAATCGCCGTCGCGCCCAGGATCAGGTAAAACCAGGCGTTGGGAACGGCCGTCTCGCTGGAGGGGTTGATCTTGGCGGCGCTGGTAATCACCATGACCAGCGAGTTGTAATTGACGCAGTAATAGAAGAAGGAGCCCGCCCCCAGCAGCATCAGCACAAGGTCATACCAGGGCATGGAGTTGGGCTTCACATGGTCCTTCCGGGCGGGGTAGGTGAGATAGCCCATGATGGTGATCAGCCCCAGAAAGGCCGTCAGCCGGATGGGCAGGTCCCAGGTGCAGAACAGGGTGGACCAGATGCAGTACAGGGAGAACAGGGCCATCACCACGCTGACCACGGCCTTGGGCCTCCCCTCCCAGATGCGGGTGGCGGACTCCCGGTCGTACTTCCGCATGACCTCGTCCATGTCCGCCGCGGCGCCGGCGTCCGCGCCGGGGAGATGCTTCTTGTCTTTCTCGCTCATATAGACACTCCTTATTAAAATAAACACAGGGGGAAAACCGGGTCCTTGCCGTATTGAAGAGGCGGCGGAAGCGCCGCCCTTTCAATGCGGCAAGGGCCGCTGGCGCGGCCCTTGCCGGGGATGCCTCGGCTTCGGGGATCAATAGGTCCCGGCGGGAATGGTATAGGCGCTGTAGTAGGGGGAGGACTCCAGCAGGGCGTTGGTGTGCTCCTCGTCCAGGCTGACCAGGTACACGGGGCCGCTGGTGGCCAGGTCTACGATGGCGGTGGTGGGCGCGCCCGCCACCACGAAGGCCGCGTCGATCTTCTTGTCCTTCAGGCTCTCCGCGCTGTCGCCGAAGCCCTGGAAGACCGGGCTGATGCCGCTGTCGGGGTCGATGTCATAGGCCCCCAGGACGTCCACGGCGTTGAACCACACGCCGGAACCCCGGTCGCCGATGGAGACGGACTTGCCCGCCAGGTCCGCCACGGACTTGATGTCGGGGTTGGTGGTGACGATCTGGACCTGCTCCATGTACAGGGCGGCCACCACAGAGAAGTTCTCCACCTTGGCGTCAAAGAGGCGCTCGCCGTTATAGGCGTAGCTCATGACGTCGGACTGGACGAAGCCCAGCTGCACGTCCCCGGCGCTCAGGTCCTCGATGTTGGCCTTGGAGCCTCCGGAGGTGACGGCGGTGACGGAGACGCCGGTATTATTGGAGACAAAGCTGCTGAGGACGCCGCCGAAGGCGTAGTAGGTGCCGGACTCGCCGCCGGTGCCGAAGGTCAGGGCCTTGGAGTCGCCGGAGCCCGCGCCTTCCTTCACGGCGGCCACGTCGATGCCCTTTTCCTGGAAGTACTTGGCCGCGCCGGGGTGATAGGGCACGGAGGTGACGGAGGAGGCGAAGGTCAGGTCCAGCTCGCCGCCCTTGGCGTGCTGCTCGGTGATGGTGGAGATGTTTTCAAAGATGGCGGAGGTGAAGGCATAGATGTCGTCCTCGGGCACGTCGTCCCGGGCGATGACCACGGCGCCCACGGCCACGGTGTTGGTGTCCTCGGCCACGGCGGAGGCGCCGGAGTTGTCGGAGCTTCCGGAATCGGCGGGAGCGGAGCTGTCCGCGGGGGCGGAGCTTCCGCCGCCTACGCCGCCGTCCCCGTTGCCCTTGGAGCCGGTATCGCCGCCGCAGGCGGAGAGGAGCATGGCCAGCATCAGAACGGCCATCAGCAGAGAGAATTTCTTTTTCATCGTTCTTCCTCTTTTCATCAGGATTTGGATTTTGCGGGAGCCGGACGCGGCTCTTGCAAGTGTGCACTTATCATAGCACGGAATGCCCGCTATTTCAAGAGAACATTTTAGCGCAGTAAATAATTTTTGCAAGTTACCATGGAGAGGCTTGCATTGGGCGGCTTTTTTGTGAATGTTTTCGGCGTTTCCCGGGAGGGGGCCTGTGTTTTGCACAAAGACAGTCCGCCTCGGGCGGGGGACATTGTGCAAAAAAGGAGGGGCGGAGGGGGCCGTGCCCGGGACTCCCGGAGGGGGAAAGCGGCCCCGGAGCGGGAGGGACCGCTCCGGGGCCGGGACGCAGGGGGGCCGTGATCCGCAAAAGGCCGCCCCCGGAGGGGCGGCCCTCAGCTTGTCGAAAAACGCATAAAACCGATTCAACGGGAAGGAAGGGTATGCGCGGGAAACCCAGGAAGGGTTTCCTGCGCCATTTAAATCCCAAGTTTTCAGAACTTTTTTGAAGTTCTGAAAACTTGCTCAGGCTGGCGAAAAATACGTTTTCGACAGCCTGAGGCCGCCCCCGGAGGGGCGGCCCTGCTGGATGGTTTACACATTACACAATTTTTCGAAGGGCCGGCGCGGCCTCCTTCTCCTCGGCCAGGCAGCGGATGATGTCCTGCCGGGTGACGATGCCGATGAAGCTGTTCAGGTCGTCCACCACGGGGACGAAGTTGTGGCGGACGATGTTGTCCAGCAGCTCGTCCAGGGATGCGGTGATGCGGACGGAGGGGTTTTCCCGGAGGATATCCCGGACGTGGAGCCGCTCCAGCTCCTTCATGGAGCAGGGACAGGGGGTTCCCTCGTCGGGCAGCAGCCGCCAGAGGAAGTCGCCCTCGCTGACGGTGCCCACATACTGGCCTTTGCGGTTGATGACGGGAACGGCGCTGCGGCCGTGGTGCCGGAGCTTTTCCAGCCCCTGGCGCATCGTGTTGTCGTCATACAAAAAGGCGACGCGGTGCTTGGGAGTCAGAAGATACGCAATATTCACAGTCATGCCTCGTTTCTGAAAACGGCGGGAGGCCCGCCAGGGTCGTGATGAAAGCGTTGGCCGTATCTATAATATACAGGAAGCGGTTGGGAAAATGGTGAACAGTTTATGAAATTTAACCAGAAATCCGGCGGCGGCCCCAAAGCGCTGGGACACAAGGCGTTGGAGCGGGAGGGCCCCCGAAGGTCCGGGAACGTCGGGAAGCCCGGCGGGCCGTCCCGGGAACGCGGAGGGGAGGCCGGGACCGGGGGTGCGGAAAACGGGCGGCCGGCCGTTCGGGCTTGTCCTTCGCCGGAGGGTTCCCGGGACTCCGGCGGAGGGGGAAGAAGGAAGGGCCGAAAATCGGAAGAGGGCCGGCCTTCCGGCCGGCCCTCTTCCTTATTGTTTGGAAGATTGGATGAAAAGAAGTTTTGTCTCTTGCAATTATTAAGATACAGGGAAGATGTTAAGTAAACCAGCATCAATTGTTACAAAAGTCTTAAATCATGCCCCCGGTCCCGCTTTTTTTTAAAACGGGACGGAGAGCCGGGCCGGGACAGCCGATTTTCGGGTTTTATCGGGAAAATTGCACCAAAACAGGGAAGAATGCCCACAGGCGGACGCGCCCGGCGGGGAGAGCCGGGGGAACGCGCGGGAGCGTTATGTCAACCGCTCCCGCCCCCGGAGGCGGCGGAAGAATTCGGAGAGGAGGGCCTGGCACTCCGCCTCCAGAACGCCGCCCACCAGGGCGGGGGCGTGGGGGAAATCCTCCATAAAGAGGTTGGTTACGCCGCCGCAGGCGCCGAAGGCCCGGTCCCGGGCGCCGAACCAGACCCGGCGGAGCCGGGCGTTCAGGATGGCCCCGGCGCACATGGGGCAGGGCTCCAGGGTGACATAGAGCTCACAGCCGTCCAGCCGCCAGGAGCCCAGGGCTTCGTTGGCCCGGGCGATGGCCTCCATCTCGGCGTGGGCGGAGGCGGCCCGGGTTTCCTCCCGGCGGTTCCGCCCCCGGCCGACAACAAGGCCCTCCCGGACGACGACGCAGCCCACGGGGACCTCTCCGGCGGCGGCGGCCTCCCGGGCCAGGGCCAGGGCCTGTCTCATAAAAATTTCCTCCATGGGGGTCCTCCTGTATGAAAACTGGCATAATTGTCCAAACTTCCCATACTGTATTATACAGGAGGGACAACACAATGAAAACCACTTTTTTGAAAAAAACCAGACCGGACCCGGAGCTGCTGGCCCTGCGGGCGGAGCTGCAGAGCGCCCAGGGGGACTTGTCCCTGGCCTACCGCCGGTTTGACCAGGCGGTGGACCCGGAGCTGGTGGAGTCCTGCATCTATCAGATCAAGGCGGAAAAGGCGCGGTGCAACTATCTGATCCGGGCAATCAAGGAGCGGAGCCCGGAGGCGGTGGCCGCTTTGCGGCTGGAGGGGGACGCGGTATGGACCTGAATCAGAAAATCATTGCCGCGCTGCTGGCGGGGTTCTTCATCATCGCCCTTCTGCGGGTGTTCAGCGCGCCGCTGAAGCTGGCGGTGAAGCTGCTGGCGAATACACTTCTGGGCTTTCTGGCCCTCTGGGCGGTGAACCTCACCGCGGGGGTCACGGGGGTGGCCCTGGGGGTCAACGTGTGGAACGCGCTGGTCGTCGGCGTGCTTGGGCTGCCGGGGTTTGTGCTGCTTCTTCTGGTGCAGTGGGTGTTGTAGCGTTACATAATCATATTCCATAGTATAGTCAGCACAATTGAAAAGAGTCCAACGGATTCTTTTCCATACGGCGCTGTTTTACAGCGCCGTAAGCCGCGTGAGCGGCTCACTGTGCTTGACTTCATAGGAAACGCACAGGCGCTTTGCGCCCCGGCGGGCCTATGGCCCGCCGGTTGAAAAGAAGTGTATGCTTCTTTTCAACTGCGTTGCCTATATAAGGAATGAGGGGCCCGCCGGTTCAAACGGCGGGCCCCTGCCTGTGGGGGAGGAAGGGGGCCGGCCCTTTTCAGGGCGGGGACAAGGCGCAGCGGAATTTCCCCCGGCGAGGCACCCCTGCCTTTGGGGCGGCGTATAATAGGGCAGCAACAAAGGAGGAATGCACCATGGCATATTCCGACCGGGAGCTGCTGGCGCGCCTGATCGAATGCGAGGCGGGCGGCGAGGGGGAAAACGGCATGAAGGCGGTGGCGGGGGTGGTGATGAACCGGGTCCACGCCCGAGGCGGCGAGTATGCCCGCGTGGGCCAGGGCAGCATCCGCAACATCATTTTCCAGCCCTATCAGTTCGTCTGCGCCAGCGAGACGGAAGGCGGCGCGTATAACCCGCAGAACATATTCAACATGCGGCCCGAGCAGATTCACTACGATATTGCCGACTGGGCCATTGCGGGGAACCGCCTGCCTGTGGTGGCGGAGTCGCTGTGGTTCTATAATCCCTTCGGCCCCGACTGCCGCCCCTTTTTCCCCACCAATGTGGGCTACTGGCAGACCCGCATTGGAGATCATTGCTTTTATAATCCAACCGACGCTTACTATAAAACTTGAGAGGTGTCCATTATGCCGAATACACAGCGTATGTCCCAGCCCGCTATGGACTGGTCCTCTGAGATCAGCGCCCCGCCCACCGGGGCGCCTGCCGCACCCGGGGCTTCCGGGGCGTTTCAGTACCCCGCAGCCCCCCAGGCGCCGGATGTGCCGCCTGCGTTCCAGTTTCCCCCGAATCCCGCGGTTCCCTCCGTTCCGGCGGCGCCCTCCGGAGCAGCGCCTTCCGGCCCGGCGGCGTCCTCCGGCGCAGTGCCTTCCGGCCCGGCGGCACCCTCCGTTCCGGCGGTCCGGCCGCACCATCCCGCCCACAACGAGTTCGCCGGCAGCACCGGCGACCTGAACCTCCAGCATCACCAGCCCTCCGAGGTCATCGAGGCCCCCACCAGCACCGGAGAGGCGTTCCTGGGCTCCCTGAAGGCCATGCTCCTGCGGAACCGGGGGAACTTTGTGGCGGCCACCCTGCTCATCGGCACCCAGGGCACCATGGTTTGGGAGGGCATCCTCCACGAGGTGGGCAACGACTACTTCATCATCTACCAGACAGGCCGCCAGCGCTATATCCTCTGCGACATTTACGCCCTGAAATATATGGAATTCTATGACACGAAGCAGCGGGAGCTCTGCGAGCACCTTCTCCAGGAGAACGGGGAAAAGGGCTTTTGCTGAACACGAAAGCAGCGGGACCTCGAAAGAGGTCCCGCTGCCATATGCGGTGTAAAAACTCCGTCCGCGCTCCGCAGAATCAGCGCTTGGAGAACTGGGGAGCCCGCCGGGCGGCCTTGAGGCCGTACTTCTTGCGCTCCTTCATGCGGGGATCCCGGGTCAGGAATCCGGCCTTTTTCAGGATGGGGCGGTTGTCCTCGCTGGCCAGCAGCAGGGCCCGGGCAATGCCGTGGCGCAGGGCGCCGGCCTGGCCGGTGACGCCGCCGCCGGAGACGGTGGCCACAATGTCCATTTTGCCGGTGTTGCCGGTGGCCTCCAGGGGCTGGCGGACCACCATCTTCAGGGTCTCCAGGCCGAAGTAATCGTCGATGTCCCGGCCGTTGATGGTGATGCTTCCGGTTCCGCCGGGGAACAGGTGGACCCGGGCGACGGAGGACTTCCGGCGTCCCGTACCATACAGGTAAGGCTTCTTAGACTGATACATACGCTTCCTCCTCCTTATTCAGCGTCCAGGGCGATGGGCTTCTGGGCCTGCTGCTTGTGCTCGGCGCCGGCGTAGATGTGCAGGCGCTTCAGGGAATCCTTGGCGACGGTGTTCTTGGGCATCATGCCCCGGACGGCCACCCGCATAGCCACTTCGGGCTTCTCCTGCATCAGGATGCGGTAGGGGGTTTCCTTCAGGCCGCCCACCCAGCCGGAGTGGGTCCGGTAGATCTTCTGGGTGCCCTTTTTGCCGGTCAGGACGGCTTTGCCCGCGTTGATGATGATCACGTTGTCCCCGCAGTCGGCATGGGGGGTGAAGGTGGTCTTGTTTTTGCCGCGCAGCAGGTCGGCGGCCCGGACGGCGGTCTTGCCCAGGGGCTTGCCGGCGGCGTCCAGGATGTACCACTTGCGCTCGATGTTGGCCTTATTCGCCATAAAAGTGGACATGGTCGTTCCTCCATCAGTTTATATTTCGTTTGATTTCACAATCAAGTCAAAAGCTCCTTACGGAGCGGCAAGGTTATTTATACCATGCCGCCGGAACGATGTCAACCGAAATTTTGCGCGGCGGCGAAAATACTTTGAATTTCTCCTGTTTTCTATTGAAATCTGGAAAATACTCGAGTTCTATTTTAAAATCCGCCCCCGGCCCGGAACGGAACGCCGGGAAGGGGCGGCCGCGATTCCGGGGCAGATAAAAATGGGGGGACGTTACTTCCGCTGTTCGGCGATGGCCTGGCGGAACATCTCCTCCGTCTGCTCGATGGAGCGGTCCAGGGCGTACTGCTCGGCGTGCCGGGCATAGCGCTTTCCCATTTCCTCCCGCTCTTCGGGGTGCTCGTACCACCAGTCGATTTTTTCCGCCAGGGCGGCGGCGTCCCCCGCCGGGAAGAGGCTCCGCCCGTCCAGGGCGAACTGGGGCGTGGCGGACCGGGGAGAGTCGGCAATCACCGGCACCAGGCCGCAGGCAAAGGCCTCCATGCAGCTCATGGCCTCGATCTCCGCGTCCGAGGTGTGGACGTACAGGTCCGCCATGTGCAGAATCTCCAGCAGGCGGGCGGGCTCGAAAAACTCCATTACGATGGGGTTGGACAGCTTTTCCGCCTGGCGGCGGTACTTTTTCTCCAGGGGGCCCTTGCCCGCCAGGATAACCTGGATCTTGTCCCTGCAGCGGCATTGGGCGCAGGCGTCGATCAGCACGTCCTGGCGCTTCTCCCCGGCGTAGCGGCCCACCATCAGCACGTTGAAGCGGCCCTTCATCCAGTCCTCCTGGGGGGCGCGGCCGTAGGCGTACTGGGGGCTGATGCCGTTGGAGATGACGTGGAGCCGGGCGGTGTAGCCGTGGTCCCGGAGCTGGCCGGCGATCATGTTGCTGGGGCAGTGGATATGGGTGAAGCGGTTGAAGAAGGTGTCCCGGAATTTGACGTAGACAAAATCGTTCACCCGCTTGCTGTTGCCCAGGTGGAGGGTGAAGGTGATGTTCTCCGGCTGGCAGTGGAAGGCCGCCGTGTGGGGGATGCCCAGGCGTTCCACATGCTTCAGGCCCATGACGGCCAGGGGGGAGGGCATCATAAAGTGCACCACGTCCGCCCAGGCCGCCGCCTTCTCGAACACATGCCGGTTCGGGATGGCCAGGCGCATCCCCTGGCTGGTGATGAGGTGCTCCACAATGGGGAAGAAGCGCATCTGCCGGACGGCGTATTTGTAATCCGCCGGCTTTCCGGTGGCGATGACCCGGACCTCGTTGCCGTGCTCCTTCAGCGCCGTGGCAAAGCGGCGGGCGCTGATGGTGGTTCCGTTGTTGGCGTCGTCAAACTGGTCGATGACTAGTACGATTTTCATGGTCCGCCCCGGTCCCTTCAGCCCTGGCGCAGAGCCTGCTCCAGGCCGCGGGCCAGCTGGTCCGGGCAGGAGGTTCCCCTGCCGCCGCAGTCGATGCCCTTCAGGCGGCGGACGGCCTCCTCGGCGGGCATGCCCTTTACCAGGGCGGCGATGCCCTGCAGGTTGCCGTGGCAGCCGCCGGAAACCCGGAGCTCCCGGATGAGGCCCTGGTCGTCCAGGTCCACCTGCATTTCCCGGGAACAGACGCCGCGGGGCTGGAAGGTATAGGTTTTCATAGCGCTTAACTCCTTTTCGCGCCGCCGGCGGGGCGGGCGCTTGTTTAATTTATATAGCATAGCATAAAGGCCGGGAAAAGGCAAGCCCCCCAAGCTTGCCAATTCCGCCGGAACGTGCTATGATGAGCCGGAGAAAGGGGGCCTGCCCCATGGAAACCGTCATCCGGGCGGCGTCCGCGGCGGACGCGGAGGCGCTGCTGCGCATTTACGGGGAGTATGTCCGGAACACCGCCATTACCTTTGAGTACGAAACGCCCGCTCCGGAGGAGTTCCGGCGGCGCATTTCCGGCACGCTGGAAAGGTACCCTTACCTCTGCGCCCTCCGGCAGGGGGAGATCGTGGGCTATGCCTACGCCGGGCCCTTTGCGGAGCGGGCCGCCTATGACTGGGCGGCGGAGACGACGATCTATCTTGCCCAGGACGCGCGGGGCCGGGGGCTGGGCCGGAAGCTGTACGAGGCGCTGGAGGAGGCCCTGGGGGCCATGGGCGTTTTAAACCTGTACGCCAAGATCGCCTACCCCCGGACCGAGGACGAATACCTCACCAAAAACAGCGCGGAGTTCCACCGGCACCTGGGGTATCAAACGGCGGGGCGGTTTGCCGCCTGCGGCTGCAAGTTCGGCCGCTGGTACGACATGGTCTGCATGGAGAAGCTCATCGGCCGCCATGTGGAGAATCCCCCGCCCGTCCGCCCCTGGAGAGAGGTCCGGCAGGCCAAGGAAGCCAAGGAAGCTGTGAAACGGCCGGAGTGAACTTTCACTCCGGCCGTTCCGGACGGCAAGAAAACGCTGAAATCGGATTTGGCGGGAAGGAAGAGAGCTGCGAGAGGAACCCAGGTGGGGTTCCTTTCGTTTTCAATCCCAAGCGTTTCAAACCTTTTCTAAGGTTTGAAACGCTTCAGACTGTCAAAAAAGGCCGAAAACTACTTCAACGGGAAGGAAGGGTGTGCGCGGCTGCGCCCGCAGGCGCGTTTCGGAACGCAACCGCCGCTTGCGGCGGCTCTTAGCGCGGAGATAAACCCAGGAAGGGTTTCCTGCGCCATTCAAATCATAAGTTTTCAGAACTTCTCACGGGTTCTGAAAACTTGCGCAGGCTGGCGAAAAGGCGTTTTCGCCAGCCTGACGGCCGGAGTGAACTTCACTCCGGCCGTTCCGCGGCTTATTTCTTTGCAAGCTCCGCCGTATCCATGGCGATCATGAGCTCCTCGTTGGTGGGGATGAGCAGCACCTTCACTTTGGAGTCGGGGGCGGAGATGACGGTTTCCTTGCCCCGGACGTCGTTGGCGGCGGGGTCCAGCTTCACGCCCATATACTCCAGGCCCTGGCAGACCATGGCCCGAATGGCCTTGTCGTTTTCGCCCACGCCCGCGGTGAAGATCACGGCGTCCACCCCGCCCATGGCGGCGGCGTACGCGCCCACGTACTTCCGCACCTCATAGGCGAACTTCTCCTGGGCCAGGGCGGCCTTGGCGTCGCCCTTTCCGGCGGCGGCCTCCAGATCCCGGAAGTCGGAGCTGACACAGCTCAGGCCCTCCACGCCGGACTTTTTGTTCAGGGCGTTCAGCATTTCGTCGATGCTCATGCCCCGCTTGTTCATCTCGTACTGGAGGATGCCCGCGTCCAGGTCGCCGGACCGGGTGCCCATGGGCACGCCCGCCAGGGGGGTGAAGCCCATGGAGGTGTCCACGCTCTTGCCGCCGTCCACGGCGGTGATGGAGGAGCCGTTGCCCAGGTGGCAGGAAATCAGCTTGATTTCCTCGGGCTTCTTGCCCAGCATCGCGGCGGCCCGGCCGGCCACGTACTTGTGGCTGGTGCCGTGGAAGCCGTAGCGCCGGACCTTGTCCTCCTCGTACCAGGCGTAGGGCAGGGCGTACATGTAGGCCTTGGGGGGCATGGTCTGGTGGAAGGCGGTGTCGAACACGGCCACCATGGGCACGCCGGGCATGACCTTCTGGCAGGCCCGGATGCCCGTCAGGTTGGCGGGGTTGTGGAGGGGGGCCAGGGGGATGCAGTCCTCAATGGCCTGGAGCACCGCGTCGTCAATCAGGACGGACTTGTTGAAGGCCTCTCCGCCGTGAACCACCCGGTGCCCCACGGCCCCGATTTCGCTCATGGAGGAAATCACGCCGTTGTCCTTGTCCGCCACCGCGTCCAGCACGGCCTGGATGGCCTCGGAGTGGGTGGGCATGGGCACGTCCACGGCGTCCAGGGTCTTCTTCCCCTCGGCCTTATAGGTGAATTTGCCGTCGATGCCGATGCGCTCGCACAGGCCCTTGGCCAGCAGAACGCCGCTCTCCGGGTCCAAAAGCTGATACTTCAGGGAGGAACTCCCCGCGTTGATGACCAGAATGTTCATGATGACCGTCTCCTCTTTTTTGGGGAAGCCCTTGCAGGATTCCCGGATTTCATATAATATAGAGCGGCAGGGAAGGGCGGGTGGTTCCCGCTTTCCCTGTTGTCCAACTCCATTATACCAGACTTTTCGGGAGTTACAACCGCTTTTTTACCAAACTGTCACTTTTTTGTCACCACTTCAAGGGGGAATTCTATGACCGCCGCTGGTATCATTACAGAGTACGATCCCCTGCACCTGGGCCATGTCCACCTGATGGCGGAGGTCCGCCGCCTCCTGGGGCCGGAAACGGGGATCATCTGCGTCATGAGCGGGAACTATGTCCAGCGGGGGGGCTTTGCCGTCGTGGGCAAGCACGCCCGGGCCGCCGCCGCCGTCCAAAGCGGGGCGGACCTGGTGCTGGAGCTGCCGGTTCCCTGGGCGCTTTCCTCGGCGGAGGGCTTTGCCGCCGGGGCCGTGGAGCTTTTGAAATCCGCCGGAAACGTCGCCCATCTGGTTTTCGGCAGCGAGAGCGGGGACGCCGCGCCCCTGGTCCGGCTGGCGGAGGCCCTTGAATCTCCCGCCTTTCCCCCGGCGCTCCGGCGGGAGCTTGCCCGGGGGGACAGCTTTGCCGCCGCCCGGCAGCGGGCGGCGGAGTGCCTGCTGCCCGGGGGGGACGCCGCCCTTTTGAAGCAGCCCAACGACATCCTGGGCGTGGAATACTGCAAGGCCCTTCGGGGCAGCGGCATCCGGCCCCTTGCCGTCCCCCGCCGGGGGGCGGGCCACAACAGCGGGACGGCCGGGGACGGCTTTGCCTCCGCCTCCGCCATCCGGGCGCTGCTGCGCCGGGGGGAGGAGGAAGCGGCGCTCTCCCGGATGGCCCCCGCCATGGCCGCGGCGTACCGGGAGGAGCGGGCCGCGGGCCGGGCCCCCATTCTTTTGGAGAACTGCGAGCGGGCGCTTCTGGCCCGGCTCCGCTTTCTGGAGGAGGCGGACTTCGCCGCCCTGGACGGGGGAAACGAGGGGCTCTATCACCGCTTTTTCCGCGCCGCCCGTTCCGCCGCCTCGGTGGCGGAGCTGCTGGAGGCTGTGAAAACGAAACGCTACCCCCTGGCCCGGCTCCGCCGGATGGTGTTCCGGGCCTATCTGGGGCTGGCCCCCGCGCCGCCGGAGCGGCCCGCCTATCTGCGGGTCCTGGCGGCCAACGGACGGGGGACCGCCCTGCTGGCCGGGATGCGGAGGACCGCGTCCCTGCCGGTTTTGACCAAGCCCGCCGCCGTCCGCCGCCTTTCGGAAGAGGCCCGGCGCCTCTTTGAGCTGGAGGCCCGGGCGGACCGCCTCGGCGCCCTGGCCTGCCCCGATCCCGCCGCCGTTCCGGACGAGTGGCGGAGGGGGCCGGCGATCCGCAGGGGGGCGGGCTGAACAAAGGAGGAACCCTCTATGAGTACCATGATCGCCCTGCTGCTGGTGTTCAGTGCCCTGGTGGGCTGCACCGGGGAGACGCTGACCAACGTGAAAAACGCCCCGCCGGACCCGCCCCGGGAAACCATTGCCTTCTCGGTGGAGCTGGAGAAGTACGAGGAAACCGTCCGGGACGAGGACGGCGCGGTCCTGGCGGAGTGCTCTTATGAGCTGCCGGTGATGAAGGCCCTGCTGGAGGGCGGAAGCGTCCTGAAGGCCGCCGCCTCGGCGGAGCAGGAGCGGGCCCTGGCGGCGGCGGAGACCTTCAACGCCCGCTTTGCCCAGTGGAGGAGCAACCCGAAAACCCTGGCGGAAACCGCCCGGGAGGACCGGGCCTTCCGCAACGAGTCGGGGCTGGAGCCGGTGGCGTATACCGACGATCTGAGCTGCACCGTCTACCGGACGGAAACCCTGGTCAGCGTCTCCGGGGTGTATTACACCTACACCGGAGGGGCCCACCCCAACAGCATCCTCATGAGCTGGAACTTCGACCTGGGGAGCGGGACCTTCTTCGAGCCGGATATTCTGGAGGAGGACGGCAGGCTGCAGGAAACCGTGGCGGGGGAGCTGGTGCGCCAGGCGGAGGCGAAGGCCCTGGAAGACGGCCGGGCGCCGGAGGAGTTCTTCTGGACGGACTACGCGGATATTCTGGCGGACTGGAGCAGCTACGCCGTCAGCTTTGACGAGGCGGGCATGACGGTGGGCTTTTCCCCCTATGAGCTGGCCTGCTACGCCGCCGGGCCTCAGGTGTTCCATCTGAGCTATGGGGATTTGGCGCCCCATTTGGGCCAGCATGGCCGGGAGCTCCTGGGCGTGGAGGACAACGGCCCGGGGGAAACGGCAGATGGAAGAGATTGAAGATTGAAAAGAGGGCGGGCCGCCCGGTTGGGGCGGCCCGCCTCAGACTGTCAAAAAAAGCCGAAAACTACTTCAACGGGAAGGAAGGGTGTGCGCGGGAAACCCAGGAAGGGTTTCCTGCGCCATTCAAATCATAAGTTTTCAGAACTTCTCACGGGTTCTGAAAACTTACTCAGGCTGGCAAAAAATTCTTTTTTGACAGCCTGGGCGGGCCGCCCGGTTGGGGCGGCCCGCCTTTTTACGCGCTTAGACGGTTTCCGCAGGGACGGCCTCCGGCGCGGGGGCCGGGGCCTCCGGGACTTCGGGGGCGGATTCGGGAAGCGCCCGGCCCTTGCGGCCGAAGAGGGGCTTCCGGGGCTTCTTCGGGGGCTTCTCCCCCGTGTTCTTCCGGCGGAAGACGCGGCTCAGGTTGTCGATGACGGAGTAATACACCGGAGTGAACACCAGGGTCACGATGGTGGAGATCACCATGCCCGCGATCATGGTGATGCCCATGTCGCTCATCATCTCGTTGGTCTCCCCGATCCCCATGGCCATGGGCACCATGGCCAGGATGGTGGTCAGGGTGGTCATCAAAATGGGCCGCACCCGGAGGGGACAGGCATGGAGGATGGCAGTCTCCCGGTCCTCCCCCCGGGCCCGGCGGATCTTGATGTACTCCACCAGGATGATGGAGGAGTTGACCACCGTGCCCGCCAGCATGATGATGGAGACCAGGGACAGCATGGAGAGGTCCCGCCCCGTCACCGGCAGGCCGAACAGGGACCCGGTGAAGGCCACCGGGAGAATCAGCATGACCATGACGGGCATGAGGAAGCTCTCGAACTGCACGGCCAGAACGAAGTACACCAAAAGCAGCGCCGCCGCCAGGGCGATAAGCAGGTCGCCGAAGCTCTCCATCATGGTCTCGTAAGAGCCGTTGGTCTCCACGGCGTAGCCCTGGGGGAAGGTGTAGTTGTCCAGGATGTTCCAGATGGCCTGGGTCATGGCGGCGGTGTCGCCGCTGACGGTCTCGCCGGAGATGGTGACCTGCCGGGTCTGGTTGGCCCGGATGATGGTCTGGGGGGCCTGCTCGATGGTGACGCTGGCCACGGAGCCCAGGGGCACCGTTCCGCCCATGGCGGAGGGCACGCCCATGGATTTCAGCGCGTCCAGGCTCTTGGCCGCCGCGCCGCCGCCCCGGACCACCACGTCCAGTTCACGGCTGTTGATGGTGACCTTGGTGGCGGTGGAGCCGGTGAGCTCGGACCGGACCGCCTGGCCGATGGCCGCGGCGGTGAGGCCGTACTGAGCGGCGGCCTCCCGGTTCACGGAGACCTTCACCTGGGGCACCTCGTCGCTAAGGGAGCTCTTGACGTTCACCGCGTCGGGCAGAGTCTCGATTTGGGAAATCAGGTCGTTTGCCAGGAACTCCAGGGTGTCGTAGTCGTCTCCCTCGATGTTCACGGCGATGTCTCCTCCTCCGCCCATCATGGCGCTGGCGTCGGAGGCCGAGATGGTGATCTCGCACCCGGCCACGTCCGTCAGGGCCTCCCGGAGGGCTTTGGCGATGTCGTTGCTGCTCCGCTCCCGCTGGGATTTGGAGCCCACGTCCATCATCATGGTGACGGACTCGCTGGAGGCGATGTAGAACATCTCCTCGATCTCCGGGACGGTCTCCTCCGTGATGGCGGAGACCCGGTCCGCAATGGCGGCGGTCTCGTTCAGCTGGGAGCCGATGGGCATGCTGACGCTCAGGTTCACCATGCCCTGGTCCATGTCGGGGATCAGGACCATCTTGGTGTTCACCAGGGTGACGCCGAAGAGGATGACCAGGGCCAGAGAGGCCAGCATCCCCAGCCAAAGGTGGTGGACGAAGTAGTCCAGGGTTTTCAGGTAGAAAGCGCTGATCTTCCCCACCAGCCGTTTCAGGGGGCCGGGCTCCTTCCCCGCCTGTCTTTCCTGGCGGCGGCGGACCTTCTCCTCGTCCAGGGTGAAGTAGCAGAGCAGGGGCACCAGAGTCAGGGAGATGACGAGAGATGCGAAGATCAAAGAGGCGATGGTCAGGCAGAAGTCCTTGAACATCATGCCCGCCATGCCCCCGGTGAGGGCCAGCGGGACGAAGACCGCCTCGGTGGTCAGGGTGGAGGCCAGCACGGAGCTGGTGACCTCCTTCGTGCCCTCGATGCAGGCGCTCTGCCGGTCGTGGCCCTCGGCGGAGAAGCGGTAGATGTTCTCCAGGACCACGATGGAGTTATCCACGATCATGCCCACGCCCATGGCGATGCCGCCCAGGGACATCATGTTCAAGGTCAGGTTAAAGGCCCGCATGAGGACGAAGACCGTCAGGATGCAGATGGGCATAGACACGGCGATGGTCAGCGTGGCCCCGCCCCGGCGGAGGAACAGCAGCACCACAATGGCCGCCAGGATCACGCCCTGGAGGATGTTCTGATAGGCGGCGTCCACCGTCTGGTTGATGTAGTCGCTGGCGAGGTAAGGGGCGGACCAGCGGAGGCTGGGGTTATCCGCCTTCAGGGAGTCCAGCCGCTTCACCACCTGTTCGGAGACGTAGACCTCGTTGGCGGCGGACTGCTTGGAGACCTGGAGCACCACGCAGGCGGCCTCGCCGGACTTGGCCATGGCGTCCATGTCCTTGTCCTCCAGCGTGACGTCAGCCACTTCGGAAAGCCGCACCGCGCCGCCGGTGGGCAGGGAGAGGATCATGTTGCGCACGTCGTCCACGGTCTGGAACTTGGCGTCGGTGGAGACGGTGAGCTTTTTGGACCCGTTTTCCAGGCTCCCGCCGGGGTAGATGAGGTTCTGCCCCGCCAGGAACTGGGACACGTAGGAGGCGGAGAGGCCGTAGCCCGCCGCCCGGGTGGGGTCCAGCTCCACGGCAATCTGCTGGCTGACGCCGCCGTTTACCGTCACCTGGGCCACGCCGTTGATGCGCTCCAGGGCGGGAACCACCAGGTCCTCCGCCATGCTCTGGAGCTGGCTGAGGTCCTCGCCCACCAGGGCGATCATGGCCGTGGGCATCAGGGCGCTGAGGTTCATGTTGATGATGACCGGGTCCATGGCGTCCTCCGGGAGGCTCACCATGTCGAACTGCTCCCGGAGCTTGGTGGCGGCAATGTCCAGGTCCGTGCCGTCCACGTAAGTGATCTGGATCTGGCAGGAGCCGTCATAGGAGGTGGAGGAGATCTCGTCCACGCCGGGGACGGACATGATGGCCCCCTCCAGGGGCCGGGTGACCAGCTCCTCGATGTCGCTGGGGCTGGCCCCGGTGTAATAGCAGGCCACCACGGCCATGGGCATTTCCATGTCCGGCATCAGGGCCATCTGAAGCTGCGTGGCGAACATCAGTCCGAAGACGCAGATCAGAATGCTGGCCAGAAGGGTGGCGACCTTGTGCTGGATGCTTGCTCTGGCAATACTCATCTTATTTTATTCCTCCCCGGACGCTCCGTCCCCGGGAGCGGCGCTTTCGCCGGGTCCCGCGCCCTCCTCCGGGGCGTCCGCCGGAGCGGGGGCGTCCCCGCCGGAGACAATGCGGACCGGGTCGCCGTCGTTCAGATAGGCCTGGCCCACGGTGACCAGCTGCTGCCCGGCGGTGAGGCCGGTGAGGATCTCCGTCATGCCGTTGCCGGTGAGGCCCGTGGCGACCTCCACATACTTGGCCGCGCCGTTCTCCACCACGAAGACGTACCGGGTTTCGCCCCGGGTCAGCACCGCCTCGGTGGGGACCACGATGGCGTCCTCGGACACGTCGGTGTGGAAGGTGACGTCGGCGAACATGCCCGCCAGCAGCCCGTCGGTGTCGGAGGGCAGGGTAAGGGTGACGGTGTAGAGCCGGGTCTGCAGATTGGCCGCCCGCTCCACGGAGCGGATCGTGGCCTCAAAGCTCTGGTTCACGGCGCTGACGGAGACGTCGGCCGTGTCCCCCGCCGAGAGCTTGGGAACCAGGGCCTCGGAGACCTGGACCACGGCCTTCATCTGGTCCGCCCCGTCGATGACGGCCAGGGGCATGGTGCTGGAGGTGAAGCCCCCCTCCGTGGCGTTCATGGTCACCAGGGTGCCGCCGGCAGGGGCGACGACGTTGCCCCGGGCGTCCACGTTTTCCAGCACGGTGTCCAGCTGCTCCACGTTGCTGAGGGCGCTCTGCATCCCCGCCTCCAGCTGGGAGAGGGTGGAGTTCCGCTGGGCGATGGTGGTCTGCAGCTGGAGCTCCGCCTGGTCGATCTCCATCTGGGAGGCCGCGCCGATCTCAAAGAGCTCCTTCAGGTCCCGGACGTTTTTCTCCATCAGGGCCACCTGCTTTTCGAATACCGCCGCCTGGTCGTTATAGCTCTGGACCGAGGAACGGTAGCTGATGCCGGCGGCGTTGTAGCTGGACAGGGTGCTTCCCAGGTCCAGGGTGCACAGCACGTCCCCCGCCTTCACCTCGTCGCCGGCCTCGGCGTAAACGGCGGTGCATTTGGCGCTGACGGCCACCATGATGGTGGACTCGTCCTCGGCGGAGAGCTGGCCGGAGACGGTGTTCTCCGTGTAGATGGTGTCCGCCCCGATCTCCTGGACCTGGACGGCCACGCCGGGGCTGGCGGGCTCCTCTTGGGGCGCCTCCTCCCCGCCGCCGCAGGCGGCCAGGGACAGCGCCAGAACGGCGGCAAGCCCCGCCGCCAGGATCTTTTTGTGCATCATGTGGTTCCTCCAATTGCTGCTGATTTCATAGGGACGCCTCCCGGGACCCCGGGGGCGCGGGTTCCTCACTGCCCCGTCTGGCCGCTGTTCATCACGCCGTAATGCATGGCCCAGTAATAGGTCCGGAAGGCGGTGAAGAGGTTCCGCCTGGCGGAGGCCACCGCGTCCTTGGCGGCGGCCAGCTCATCCTCGGCGGCGAGAAGGGCGTTGTGGGAGATGGTCCCCTGCCGGTATTTCAGTTCCATGGAGGCATAGGTGCTCTCCTGGAAGGCGAGGGAGGTCTGGGCGGAGTTCAGCACCTGCTGGTAGTCCTTCACGGAGTCGAAGGCGCTGCGGAAGTTCATCTCAAAATTCTGCACGGACATCTTGTACTCGTACAGCGCCGCCTCATAGGTGTGCCGGGCGCTGCGGAGGTTGTATGTATCCCGGGCGTAATTGGACCGGGCGTCGTCATAGGTGTCGCCGGCTTCGTCCAGCTTCTTTTTCGCGGCGAAGAGGTCATAGCTGTGGTCCTTGGCCTCCGCCAGATCCTGGGCGTAGCTCATGCTGTCCACCAGTCCCCGGCTGAGCTCCGGCAGGGGGCCCAGCACCAGGGAGCCGTTGAGGTCCGCCCCCACCATGGACTGCAGCTGAAGCTTGCACCGGCGGAGATTCATCTCCAGCGTGCTGAGGCTGCTCTGAAGGGAGGCCCGGCTGCTTTTCACCTGCTCCAGAGTCAGGGCGGAGATCTGCCCCAGCTCGTACCGGAGCTCCATTTCCTCCATGCTTCTGTCCACGGCGGCCAGGTTCCGTTGGAGGGTGGCCTTGGTCTGCTCCAGCTCCAGAATGGCGAAGTACAGCGACTCCGCCCCCACCACGGTGAGGTCCTGGGCGTTTTTCAGCTGCCGCTTGGCGGCGGCGGCGTCCCGCTGAAGCTTCCCGGTGGCCAGGTCGGACACCGTGGCGCTGAGGCTGCCGTAGGAGCTGGCCAGGTTGGAGATGACGAAGCCCTGCATCGCCCCCTCCATGGGGGAGGCCACGGGAATCTGGGCATACATGCTCTGGGCGGCCTCCAGACTGGTGAGCTGGGCGGCCAGCTCCAGATACATCTTGGTATAATCCGTGGCGTCGATGGAGGCGATGGACTCCTCCAGCATTTTGGCGGTCAGGCTGCCCTCCAGCACCCGGTCCCGCAGGTCCTCAAAGGCGAGGTAGCGGAAATCGCTCTCCCCACCGAAGACCAGCTCGTCGTCCATGGTGCTGCCGGCGGCGGTCCCCGGCGTTTCGCCGGGTTCCGCGACGATGGTCCCCCCTCCGGCTTCCTCCCCGGAGGGCGCCTCCTCCCCGGCTTCGCCGTCCTCTCTGGAGCTCCCGGCCTCCGGTTCGGCCTGCTCCGCCTGGGCGGGGGGGGCCTGGTCCGTCTGCGCCAGGGCGGGTATGGCGCACAGCGGCAGCGCCAGCGCCAGCGCCGCCAGCAGCGCGATCCATTGCTTCCTCATGTGGGTCCTCCTTTTATATATGTAGTCTCTGCCCGCGCCGGCGCGGAAACGCGCCGCTCCCGGAGAGCTTCTTGATCCCTTATACACCTTCCACCAGGGGGAAGGTCAAGAAAAATTTCAGGAGCGCCCCTCCGCCCGCAGGCTGCCGTACTTCACAATCTCCAGCTTGGCCGCCAGCTCCTCCCGATAGAGCGCCCGCTCCCCGGGGCAGAGCATGGTGTCCATAAAGGCGCTGCCCAGGGCGGTCATCAGCAGGCAGAAGACAGCTCTGCCGTAGTCCGGACTGGGGTCCCGAAGGCCGGAGAGGTCGATGACGTCCCAAAGCCCATCCAGCAGCCGCTGCCCGGGCCGGGTGGGAAGGAGCCTTTGAATATCCACCCCCTGGTTGTTCTTGATAAACAGCATGCACCGCTCCATCATCGGGTCCAGGGCCAGCTCCTGAGAGGTCATGCGGTCGAAGCAGTCCAGCTGAACCTGGAAAATGTCACCGCCGTTGTCCTTCAGGGCCCGGCGGTACTCCTCCTTGACGTGGTTCCGCACCTCCTCGAGAAGATAGGCGAAGAGATCGTCCTTGCTGGTGAAGTATTGGTAGAAGCTCCCCCGGGGGATGCCCGCCCGGCGGACGATCTGGTTGATGGACACATCCACAAAGCGGACGGTGCTGAACTCCTCCCAAGCGGCGTCGAGGAATCGACGCCGCTTCTCCTCCGGCAGCCGGAGGAAGGTCTCTGTACACATATGAATCCCTCTCAACAAAAGTGACACCCTGTCATTTTATGACAAGCTGTCACTTATTATAGTCAGGGCCGCTCCTCCTGTCAACAGTTTTGTACTGCCGGGGGCGTTAAGTTTTTGTAAATAAGGGGCCGTCCCCAAAGGGACGGCCTTCTGTTCTCAATATCGCTGTTCCAGCAGCTTGTAAATCACCCATCCGGCCACCAACTGGAACAGCCCGTAGCCCGCCAGGGACAAAATCATCAGACCGGCCGCATCCTCTTCCACGAGGCCGAACGCATCCAGTACGGAAAAAGCCACGATCGCCAGAGCCACCGCCAGCAGGCCCAGAATGTAGGCGTACCGTCCGGACTTGTCCCGGAGCATGGTTTTCCGCTCGTCGCGGAGCTCAATCTGCTCCGCCTCCACGTGCCGCCGCCAGGAGTCCTCAGTCTCCAGACGCGTCCAGCGGTAATACTTCCAGACCTGCATCGCGCCGGGCACCGTGAAGGCGCCGGAAAAGCCGCAGAACAAGCTGCCCAGCGGCGTGTCCCAGAAAACCGCCGTGGCCAGACAGACAAGACCCAGGGCCATCATGCCCAGGCCGGACCAAAGGTAGCTTTTCTTCATTGGTTTCCGCTCCTTTCCCAGATGAAAATCTCCTCAATGGGGAGCCCGAAAAAATCCGAAATGGTAAATGCCAATTCCAGCGACGGGCTGTAGCGCCCGTTCTCAATGGAGCTGACGGTCTGCCGGGAGACCCGGATGGCCTTGGCAAACTCCTCCTGCCGCAGGCCCCGTTCCTTCCGCAGCGCTTCCACGCGGTTCCTCATAGCCGCCTCCTTTCGATGGCAGGGACGCCTTACACCCAAGAGCGGCCGTCTCACGGAATGTAAAGGTTCCTTTACCTACAACCTACCACACGCCGCCAGTTTTGTCAAGGGACCTTTACACAAAAGTTTGCCGTCTTGCAATTCCCGCGGCGCTGTAGTATATTGAAAGGACTGCTGAACGGAAAAGGGGACCGCCCATGAAACGGATATTTCCCGCCCTCTGCGCCCTGCTGCTGCTGACGGCCTGCGGCCCGGAGCTGCCGCCGGAGGATTCGGACCGGCTTCAGATCGTCGCCGCCGTCTTCCCGGCCTACGACTTTGCCCGCTCCGCCGCCGGGGAGCTGGCGGACGTGACGCTGCTGCTGCCCCCCGGAGCGGAGAGCCACTCCTACGAGCCCACCCCGGCGGACATCCTCCGGGTCCAGCGCTGCGACCTCTTCATCTACCTGGGCGGCGAGTCCGACGCCTGGGTGGACGCCATCCTCTCTGCCATTGAGCCGGAGGGGGAGGTCCTGCGGATGGTTGACTGCGTGGACCTTCTGGAGGAGGAGACGGCGGAGGGCATGCAGGGGGGCCACGACCACGGGGAGGACCACGATCACCTGGGCGAAGTGCTGAGCATGGACGAGCACGTCTGGACCGCCCCGCGGAACGCCGCCGCCGTCACCCGGATCATCGGGGAGCGCCTGGCCGCCCTGGACCCGGTCCACGCCGGGGAGTACATCGGGGGAGCCGGGGACTATGCCCGGGAGCTGGAGGAGCTGGACCGGGACTTTGCCGCCTTTTTCGCGGGCCTGCCGGACCGGACCATCGTCTTCGGGGACCGCTTCCCCCTGCTGTACTTTGCCCGGGCCTACGACCTGGATTACTACGCCGCCTTCCCCGGCTGCGGGACCCAGACGGAGCCCTCGGCGGCCACGGTGGCCTTCCTGACGGAAAAGGTCCGGGAGGAGGGACTCTCCACCGTATGGTATATCGAGTTTTCCAACCACCTGGTGGCGGACGGCATCGCCGAGGCCGCCGGCGTGGGGACGGCCCGGTTCCACACCTGCCACAACGTCTCCCGGGCGGAGCTGGAGGCGGGGGAGACGTATCTCTCCCTGATGCGGGCCAATCTGGAGGCCCTCCGGGAGCATATGTAACGTTTAAAAAGGATCGGTAAAAGGAGGGCGGAACATGGACGGCGCGTTTGACTTCCTGACCCCGGATTTTTTCACCCGGGCGGCGGTGTATCCCGGCAGCCTGGGGACCTTCCGCTACCGCTTCCGGCGCACCGGCTGGATGGGGGAGGGGGAGATTCAGGCGTGGGTGTATGAGAACGTCTGCTTTGAGCTGGCGAAGGACGTGGAGACGGAGACCTTTCCCTGGACGGAGGAGGGGGTGTCCGCCCTGCGGGACTGGCTGGGGCAGCGGCTGGACCGGCGGGGAACGGAGCCCTACCGCATTCCCTACGCTCCGCCGGGCGGGAAGGCGCCGCAGCCGTGAGCTGGGGTCGGTTCACATAAACCAAGTGCGGGGATTTTGAGGAAATTTTTGCCGGATGCAAGGCAAAAATTTTTAACGCCGCAGACGACAACATTTGCCGGAAAGACGTGTGTTTGGGCTTATGGGAACAGGCCCTGAAAAAGCGGAAGCGGGGCCGCGCCCCTCCCGGGTAAAATTTCCGCAAACGGGAAAAAAAGCGGAGCGTCTCTGGCTGGATTTTCCAGCGTGCGCATCTGTCCTTGACACGCGGACTTGCCGTCATATTGCCGTTTTTTTACCATAGACATTCAGTGGATTTGTGCATTGCTTTTCCGCGCCGGTTCCCCTATAATTGTGTTTGAAAGGAGGACGCAAATGGCGGTAGCTGTCCCTAACCTGCAAAATATATTGTCAATTACACCAAAACCGTTTTTCAAAGGCCCGCCGCTTTCGGCGGAGTGACAGCGGCCGTTCATCGTGCCCACGGCGTTTCCGCCGGGCATTACCATGGGATTCAACGGAATCAAGGAGGGATTTTTACGCTTACTTTGCAGATGATTTGGGAGGCCCAAAACGCACTGCACGGCATTGCCCGGAAGACTCCTTTGGAGTCCGCTCCGAAAATTGGGGAAAATCTGTACATCAAGGCTGAGAACCTGCAGCTCACCGGCGCGTTTAAGCTCCGGGGCGCTTACAACAAAATACGCTCCCTCTCTCCTGAGGAGGCGTCCAGGGGCGTGATCGCCTGCTCCGCCGGAAACCACGCCCAGGGAATTGCCCTGTCCGCCACGAAGCTGGGCATCCGGTCCATCATCTGTATGCCCGCGGGCGCCCCCATCAGCAAGGTGGAAGCCACGAAGGGCTACGGCGCGGAGGTGGTTCTGGTTCCCGGCGTGTATGACGACGCCGCCAGGGAGGCCGCCCGCCTCGCGGAGGAGAACGGCTATACCTTCGCCCATCCGTTCAACGATCCGTATGTCATTGCCGGCCAGGGCACCATCGGCCTGGAAATTCTGGAGCAGCTTCCGGATGTGGAGCAGGTGGTGGTCCCCATCGGCGGGGGCGGGCTCATCAGCGGCATTGCCTTTGCCATCAAGAGCCTGAAGCCCGACTGCCGCGTCGTCGGCGTGCAGGCCGCAACCGTGGCCTCCATGTACGAATCCCGGAAGGCCGGGGCGATCACCACGGTTCAGGACGGGGATACCATCGCCGACGGCATCCATGTCCTCACCCCCGGCGAGCTGACCTTCCAGATCTGCCAGGACTACGTGGACGAGATCGTCACCGTTTCCGAGGATGAGATCTGCGCCGCCATTCTGGCCCTGATGGAGGGGCAGAAGACCGTGGCCGAGGGCGCCGGCGCCACCACGGTGGCCGCCTGCATGTTCGGCAAGGTGGACATCTCCTCGAAGAAGACCGCCTGTGTGGTTTCCGGTGGCAATGTGGACGTGACCACCCTCTCCCGCGTCATCACCAAGGGCCTGGTGAAGTCCGGCCGTCTGGCGGAGATCTCCGCCAAGGTGACGGACAAACCCGGCAGCCTCATCCAGCTTCTGCAGGTGGTCTCCGACAGCGGAGCCAATATTGTCAGCGTGAACCACGTCCGGGACGACGAGCACGCGGACGTCAACACCTGCATTGTGTCCATGGTCCTGGAGACCCGGGACATCCACCATGTCCGCCAGATCAAGCAGTCGCTCCGGGACCGGGGCTACGCCTTTGTGAACTGAGCGGACGCACCGCCCCGACCCTGTTATGATATAAAAATAAAAGGAGAGTCTCTCCCCTGAGGCGGAGAGCAGAGAGAGTATGAATAAGAAGAAATTGGGCCTGCTGCCTAAAATCGTAATCGCCATTGTCCTGGGTATCGTGGTGGGCGCCATTGCGCAGATGACCAACCTGCCGGTCATCGTCCGCATCGGCGCGACCTTCAACAGCATCTTCGGCAACTTCCTGAACTTCTGCATCCCCCTGATCATCATCGGCTTCGTGGCCCCCGGCATCGCCGACCTGGGCGAGGGCGCCGGCAAGACCCTGGGCCTGACCGCCGGCATCGCCTACATCTCCACCCTGATCGCCGGCACCTTCGCCTTCTGCGTGGACCGGGTCCTGTTCCCCAGCTTCCTGAAGGTGGGCTCCATCGTGATGGACAACGCCCAGAACGCGGAAGACACCATGCTCCCCGGCCTGTTCACCGTGGAGATGCCGCCTCTGATGGGCGTCATGACCGCCCTGCTGATCTCCTTCATCATCGGCTTGGGCATCGCCGTCACCCGCAATAAGCCCCTGAAGGACATCTTCTTCGGCTTCCAGGAGATCGTGGAGAAGCTGGTGGCCAACATCCTGATCCCCCTGCTGCCCTTCCACATCTACGGCATCTTTGCCAACATGACCTATGCGGGCACCGTGGTGGAGATCATGAGCGTCTTCGCCAAGGTCTTTGTGATCATCATCATCATGCACATCCTGATCATCCTGTTCCAGTACACCATCGCCGGCGTCTTCTCCAAGAAGAACCCCATCGGCATGATCCGGAACATGATCCCCGCCTACATGACCGCCATCGGAACCCAGTCCTCTGCGGCCACCATCCCCGTCACCGTGGACTGCACCAAGAAAAACGGCGTGAGCAAGAAGATGGCCGAGTTCGTGTGCCCCCTGTGCGCCACGATCCACCTCTCCGGCTCCACCATCACCCTGACCAGCTGCGCCATTGCGATCATGATGCTCAACGGCTGGAGCGTGAACATCGCCCAGATGTTCCCCTTCATCATGATGCTGGGCGTGACCATGGTCGCCGCCCCCGGCGTCCCCGGCGGCGCGGTTATGGCCGCTCTGGGTATCCTGGAGTCCATGCTTGGCTTCAATGAGGCCATGCTGACCCTGATGATTGCCCTGTACATCGCGCAGGACTCCTTCGGAACCGCCTGCAACGTCACCGGCGACGGCGCCATCGCGGTGCTGATGGACGCCATCGACGGCAAGGACAAGTAAGCGCCTCCTCTTTCAAAAAACAGCGGCCTGGGCCCCGAATTCTCGGGGCCCAGGCCGTTTTTCCGCCCCTCCGGGGGCGGGAGCCGCACCTGCCCCCTCCGCGGAGGCCCCGGGGCGGCCCTCCCCCTCGTCCCGGGGAAGCGCCGCCCGCTCCGCCGCCGGACCGTCAAGCGCCGCGCCCCAAGGCCCCCTGGAATTCTTTTCGGCGGCGCCGGCTTGAATTCCAAGAAAACTTGGCAGAAATCCTTGACAGCGGCCCCCGGCCATGGTACTTTTTTGATAAGAAAACTTGGCAAATTCGGAAGGAGGCAAACCGATGGACAGGGAGGAAATTTTGAGGCGCAGCCGCCGGGAGGCCCGGGACGAGGGCATGGAGGCGGCGGAGAATCGGGGGGTCCGGGCGGGACACACGGTATTTTATATCGTGGCGGCGGTGCTGTTCCTGGTGAACTTGCGAGGGGGGCGTCCAACTCCGCCCTGCTGGCCATGTTTTGGGCCTTCGAGGCGGCGGAGGCATATCCTCTGTATCGCTTTTCCCGGAAGAGGGTCTATTTGGTGGTTGCGGCCGGGGGGACACTGTCGTCCGTCCTCTTCCTTCTGCGGTACATGTCCGAGGTGCTGAGATGGGGGGGATGAAGCGGAGGCCGGATTCAGGGGGCGGCATGGAGCTGATTTTAAAAAACCGCCTGAAGGAGGCCCGCTCGGAGCGGAAGCTGTCCCAGGCCCAGCTGGCGGAGCTGGTGGGCGTGTCCCGGAACACGATCAGCTCCCTTGAGACGGGGCAGTTCAGCCCCACGGCGAAGCTGGCCCTGGTGCTGTGCATCGCGCTGGACAAGAAGTTTGAGGAGCTGTTCTACTTCTAACGGCGCCGGACGGCGGAGGGAGTTTACAGCACGTTCCGCAAACTGAACTCCTCCATCTCCGCCAGCAGCCGAAGCTGGTCCCGGAGGTCCGCCAGCTCCGCCCGGAGCTCGCTGTCCTCCTCGCTCTCGGCGAAGGCCAGGGCGCGGTGGTACATGGCCTCCGCGCCGTCCACGGCGTCGTGGCTTGTGACGATGTGCAGATAGGTCTGCCGGGCCGTCCAGCTGGCGTAGCTCTCCCGGATGGCGGCGGCGGTCCCCCCCCAGTCCCCGGACGCGGCCAGGCGCTCCGCCTCCTCCAGCTGCGCCCGCCAGCGGGCGGTGCAGGCGGTCATGGCGGCGCTGTTCCAGAGGCAGAAGGCCAGAATAGCCGCCAGCAGGCCGGCGGGGATCAGCAGTCCTTTTTTCATGGGGATTCCTCCGTTTCCGCATTTTGTTGCCGGGACCCGGGGATGCCCGCCGTTCCCGGCGGGGCCCCGGGCGCATGTGGACAGGCCCTAAGAAAAGGGGCGTTCCTTCTTGACGCAGGTCACGGCCCCCCGCTCGTCCACGGTCAGGAGAAACGCCTCCCGGTGGGAGGCCAGCCCCTCCCGCCGGAGGGCTTCCCGAAGCCAGGTCTCGTCCAGCCCTTGGGCCCGCAGGTTCCGCCGGAGGAGGCGCCCGTCGTTGACCAGGATGACCGGCAGGGTTGCCTCCTCCCCCGCGGTTACCCCGAGGTCCTCTGCGGAGGGGGGCTGGCGGCGGGCCCAGGGAAGGACGGAGAGATGGCCCGAGTTCTCCAGCACGGCGTATTTTACGTCCCCGATTCCGGCGATCCCCTGGCCCCGGAGCTCCTCCAGCAGCTCGTCCAGGGTGTAGCGGTTCTTACGCATGGTCTCCTGCTGGAGGACGCCCTCCCGGATGAGGACGGAGGGCGCGCCGCAGGCCAGGCGGCGGAACCGAAGGCTGGTGAGGGACAGCTGGCTCAGGAGCATAGACAGGGCCAGCAGGGTCAAAATGGGGATAACCCCCGCCAGAAGGGGGATGCCGAAATCCTGCATGGGCACGGTGGCCAGGTCCGAAATCATCATGGTCAGCACCAGCTCGCCGGGCTCCAGCTCACCGATCTGCCGCTTGCCCATGAGGCGGAGGCCGATCATGATAAGGAAGTAGAGGATGACGGTGCGGGCGAAGGCGGTCATCATAGGCGGTTCCTCCTGTGCGTTTGGGCTTATGTCCTAGGAGTATCTGCCGTTCCGGGCCCGGCTATTCCCGGCCCGCGGGAGGAACCGCCGCCCCGGGGCGGAAAAAACTCCCGCCCCATTCCAAAAAAATAGGGGAAAACCGGAAACGTTTTCGAGGGCCGAAACGTTATACCTACAGAAGGACGAAAGGAGGCGGCGGCCATGCTGCCCAGCTTTGGGCTCCAGCGGGACGAGGACCGGGGGCGCTTCACCCGGCTTTACAAGCAGAATCAGAGCCGGCTTCACCGGCTGGCCGCCCGGCTCCTGGGCCCCGGCCCCAGGGCGGAGGACGCGGTACACGATACTTTTATAAAGTTAATTCAAAACTATGGGCAGCTCCGCTCCCGCTCCGACGGACAGCTGGAGCGCTGGCTGCTGGTGGTGGTGAAAAACACCGCCCTGGACGCGCTCCGGAAGGAGGGGCGGGAGGTGGGCCTTGAGGCGCGGCTCCCGGAGCCCGCCGCGCCCCCGGACCAGGGGGAGTTTGAGACTTTGGTGAGCCTGATCCGGGCCATGCCGGAGGACTACCGCCGGGTGCTGGAGCTGCGGTTCGTGGCGGAGTGGAGCTTAAGCGACATTGCCGAAGCGCTGGGGCTGACGGAAGGCGCGGTGAAGAGCCGGATCTTTCGGGGGCGGAAGCTGCTGATCGACGCGCTGAGAAGGGAGGGGTATCTGGATGGACGGTCCTGTATTTGACGCCATGCTGAAAAACGCGCTGGAGGAGGCCCTCCGGCAGGAGATCGGGGAGGCTCCGCCGCCGCCTCCGCCCTCCCGGAGGCAGCGGCGGCGGATGAAGCGCCTGCTGGCGGATTCCCGGAGGGCCGGATTTCCCGGGGCGGAGCGCCGGGTCCGGAATCCCGCCCGCTGGCTGGCGGCGGCGGTGGCGGCCGCCCTGCTCACCGGCGCGGCGGCGGCGGGCCTGGCCCTGGGGGGCGGGGAGCGCTTCCGGCAGATGTTTGAGGAAAACACCTGGGCCGCGGATTACTATGGAAACGCGGCGGACACCGAGCAGCTGCTGGGCCTGGGCGCGGAGATGGACACCACCCTGCTGGAGTCCGACGGGCTGCGCTTTGAGATGCTGGACGCGGTGTTTGACGGGCAGATGGCCATGGCGGAGCTCCGCATGACCATACTGGACCCCGCTCTGCTGGAGGAGTTCGAGGAGACGGGGCCCTTCTTCGGGGATACGGAGGTTGTGCCGGAGAACCGGCAGAATGTGGGCTCCTGGGGCTATTCGATCTCCTCCTGGCAGACGCGTGAGGAGCTGGAGAAGGGCGAGTGTTCCGTGATTTTCTCCGCGAATGACGAGTCGCTGAACGCCGGGGGCCGCTGCGCCATCCGCCTGCGGGACCTGGTGCGCTGGGAGGAGGAGGCGAAAACCGTGCTGCGGGGGGAATGGACCCTGTCCATCACCCTCCGGCCCACGGAGGTCCTGCGGCTGGAGCCGAAGCAGGTCTGCCGGATATGGGGGGAGGACTGGATTCTGGACAGCGTGACCCTCTCCCCCCTGGCCCTGGGACTGCGGTTCCACTGGGAGGACGGCGGGGCGCGCCCCGGAAGCTCCAGCCGGGATGAGGCCCTCCGCCGGAGCACGGCGTTCCGGACGCCCCTCAAGGGCCTGTCGTTCCGCCTGAAAAGCGGCGAGCTCCTGGAGGTCAAGGGCTCCTCCGGCATAGGGTCCTCCGACACCCACATAGACGCGCAGATCGAGTTCCCGATGCCCCTGGACCTGGAGCAGGTGGAAGCCCTCCTCGTCTGCGGCGCGGAGATTCCCCTGGCAGAGTAGCGCGATGAAGAGGCCCCGCCGTCCCGGCGGGGCCTCTTATAACCGGCCCGCGGAAGCTGTGCCGCAGACCGGACGGCCTGTGAAAATGCCCGAACTTTTCCGGGGAGGCGCCGGGAACGCTTGTTCGGTTTTCGGCTTGTGTTCCGGCGGCGGACATGCTAAAATGGGGTATCTTCCAAATTTTCCACAAAAGCGCCGAAGGGCGCGGGGAGGTCTCCATGCTGCCCACCACACGTTTGAAGAATCTCTACGAGGGTCCCCTGCCGCCTATGGCGCTGACGGACTACGAGGCCATGAGCAAATTCCTGAATCAGGGGGCCCAGCGGTGCAAGGTCTCCGGGCGGAATTTCGACCTGTTTCTGGACTGGGTCATCCACGCCCTGACCATGAGCCTTACCTCCGACAGCGCCGCCCGGATGTTCCTGCCCAAGACGAAGACGGGCCCCTTTGTGCTGGACGACCTGATTCCCCTCTCCGGCCTGGCGCCGTCGGGGAAAAAGCGGGTGCGCCTGAGCGAGTGCAGCCTCATCGCCCCGGTGTGGAACAACGGCAGCCTGGAGGCCGCCCTGGAGTCCCTGTATGACAGCGGCTTTGCCGGCCTGGACGTGGAGGAGCCCTTCGGAGGGGCCTATTTCCCGGAGCTGCGGCTGGCGGTGGTGGACTCCCCGGCGGATGTGGACGTGCCCAACGTCCTGCGGGTCTGGAGCCTGGGGAGCGTGGTTCTGCCGGTGTACGCCCTGAAGGACCTGGAGCCCGTGCTCAGCACCGATGGGGAAGCCTGGTACCTGCGGGAGGGGGAGGGCGAACGGGAAGAACCCGTGCTGGAGCCCCGGATGGCGGCGCTGTACAACTGCGGCCTGCGGCGTTACTGCGGAAGGTCCTGACGGCGGAAGCCGCCGGAGAGCAGGCGGCTGATCTGCTCGGCGTTGTCCTCCAGCTCCCGCCGCAGCGCCTCCTGCACCTCCGTGTCCCGGAGGCGGATGGCCAGCAGCATCCGCATATTCAGCGCGCGCTGTTCCTCCAGCAGGCTGTTCAGCGTGACGCCCCGGCTTTGAAACTGCTCTTCCTGCATGTATTCCTCCCTGTGCGGCGGGGTTCCGCGGGGGAACCGTGACCGGGAGGCGGCTTGGCGCCGTCCCCCCGATTCGTTTGCCGTCTGCCGATCATAGAGGAGAAAGCTGAAAGGATTCTGAAACGAAACGCAAGGGCCTCCCCAAAGGGGAGGCCCTCCAGCTTGTCGAAAAACGCATAAAACCGATTCAACGGGAAGGAAGGGTGTGCGCGGGAAACCCAGGAAGGGTTTCCTGCGCCATTTAAATCCCAAGTTTTCAGAACTTTTTTGAAGTTCTGAAAACTTGCTCAGGCTGGCGAAAAATACGTTTTCGACAGCCTGAGGGCCTCCCCTTTGGGGAGGCCCTCATTTGATGGAAGATTCCCGTTACTCCGCTTTAGGCGGCTGGGAACCCCTCTTTGCCAGCAGCCGCGCCGCCTGGATGAAAATGCGGGCGACGTACTGCCCCAGCAGCTTGTCCGTGCTGGGGCCGGAGTCCAGCTCATAGTCCAGGATTTCCGGAAAAGAGGAAACGATTTTTTCCACAGCGGCCTGGGTGTCCCGGTTCATCTGGGCATAAATGTGTGAAAGCGCCTGGAGATAAGCCGCCCTCTCCGCCTCCGGGGGGGACGGCAGACGCCGATCCGGTGCTGCGGCGGGCTCTATGCCAAGGGCGCCATGAAGCGCGTCGAAGGGCCTGCCGGCGATGAGCCCTCGAAACAATATTTGGTGCAGATCCTTGCGGTAGAGATTCAGCCCGCGCTTGGGCGTGCATTGCGTTAAGACCTCCTGCAGCTCCTCCTTTTCCGAAATTTCCGCCGAGAGCCGCGCCAAGGCGCCTCCCTCCGGCGGGGGGACTCGGCGCAGCAGGTCTTCCCGCTCCTTCCGGAGGCCGGGGAGGGCGCTTGAAAGCGAGGCGGCGAGACTTCCGAAGGTTTGGCGGCTTATCATATCGGAAAAGCTCTTGATGTTGGCCATTTCACAGATTTTTTTTGTCCGCTGGCTCAGCATTACGTAGAAGGCGGCGGCTTTTTTGCCGTAGGGGACGTACGTAAACTGATAGGAGAGGTGGTCCCCCGCTCCCAGCCGGCCCAGGTCGTGGACGGAGTATGCCTGCATCCGGCTTACGCCGGAGTCGTAAGGCGAGTTCACGCGCACCTCGGCGGAATACCCCAGAAGGGACATGGCCTCCAGATTCCCGCTCATGGCCCCCACATGCAGCAGGGAATCGGATCTGCGCTTGAGATAGTCGTACAGGCGGAACTGCCCGGTGCGGGTATTTCCGCCCCAGGCCCTCAGGGCGGGGGAGTCCTCCGTCCAAAACTGGGTGACGTTGAACAGGGGGGCTCGGGCGTGGCCAGCCGCGATCTGCTCGGCCTTATAGGCCTTCTCGTCGCCGGTCAGGAATACGGTCCGGTCGCCATCCAGATACTGCCGGGCCTGTTTGCCCAGCTCCCGGAAGCTGGTGTCGTTCTCAAAGTGCGCCCCGCCCCGCTCCCCGCTCTTGCGGATCCAAAGCACAACCACCGGTTTTCCCCGCACTGCGGCTTCGGGGTCGATGCCCCTTGCCCGGAGCCATGCCTCCAGGTCGGCGTCATAAGGGGCGGCGTGGACGCCCTCTTCCCCCACGCCCCAGGCTCTGCGAACCTTGCTCCGTTTTTCCCGGTTCCAGCCGATTGCCACCAGCTGTGTTCCCGCGCTGAATTTTAAGCGCTCCACCCGGCGGGCGCCGAGCCCCTCCGTAGGGCGGGGCTCCTGAAACGTATAGGTGGGGGTCTCCATGGCGAACCACTTGCGAATGCCGCATCCCGCCAGCAGCACGGCCTGGGCGCGGTGGCGGCGGCGCAGGGACTCGGCGAGGGCGCGCAGGGAGGGCTGCCCCGGATAAGCGGCGAGGGGCTGTTCCATACCCGCCATGATGGAATCCAATGCTGCGCAGGGCTCCTCCGGGTTTTCCGGGCTGGGCGGGAAGACGATCTGATCGAAGGAGCGCAGCCCGAGGGGCCTTTTGTTGGGAGAGAAGTATTCGTCCTGCCAGACCTGGAATTGGCGGAGCCAGGTCTGCTCCGCCGCCAGGGCCTGGTCCAGAATTTCCGACAGGTGGTTATCCGGGTCCGCCAGTCCCAGCGGGTGGTCCAGCGCCGCCGACAGCGCGTACATGGCGGCGGAATAGAGGTGCGCGGCCTCATCGGCAGGGGCATGCAATGCGGGGATGCTCACCAGCATATCGGCTGTCTGCCTCCACTGTTTCCCGCAGCTTAAATAGTGGAACGCGGCCTCCTGAAGGTCTACGGCGTTCTGCTCCGCCGGCCCCATTTTGCCGTAAGCGACGGCCTTGCCCCAGGGTTTTGGCTTGAACGGACACAGGCCCTGGGCGCCGTTGTCCGTGACGATATAGTAGCCCTCAGCCTTCGGGCCCGGGTCGACGACGCCGCCGAGGAACTGGCGCAGCAGCTCCGCGTTTTTGGCCGGGTTCGATTCTCCGATTTCGCTCCAGTACATGTAGATGCCGTGGCGGGGATCGTTGATCACCGCCGCCGCCAGGGAGGACAGATCCCCCGTGGCGTAGCTGGTATAGTTGATCCAGTACAGCTTATCCATCATATGGGGCGTGACCGCCAGATAGAAGGCGTCGGTCGTCGCGGGTCTGCCGGCAAGGTCCCCCTCGTCCAGGGTCCACAGGCCCGACCGTTCGGAGCAGGGCCCGGCGCAGGTCATGAGGATCCTGCGCACCAGCACCTTCTGTTCGGCAGGCAGCTCCTGCGTCAGCTCCGCCCAGCCGCCCGTTTTTCCGCTTTTCAGGGACATCCGCTGGACGCAGCCCGGGGAGGGGGACCCGGCGGCGAACCCGGGCAGGGAGCGCCCGGCGGCGAACTGGTCCGCCTCCCGCTCCAGGGCGGGGGAATCGTTGACGGGCACGCCGGCCACCCGGCGGGTAGGCAGAACGGTGCGGACCCGCCGCTGAATGACATGGCCCAGCTCGTGGGGGAGCTGCCCCTCCTCCCGGGGGGCCAGGTAGACGTCCCGGCCGTCGGTGAAGGCCCGGGCGCCGAGCCGCGCCGGCTCCGGGGAGTGGTAGTGGACCCGGATATCGTCAAAGGAGAGGCCGCTCCGGGCCTCGAAGTCCAGCTTGGTCTGGATGGGAATCCCGGTCAGGTTCGGCTTCCGGGGAGCCGGTTGGGGTTCCTTGCGCAGGAGCTTCTGCTTCATGGGGACACCGCCTTTCGTGGAATTGCAGCCGTCTGGGGAGCGGAGGGGAGGAGGGGGCCGCGGCGCGGCCGGGGGCCGTCCGGGTCAGTCCAGCTGCAGCTGGATCGCGGCACGCCGGGCCTCCTCCCGGCTGTGGACGCCCAGCTTGGCATAGAGGTTCCGCAGGTGGGTTTTGACGGTGCCGGGCCGGATTTCAAGGATGCGGCCGATCTCACCGTTGGTCTTATGGCGCAGGAGCAGGGATAAAACCGCCCGTTCCGCGGGAGTCAGCGGGGCGGCGGGACGGCGGAGGGGGGCCAGGTACCGGGGGTAGTGCCCCGCATAGGTCAGGGCGCCCCGCAGGACGGCGTCCCAAAAGCGGGGGTCGCCGTCCCCCGGGTCCGTCTGCTCCAGCAGGGGCAGGAGGGCGGCGCCCTCCCTGGCGAACACGGCGGTATAGCGGTACTGCCGCCCCAGGGCAAGGGCCTTCGCGAGGTGGTCCCGCCAGTCCCCGCCCCCCATCCGCCAGCGGCAGACGGCGGCCAGAATCCAAAGCTCCGCCATGTCCAGAGGGCGGGGGCAGCGGGCGTAACGGTCCAGAAGGCGGCCCAGGCTCAAAAGCGCGGTGTGGTATTCCTCCCGCTGGATGTGGCAGCGGATTTTGGTGACGAGCCGGTAGCCGTCCGGCAGGAAAAAGGCGCCGTCCCCGGGGGGCTGGGCGGCGAACCAGTCCGCCGCGTAGCGGCTGCCCTCCAGAAGGGCCAGCCGGCACCGCATGGCGTCCACGTTGGGCAGAAGGTATTCCGCCTCCTGGGCCCGCCGGCGGAAGCGGAGGAGGAGGGAGGCGGCCTCCGGGAGCTGCCCCTCCCCGCACAGGGAGCGGACCATCAGAGCCACGCAGATAAATTCCGAGGCGGGACCGCCCCCCTCCCGGACGCGGAGCTGAAGGGGCCGCCATTGGAGCAGCAGGGCGGCGACGTCCCCGCCGGTTTCCAGCCGGTGCTCTCCGCAGATCAGCTCGCCCAGCCCCACGCCGCCGGGACCCAGAGCCCGTTCCACCCCGCTCCACGCCGGGGCCCGGGCGAGCTCCGGAGCCTGGAGGAGCAGATCGGAGAGCTCCCGCTCCCCCCGGAGAACGCTGGGCAGTCCGCAGGCGAAGGGCGCGGGCCCCCAGTCCCCGGAGGAGAGCAGGAGGGCCTGGGGCGGGGAGGGGGGCCCGGGAAGGGCGGGGGAGCCGTTTTTACCGCCCGGGCCCTCCGGCAGGACGCCGCGCCAGCGGGCGGCCTCCTCCGGGTCCAGGGACAGGCCCCCCAGGCGGAGCATGGCGCGGGCCAGCTCGGGGGCGGAGCAAAGCTCCTCCTCCGTAAGGGCGCGGAGGAAGGGGGCCAGGCGGATCAGATCCCAGGGGCCCCTGTGGCGGCCCGCCGCCCGGACCAGGGTGCGGACGAGGGCCCCCCGGTCCCCGGCGGAGAGATAGTGCCCCGCGGCGCCGGCGTCGTCGCCCCGCCGGGCGCACCACGCGCCGCCGAGAAGGTGAATCCGCCGGATCTGGCCGGGGGAAAGCTCCCGGTCCGCCTTTCGCCGCAGGTAGGGAAGCAGAAGCTCCGAACAGCGCCAGATGTCCCCCGCCCCGGTCCGGAGCGCGCCGGAGGTCCGGGCGATGGGGGCCAGAAGCTCCTCCCCCCGGGGGACCAGGGAGGCGGCCAGGTCGGCGTCCGCTTCGGGAAAGCGGGACAGGGCCAGAAGCAGTTCCCGGGTCCTCCGGTCCCAGGAGGCGTACAGCGCAGCGTCCCAATATGCGTCCAAACGCCGGAGGGCGGCGTCCCGCTCCCGGGGGCCCAGCCCGCCTCCGGCGGCCATGGCGTCCAGCAGGGCGCACACAAGGGGCGGATAGCCCCCGGTTTCCGCCTCCAGCCCCAGGACCTCCCTCGCCGGAAGGGCCAGCCCCCGCTCCGACGCCAGCAGGGCGATGCCCTCCGGGTCCAGGCGGAGGTCCTCCGACTGAAAAAGGCGGAGCTCGCCGGCGTACCGGCAGGGGAGGAGGAACCCGGGCAGGGGCCCCCGGGAGAGCAGGAAAAAGCGCTGGCGCTTCGGCGATCTGCGGAAAATTCCGGCCATCCGCTCCTCCAGGCGGGGGGAGAGGTTCTGGAAATCGTCCAGGACCACCAGGGGCTCCCGGGAGGAAAAGCGGGGCGTGCGGTCGGGCCGCACCGGGACGCAGCAGTGGGGCCGGGTCCTGAGCACCTCCTGAACCACCGCGGTTTTCCCCCACCCGGCCTCCGCGGAGAGGACGGTAAATTTGAAGTCCTCCGCCGGGTCGGCCAGGGCGCCGCCCAGCCTCCGGGGCACTGCGGTCAGATGCGGCTTCACTCCCGTTCCTCCTCTCCCTTTGCCGGACGGCGTCCGGCGGACCGTTGGCAGGGTACACCATTATATCACATTCCGCCCGCTTTTCAACGCGGCGGAGGGGCCGGGCCCGACGCCGGAGCGGGAGGCGGGCCCCCTTGGAGGGGCGCGCTCCCCCCGGCGGCCCCGGCCAGGAGGGCGGACAGGCTCCCCGGCAGGGGCTTTCCGCTTTTTTCCAGCTCCAGCCTCAGGGCCCGGAGGATGGCGGCGGCGGAGATCGTCTCCTTTCCCGCGGCCATTTCGGCGATGGCGGCGGCCCGGACCGCCCGGTGAATCCGGGCGGGACTCAGCTCCGCCTGGGCAAGGACCGGGAAGGGCGGCCCGTCCTCCAGCCGCTCCTCCGGCAGGGCCCTTTGCCAGAGCCGCTCCCGGAGGGAGGGACCGGGCGGGGTGAAGCGCACAATGTAGTGGAGGCGGCGCAGAAAGGCGTCGTCAAAGCTGCCCAGCAGGTTCGTGGAGAGCAGGGCCACGCCCTCGTACCGCTCGATCTCCTGGAGGAGGAAGGAGGTGGAGAGGTTGGCGAACTTGCTGTGCTCCCCGGAGAGGGAGGCCCGCTTGCCGAAGAGGGAGTCGGCCTCGTCAAACAGGAGGACGCAGCGGTTTTCCCGGGCGCAGCCCATGAGCCCGGCCAGGTGCTTTTCCGTCTCGCCCACGTACTTGTCCATGATCTGGGACAGGTCCGCCCGGAGCAGGGGCATTCCGAGCTCCCGGGCGATGGCGGCGGCGGCCATGGTCTTGCCGGTGCCCGAGGGACCGTGAAACACCGCCGTGACGCCCTCCCGCCGGGAGGGAATCCCCCAGGCGGGAAGCCTGGCCCGGAACCGGGCCGCCATGCAGATCTGCCGGAGCTGGGCCAGCACGTCCTCCGGCAGGACCATGTCGTCAAAGGCGACCTCCGGGTCCTCCAGGGCGCCGAAGGACAGGGCGCCGCCCCGGAGCCGCAGGGCGCGGCGGGCGTCCTCCCGCCCCACGGCGGCGCGCCCCGCCTCGCCGGCAATGCGGAGGGCCGTTTCCGCGGCGGCGCGGAGGGCGCCTATGGTCATGGAGCCCTCCGGGGCGGAAAAGGGCTCCGCCCGGGGAACAAAGGCCCGCCACGCCTCCTCCTGCTCCCGGGCCGTGAGGCGCCCGGGGAGGCGGAGAACCTCCTCCGCCCGGTCCGGGCCATGCCCGTCCCCCGGCAGAACGACCAGGGGCACGGAGAACCGCCGGTGGAGCCACTCCAGCTCCCCCAGGGCCTCCCGGCCGGAGGGAGAGACGGCGCAGAGGGGAACGGCGAAGATCCGGGAGAGGAGGGCAGCCTCCCGGCACAGGTGGCTGCGGTCCAGGGGAGAGAGGGCGTCCAGGACCTCCATGTCCGCGCAGACGGCGCCGCCGCAGGCCCGGCAGACCAGGGTCCGCCGCCCGGAGCCGGCGGGCCCCCGGATGGACAGGACGCCGGAGGCGCCGGAGCGGAACCAGCTCCGAACCTGCATGCGGGCCCCCTCATGGACGGGGAGGAGGAGGTCCTCCCGCCGGGGAAAGCGGGGGGAGACGCCCCGGAGCTCCGGCAGGGACAGCCCCGTCAAAAACGCCGCCGCCCCGCGGCAGAGCACCAAGGGGCGCTCCATGGCATAGGCGGTGGACTCGGCGGCGGTGAGCAGCAGAGCGCAGAGGGGGCTGGGCCCGGACAGCTCCGCGAGGGTTTCGATCCCGGCGGGGCAGAGGGGCTCGATCAGCTGGAGTCCGTATTCCACCGTGGGCAGGGCGAGGCCGTACCGGGTCCGGAAGGCGCGGCGCAGCCCGCCGTCCAGCTCAAAGGCCAGGGCGGCCATCAGGAGAAGGAAGTCCCTCCGGCCCAGCCGGAGCCGGTCCCGCAGGAGCCTGGGCGCCAGGGGGACGGACTCCGGCGTCTCCCGCTCCCGGGCGGACAGCTCCCGGTACAGCCCGGGGGCGGCGGCCTCTCCGCCCTCGGAGGCGAGAACCTGGAAAAGCTCCAGATAGTCCAGGATGCAGGCGGAATTGTGTTCCCATCCGGGCATGGTGAAGGCCTCCCCTCATTCCAAAATCAGCTCGTCCAGGGCGGAACCGTCCATCACCGCCGGAGGCGGGTCCCGGAGCTCCGCGTTGACGTCGAGATAGCAATGGCCGTCCATGGCGGCGTCCCCCCGGAGCGGAAGGATGGACCAGCTCACACCCAGGGGAATGAAGTCCTCCAGAACGTCCTCGAGAAACCGGGCGGCGGCGGGGGCGGCGTCCGCCGGAAGCAGCAGGGTGACGCCTGCCGGGCCGCCGCCGTAGAGCCGCGCGCAGTCCTCCCGCTCGGCGGCGCTCAGGGGCAGGCGCTTCCACTGGGCGTTCTCCACGAGCCGCCCCGCTCCCCCGGTCACGATCTCCAGCAGGCGGGCGAGTCCCCGCCGGGTTCCGCGCATGCGGTTCAGCCGGGGCGCTTCCGCCAGGAGCTCCGCCTCCCAGGGGGCTCCCCGCATCCACCGGGCCGCGCCGAGCCAGAGCTTCAGCTCCGGCAGCGCCTCCGGTCCCCGGGGGTCCAGCCTGCCGGGGAAGCGGGCCGCCGCCCGGTTGACGTCCATGTAGGCGGACTGGTAGACCGCCAGAAATTGGCGGAGGACGGCGTCGTCCCGCAGGACCTGGGGGAGGCCCGCGTCGATGGAGCGCCCGGGAAACGTGAGGGAGTAGCCCGTCAGGCCCTCCGCCGGAAAGACCGTGAAGCACAGGAAGCGGCCCCGCACGCCATAGAGGCTCAGGTCCTCCGCCCGGCGCTCCAGGACGGGGGACGCCGTGCCGTCCCAGTGGTCCGGGAGCTGATCGGCGGCGTAGATTCGAACCTGAGGGGCGGAGGACCCCTCCAGGGAGAGGCGGTGCCACTCCATGCCGCGGCCCAGGCCCTGGTGCCACTGGGAGCGGAAGCCGCCCGCCCCGTCATAGACGCCGCAGCGGCTTATATCGTGGTCGGAGCGGTATCTGCGAAGCCGTGGGTCCATGGGATTCCTCCTCTCTCCGCCGGCTGCTCAGGACTGGGATACCCGCAGGCGCTTTACATAAGGGAGCGTGTCCGGCGGGAGGCGGAGCCCCCCGTCCTGGGTCCTCCGCCCGCCGCCGGAAAGGGGCCGCAGCTCCAGGGCGGCCACGGCGGCGACGCCCTCCAGGGCCTCCAGGGCGGCAAAGAGCGCCGTGCGGGAGATCTCCGCGCCGAAGTCCAGGGGCCCGGCGACGCCGTCGGCCAGGCGCAGGACGGCCTCCCGGACCGCCTCCACGTCGACGGGCTCCCCGGTCCGGAGGGACGCCTCCACCTCCAGGGGCAGATAGCGGGGACTGCGGACCTCCACCGGCACGCCGATGAGCCGGAACCGCTCCAGCCAGGTTTGGAGCCGCTCCCGCTGCCACGCCGTCAGCTTCGGAAGGGGCTCCCGGGAGACGGGCTCCGCCAGGACGGCGACCCCGGCCTCTCCGCTCCCCGGGGTCCCGCGGGGGACGGCCCGCACCCGCCGGAGCGCCAGGCCGGGGGTCCGCCGGGCGAGGTCCTCATAGTCCCGCAGAGTCGCCGCCCGCAGGGGCTCCGCCTGTTCCCGGGCCGCGCGGAGGAAGGCGTCCCGGGCGGTTTCCCCGTCCCGGCCCCCCTCCGCCGGTCCCAAGGCCTGGAGGCGGACCCCGTCCTGCTCCAGAAGGCCCGCCGCGCCGTTGCCCCCGCCGCCCTCCGTGGTGCGGCAGGAGACGACCAGCAGGCGGCCCCCCGCCGGGACGCGGAAGTCCCGGCCGTCCCCAAAGCGCAGGAGTCCCGTTTCCGGGTCCCGGCGGCAGCCCCGGGGGAGGGTGCGCCGGGGATCGGGCTCCCGGATGGGGCAGTCGTGCCAGATTCCCGCCTCCTCCACCATCAGCCCCAGGGAGTCCGGAAGGACTCCGGCCTCCCCCAGAGAGAGTTCCTCACCGGCGATGGGCCGGAGAACGCGCTCGGCGGAAAAGTCGGGCTCCGCCGCCGCCACGCGGATGCGCTCCGGCTCCGGTCCCTGCCAGCCGGTGACCCTCCCGTCCCGGACGCAGAGCTCCGGGGCCTCCCGCCAGCCCCCCTGGGGCAGGGGCAGGAAGTACCGCAGGACCCGGTTTCCCAGCCAGCCCCGGGGGAGGAGGAAGGGCCGGGTGAGGTCCGCGAGGGCGCTGCGGGTGCGGCGCTGCTCCAGGCGGACCGGGTTTGGGACCAGGCAGGAGATTTGGGGGCGGCCCTCCAAGGCGCCCTCCGGGAAGAGGCGCAGGGCGCCGGCGTCCCGGTCCGGCGTGATCCGCAGGAAGCCGCTTCGCAGCAGGCCGCAGGTTCCGTCCTCCACGGGGACGTCCCGCCAGCCCGCCCCCGCGGGGACCTGGGCGCGGAGGGAGACGGGAGGCGGGGTTTCCTCCTCCGGCGGCGTCCGCCCCGCCTCCGGGACCAGCCCGCACCAGAGTAGAAGGGGAACGCCCCCGGGCAGGGGCCGGGAAAAGGCGAGGCGGAGCGCGGGCCCGGAGCCCTCCAGGGGGAGGGGGGCCTCCCCCCGCCACACGCCGCCGCCCTCCAAAAGCACGGCGGCGCCGCCCCCCTCCGGGCCGCCGCTGTGGACGACCTCAAAGGGAACGCCGTCCACCGAGAAGCGCTGCCCCGGCCAGGGCCGCTCCGCCCCCGCCGGGCGGGCCAGGAGGACCGCCGGAGCCGGGTCCCGGAGCTCCCCGCCCAGCAGCTTCCCATAGGCCGTGAAATGGGCGGGGCCGACGGCCTCCAGCCGCCGGTTCTGCAGGTCGGATAAAAAGGAGGCCAGTTCCAGGATGGCCGCGGCGGGGTCGCTGGGGATGGCGTCGCTCCAGCCGGGAACCAGCTCCGCCATGCGGCGGCAGGCCCGGTCATAGAGCGCGGCCTGTCCGGCCGTGCCGGGATGGACGGGATTCACGGGGCGTCGCCCCCTTTCAGCTCATGAATGGTGAAGCTCCCCGGGACGGGGAGGGCAAAGGGGTCCCGGAGGGAGGCGGTTTTCCGCTCCCGTCCCTCCGGCGTCACGGCGGCGGAGACGAGCTCCGCCAGCACCGCCCCCGGGGCGGCGGCCAGGAGGCAGCTGCGCAGCTGCCCGTCGTCCGGCAGGCGGCCCAGGGGCCACCCGGAGCCCTGAAAGCCTCCGGCGGCGGGGTCCAGAAAGCGGGCAAGGGCCTCCTCCAGCCGCCGCCGGGTTTCGGCGAAGCCGTCCTCCGGCGGAACGCGGATCCAGGCCATCACATGGATGGGGTAGAAGCAGGGCTCCCGCACATGGACGGAAAGCCCCAGGCAGGGGAAGGGCCCGGCCTCCGTCAGGATGCGCTGAATGCGGTCCCGCTCCAGGGCAAAGGCCTCCGCGTGGCGGGCCGCGTCCCGCATCAGAACGCCCACATGGACGGCCCCGTCCAGGGGGACGCAGCGGGTCCGCAGGACGGACCGGACCGCCCCGCGGACCAGTTGGTCCACGTCCAGGGCGGAGACGGCCCGGCCCAGGTGGTGGCGCTCCTCCCGGACCCGGCGGAGGCGCTCCGCCTCCGTCTCCTCCGGGGCCCCGCCGAAGGGCTCCGTCAGCGCCACGCCGGACACGCCGCCGCCCCGCAGGGGGAGGAAGGGGTCCCCGGCGGCGCAGGCGTCCCCCCCTGCGGAGCGGAGCAGAACCGCGCCGCAGGAAAGCCCCTCCAGCACCGGGGCATGGCCGGCGGCGCGGATGGAGCCGGACTCGTCCCGAAGGCCGATCCACCAGCGCTCCAGGCCGAAGCGGAGGCTTTTGCCGCCCCGGACGCCCTCCAGGGAGAGGACGCCGCTGTGGGCCAGGCCCTCCGTCCCGTCCAGGAGGAGAAGGGGCGCCTCCCCGCCCTTCGGAAGCGCCTCCCAGGCGGACAGGGTCCCGCCGGGGACCCGGCCCCGCAGCGTCAGGCAGAGGCGGAGGGCGCCGCCTCCCGGCGGGCCGTCAAAGCCCAGCCACCAGGTATCCTTGTCCGGGGTGAGAGGGGGGAAGAGGACGCCGTCCGCCTCCGCCGGGCCGGACCGCCCGGCCCCCAGGCCGCTGCGGCGCTCCACGCGCAGGGCGTCCTCCCGCAGCTCCGCGGAGATCCGCATGCCGGAGACCTCCGGAGCGTGGTGCAGGGCGGGAAGCCAGCCCTCCTCCCCGCCGCCGCAGAGGCGCCAGCGCAGCCAGTGGGCCTCCCGGCCCTGGAGTTCACAGGGTGCGGCGTCGGCGGGCCAGAGGAAGCGGGCCTCGACGCGGGCCGTGCCGCCGCCCGGGGACTCCGCGTCCGAAAAGAGGCGGGTATAGGGCCCCGTCCCCGGGATGGAGCGCCAGGCGGCGCCGTCCCAATACTCCCAAAGGACCCGGCCGGCCCGCACGTCCCGGACCTCCGGCGGCGGAGGGGGCATCCGGCGCATGACGGGGCGGTAGGCCGGTTCCCGCTCCGGGGCGGGGAACCCCTCCCGCCCCAGGGTGAAGGACAACGCCCAGGAGAGGGTCACCTCCGAGCCGGGGAGGCAGAGGGCGTCCGGACAGGCGATGCAGCACGCGCTCCAGGGACTCAGCCGCTCCCCGAAGGGAAGCCAGGAGCCCTCCCGGCCGGTTCCCGCCTCCGCCGTGGTCCACACCTGGGGAGAGGGGCCGCGGACGGCGCGGACGACCGCCCGGCGGACGGGGTCGGGGGGCGGGACAAACCCGTCCCGGATGCGGACGCGCAGGGCGGAGGCCCCGGGGGCGGGCGGCAGGGAGAAGCGGAGCTCCTCCCCCTCGCCCAAGGGGGCGGGAAGCACCCGGGGAGAGTCCCCGCCCAGCAGGGACCACTCCGCCTGCTCCGGATCCCGGAGGCATTGCAGGAGGGGGCCGGAGGCGCCCGCAAGCTCCAGGGAGACGGCGCACCCCGCCTGGGAGGAAAAGGCGGCGACGTGGCGAAACCGGACCTCCCGGACCTGCGCGCCGGGGAGGCGGAAGTCAAAGAGCTTCACCGGCTCCCCCGGCGGGGGCAGGGGGATCAGCTTCCCCCCCTCTCCGCCCGCCAGGACCATGCCGCTCAGGCGGAGGGACTCCGCCCAGGCGTCCTCCGCGGTTTCCCAGACCCGGGTCCCGTCCCCGGAGCAATAGAAGGCGCTCCCCCTGGGAACGGCGGTCCGCCGGGGGGCGCGGAGGGCCGCATAGGCGAAGGGCGGCGCGCCCTCCTGAAGGGGGCCCAGCCAGGGGCGGAGGAACGCGCGCTCATGAAGGTCCGGCAGGCGCTCCAGGCGGGTCCCGGATTCCTCCAGCAGCTCGCCCAGGACCGTCATCAGGGCCGCTTCCAGTTCGGGGCCGCCCCGCCGGAAGCGCCACTGGGGCAGATAAGAGCGGATATAAGCTTCAAACGCCTCCCGGATGGGTTCCATGTTCGGCTTCCTCCTTCTGGCGCGCCGCGCGCCGGTGGGTTCAGGGGACGTCCAGGGGGACCGACACCCGGGCGGAGACGCCGCTTTGCAGAATCTCATAGGAGACGCTGACCGTCAGCACTCCGTCCTCCCGCTCCGGGGCCAGCTCCGCCCGGATGTTCCAGATCCGCGGCTCCCAGGTCTGCAGGGCGGAGACGACTTCCTGGCGGATCTGAGTGCAAAGGGTGGTGTCCAGCTGCTCGAAGGCGTACTGGGACAGCCGGGAGCCGAACTTCGGGCGGAAGGGGCGCTCCCCCCGGCGGGTGGTGAGAATCATGCGGACGGACTGGGCGATTTCCTCCGCCTCGCTCAGCGTGCCGAAGCGCCCCAGGCCGGGCTCCAGCCTGCAGGGAAAGCGCATGGCGGGCATCTCGAGGACCTCCTCTCAATTGAGCTTGATGACGCCGCCCTTCACCTCTGTGATCCCGGAGGAGGACAGCTGCAGCCGGGTCTGCCCGGAGAGCTCCGCCGTCATTCCGCCGGAGAGGGCCAGCTGCCGCCCCTTGGCGGTCAGGCTGCCCTGGGCGCTGAGGGTGATCTCCCGGCCGCTGAGGTCCAGCGCGCCCTTGGCCCGGATGGCGACGCCGCCCCCGCTGTCGATTTCCAGGGAAGCGCCGCCGCACCGGATGGAAATTCCCTTCCCGGCGGACAGGGTGACCGTGTCCCCCTGCATGTCCAGGGTGAGGGCGGGAGTGTCCGCGTCCCGCTTCTTCACGGTGACGGACTGGGGACCGTCCTCCAGGCGGCATTCCAGGCCCCCGGCGGTCCGGATGGAAATCAGGGCCCCGTCCTGGGCGTCGCTCAGGGTGACGGTGTGGCCGGAGCGGGTCCGGAACTGCTTGACGTCGTTTTTCTCCGTCCAGCAGGCCTGGGTCTGCTCATCGTCCGCGGGGCGGTGAACGCGGAGGATGTGGGCCTCGTACCCGGGGACCCTGGGGACGGCGGCCTCCACAACGTCGCCGATCTCCGGGAGCCAGTAGACGCCGGACATGCTCTGAACCACCCGGGCGTGAATCTTGTCCCGCTCCTGGTCATAGCCCCCCAGGGCCACCTCCACCAGGCCCTTCTCGCCGCCGTCCAGGTGGGCGGTGACCCGGCCCCGCAGATAGTCAAAATCGGCCATGGCGCATCTCCTCATTCCTCCGCCTCGAAGGCGGTCTCAAAGCCGGTTTCGTCGATGGTGTGGGTAACGCTTTGCACATAATAGGTCCCGTTGACCGGCTCGCTCAAGCCGCTTACCTCCACGAAGCGCCCGGGCCGCAGCTCGGGCAGCCCGGTCCCCCGGCCCGCCAGCCCGCCACCCCGGCGCTGCCGGGCCTCCATCCGGACTTGGGCCAGGTGGTTCGCCTGGGCCATGGTGCGGAGGGCCGGTTCCGCCTGGTGGAGGTCCCGGACCAGGGCGGCGCCCATCCTGGCGGAGCCGAAGCCCCGGTCCGGGGACCGCTCCGCCCGGGCATAGAGCCGCTCCCCCCGGTCGTCCGCCCCGCTGACCGCCGCCGCCGCGCACTGGCCGGACAGGCTCCGCCGCCGCCGCAGCTCCAGCAGGCCGTTGGGCCCGGAGAAGGCCACGGCGGTTTCGGAGGAGGGCCGGGCCGGCCCGAAATAGACCGTGCCGCCGAAGGCGTAAAACTCCAGGCAGAGGAAGTCCGCCGCCGCGCAGAGAACGGCGAAATCGGTGGCCCCGGCGCGCTGGAAGGGGAGGTCCCAGTCCTCGGGAATCCGGCCCAGCCGCACGTCGGACGCCATCCGGGTGCAGGCGGGCTGGTTCAGGATGGCACGGGCCAGCTGGGAGAGGCTTCGGGCGGCGCCCGCGTCCGGGCAGGCGGAGAGCATCAGCTGCCCCCGCACGTCCAGGCAGACGAGCTCCAGCCGCTCCACGCCGGCGTCCAGGGGGTCGCCCCAGGCCACGTCGTATACAAAGCCGGAAAACACGGTTTCGTGAATCTCCTGGTAGCCCAGGGCCAGGGAGCAGACCGCGCCGGGCTGGACGGCGGCCAGCCAGGTTCCGCCCAGGGCGCTTCCCGGAATCAGGTCCGCCGCGAGGCACAGGCTGCCCGCCTGCCGCCGGGCGGTGAGGCGGCACTCCAGAGTCTCGATGCTCACGCCCGGGCCGCTGTCCAGCCGGACGCCGTCCACCGTAAGGGCGAAGGTGGGGCGGCGGAAGCCGCCGTATTTTTCATGCAGCCGGGAGAAATCCATGTCCGCCCCCTATTCAAAGAGCCAGGCCCAGTCCATGGGGAGTTCGTCCGCCGCCGCCGGGGGGCCGCCGTCCCGGGCCGCCGCCGCCCGCTTTTTCATGTTCTCCGCCAGGGCGGCATAGTCCGGGTCTTCGCCGGTGATGGTGATGGAGACTTCCGCCTGAACGGGGGTCCCGTCGGTGGCGAACATCTGGTAGGCGACGGAAAAGGCGTCCAGAAACCCCTCAAAGGACCAGGTTCCCCAGGAAAACTTGATTTTCAGGTCGTTTTCCCCGGTGTTTCCTCCGGTCCGCACAAAGACGCGCAGCTTCTCAATTTCGTCCCGCACGTCGGTATAGGACGTCTCGCTTTTATAGGTGTGGTAAAACAGGCGGACGGAGAGGGAGGCCCGGTCCGTTTTCGCCGTGGGGTCGCTCTGCTCGTTCACGACTCCGGACGGCCCGCCGGGGCCCGCCTGCTCCCTTGCGGCCTTGGCGTTGTAGCGGTTGGAGTTGACAGAATAGGTGAGGGTGTTGGGATTGAAGGGCACCTCGAAGGGCTTGACGGTTCCCTCCGGGTCGCTGATGCGCGCCTTGCTCATTTACAGCCCTCCCCGTTCCAGAGCTTCCAGCCGGGCCCGCTTCCCAAGGCTCCGGGCCACGCCCCGGACCAGGGCGCGGAACTCCTCCTCGCTGAGCCGCGCCTCCCCCCGGGGCGGGGCGGGAGGGGCGGGCCGGGCGTCCCCCGGGGCGGCGGAGCGCATCGGCCGCTCCAGCTCCTCCCGGGGCGGCGGGGCCGCGGACCGGAGGGCGGGAAGCTGCATCAGGCCGTCTGGGGCGGGGACCTCCCCCAGGGAATAGCGCAGGGAGAGCTCCTGCCGCTCCCGGGTCCACAGCCGGCGGACATGCCGCCGGTAAACCTGGCTGTGCAGGACCACGCCCGCCGCCAGGCAGAGGGCGTTGGGGCCGCTGAGGGCGGGGAAGTAGCGGCTGCCCAGCTTCTCCACCGCCCCCAGGTAGAACCGGGTCAGGGTCCGGAAGGCGTGGGGCCGGCCGAACAGGTTCCAGATCAGGGCCACGGCCCCGGCGGGGCGGCTTTTGTACCGCTCCTGCTCCTCCCGCAGGACGCTCCGGACCGTGTCGCGGTAAAAGGGGAGCAGCTCCCGCTTTGCGCTCTCCTTGGAGAAAAGGCGCAGCAGGGCGTGAGCGGCCCGGGTGGGCCGGGAGGGGTCCGGGAGAACCTCCCCCGCCCGGGCCGCCTCCCGGGGCAGAAGGAGGAGGACCGCGTCCCGCCGCAAAAGGACGGCGGTGTGTACGTGGCGGTGGATGTGCCGGGGGAAGGTCTGGTGGAGGTGCACGGCGGTTTGGCACACGGTCTGCCGGACGACCGTCCGGCCCGGGGAGGCCGGGGGCTCCGGGTCCCGCCTGCAGCGAAGCTCCACCCCGGAGGGGGCGAAGCGGCGGACCGCGCCCCGGGAGAGCAGGGACCTCCCGCCCGGCAGGACGCCGATCTCAGGACGTGGAGAGGCGCAGGTGCTCAAACCCCAGGTCGAAACGGTCGATAAGCAGCGAGTTCTGCAGCGCATCCAGGTCGCTCACCTCCCAGCGTTTGACGACCAGCCCCGTCAGCGTAAACACCTTGCCGCCGTTCTTCGGGCTGTCCTGCTTCCAGACCTCAATCCGCATGGGGACGTTCAGCTTCACGCCCACCAGGTAAAAGGGGACGCGCTCCCCCTGGTATACGCCCCGCTCCAGCCGGACCGTGCCGCAGGACTTCACGGGCCCCGGAAGGACGTGCACCCGGTCGTTCAGTCCGCCCTCCTGGTAGAGGACGGGCTCGATTTCCCGGGACAGCCCCGAGACCTTGGAAAAGCCGAATTCCAGGTCGTCCAGCCGGACGTGAAACTGAAAGGCCGGAAGGGGGCCGTCCCGCACGACGTCTGCCATAACTGCTCAGCTCCTAAGAAATGTCAAAGAGGTTCTTCTCCCGGGGACCGGCCTCCCGGTTGATCCGGTTGATCTCCCGGCAGAACTTTTCCCGCTCCAGGTGGGGCAGCGCCAGGGTCCGGTCAAGCTCCCAGTGAAAATAGTACGAGATGAACGAGAGCTGGCGGTACAGCTCCTTTGGGGGCCTGAGGTTCATCCCGCCCCCAGAAAATTTATGGCGTCCAGGAACTGCTTGCCGCAGTGGGGACAGGTGACGCGGATTTTGGGGCTGTCCGTCTTGTTGACCGTCTCGTACAGGTTCTGGAGAAATTCCAGGTCCCCCACGAAGAGACCCTCCATCACCGCGGGGGTGATCTCCTCCAGGGAGCCCAGGGACGTCACCACCTTGGACAGCAAAACGACGTTCAGATAGCTCTCGTCCGCCTTGACCCTGGGGTCCCGCAGGGCGCCCAGCTCGTCGCCGGCGGTGGCCAGGCGCATCTGCCCCTCGCGGTGCAGCGTGCCCCCGCCGTCCAGGTAGCCCTTGGGCAGGCGGAAGGGGTAAATGGTCTGCAGCTCCATTCCTCCGCTCCCTCCTTTACTTGATGCGGGTGATGCCCTCGGTCACCAGCTCCAGGCTCTCGATGGCGGCCTCGTTGCTGGTGGCGTTCAGGTCGGTTCCCGTGTACTTGGTGGGCCAGGCCTTCTCCAGCTGCCAGGAGGCCGCCTCGTTCATCTCGTCGTCCAGCAGGGTGATGACCACGGTTTTCCGGGGGGCCTTGCCGTCCTGCACGTCCTTCATCCAGGCCACGAAGACCTGGGACTCCGTGACGCCCCGCTTCAGGGTGACGTTGCCGTATTTCAGGATGCCGGGCTGCTTGCCGGGGGTTTTGCCGGTCATGTTGCCCTCCCGGTACTCCACGGGGTCCGAGGTGATGTCGGGGGAGGAAACCTCGCTGAAGCCGGCCTCCTCGCTGTTGTCCAGAAGCACCTTGTAATTGTACTTCTTAAAGGGGTAAATGATCTCTGCCATCTTGAATCCCTCCTACTGCGTCAGGTGGCGTCCTGCATCTTCTGCGTGATGCGGAAGATCACGAATTCCGCCGGGCGGACCGGGGCCACGCCGATCTCACAGATCAGCCGCCCGTTGAGAATGTCGTCCTGGCTCATGGTGCTCCGGCCCACCTCCACGTAGTAGGCCTCCTCGGGGGTGGAGCCCATGAGGGCGCCGCCGCGGCGCTGCGTCTCCAGGAAGAGGGTGATGCTGCCCTTCACCCGGGACCAAAGGCCCTCGTCGTTGGGCTCGAACACCGCCCAGCCGGTGTTGGCCCGGATGGACTCCTCCAGGAAGATGAACAGGCGGCGGACGTTGACGTACTTCCAGTTCCCGTCGCTGGAGCAGGTGCGGGCCCCCCACACGCGGACGCCCTGGCCGGGCAGCGCGCGGATCAGGTTGACGCCGTTGGGGTTGAGCTTGCCCTGCTCCGCCTCGTTATAGGAGACGGACAGGCCGGTGCAGCCCCGCACGATCTCGTTTGCCGGGGCCTTGTGGACGCCCCGCTCGATGTCGGTCCGGGCGTAAATGCCGCAGACGGAGCCGGAGGGCGGGAGGAAGACGGCCCGCCGGAGCAGGGGATCGAACACCTGGACCCAGGGGGCGTAAAGGGCGGCATAGCTGGTGTCATAGGCGCTTTTGTGCCGGTTGAGCTCGTCCACCCCGGCGGCGTCCAGGGGCGCGTCCAGCACGGCGAAGCGGCTGGCAAGACTCTCGCAGTGGGCGATGAGCTTGGCCTGCACGTTGGCGTCGGTGACGCCGGGGACCGCCAGGATGCTCACATCGGAGATCTCCTGGAAGGACTCGATGCCGGTGCGCTTCCCCGGGCCGTTGTCCACGCCGTTGAAGGTCCCGGGGTGAACCGCGTCCATGGTTCCGTTCAGCCCGCCGCTGAACTCGATGCGCAGCGTCTCCGCCTCCGCTTCCCCGCCCAGAAGAACCAGGGGATCGTCCAGGGCGTCGCCCAGGTTCAGGGTGATCCGGGCCAGGGTGGATTTGGCCAGGGCGTCGGGGAGGTAGTCCGGCGCGGCCGGGTTCAGCGAGCAGCCGGGGTAGGACTCCTGCAGGTCCTCCCAGAGGAGGACCAGGTCCACGCCGCAGGCCTCCAGCGTCTTCTGGGGGACCAGGGCGCCGTCGGCGGCGTCGCCGGGGAGGGGCTGGGCCATGGTCACCAGCTGGCCGCTGACGCCGGTGATGCGGTTGTAAACCGCCTTGCCCTCCGCCCGGAAGGCGACCAGGTCCCCGGCGCGGAAGCCCGCGGCGTTTTTCAGCCGGTACTGGGGGCCGCCGGCTCCCTCCTGGACGGAGAGGATCTGGGTGCGGGCCCGGACGGAGCGGGACAGCAGGGCCGACATGGTGTTGGCCCACGCGCCGGGGTCCAGGGCGGCGGCCGTGACGGGGCCCTCCGCGCTTTGGGCGGCGGCGGCGTCCTCCGGCACGGCCCGCATCACATAGCAGGCGCTGCCGCCGTTGGTGAAGAACTGCTCCACACAGTTGGGGAGGAAGCGGTATCCGCCGTACTCCAGCTCGGAGAGATACCCGCCGAACCGGCGCTTGTAGTCCGCGAAGCTGGTCAGCAGGACGGGCCTGCCGGAGACGGGGCCCCGGGCCGCCAGGCCGATAAAGCCCGCGGTGCTGGTGCCCACCCCCTCCATGGCTTTGACGCCGGAGTCGAACTCTTCCACATAGACGCCTGGGGCCAAATACTCTGCCATTTTCAAATACCCTCTTTCTGTCGTTTTTTTAAAAATCGCAGGCCCGGGGACGGGGAACGGGTCAGGGGGCGGCGCCCGAAAGCTCCACGCCCGCCTGCCCCGCGAATTGAACGGTAATCTGCCCGCCCCAGGCGCACAGGACGGCGCTGCCGTCGGTGACGGCGGGCCGCCCGCCGATGAGGACCGCGGGGGAGGGGAGAAGCCAGGGCCCGGCGGGCGCGGGCAGGCAGGGCATGGGGGTCAGGACCCCCAGGGCGGCGGCGGTGGCCGCCGCCACCGCGGGGTTTGCGGGGCTTTGGCACAGGCCGAAGGGCGGGAGATTGACAAGGGGGGCCGCGTCCGTCAGCACCCCGGCGGGCCGCCCGCCGATCAGGACGCGGGGGGCGGGCAGGGCGCTGAAGACCGCCGGGGCCAGGCCGAAGGAGCACCGCAGCACCGCGCCGGTGCAGAGGCAGCGGCTCATGGCCTCCCTCCGTTCCCCAGGGCGGCGGCGGAGGCCCGCACCTCCCGCACGGGCGGGACCCGCCGGATGCGGGCGGCGGGCAGGGGCACCGGCTCCAGCGTGAAATAGGCCGCCGGCTGGAGCGGCGCGTGGAGGCTCTGCCATAGGGACGCCTTTTCCCCCTGGGTCAGGGGCTGGAGGGACAGCCGCAGCCGCCGGCCCTCCAGCTCCAGCCCGGGGCAGCCGTGGACCGCCCGGAGCGCCCCCTCCAGCAGCAGCAGCTCATCCCCGGCCTCCATGCTGCCGAAGGCGGCCTTCCGGTTGGCGAAGGCCAGGAAGCGGAGGGCCAGAAGCAGGTCCGGGAGCTTGTGGACGTCCTCGCCCACCCGCTCCAGGCCCGGCGGGCCGTGGGGGCGGACCTCCTCCAGCTCGTAGAGGCAGAGGCCCAGACGGAATTCCCCGTCCATGCCGGGGTAGGCCAGCTGGAGCATGTCGGGGGAGCCCAGCACTCCCGGGACCAGCTCCCCCCGGAAGTACGCCAGAAGCCCCTCTCCGGCCAGGGTAAACACACTGTTCATGGCGGATCCTTTCGCACGGCGCTCTGATACCAGAGGGCCTCGTCCTTCGCCTCCCGGCGGACGGTCATGGTCTGCACGCCGCCCTCCAGGGCGAGGACGTGGCCAAGGGGGGAAGCCTCCCGGGGTTCGGACTCCGTGAAGGCAAAGACAAAGGGTCCGGTCCGGCGGACGGCGGCGCTCCGGGGGGACTCCCCGGAGGCATAGCGGCAGAACCACTCCCGCCAGCCCGCCTCATGCTGCCCGGCCGCGTCCCCGGCCTCCGGCTGCGGCGCTCCGGGCAGGGGCGCGCCGTAGGAGAGAACCTCGCCGATGAGGATGTCCCCATGGCGGGCGTCCGAGAACAGGGCGTCATCCCCATAGTCCCGCAGCGGGGCGGGGACCGCCTCGGGGCCCGGTTCCTCCTCCCCGCCGTCCTCCGGCGGGCGGAGGGCGTCGAGGAGCTCCTGCCGCTCCCGGCGGGACTGCTCGCTCTGGGCCCCCCGGGAAACCAGGGGGACCGGGGTTTCGGTGACAAACATCAGCTGAAAGTAGGGATAGACAAAGGCGGCGGCGCCGTCCCAGGCGTACAAAAGCCAGTGCTCCTTGAAGGCGGCCTCCACCTCCGCCAGGGACAGGCCCAGGAAGGCGGCGGCCCGGGGCTGCCCGTCGTACACCGGACCCTCATACAGGAGCTGCCCGCCGGGGTGGAAGATCCGCCCGGTTCCCAGGGCGCGGCCCCGGAGGAACTCCCCCTCGTAGACAAGGACCTGCCGGAGGCCGTCGTAGAGCCTGCCCTGGCCGTGGTAGAGGCCGAACCGGAACTCGCCCTCGTACAGCAGCGCGCCGCCGGGGGCGTATTGGGTCCCGGTTCCGTGGAGGAGCCCGTCGGAAAAGGTCCCCTCCCGCAGCAGTTTCCCGTCCCGTCCGTATTCCCGCCCCGGGCCGTTCAGCAGCTCCCGGGCAAAGGTCCCCTCCCGCAGCAGGGCGCCGTCCGGGTAGAACTCCCGGCCCTCGCCCTGGAACACCCCGGCGGAGAAGCTCCCCTCGCTGACGATTCCGGTGCCGGGGGCGGTCCGGCGGCCCTCGCCCTGGTACCGGTTGTCCGCCATGTCCCCCTCGTAGACCAGGAGCCCCCCGGCGTAGACCTTCCCGCCGGGGCCCGCGCAGACGCCCTCCGCCAGGGGACCCTCGTACACCAGCCGCCCGGCCTCGTCATAGATCCGGCCGGTTCCGGTGCAGGCGCCGGAGGAAACCTCCCCCTCGTAGCGGAGGTTCCCCCGGCCGTCCAGAATCCGGACCGTGCCGGAGACTGAGGCCAGGGCCCCGTCGTCATAGCGGTAGGCGGGGGGACCGGCCTCCCCGGAGGGAAACAGGCCCCGGGGGAGGCCGAACAGGATCAGGATCAGGATGCAGGCGGCGGCCAGCAGGAGAAGGGCCAGCCATTTCCAGACGTATACCGGGCCGAGCTTCCAATAGTCCTCCGGGGACCGGAGCCATGTTTGCAGCTTATCCATGCCGGTCCCTCCAATCGAATAAGAGCCCCGTGTCCGGCGCCGCCGCCGGGTCCCCGTCCCGCAGGGACTCGCACCGGAAGAGATACCACCGGGCCGCGCCGTCCCCCGGAACCAGGCGGAGGACCTTGGCGAACAGCCGCATGGCCCCGGCGAACTGCCGGTCCCGGAACTGTTCCATGGCTTCGGCCCAGAGGGGGGCCGCCGCTTCCCACTGGGCCCGCCAGGCGGCGGGGCGCTGGGCCGGGTCTTCGTAGTACGCCGCGCCGCCGTCCCACCCCAGCAGGCGCAGGCCCCGGCGCTCCGCCCCGCCGCTTTGCACCAGCACCGCGCCGAACTCCAGGAGGAGGGACAGGGCCGCGTGCCGCCGGTGCAGCGCACCGGAGACCGCCAGGGGGTACAAAAGCCGCTCCGAGCCGAAGACGCCGATCTCCACCGATTCCGTAAAAACCGCCGCCATGACCCGCCCGCCCTCCCGGGCGGAGACGTATTCCTCCGCGCAGGTCCGGGCGGCGTCCGCCCGGTCGAATATGGCCGTGACGGCGCCCAGGCCCTCGTCATAGTCGACGATCATGCCCTGCCCGGCGGCGATTTGGTCGGCGGCGCCGGAGAGAAGCTCCCCCAGCAGGGCGGCGGAGCGGGCGGGCGCCTCGGGGATCAGCATCAGCAGCGCGCCGTCCACCCGGGCGTACTCCCCGGCGGAGAGGGAGAGGACGCCGGGCTTTTGGAGCATGCGGCACAGGCAGTCCGGAACCAGCCGGACATAGGCGCCGTTGATGCGGGCAAGGGTGTTGAACTGGACCTTGGTCTGGTGGGACAGCTGGTTGAAGACGAGGCCCACGTCGTAGAGCTCCGTCCTGGGCATGTGGGCGAGGTCCATCTGGTTCCCGCCGCCGGTCTTATAGAAGACCTCCAGCGCTTCCCGGACGACGCCCAGGGGCCGCAGGAGCCGCCGGGTGACCAGGATCAGGGCGGCGAACAGGAAGGGGCACACGATCAGGGAGAGCCGCGTGGCGGCCCAGAAGGAGGCCCGGCCCGCCGTGATGTTGTCCTCGGCCTGGGCCACGGTCACACAGCCCACCCAGTCCCCCTGGGTGATGCGCCGGAAGTAGAGGTACTCCGCGTTGGTGGCGTTGCGGATGCGCCGCAGGCCGTGGGGAACGGTCATCGCCTGGGAGACGGCGGCGCAGTAATCGCGGCTCTTCACGTCGGCGGCGTGGTATCGGGTGGGAACCGTCTCGTCGTATCCCACGACGGGGCCGCCGTCGGTGTCCCAGATTACGCTGACGGCGTATTGGCTGCGGCCGGAGACGCGGGAGAGGACGTCCCGGGCAGTCTCCTCCACCTCTTCGTTGGTCATGGCCCGCTCCGAGGTGAGGCGGTCGGCGAGGTTGCCCCCCAGAAGCTCCAGCTTCTGCTCGGCGGCGGACTGCAGCATGTCCCGGTAGGAGCGGTACTGCGCGCCGACGACGGAGCCGAGCATGATCCCGGCCATGGCCAGCTCGCACAGGGCCAGGCGCACCGCCATGCGGGGGGAGCGGAAAATGCCCCGGAGGATCTCCGCCGCCGCCATCAGGAGGAGCCAGGCCAGGAGCACGGCCATCCAGCCGCGGCGCAGGATGGCCGCGGGCCGCAGGCGGCCCATGCGGAGCTCCGTGAGGACGCCCCTGGGCCCCGTCACGGCGCTGCCCCCCTCCCGGGAGGCGCACAGCCCGATGACCTGGATGCCGCCCCGGCCGTCCGGGCTGGTGGTGAAGATCTCCATGTCCCGGTAGCGGTAGCCGGAGTCCCGGATGAAGTCCGCGCCGCTCCAGCGCAGCCGGGCGGAGCCGTCCGCGTCCAGGGCGAAGACGTCGCCGGTGGCGCTGTCCGCGATGAAGACCTGATCCCGGCAGGTGGAGATGTGAAAGGGGGTGTCGGCAAGGCCGGCCAGAACGTCCCGCTGCAGGACGCCCCCGGCGTACTGCCCGGCCCGGCCCCGGGAGTCGATCCACACATAGCGGCCGTCGTCCACGTATTTCAGCTTGTAGAGGGTTTCCCCCTCCAGGACCGGCTCCAGCCGGGCGGTTTCCGCCTCCAGGTCCCAGTACAGAAGGAAGCCCTGCCCGTCCCGGCGGACGCCCCCCAGCCGCAGGCCGGAGGGCTCCTCCTCCAGGGGGAGGTAAACGCCGGTCCAGGCGACGTCCTCCCCGCCGGGGAGGTCCGCCAGCTCCAGAAGGGTGCGGGGGGTCATGGCGGCCCGCTCCATGGAGAGGGACACCAGCTCCTGGCGGCGCTCGCCTCCGCGGTAGGTGGTGAGGATCGCGTAAACGGCGCCCCGGAGGACCGCCAGGTTCTCAAAGGCCTGGTTGGAAGCCGTGATGGCGTAGTGGAGGAGGTTCCCGTCGTAGTCGATGTGGACCAGGCTGTTGTTGGCCTCCTTGGAGAGGACCATAAACAGGGAGTTGTCCGTGGGGTCCATGGCGTAGACGTCCCCGTCCATGGCGGGGAGGTAGCCGCCGGAGGCGGCCAGGCTCCAGCCCAGGCCCAGCAGGACCGCGGCGAGGAGGGCCGCCAGCCCCCGCAGCGCCAGCCGCCGGAGGGTGGGAAGCCAGGTGCTTGGGCCGCTGTCCATGGTGGCGTCCTCCCTCCCGTTTCACCGCAGTTCCTGAGTGCCGATGGGCGTCATGCCCGGCCACGGGGGCCGGGTCTGCTCCGCCCGGCGGGACCAGGCGCCCGCCAGGGACAGGACGGCCGCCGCCAGCAGCAGCGCCGCCGCCGCGCAGACGGCGGGCTTGCAAACCCGCCGGAGGATCTCCGCCCCCCGGCGCAGGGCCGCCCGCCGGGAATGGGCGAAGGGGAGCAGGTCCTCCGGAATATCCGCCAGGTCCCGCTGAAGCTGCCCCCAGTCCTGATAGCCGCCCTGTTCCGCCCGGGCGGCCAGAAGCTTCAGCTCCACGGGGCAGCGGCGGGACCGGGGCCCCGTGAGGCCGCGGGTCAGAAGCTCCAGGCACAGGACCGCCGCCGCCTGGGGAGCGGCGGGAACCCCCTCCGGCCGCCAGCCGCCCCAGTTTGGAAGGGGCAGAAGCCAGGCCCCGTCCCCGGAAAAGCGCAGGTTCCCCGGCAGGGCGGACAGGGCGGTCACCACGGGGGGAAGGCGGGACTCCACGCACCGGGCGGTCAGGGACAGGCAAGCCTCCCGCCGCCGGGCCAGACCGGGCCGGCTCTCCAGCCAGCAATCCAGGGAACCGCCCTCCCGGCAGGGGAGCAGGACCTCCAGCAGGCCCTGGGTCAGCCGGACGGGGGGCAGCGCGCCGCCGCGGAGAAATTCCCGCTGGCAGGCGGCGCTGCGGATTCGGAGGCGGATGCAGTCCGTCCCCTCCGGCGTCCGGCAGACCTCGGAGCAGCCGGCGGCGCATTCCCACTCCCTGCGGACGACCTGCAGGCCGTCAAAGGCCGTCTGCTTCATAGGTGTCCTCCCCGACGATGACGAAGGCGTTGGCCCGCTGCTCCGGGTCCCGCCGCACCTGGGCATAGACCTGATAGAGTCCCGGGCGCTCCGGCGCGGTATAGATCCCGTCCCGGGTGACGACTCCGGCCCGCTTCCCCTCCGCGAAGAAATCGCAGGGGAGAGGGGCCCCGTTGACAAAGACGGGGGTGAAGCTGACGATCTCCCCGGGCTTGACCCGGATCACGTCCGGGCGCAGGCGCTTCAGCGTGCCGCCGGGCTCCGCCGGGGGGACCGGGCTCTCCGGCTTCCAGGCGAACCAGCGCAGGCGGAGGCCGGACCACCGCAGGTCCGCCCGGGGCCGGACCGCCAGCTCAAAGGTCCCCTTGTCCGGGTGGACCCGGACGCCCCGGTCAAGGTCCTTGTCATAGGAGCCGCTGGCCTGCCGGAACAGGGAGACGTCCCCCAAAAGAAGGTCCGTCCGGTTCTGCTCCAGGTTGGCCACGGGGTAGACATGCTCGACGCCGAACTCCACAAAGACCGTTCCGGGGCCGAGGCCGTGGGGCGTCTCGTCGGAGAGCAGGATGCTGCCCGCTTTCATCCGGGGCCCCGCGTTGAGGAGCACGGTCCCGGTGGTCATCCGGCGTTCCGGCGGGACGGGGCGGGCCTGATCTCCGGCCTCCGGAGTCCGGACCGCGCCGGAGTCCCGGGGGCGCTCCGCCTCCCGGGGCTGAAAGCGGGCGGAGGCGTGCCGGAGCCGCTCCTGCAGATGGGGCGCGGGAGCCCGGCGGCGCGGGCAGAGGGGGAGGACGCCGTCCAGGAGGGCCTTGTCCTCATAGCGGACGAACCGAACCCCGGCGAGGGGCACGCCCAGGGGCTGCCGGTCCCAAAGCTCCTGGGGAGAGCAGGCTCGCAGCCGCTCCTCCAGGGCGGCGGAGGGGTCCCCGGGAACCACGGGGAACTCGCCGGAAAAGGGGTTCTGCGCGCCGTGCCGCACCCCCCGCTTTTCAACGGACAGCCCGGACTCCGGAACCGCGATCCGGACCGCCTGGGCGGGCTGGTCCGGGCAAAAGGACAGCGGGACGGCAGTCTCCCCCTTCTCCACCCGCAGGCGGATCCCGGCCCGCTCCCCGGCAAAGCCGGGAATCTCCGGCGTATAGCGCAGGTCCAGCTCCAGGGGCTCCGGGCTGAAGCACTGGACATAGAGGCAGAGCCGAAAGGCCCGGTCGGACGAGAGGACCCTGGGGATGCTCTGGGTGATTCGGAGGTCCTCGTCTTCGAAGAGGACGTGCTCGGAGAACAGGACCCGATCCGCCGCGGAAGCGGGGAGGGCGCTTTCGGCGCTGAGGGACAGGGCGAAGCACTCCTTGGCCACCGCGTATTGGGCGGCGGAGCCCTCGCCGTCCCCGGTGAACATGGGGTCCAGCAGCTCCTCCCGGTAGGACAGCCAGAGCAGCGCCGTCTCGCCCTCCAGGGCGTCGAAGCCCGGCAGGGCCCGGACCCGGCAGATGGCGGGCTCGTCCACAATCAGGAAGCGGCCCTGGGCGTCGACGGCCAGGCCCGGTTCCACCAGGAGGGAATCCCCGTCCACCCGCTGAACGCCCAGTCCGAAGCACACCCCGGTTCCAAACACCCAGTGGCTGAGGAAGGACAGCTTGTGATCCGCGAATGCCTGGTCCCGCTCAAAATCCACCGCGCGCATGCGCTTTTTCGGGAAGTAGCGGTTCTTGGAGAACGGAAACAGCGGCTCCTCCACAGGCAATTCCCTCCCTCCCTCCCGGCCCTGGAGGGTGTCTTCAACCCCTCAAAACACGGAGTTGGGGCGTCCGGCACCGCCGGAACTTCGTTCATCTGACTTGAAATCCGACAGGATTCCTGCGTCAAAGTGCGTTGTCCGGCGGCGCAGTCCATCCCAATCCGGCGTTCCCGGAATTTGAAGACGTCCTTAGAGCCTGTTTTAAAACAGACTCTAGCATTCGACGGAATTCTTGTCCATCCGCCGGAGGGGGAGAAAATTTTCTAATCCCCGGATGAACGTTCCGGGGGACCGCGGGGAAGGGAGCTCCGCCTCCGGCAGGGAAGACCCTCAAAAATTGAAATTTACTGAAATTTCCAGCCGGAAAGCAGAAACCGATACGGAAATTATGGTATTATGTGTCGAAGCCGATAATTTCTTCCGGGCAGCGGAATTGGATTTCCGCTATGATCAAAGGGAGGGGGTGACGCCGGATGGATGAAAGATTTATTTCTCAGCGCATCACACAGCTGCGGCTGCAGCGCAATATCTCCGAGTACCGGCTCTCCATGGAGCTGGGGAAAAGCGTCGGATATGTGCAGGCGATCTCGTCCGGCAGGAGCCTTCCCTCCGTTGAGCAGCTCTACAACATAGCGGATTACTTTGGCATGACCGTGTCCGAGTTTCTGGACCCGGGGAATCAGGACCCGCCGGCGGTCCGGGCCGCCGTACAGGAGCTCCGGCGGCTGGGGGAAGAGGACGCGCGGCTGATTCTGGGCGTGATTCGGCGCCTGGCGGAGCTCACGGAGGAACCCGGGGCGCCGGGGGAGGATGCCGGGACGGGGGCCGGGCCCTGACGACAGAGCGCGCTAAGAGCCGCCGCCTGCGGCGGCTCTTGGCGGGGAGATAAACCCGGGAGGGGTTTCCCGCGCTCGTTCAATCCTTCGATTTCAGGGCTTTCTCAACGTCCTGAAATTGAAAGCGCCTTGCCAAAAATAGGGGTTCGACAAACTGAGCAGCAGGCGGAAGCCTGCTGCTCATGTTCCTGTCCGGCCCTGCCGGGGCGGCGTCCGCTTACAGATGTTCCAGCCGGGCGAGCCCTTCTCTGCCGAATCGGTTGTCGGGTTCAATGCCGCAGATTTCCTGATACAGCCGCCTGGCGTCCTCCGGCCGGTTTAAGCGCTCGTACAGCTTTGCCAGCACGGTTCGAGCGTGCAGTTGTGTTGGGTTGATTTCAATGGCCTCCAGCAAAAATTTCTCGGCGTCCTTTTCACGGCCCTTTTGCTTGGAGAGGAGGCGCCCAAGTTCCGTACGGGATTGGATATGCTTGGGATCGATTTTGATTGCTTCCAGCAGGAACTCCTCAGCGTCCTTTTCACGGCCCTTCTGTCCGGAGAGGAGGCGCCCGAGTTCCGTACGGGATTGGATGTCTCTGGGGCTGAGCTTT
>CANPTW010000010.1 GCA_947577075.1 uncultured Oscillibacter sp. | reverse complement strand
TCATCATGGGCCGGGCGGGCATCCGGGCGGCCTACGCCACCGGCCGGGGCCGGGTGACCATCCGGGCCCGGCACGAGTTCGAGGAGTTCGGCAAGGACCGGACGAGGATTATCATCACGGAAATCCCCTACCAGGTCAACAAGCGGATGCTGATTAAAAACATGGCGGACCAGGTGGAGGACAAGCGGCTGGAGGGGATCTCCAACATCCAGGACGAGTCCGACCGGAACGGCATGCGGATCGTCATCGAGCTGAAGCGGGACGCCAACCCCCAGGTGGTCCTGAACCGCCTCTTCGCCCAGACCCAGCTCCAGACCACCTTTGCCATCAACATGCTGGCCCTGGTGGAGGTGAACGGCAAGCTCCAGCCCAAGATTCTGGGACTGCGGCACATCCTGGACGAGTACATCCAGCACCAGGAGCAGGTCATCATCCGGCGCACCCGGTTCGACCTGAAGAAGGCCCAGGAGCGGGCCCATTTGCTGGAGGGTCTGCTGATTGCCCAGGACCACATTGACGAGGTCATCAAGGTCATCCGAAGCAGCTATGACAACGCCAAGGAAAACCTCATGGCCCGCTTCGGCCTGGACGACGTGCAGGCCCAGGCCATCTGCGACATGCGGATGATTTCCCTCCAGGGCCTGAACCGGGAGAAGCTGGAGAACGAGTACAAGGAGCTGGAGGAGCGCATCGCCTACTTTGAGAAAATCCTCTCCGACGAAACTCTGGTCCGGCAAATCCTCAAGGAGGAGCTCACCGCCATTGCCGAGAAATACGGCGACGGGCGCATGACGGAAATCCAGGACGTGGAGGATGAGATCGACATCGAGGACCTCATCGAGGAGGAGCAGTGCGTCTTCACCCTGACCCAGGCGGGCTATATCAAGCGGACCCCCGTCAGCGAGTACGCCGCCCAGTCCAAGGGCGGACAGGGGCGCAAGGGCATCACCACCCGGGAGGAGGACGCGGTCTGCGACGTGTTCACCGCCTCCACCCACGACTATATTTTGTTCTTCACGGACACCGGAAAGGTCTACCGGAAGAAGGGCTACCAGATTCCCGTCTCCGGAAAGACGGCCAAGGGGACCAACATCGTCAACATTCTCCAGGTGGAGCAGGGGGAGAAGGTCCAGGCCATGGTCCACACCCGCTCCCTGGAGGACGACGGCCGTTTCCTCTTCATGGTCACCCGGAACGGCGTGGTGAAGCGCATCCCGGCGGAGAGCTTGAAGAATCTCCGCAACAACGGCATCCGGGCCCTGACCATGACGGAGGACGACCGGCTCATCACCGTCCGGGAGACGGACGGAGAGCAGAATATCCTCATTGCCACCCACGGCGGAATGGCCGTCTGCTTCCCGGAGGAGGAGGTCCGCCCCATGGGCCGGGCCGCCGTTGGAGTCCTGGGCATCAAGCTCCGGGAGGGGGACTATGTGGTGGGCGCCGCCCGGGCCAAGCCGGGGAAGGCCGTCCTCACCATCACGGAGCGGGGCTATGGCAAGCGTACCCCGGTGGAGGAGTACCGGATTACGAAGCGAAACGCCTACGGCATCAAGAACTACATGCTGACGGAGAAGACCGGGCAGGTGGTTGGCATCAAGGTGGTGGACGGGTCCGAGGACCTGCTCTTGGTGACGGAGGCGGGCATCCTGATCCGCACCCCCGTGGAGGCCATCAAGCAGTGCGGCCGCTCCACCCAGGGGGTCATCGTCATGCGGTTCAAGGAGGAAGGGGACCGGGTGATCTCCATGGCCCTGGCGGACCGGGAGGAAGCGCCGGAGAACCCGGAAAGCACGGCGGAATCCGGAAAGGAGAGCTGAAGAAATGAAACTTGCAAACGCCCTGTCCCAGCGGTCGGAGCTGCAGACGCGAATCCGCCAGTTAGAGGCCCGGCTCTATAACAACGCCCAGGTTCAGGAGGGGGAGCAAACCGCCGAGGACCCGGAGGAGCTCCTCCGGGAGCTGGAGGAGGATTACGCCCGCCTGGAAGAACTGATTTCCGCCATTAACCGCACCAACGGCGCCGCCCGGACGGAGGACGGGAGCACCCTCTCCGACCTCCTAGCCCGGCGGGACTGCCTCAAGGGGAAGCTGGGCATCCTGCGGAACTTCCTGGACAACGCCAGCGCCCTGGTCCGCCGCCGCACCGCCGGCGAGATCAGGATTAAGAGCGCCGTGGACGTCCGCCGGCTGCAAAAGCAGGTGGACGGCCTGTCCAGGGACCTCCGGCAGCTGGAGGAGACGATTCAGGAGAAGAACTGGACCACGGAGCTGCTGTAGATTTTTTGGTTGCGCGAAAGGCGGACGTCGGCTCCGCGCCGGAGTCAATAGGCGTAACTGTCCCTGGGGCAGTCATATGGTTGACGGGCGGGGCCCCTGTCTCGGGTTCAATCCCCGGCTTTATCAGAAGGCCCGGCATGATTACAACCGTACAGATACACCGCATTATAACTACCGGACGTCGGTTTCGCGCGGGCGGGTTTGGGGAAATACGGCTTCGAAAAGCCGGACGCGGAAACGCGTCCGGTTTTTACTTGAGATGAAATCTGTTGACAATGTATATAAATTTATATACAATACATAGTATCAAGGAAAAGGAGTGATCGACATGGCCCAGACCAATATCAACATCCGTATGGACGCGGAGCTGAAAAAGCAGTTTGAGGACTTCTGCGCGGACGTGGGTATGAGCATGACCACGGCGTTCAATATCTTCGCCAGAAAGGTCGTGCGGGAAAACCGGATTCCCTTCGAGGTGGGGGGTGATATCCCCAACGAGGAGACACGGAAGGCGATTGAAAACGTGCGGAAAGGAATTGGACTCAGCAGGGGATTTTCTTCCGTCAAGGAGTTGATGGAGGATTTGAATGCTGACGATTAAGTACGAGAGAAGTTTTAAGAAGGATTATAAAAGAGTGGTAAGGCGTGGATATGATATTCAATTGATGGAACATGTCATTGATTTGCTGGCAAAGCGGAAACCCCTGCCCTCCAAGTACAAGGACCACGCCTTGACGGGGGATTACAAGGGCTGCAGGGAGTGCCACATCACGCCGGACTGGCTGCTGGTATACGAGATCCACGACGAGGAGCTGATCCTGATCCTCACCAGGACCGGGACCCACAGCGATTTGTTTTAAGGGGGGGAGCGCCGTGAAAACCGTCACTATCTACACCGACGGGGCCTGCTCGGGGAACCCCGGCCCCGGAGGCTGGGGGGCCATCCTCATGTACGGGGAGCACAAAAAGGAGCTCTCCGGCGGCGAGGCCCGGACCACCAACAACCGCATGGAGCTCACCGCCGTCATCGAGGCCCTCTCCTGCCTGAAGGAGCCCTGCGCCGTGGAGCTGTGGTCCGACAGCAAGTATGTCATCGACGCCCTGGAAAAGGGCTGGGCCAGGAGCTGGCGGGCCAGGGGCTGGATCAAGTCCGACAAGAAGCCCGCCCTGAACCCGGATTTGTGGGAGCGGCTTCTGGAGCTGGCGGGGACCCACACCCTGCGCTATCACTGGGTGAAGGGCCACGCCGAAAACGCGTACAACAACCGCTGCGACGAGCTGGCCGTGGCGGAGAGCCGGAAGTTCAAGTGAGGGGTCAACATTCATAAACTGTTTACAGGCAACTCATAATTTTGCAAAAAGTTTTGGGTACAGTAAGAATCAGCAAAGGGTACTCCCAGCCCGATGCGTTTTCTCCCTCCTAAAATAAACACACACGGAAGACGGACCGCCTCGGCGGCCCGTCTTTCGTTTCGCAAAAAGAGGCGGCCTTTTGCGGCCGGCACGGCTGAAAATTCTTTGGATTCTTCTCCGCTGCCCCGCCTTATCAAACGGCGGCCCCCTGCCGATAAAATATTGGTAAGGGAATACAAATTTCAAACGTAAAGGAGTACGGCTTCAGGAGATCGGATATGGACAGCGGAGTCAACTACATCGTCAACAACACGGGCGTTCCCTCCTCGCAGTGGGGAAAATACAAGCCGGCGGGGGTAAACCCGGACGGGCCCTCGGTGGACTTCTCGGACCTCGTCTCCGGCAGAAACCGGGAGATTGCCTCCAAGCTCACCGACGGGGCGCGGACCACCCTGCAGCGGCTGAAGGCCAATCCCAACGGCATTTCCAAGCTCCAGTGGATGGACCTCATGCACGAGCTGAACGCCATGGGGGTCCTCAGCGACCAGGATTACCAAGGAACCGACATGCTGTTCCACCTGGTGCCCCTGGGGGACATGGACAACCCCTATCCCACCTCGCCGGACATGCGGGACACCCTGGACCGGATCAACCGCTGGCCGGGGAATCCCCTGGACTACCTGGACCAGTGGGCCTTCTCCCTGAAAAAGTGGGGCGCGGAGCTGTCCCGGGAGCTGAACCCCGACGGGACGCCCAAGTACAAGGACGTCTCCCCGGTCTACGATCAGGCGGCGGCCTGCGGCCGGGTATCCAACCTTGTCAAGGGACTGCTGGCGGCGGATATCTTCGCCTCAAAATAAGCGGGGCGGGTTACAGGCGGGACGGCGTGCGGCCGTCCCGCTTTGCGTCTTTTTATGCTTGGGCGCTGAATCCCTCTCCAGGCGCTTCCACCGGAAGGGAGAGAACCTCCTCGCTGAGGCAGGCAGTGGCGGGCAGGTCCTTGAGGTTGGTGCTGTTGATGGTCTCCACCATCTTTCGGAAGGCGGCCTTCCGCTCCGCCTTTTCCTTGTCCGGATCGTAGTCCGGGTGGTCCGCGTCCCAGGCGTCCTTGAAGTACTGGTCCACTTCCTGTGTTGTCCGGCTCTCCACGGCATTCAGCTCCTGAATGTCCGAGGGGCTCAGAGCATAAGGATCCGCCAGCAAAGCCGTCGTATCATAGAAATACAGGTGCAACAGCTGATCATAGGCCACCTCCGCCTCCCGCTTGGTCATCCCATCGGGGGGCCGGCTGTCCAAAGCCTTGGTGCTGAAGGGTCTTCTGTAGGTGTCCCACAGGTAGTTCAGCGCCTCACTTTTGCCCATCCCCTTGATCTTGTCATATTCCGGCTGGTAATGGGCTCTGACCCGGTCCTCGATCTCCTTGTAATTGCGAATCAGGACCTCCATTTTCTTTGCCCGGTATTCCCCGGAGTCCAGCTCCCGCCGCCACCGGGGCCAGCTGCTATCCAGGGTGGGCATCTCCCAGCTGTCCCAATCGAAGGTATCCCAGTCCACCCCCGAAAAATCCATTCCGTCCGGCTGGTTGGACTGTTTGGCGGGAAGCTCCGGCGCAGCGGGTCCCGACAGCCGTTCCGCTGCCCGGCCCTTCGGGGAGCCTGTCACGCCGCCGGGGGCTAAGGCGGAACACGCTTTTTCCTCCCTCTGCTTCCCGGCGTTGGGAACCGGGTCCAGCAGACCCGCCTGCAGAAGGCGCTGGGCGCGTATCTTGACCTGCATGGGAAATCCTCCTCCCTTTCACCTATCTTTTATAAGATATCGGCAGGAGAATCCCGCCGCTTAAGGTCTTTTCCTATATTTCCCTTTCCGGCAAAACGAAAGACGGACCGCCTCGGCGGCCCGTCTTTCGTTTTGCGGAAAGAGGCGGCCTTCTGCAGGCGGCACGGCTGAAAATTCTTTGGATTCTTCTCCGCTGCCCCGCCTTATCAAACGCCGGCCCCCTGCCGATAAAATATTGGTAAGGGAATACAAATTTCAAACGTAAGGGAGTGGCGGCCTGCGGCCGGGTATCCAACCTCGTCAAGGGACTGCTGGCGGCGGATATCTTCGCCTCAAAATAAGCGGGGCGGGTTACAGGCGGGACGGCGTGCGGCCGTCCCGCTTTTTCATTTTCCCGCCCCTTGATAAACCCGGGCAAACAGTATAAAATAAGTCCGTCAACCATTTCATGCGGGAGGTTCAAACTTATGAAGGATGGATTTATCTCCGTTGCCTGCGGCGCGCCGAAGCTCCGCCTGGCGGACTGCGCGTACAATGCCGAGCAGACCTTTCAGCTGATGCGCTCCGCGGAAAAGGCGGGGGTCCGTGTCCTGGTCCTGCCGGAGCTGGGCCTGACGGGCTACACCTGCGGCGATCTCTTTTATCAGGAGGCCCTGCTCCGGGAGGCGGAGGAGGCCCTGAAAACCGTGCTGGAGGCCACCCGGAACCTGGAGGTGGTCGCCGCCCTGGGAATGCCCCTCCGGGTTCACAACAAATTGTATAACTGCGCCGTGGTTGTACAAAAGGGAAAGATCCTGGGGGTGGTTCCCAAGACCCATCTGCCCAATTACGGGGAGTTCTATGAAAAGCGCTGGTTTGCCCCGGCCCCGGCGGAGCCGGAGAGCCTGCCCCTGCTGGGGCAGGAGTTCGTCACCTTCGGGGCGGGCCAGGTCTTCCGGTGCGAGAACGTCCCGGGGCTGGTCCTGGGCTTTGAGATCTGCGAGGACCTGTGGTCCCCGGATTCCCCGTCCGTGCAGATGGCGCGGGACGGGGCCGCCATCATCGGCAACCTCTCCGCCAGCAACGACCTGGTGGGGAAGGACGCCTACCGCCGCCAGCTGGTGACCATGCAGAGCGCCAAGCTCCTCTGCGGCTATGTCTACGCCAGCTCCGGAGCGGGGGAGTCCAGCTCCGACCTGGTCTTCGGGGCCCACCAGCTCATCGCGGAGAACGGGCCCCTTCTGGCGGAGCGCCGCTTTGAGGGGGGGCTTCTGCTCTCGGAGATCGACGTCCAGCGCCTGGCCTATGAGCGCCGCCGGACCCAGGCGTTGGGAGAGGGAACCGGAAACGGCGGCTGCGAGGAGACCTTTACTCTGACGGAGGGCAGGACGAAACTGACCCGCTACGTCTCCCCCATGCCCTTCGTCCCCGAGGGGAAGGAGGACCGGGACGCCCGCTGCCGGGAAATTCTCCTCCTGGCCTCCCTGGGGCTCAAGCAGCGGCTGGAGCACACCGGGGCCAAGTGCGCCGTGGTGGGCCTCTCCGGCGGGCTGGACTCCACCCTGGCGGTGCTGATCACGGGCCTTGCCATGAAGATGATGGACCGCCCCCTGTCGGACATTGTGGCCGTCACCATGCCCTGCTTCGGCACCACGGACCGGACGCGGAATAACGCGGTCCTTCTGGCGGAGCAGATGGGGGCAAGCCTTCGGACCGTGGACATCTCCCAGTCCGTCCGGAGCCACTTCCGGGACATCGGTCATGACCCGGAGGACCACGACCTCACCTATGAAAACGCCCAGGCCCGGGAGCGGACCCAGGTCCTCATGGACATTGCCAACGCCGGGGGGGGACTGGTCATCGGCACCGGGGACCTCAGCGAGCTGGCCCTGGGCTGGTGCACCTACAACGGGGACCACATGAGCATGTACGGCGTCAACGCCTCCATCCCCAAGACCCTGGTCCGGCATCTGGTGGGCTACCTCTCCCGGGACGGGGAGGAGCCGGAGCTCCACGACGTGCTGGAGGACATCCTGGACACTCCCGTGTCCCCGGAGCTGCTGCCCGCCGTGAAGGGGGAGATCTCCCAGCGGACGGAGGACCTGGTGGGCCCCTATGAGCTTCACGACTTCTTCCTCTACTACGTCCTCCGCTGGGGCTTCGCCCCGGGGAAGGTCTTCCGCCTGGCCCAGCACGCCCTGGGGCGGAAGTACGGCCGGGAGGTCATTTTAAAGTGGCTGAGGGCCTTCTACCGCCGCTTTTTCTCCCAGCAGTTCAAGCGGAACTGCCTCCCCGACGGGCCCAAGGTCGGCACCGTGTCCCTCTCCCCCCGGGGGGATTGGCGGATGCCCAGCGACGCCCAGGCGGCGCTGTGGCTTGCCGAGGCGGAGGCTCTTTCATGAGGAGGCTGATAGCGGCGGCTTTGCTGCCGGTCCTCCTTCTCACGGCCTGCGGCGGGGAGCTGGTCCCCCCCGCGCCGGAGGTCCCGGACCCCCCTCCGGCGGAGAGCCCCGAACCGCCGCCGGAAACTCCGGAGGAGCCCCGGGAGCCGGAGGAACCCGAGGATTCCGAGGAGGCCGCCCTCCTGGCTCTGCTGGAGGGCATGACCCTGGAGGAGAAGACGGGCCAGCTCTTCTTTGTCCGGGTCCCGGCGGAAAACGCCCTGGAGGATGTGACCACCTACCACCTGGGGGGCTATCTCCTCTTTGGCCGGGACACCCAGGACAAAACCGCCAACGACCTGATCCAGACCATTGCCTCCTGGCAGGTCCAGGCGGTGAAGTACGACGCCGGGGTTCCCCTGCTCATCGGCGTGGACGAGGAGGGGGGCACCGTGGTCCGGGTCAGCTCCAACTCCAAGCTGCGGAGCAAAAAATTCTCCAGCCCCGGAACGCTCTGGCAGCGGGGAAACGAGGGGATTTCCGCCGTGGAGGAGGAAACCCGGGAGAAGTCCGTCCTCCTCAAGGCCCTGGGCTTCAACGTGAACCTGAACCCGGTGGCGGACGTCTCCATGAATCCCGGGGATTTCATCTATGACCGCACCGTGGGGGGAAACGAGGCCGAGACTGCCGCCTACGCCGCCAAGGTGGTGGAGGTCCAGTCCCGGTACGGGCTGGGGAGCGTTTTGAAGCACTTCCCCGGCTACGGCAGCAACCGGGACACCCACACCGGCATCGCCGTGGACGAGCGGCCCATGGAGATCTTTCAGGAGCAGGATTTCCGCCCTTTCCGGGAGGGGATCGGCATGGGGAAACGGGTTCCCCCCCTGCCCGCCGTGCTGGTGAGCCACAACATTGTCACCTGCATGGACCCGGAGCTCCCGGCGTCCCTGTCGCCGGAGGTCCACCGGATTCTCCGGGAGGACCTGGGCTTTGAGGGAGTGGTGATGACGGACGACCTGGCCATGAGCGCCGTCTCCGCCTACGCCGCCGACGGGAACGTGGCGGTCATGTCAATCCAAGCCGGAAACGACCTGGTGGTGACCACGGACTACCGGACTCAGATTCCCCGGGTGATCCAGGCGGTGAAGGACGGGACCTTGGAGGAGGAGGCCGTTGACGCCGCCTGCCTCCGGGTGCTCCGGTGGAAGCTGGAGCTGGGCCTTCTGGAGCTGTCGGAGAAGGGAACCCTGGAGCCCGCAGGGCTTTTCTAAGAGAGGGACGATGTCATGAAGCGGATGCTGATTCCGTTCCTGCTGGCGGCGGCGCTGCTGACGGTCCCGGTGTTCGCGGACTTCGGCCCCAAGGACCAGCTGACCGTCCGGGTGGAGCATCCCCCGGAGGAGCTTTACTACCTGGACATCCTGGAGGAGGGAGAGCCGATTCCCTTTGAGCGGCAGATGCCGGGAGGCCTGAAAAACAACTACACGGAGGAGGAGCGCTCCGCCCTGGATGGTGAACTTCTGGAGGACTTCGCCGCCGCCGTGCCGGAGGGCTGGAGGGCCTGTGTGGTCCAGGGAGATCTGGTGTGGGGGAAGGTGGACAGTGAGGAGGGCTGTTTCTCCTTCAGCTATATGCTGCCGGGCGTTTACCGGATCCTGATGGTGACGAAATCCGGGGAGACGTTTCTCTCGGAGCCCATCCAGCGTCAGGTGAGGCAGTCCTCCGTTACCCTGGACTGGGCGGCGGGGACCGTCAAGGCCCCGCCGGTCTTCCTGGGATACGCCGCCCAGTTTCTGGCGACCTTCCTGCCCACCCTGGCCATTGAGGGGGCCCTGCTCCTGCTGTTCCGGCTGTGGTCCAAGGGAAACGCCCTGGTGTTCCTGGGGGTGAACCTGCTGACCCAGGGGGGCCTGACCCTCTGGATGAGTGTGAAGATCGTCCGCTGGGGGGCGGAGAGAATTATGATGCCCTCCTCCTTCTTCTTCTCCCTGCTTACCAGAATCCAAATTTTCCTGGAGCATTTTCTCTACGCGGCGGACCGGATATCTCCCCGGCTGCTCCCGGCGGAGGCCGTCATCCTCCTGGCGGAGGCGGTGCTGTACATGAAGTTCTTCCGGGACTGCTCCAAAAAGCGGGCGGCCCTCTACGCCCTGGCGGCCAACCTTGCCTCCTTCCTGCTGGGCCTGTACCTGGCGGAGCCGGTTTGGAACCTGGTCGTGGACACGATGCTGTAAAGAAAGGCGGATGATCAACATGGAAACACAAAAGCTCTACTATGAGGACCCCTTCCTCCGGGAGTTTTCCGCTGCGGTCCTCTCCTGCGAGGCCGCCGGGGAGAGCTGGAAAATTGTCCTGGACCGGACGGCCTTCTACCCCGAGGGGGGCGGGCAGCCCGCGGACCACGGCGTGCTGCGGACCTCCGCCGGGGAAGTCCCCGTGACCGACGTCCACGAGAAAAACGGGCAGATCCTTCACACCTGCGCCGCCCCCATAGCGGCGGGGGAGGCGGTCACCGGCGTCCTGGACTGGGCCCGCCGCTTCGACCACATGCAGCAGCACTCCGGGGAGCACATCATCAGCGGCATCCTCTGCCGGCTGTACCGCTGCGACAATGTGGGCTTCCACCTGGGGGCGGAGGCCGTCGTCATCGATTACAACGCGGAACTCACCTGGGAACAGGTCCTGGAGGCGGAGCGCCTGGCCAACGAAGCCGTCTGGGCGGACCGGGAGGTGGAAATTACCTACCCGTCCCCCGAGGCCCTGGCGGCCCTGGAGTACCGGAGCAAGAAGGAGCTCGCCGGCCGGGTCCGCATCGTGGAGTTCCCGGAGGCGGACCGCTGCGCCTGCTGCGGCACCCATGTGGCCTCGGCGGGGCAGGTGGGCCTTGTGAAGGTCCTCTCCTGCCAGAAATTCCGGGAGGGGGTCCGGCTGGAGATTCTCTGCGGGGCCCGGGCCCTGGGGTATTTCGGGGGGATTTACGGCCAGGTTCGGGCCATCGGCCGGCGCCTCAGCGTGAAGCCCCTGGAGACGGCGGCGGCGGCGGAGCGCCTGGAGACGGAGCTGACCGCCGCCAAGGCCCGGATCGCGGAGTTGGAGCAGACGGCCTTCGCCGCCATCGCCGCCGAACAGGCGGGAAGGGGGGACGTGCTGCTCTTCCAGTCCCCCATGCGGCCGGACAGCCTCCGCCGCCTGGCGGACGCCGTGGGCAGGAGCTGCGGGGGGCTGGCGGCGGTCTTCTCCGGCGAGGGGGAGAGCTGGAGCTATGCCCTGGTCCGGGCGGACGGGGCGGACATTTCTCCCCTGGTGAAGGCGCTGAACCAGGCCCTTCGGGGCCGGGGCGGAGGCCGGAAGGGCTTCGCCCAGGGCAGCGTCCGGGCGGCGCAGGGGGAGATTCAGGGCTTTTTTGAAAAGGGGGGCCTATGAGATACGTAGCGGCGGAGTGGGACCACGATTTGGACGACGAGCCCTATCTCGTCTATTCCGAGCTGGACGGCAGCCGCCGGGAGGTCCGCCGGGTGGAGTTCTACCGGAACGGGATCACCTTTTCCTACGGCGGCGAGCGGGGAAACGAGGGGGCCCTGGCCCCGGAGCCCTTCCCGGAAGATCTGCGGGACCTCCCGCCTCCGGGGGAGGAGGGGGACTTCTCCGCCCGTGAGATCTCCCCGGGGCTGTTCTATGAGATCTGGAACCAGGCCCAGGAGCGGCCCGACGGCTTTATGGGGATGTTTTTCTAGGAGCGACAGGCCCAGGCAGAAAAAGACCGCCCGCAGGCGGTCTTTTCAGGCTGTCGAAAACGTATTTTCGCCAGCCTGAGCAAGTTCTTCAGACCTTCAAAACGTTCCGAAAAACTTGTGATTGAAAACGAAAGGAACCCCTCCTGGGTTCCTCTCGTAACGCTCTTCCTTCCCGTCGAAGAAGGTTTCACCATTTTTTGACACTCTGAAAAGACCGCCCGCAGGCGGTCTTTTCTTCTGCCCCCGGGGGCAGGTTCATCGCTTCCGTGATAAAGCGCTTGCCGTATACGGCGTCGTACACCACCGCGTCCCGGAGCTCCAGGAGCTCCAGGGCCTCGGGAGAGAGATCGGCCTCCTCCCGGGAGAAGCTGGGGTTCCCCGCTCCGTCCACGAAGTAGAGGTCCGTCTGGGTGAGGCAGACCTCACCCACCTTCTCCAGCAGCACCCAGTACCGGGAGACGGGCCGCCCCGTCAGCTCCAGAAGCTGGGGCCCCAGGGCGGTGATGCTGCTGTCCCGCCGGGTTCCCGCCAGGCCGTTCAGCAGGGCGGCGTCGTTGGCCCAGATGAGGTAGTCCGTGGAATACAGGTCGTTGATCTGCTCCGGCGTCCAGTTCAGGGTGTCGTTTTCCGGGCAGAGGCCCAGCTGGGTGTAGATTGTGTCCCCGCCGGGCATGAAGAGATTGGGCCGGTGGTCCCCGAAGAAGACCACGACGGTGGGCTCCGGCGAGGTCCGCAGAGCGTCGGTCAGCTCCCCCAGGGCCTGGTCCGCCCGGGTGATCCCCTCCAGCATGACCCGGATGATGTCCCGCTGGGCGGGGGTGAACTGGGGGGCGATGAGGGGGATCTGGCATTGGTAGTTGAACTTCCCGGGGTCAAAGGGCTGGTGGTTCTCCATGGAGATGCCGAAGAGGAAGGCCCGCTGCCCCCGGCGGTTGGCCTCCTCCATCCGCGCCAGCATCCCCTGGAAGAGGTAGCTGTCCCGCATGTAGTACCCGCCGTAAGGCCCCCGTTCCTGAGGGGGAACCAGGTCTTGGATGTCGTCGGAGAAGAAGAGCTCCTCAAAACCCAGAAGGGGATAGGTCGCCGTCCGGTTATACAGCGTGTTATCATAGGCGTGAAGCATTTCGGCGGTGTAATCGCCGGATTTCGTGTACTGCTCCGCCAGGGCGTCGAAGCGCTCATAAACCGCCTCGTCCTGGAAGCAGATATTCGTCCCCGGCGGAAGGTCCAGGCCGTTCAATCCGTAGAGCAGGGGAATCTCCAGATACCCGGTGCCGTAGCCCAGGTAGTGGCTGTGGAAGGTCCCGCTGACGCTCTCCGCCTCCAGGGCGTGGAAGTTGGCCAGGGGGTCCCCCTCGTATTCAAGCACCGGAAGGCGGGTCAGGTCGTAAAAGGACTCGGAGAGGATGAACAGGATGTTGGGCCTGACCTCCGGCTCCGCCCGGGCCTCCGTCAGCCGGTCGACCCGGGCCAGGACCTCCAGCATATAGTCCTCGTCATAGCCCTCCGGCGGGGTTTTGGGCTGGGGAAACGCGTCCCGCCAGAGGCTGAGGGTCAGGCCGTGGAGGCTGTGATTCTCCGCCGGGTCCATCCGGGTGTAGAAGTCCACTCCCAGCCCGCTCCCCACGGTCCGGGCCCCGGTCCCTGTGAGGAGCACGCCCGCCAAGGTCAGGGAGAAGAGGCAGGTCCGGGCCCGGGCGGTACCCCCCAGGGCGGTGAGCCGCCCGGTGAGGAACAGGAGGAGGACGCAAAGCAGCAGCGCCCCGCCCGCCATCCAGAAATCCTCGGTTGGCGTCAGGTCCCCCGCCAGGTCCGCCACGTCCCCCGCCGCTCCCGCCAGGCCGAAGTCCGCCAGCTCCAGGGGGCTCCCGTTGATGGCGGTTTTGAAGTAGTCCACCAGGGCCAGGATCAGCCCCGCCGCCCCCGCGGGCAGCGCGGCGATCCACAGCCGCCCCGTCAAGGCCCCCAGGACTCCCACGGGCACGGCCCAGAGCAGGGCCGTCATGGCCAGGTGCCCGGGGTAGTCCCGGGCCCACTCCAGCACCCCGGGGAGGGTGCCGATGGAGATCCACTGCATGGCCCCGGTGATGGCCAGCCCCATGCAGAGGGCGGCGGCGGCGAAGAGGCAGAGCCGGAGCCAGGGGGGGCCCAGAGGGCCCCGGCGTTTGTGCAGAGCAAAGGGTTTTTTCATGTTTCACAAATGGGCAGGGGCCGTGGGGGAATCCCCCACGGCCCGGATGGTTTCCGTTAGTACGCCAGCTTCTCCGTGAGATAGGCCTTCAGCTCGCCGATGGGGATGCGGACCTGGGCCATGGAGTCCCGCTCCCGGACGGTGACGCAGTTGTCCCCGGCCTTCTCGGCGTCGCCCACGGTGTCGAAGTCCACGGTGACGCAGTAGGGGGTGCCGATCTCGTCCTCCCGGCGGTAGCGCTTGCCGATGGACCCGGTTTCGTCGAAGTCCACCATCCATTCCTTGGCCAGCTCCTGCTGGATCTCCTGGGCCTTGGCGCTGAGCTTCTTGGAGAGGGGCAGAACGGCGACCTTGAAGGGCGCAATGGCGGGGTGGAAGCGCATGACGGTGCGGACGTCGTTTTTCGCCGCGTCCACCACCTCCTCGTCATAGGCCTCCACCAGCAGGGCCAGGGTCATCCGGTCCGCGCCGAGGGAGGGCTCGATGACGTAGGGGACATAGTGCTCGTTCTTCTCCTGGTCGAAGTAGGTGAGGTCCTGGCCGGAGTGCTTCTGGTGCTGGCTCAGGTCGTAGTCCGTCCGGTCCGCCACGCCCCAGAGCTCGCCCCAGCCGAAGGGGAAGAGGTACTCGAAGTCCGTGGTGGCCTTGGAGTAGAAGGCCAGCTCCTCGGGCTCGTGGTCCCGGAGGCGGAGGTTCTCCTCCTTCACGTTCAGGCCGATGAGCCAGTCGTGGCAGTAGGTCCGCCAGTACTGGAACCACTCCAGGTCGGTGTCGGGCTTGCAGAAGAACTCCAGCTCCATCTGCTCAAACTCCCGGATGCGGAAGATGAAGTTGCCCGGGGTGATCTCGTTGCGGAAGCTCTTGCCCACCTGGCACACGCCGAAGGGGAGCTTCCGCCGGGTGGTCCGCTGGATGGCGGGGAAGTTGACGAAGATGCCCTGGGCAGTCTCGGGCCGGAGATAGACCTCGTTGGCGGAGTCCTCGGTGACGCCCTGGTGGGTTTTGAACATGAGGTTAAAGCGGCGGATGTCGGTAAAGTCGTGCTTGCCGCAGCCGGGGCAGGGGACCTCCTTTTCCCGGATGAAGGCCACCAGGTCCTCCTGGGTCATGGCCTCCACGTTCACGTCCAGGCCGTTCTCCTGAACGTAGCCCTCGACGAGCTTGTCGGCCCGGTGCCGCATTTTGCAGGCCTTGCAGTCGATAAGGGGGTCGTTGAAGGTGGACACGTGGCCGGAGGCCACCCAGACTTGGGGGTTCATGAGGATGGCGGCGTCCAGACCCACGTTATAGGGATTCTCCTGGACGAACTTTTTCCACCAGGCCCGCTTCACGTTGTTCTTCAGCTCCACGCCCAAGGGGCCGTAGTCCCAGCTGTTGGCGAGGCCGCCGTAGATTTCGCTGCCGGGGAAGACGAAGCCCCGGCCCTTGCACAGGGCGACGATTTTGTCCATGGTTTTCTCGGTGTTTTTCATTGCGGTTACACTCCTTAGATAATATAGTTGATTTCAGCTTAATCACGGTTCAGGTAGCGGTACAGCCGCCAGGTGATGAAGACGCCGGCAAAGTAGGCGTAGGCCAGAATGATGCAGTTCCAAATGGTGTACCAGGGCTCCGGCATCCGGTCCATGATGAAATAGAGCATCAAAAGAACGGGAATGCCGAACACGCCGAAGAACAGTCCGAAAAAACGGGCGAGATAGCCCAAGTATTGGTTCAGATTTTCATCCTCGAATTTGGTTTTGCTGGCCGTATACCTGAACGAGTATTTTCCGTGGAGGAAAGAAAGACCCAAAAACGAGAGCCAGATGAACCAGGGAGTTTTTTTGGAAGATTGGCCCTTCACGTGTTCACCTCCCAGCAAATGAAAAATGCCCCGAGCCTCCGTTGGCTCAGGGCGAACTTGTGGGGTCCGCGGTTCCACCTGAATTCCCCCTGGCGGGGGCGCTCTGCCCGGTAACGGCGGGGGACCGGCGGGGCATTGCCTCCCCGCGGCGTGAGCCTTGTTTGAACAGCGTCCAAACAGGGCCCAGGGGCGCCGAGCCGTCTCCCTCCCGGAAGGGCTTGCACCGTCCGCCCTCTCTCTTCGCCGGGATGGGGGAGGCTTCTCCCCTTCATGCCTTTGACACGTGTGTCACTGTATCATGTTTTTGCCGGGTTGTCAAGGGGGACCTCTGCGTTTGGGCGCTTCCCGGGGCAATCCGCCGCTTGACAAATCCAATACAGGCGGTTATACGGAAGATAGAAAGGGCGCTGCCGGTAGACGGTTGGCCCCTAGTGGATTACAGAAGTAACCGCAGGTTGAGGGACCGGGCGGTTACTTCTTTTTATAGGCCGCACGAAAGAGGCCAATCATGCCGATGATAACAAGCGTGTACTGGAACAGTTCACTGTATGTAACCAAAGAGGCTGGGACATGCCCTTCGGGCGGGGCGGATTGGTGGTCAGCGATGGCTGGTGCAATGCACCCCCCATGTCGTCGGGGCGAAATCCGTTCCGCTCCGCAGCCGCCTGGCGGCGACGGCTTCGCTGCACTTCTTTGCCCCTCCTCTCCCCACCGCGCGGGGCGCGGCGGGGACCCCTCTTTTGCGATTACATGGGGTCCCCGCAAAATCGAAGATTTTGTGGGGAAAGGAAGAAGGAATGGAGCGGGTGGAGTTTTCGGCGTCAGCCGGAAACGGAACAGAGCGAAATTTCTTCTGACGCAATGCGCCGTGCACGGTGGAAGAGAGAAAACGAGGGGCGCGGAAGAGCTGCCTCCGGTTCCAGGCATGTCTCCAGTCCGCGGCGTAGTGCGGGCGGGGGTTTTGGATCTCGAAGAATCGACTTTCTTCTCTTTCCGCTGCCGCTAACCTGGCGTTGGATAAGGCTTGGCTCCCTGGCCGGGTCATTCTCCGGCTCCGCCCCGCCAGGTGGGGTCGTCGGTGATGCCGACCAAATAGTCGGTGGAAACATGAAAGTACTCTGCCAGAATTACCAGCTTGTCAATGGTGGTACTGCGCCCGCCGCTTTCCAGCATGCTGATGGATTTACTTGTAAGTCCCAAAATTTCTCCTAGACGCTGCTGGGTAAGACCTTCCGCTTTCCGAAGCTGATAAACCCGATCCTTTAATAAAATAACTGTTTTCATAAAAACCTCTTGACTATACCTTTAAGTAGGATTACAATACTACTTAAAGGTATAAAATAGGAGGATGCAACTATGCTGGATATAGTAAGTGCCATCTACCATAATGATCCGTTTTCGTTCCAGTCGTTTTGCAGTTTGGAGGAGCCCAGGACCTCGGAGGAGCGGCATGTTGCCGCACAGCTCCGCGCGGTGGAAGAAGAGACAGCGGAAAAGCTGAAGGCAGGCATCTGCATTCTTGCAGACCGTCAGGCAGAGGAATCCTTTTACACCGGCGTCCGCCTCGGCGCGCAGCTGATGGCGGAGCTCCTGGAACCGTGATATTGGATATTGGAAGACTTCCCCAACCGCCGGATTAGCGGCAGCGGAAAGAGAAGGACAGACGATTCATCGACCGCCAAACCCTCCGCTCAATCCACGCCGCGGGCAGAAGATATGCCTGGAACCGGAGGCACCTCTTGCGCGCCCCCGTAAACGCGTCCCCTTGCTTTTCTCTTTTGGACCGTGCACGGCCCGTTTTCTCTTTTCATTCGGGAATGAAAAGAGAAAATGGGGGGTGCAATGAACCAGCCATCATCATGGCTGTTATCTCCCCCGCCCGCCAGGGCGCGTACAGACCCTCCCCCTTTGGGGGATCAAAAACCCCGCCGGCGGCGCCAGCAGCGGCAGGCATCCGTAGATGCCAGGGATGCCCCACCGCCGCACGCACCACCACCCCCAGGCCGCCCCCAGGTGAAAGCACACCAGCGTCCCGCCGTAGAAGCGGAGCTTCCGCAGCTGCTCCGGGTCCCGGTCGCAGAGGTACTCCGTAACCCCCTCCATGAATTGGCGGAGGTTGTTGGTGGAGAAGATCGTGGCGCAGTTGTACCCCGCCGCCTGGGAAAAGGCCACCCACTGCACCGCCGTGGCGAAGAACATGGGGTAGAGGGCCAGAATGGGGTCCGTCTCCGCCGGAATCCGGGCCAGGGCCAGGCAGGCGGCCAGATCGATGGCGATGGCCCCCCAGCGGAGGCGGTCCAGCCTCCCCGTCCGCCGGAGCAGCACGGCGAAGACAATCCCCGCGATGTAGCACGCCGTGCCCCCCAGCCGGACCAGGGCGGGACCCCAGGTCCCGTCCAGGCCGGATACCACCAGATAGATGAGGTTGGAGGTCTCGGAGGAGCCGAAGGTCCCGCCCCGGGTCAGCAGGGCGTAAACGCCGAAGAAGCCGCCCGCCGCCGCCATGGCGTGGTGGGCCCGGGTCTGCTGACGGGCATCCATCGGTTATTCCTCCGGCTTTACCAGGGCGATGTGGAGCTCGTCCAGCTGCTTCTGGGTCACCTCGCTGGGGGCGCTCATCATCACATCCATGGCGTTCTTGTTCATGGGGAAGGGAATGATCTCCCGGATGGAGTCCTCCCCCGCCAGCAGCATGACCATCCGGTCGATGCCCGGGGCGATGCCCGCGTGAGGCGGCGCGCCGTAGGTGAAGGCGTTGTACATGGCGGGGAACTTGGCCTTGACGTCCTCCTCCCCCAGGCGGACCATCTCAAAGGCCTTGACCATGATTTCCGGGTCGTGGTTCCGCACCGCGCCGGAGGAGAGCTCCACGCCGTTGCACACCAGGTCGTACTGGTCGGCGGTGATGCTCAGGGGGTCGATCTCGCCCCGCTCGGCCTTCAGCAGGACCTCCAGCCCGCCGGAGGGCATGGAGAAGGGGTTGTGGCAGAACTCCAGCTCGCCGGACTCCTCCCCAATCTCGTACATGGGGAAATCCACGATCCAGCAGAAGGCGTACTGCTCCTTATCCATATGGCCGGGCACCGCCGCGCCCAGGGTCTTCACCAGCACCCCGGCGGTCTTCTGGGCGGCCCCCAGCTTCCCGGCGGAAAGGGCCACGAAATCGTTGGGCTTGAGCCCCAGGGCGGAGACTACGCTGTCCTTGATGGGCTGGACAAATTTTGCGATGCCGCCCACGATCTCCCCATTCTCGTCCAGGCGGAACCAGTAGGGCTTCCCGCCGGAAACCACCTCCACCTCCGCCAGGGTCTTGTCGATGAACTTCCGCGTCTCGTGGAAACCGCCTACCACCACGGCCTTCACCACGTTCCCCTCGAAGGGTCCGAAGCCGCAGCCCGCCAGGGTATCCGTCGCGTCCTGCACGGTGAGGTCGATGCGCAGGTCCGGCTTGTCGGTGCCGTATTTTTCCATGGCCTCCGTGTAGGGCACCCGCAGGAAGGGGGCGGCGCTGGCCCGGTCGTACTTGCCGTATTTAGCGAAGATCGGGGGCAGCACGTCCTCGACGACGGCGAACACGTCCTCCTGCGAGGCGAAGGCCATCTCCATATCCAGCTGGTAGAACTCGCCGGGGGAGCGGTCCGCCCGGGCGTCCTCGTCCCGGAAGCAGGGGGCAATCTGGAAATAGCGGTCAAAGCCGGAGGTCATGAGGAGTTGCTTGAACTGCTGAGGAGCCTGGGGCAGGGCGTAGAATTTCCCCGGATGATTCCGGGCGGGGACCAGGTAGTCCCGGGCCCCCTCGGGGGAGGAGGCGGTCAGGATCGGCGTGGTGATCTCCAGGAAGCCGTGGTCCTCCATGGCCTTGCGGATGGCGGAGACTACATGGCACCGCAGGACGATGTTGTCCTTCACCGCCGGGTTCCGCAGGTCCAGGTAGCGGTACTTGAGGCGCTGGGCCTCGTCGGCCTCCCGGCTGCGGTTCACTTGGAAGGGCAGCTCGTTGTGCCGGCAGCGGCCCAGGACCTCCACCTTTTCGGGGACGACCTCGATGTCGCCGGTGGGGAGCTTGGGGTTTTTGCTGGCCCGTTCCCGGACGAGGCCCTCCACGGAGATCGTGGATTCCTTGTTGACGGCCTTGAACCGGGCCACCATCTCCGGGGTTTCCGCCACGATCTGGGTGGTGCCGTAGAAGTCCCGGAGGACGATGAAGGCCAGCTCGGAGCCGACCTCCCGGATGTTCTCCAGCCAGCCGGAGAGCTTGACGGTTTTCCCCGCGTCCTCGGCGCGGAGCTGGCCGCAGGTGTGGGTGCGGTTTTGTGTCATAAGAGTGCCTCTTTTCTATTACAAATTGTTGTATTATTCTATATAGATACAGTTCGTAGTCGCCCTGGTGGGCGGGGGAGTCAACAGCCCTTTGGGGGCTGGTCCATTTGCACCCCCCATTCTCTCTTTTGCGAAAAGAGAGAATGCGCCGTGCACGGTGGAAGAGAGAAAACGAGGGGCGCGGAAGAGCTGCCTCCGGTTCCAGGCATATCTTCTGCCCGCGGCGTGGATTGAGCGGGGGTTTTGGATCTCGAAGAATCGACTTTCTTCTCTTTCCGCTGCCGCTACCCCGGCGCTTGCTTTGGGTCTGCACCTCCGGTCAGGCCGTTTCTCCGGGCCCGCCGCGCCAAGTGGGGTCATCCGTAATCCCCAGCAGATAGTCCGCGGATACATGAAAATATTCCGCCAGCAGGGCCAGTTTCTCAATGGTGGTCCCACGGTAGCCCCGCTCCATCATGCCGATTGAATTTTGTGTCAGTCCCAATGCGTTGGCAAGCTGCATCTGGCTGACAGACTGGCTGTTACGCAGCTCACGGAGCCGCTCACTAAAAATTTTCTTAGTCTCCATATAACCTCTTGACTTAGCACTTTTAGTATGATACTATAAGTGAACAACAAGTGCAATATTTTTTAAAGGAGATGTTCCCATGCCGGATCTCTTAGCGCAGATATACCACGACCGCCTTCCCATACTCAAGACGCTTTCCACTTTGGAGAACCCCCAGAGGGAGGAGGAGCAAAAAATCGTGACACAGCTTCGCGCCGTAGAGGAAGCGGTTGCGGAAGCTCTGAAACCGAGTATCGAGGTCCTGGCGGACAAACAAGCGGAGGAATCCTTTTATATTGGCGTCCGTTTCGGGGCACAGCTCATGGCGGAGCTCCTGGAACCATGATATTGGATATTGGAAGACTTCCCCAACCGCCGGATTAGCGGCAGCGGAAAGAGAAGGGCAGATGATTCTTCGCGGGACAAACCCCCGCCCGCACCACGCCGCGGGCAGAAGATATGCCTGGAACCGGAGGCACTGCCTGCGCGCCCCCGTTTTCTCTCTTCCACCGTGCACGGCGCATTCTCTCTTTTCGCAAAAGAGAGAATGGGGGGTGCATTGCCCAGCCATCGCTGACCGCCAATCCGCCCCGCCCGAAGGGCGAGAACAAGCCCCGTCATCCCCGGATGACAAACCCCCTGTTCCGGGCGTCCAGCCCCGCCTTAATGCGGTAAATGGTAGCCTTAGCGTCCAGTTTGGTCTGTTCCCCAGTGGCCATGTCCTTGCACGCCACCACCCCGGCGTTGATCTCATCCTCACCCAGGAAGATGACATAGGGAATCCCCAGCTTGTCGGCATAGGAGATCTTCTGCTTGAACTTCTTCTCCTCGCAGTGGAGCTGGGCCCGGACGCCGTTCTCCCGGAGCTCCGTCGCCAGGGCGATGGCGGCGCTCAGGTCCTCCGTCATGGGGAGGATCAGCACGTCCGCCGGAGCCGTGTTCAGCTCCGGATTCAGCATGCCCTGTTCTCCCAAAACGTAAAACAGCCGGGTCAAACCGATGGAAATGCCCACTCCGGGGAGTTGTTTATCGGTGTAATATTTCGCTAGGTTATCATACCGCCCCCCGGAGCACACGGAGCCGATCTCCGGGTGGTCCAAAAGCACCGTTTCATAGACGGTTCCGGTGTAATAGTCCAGCCCCCGGGCAATGGTGAGGTCCACGGCAAAGTTCTCTGCCGGGACGCCGAAGGCCCCCAGGTGCTTGACAACGGTCTTCAGCTCGTCCACGCCCTGGTCGAAAACTTCGTTCCGGCCCCGGCGGGCCTCCAGGGCGGAGAGGATTTCCTCCGTCTCTCCGGTGATGGCGATGAAGTCCAGGATTTCCCCGGCGCGCTCCGGGCCGACGCCCAGGTCCCCGGTCAGGATCTCCCGGACCTTCTCCGGGCCGATCTTCTCCAGCTTGTCCACCGTCCGCATGACGTCCCCCGCTTTGTCCGCAAGGCCCAGGGAGGCGTAAAACCCGTTCAGGATTTTCCGGTTGTTCACCCGGATGCGGAAGCGCCGGAGCCCTAAGGCGGAGAAGGTCTTGTAGATGATGGCGGGAATCTCCGCCTCGTTGAGGATGGAGAGCTTCCCGTCCCCAATCACGTCGATGTCCGCCTGATAGAACTCCCGGAAGCGGCCCCGCTGGGCCCGCTCCCCCCGGTAGACCTTGCCGATCTGGAAGCGCCGGAAGGGGAAGGTCAGGTCGCTGTAGTGCAGGGCCACATACTTTGCCAGGGGGACCGTCAGGTCGAAGCGGAGGGAGAGGTCCGCGTCCCCCTTCTGGAAGCGGTAGATCTGCTTTTCCGTCTCGCCGCCGCCCTTGGCCAGAAGGACCTCGCTGGACTCGATAACCGGGGTGTCCAGGGGGGTGAAGCCATAGAGGGCGTAGGTGTTCCGCAGGATCTCCATCATCCGCTCCATCTGCCGCTGGGGGGCGGGGAGGAGCTCCATAAAGCCGGAGAGGGTGCGGGGGGTCTGTTTAGCCATAACGCTGCTCCTTTTCGTTCGTGTTGGCGGCTTGGGGTCCGGGGGCGTCAAAAAAAGCGCCCTCCTCCCAAAACCGGCTTTGGGACGATAGCGCTCATCGCTTCGTGGTGCCACCCAAATTCAAGGCTTGCGCCTCCTTCGTTCCTCCTGGTACGGGGAGGGGGCCGTGGACGTTTCCGTCCCCGCTCCGCCGCTGTCCTTCCTCCGGGCCGGGCCGGGACCCTTTCAGCCAAGGGGTCCCTCTCTGGGGGCTGGCGCAGGGAGTACTGCTGCGGCGTCATTGCGGTGAAATTGCTGTGATTATATGCGTTTTTTTCGGAAATGTCAAGGGCTTCCCCGGAAGTCCTTCGGAAAAAGGTCCGCCCCGCCCGGGGCCCCGGCGGATCTCCGCCGCAGCTCCGGCTCCTTCTCCATGACGCAGTTGGTGAGCAGCACGCCCCGCCGCTCCACCTGCTGTTCCCGGAGGACCTTGTAGCCCCGCTTTTCAAAAAAGGGCCGGGCCGTAAGGGAGGCGTGGACCGTGATTTTCCCCGGAACCGCCGCCTCCAGCCCGTCGCAGAGGGCGGAGGCGGTTCCCTGCCTCTGATAGTCCGCGTGGACGTACAGCCGGTCGAGGTAACCCGCCGGGTCGATGTCGCCGAAGCCGATGATAACGCCGCCCCGGAGGGCGACCAGGCTGTAATGGGCCCGGAAGCTCCGGTCCCACCGGGAGAGGTCCACAGTCCCCGGCGCCCAGGCGTTTACCTGCTCCGGGGTGTAATCCGCCCGGTTCACGGTGTGGACGGTGCGGTAAAACAGCTCTGCCAGAGTCCCGCAGTCCTCCGGCCGGTAGCGTCGAATCATCATGGGCATTATGGCCTCCCTTTCCGGGGCGGAAGCGGCAAAGCCGCCGGAGCAAGCCTTCGGCGGCCAATCGGAAGGGGGCCTTCCCGGGGCCCCGCCCCGCAGGCGCCCGTTTTGGGCGCACGCAAACACGGAAGAGCGGGACCGCCAAAAACGGCGAACCGCCCTGCCGCTCAGGGTTTTTGTGCTGCCCCCGGTTTGGCGGGACCCGTTGAAACGACTCAGGCCAGGGGCCGGGAGGTGGAGGGGTTGACAATGAGCCGCCAGTCGAGGTCGCCCCTGGAGAGGCCCAGGACCAGCATCTCCGCCGTGGCGATGTTGCTGGCGAAGGGGACCCGGTTCTGGTCGCAGAGGCGGGAAATGTAGGAGATGTCGTCGGCCCGGTCCTCGTTGGCGGGATCGTTGAAAAACAGCACCATGTCAAACTCGTTATAGGAGATGCGGGCGCCGATCTGCTGGCTTCCGCCGTGGGCATAGGTCAAAAAGCAGTGCACGTCCAGGCCGGTGGCGTCCGCCACCATGTGGCCGGTGGTGTTGGTGGCGTAAAGCTGGTGCCGGGCCAGGATTCCGGCGTAGGCCGTGCAGAACTGGACCATCAGCTCCTTTTTGTTGTCATGGGCCATTAGGGCGATGTTCATGTCGTACTCCTTTCGAGCGGTCTGAAAGCGGCCTCCGCTGGACGCCGCCAGAGTGAAGCCTGGGGGGGCCGGCGGATATCCCTTCCCGCCGGGGAAAGGCGGCTTACCGGATGCGCAGCAGGGGGACCCGCTGGCCCTGCATCCGCCTGGCAATGTTTCGATAGGCCGCCGCCGCCCCCTGGCTGCTGTGCAGCAGCAGGGGCACGCCCTGGTTCAGATACAGGGGCAGGGCGTCGTCCTCGGGAATGACGCCGATCAGGGGGAGGCCCGCCCGGTCGATGGCGTCGTCAATGGTGGCGTGCATGCTGCGCAGCAGCTTTTTCCGCACCCGGTTCACCACCAGGTGGAGCCGCCCCGTGGGAAACTGATGGAGCTCCATCACGGTGTGCTGCGCGTCCCGCAGGGAGGAGGCGTCCGCCGTGGCCACCACCACGGCCCGGTCCGCCCGGCAGGTGGCCAGGCGGAACCCGCCGTCCAGGCCCGCCGGAGCGTCCAAAAAGCAGTAGTCATAGCCCTCCCGGGCCTTTTCCAGCAAAGCGGCCATCTGCTCCTCGCTCACCGGGCGGCCCCGGCTGCGGGCGGGGGCCGTCAGCAGAAAGAGCCCGGGGATGTCCGGGTGCTCCACCGCCGCCGTCTCCAGGGGGCAGCGCTCCTGGGCCACGTCGGTGAAGTCCATCAGGGCCCGGTCCGTCAGCCCCAGGGCCAGGTCCAGGTTCCGCAGGGCCACGTCGCAGTCCACGCACAGGACCCGCAGTCCGGACTGCGCCAGGGCGGAGCCCACCCCCGCGGTGAACGAGGTCTTGCCCGTGCCCCCCTTGCCGGAGACTACGGCGACGCATTGGCCCGCCATGGAGCACGCCCCCTTCCCATTTTCCGCCGGGAGATCCCGGGCGGAGCTTTGACACGTTCTATTATAGCGGATTCTTCTTGATCTTTGCAAACGTTCTGGGATATTTTTTTGGGGTTTCCCCAATTTTTGTGAGAATGACCAGCCGGTGCCGGACGTCGGTGCCGGGAATGGCATAGTCCAGGGGCCGTTCCAGCCGCCCCCCCAGAAGCTGCACCGCCCGTCCGGCGGCGTTCAGCTCCTCTCCGGAGCCCACGGACTTCATGGCCAGGAAGGCTCCCCCGGGCTTCACCAGGGGCAGGCACAGCTCCGCCAGCACCGGAAGGGCCGCCACCGCCCGGCTTACCGCCAGATCGAAGGACTCCCGGCGCTCCCCGGCGAACTCCTCCGCCCGGCCGTGGACGCATTCCACGTCCCCGAGGCCCAGGTCCCGGCAGACCTCCTCCAGGAAGTCCACCCGCTTCCGCTGGGCGTCCAGCAGGGTCAGGCGGATGGAGGGCTCCAGGATTTTCAGGGGAAGGCCCGGGAAGCCCGCCCCGGTGCCCACGTCCACCACGGCCTTTCCCCGAAAGTCCGCCAGGGTCAGCAGGGCGGCGCTGTCCAGAAAGTGGAGCCGGGCCGTCCCGGCGGGGTCCGTGATGGCGGTGAGGTTCATGACCTTGTTTTTCTCCGCCAGCAGCTCTCCGTAGCGGACCAGGGCCGGAACGCCGCCGGAGGGGAGGGAGAGGGCCTCCAGCCCCTCCCGGAGGATGGCTTCCATCATTTTTCCCGCAGCAGGTCCCGGATCTCCGTCAGCAGCGCCTCCTCGGCGGAGGGGCCCGGAGGCGGCGGGGGAGGGGCCTCCTCCTTCTTCTTGTGGAAGCTGTTCAGGGCCTTCACCAGGCAGAAGACCACAAAGGCCATAATGAGGAAGTTCAAAACGGCCTGAATGAAGTTGCCGTAGGTGACCACGGCGGGGCCGACCTGTACCTCCATCTCCGCGAAGGAGACGCTGTTGGTAAAGATGCCCAGAAGGGGCATGACGATGTCGTTGATCAGGGAGTTGGTGATGTTGGAAAAGGCTCCGCCGACAATGACGCCCACCGCCATGTCCATCACGTTGCCCCGGGCGATGAAGGTCTTAAACTCGGCGAAAAAGCCGCTGGTTTTTTCTGCCATACAGGATCTTCCCTTCCAAATGAAGTTGTAGGGGGACCGGCGGCCGCCCGCTCCAAGCCCCCCCTCCGCGCATTCAGGGCGGAGGCAAAGGGGAGTCCGCAGGTTCCCTCACGGGCCCTTCGACAGGACTCATCCCCGCATCCCTTGCGCCGCAAGGGATGCGGGGCACAGACCGGAATACAGCCCTTCCAGCGGCCCCGGACGGACCTTTCCCCGTCCGCCGGGCTCCCATCGGCTGGAAAGCGGTTTAACGGTCTGTAATAAAATCAAAAGCGCAATACGCTCCGTTGTTATTTCTGGGGCACAAGCTTCTCCGTCCCGCCCATGTAAGGCCGGAGGATCTCGGGGATGATCACGGTGCCGTCGGCCTGGAGGTTGTTCTCCAGGAAGGCGATCAGCATCCGGGGCGGGGCCACGCAGGTGTTGTTGAGGGTGTGGCACAGCTGGGTCTTGCCGGACTCGTCCTTATAGCGGATGCGGAGCCGCCGGGCCTGGGCGTCTCCCAGGTTGGAGCAGGAGCAGACCTCGAAGTACTTCTGCTGCCGGGGGGACCAGGCCTCGATGTCGCAGCTCTTGACCTTCAGGTCCGCCAGGTCGCCGGAGCAGCACTCCAGCTGCCGCACGGGAATTTCCAGGGAGCGGAACAGCTCCACGGAGTACTGCCACAGCTTCTCGTACCACATGGGGGACTCCTCCGGCTTGCAGACGACAATCATCTCCTGCTTCTCAAACTGGTGGATGCGGTACACGCCCCGCTCCTCGATGCCGTGGGCGCCCTTCTCCTTGCGGAAGCAGGGGGAGTAGGAGGTCAGAACCTGGGGCAGCTTTTCCGTGGGAAGGATCTGGTCGATGAACCGGCCGATCATGGAGTGCTCGCTGGTGCCGATCAGATAGAGGTCCTCCCCCTCGATTTTGTACATCATGCCGTCCATGTCGGTCTGGCTCATGACGCCCTCCACCACGTTGCCGTGGATCATGAAGGGGGGGATGCAGTAGACAAAGCCCTTGCCGATCATGAAGTCCCGGCCATAGGCCAGCACGGCCTCGTGGAGCCGGGCGATGTCCCCCAGGAGGTAGTAGAACCCGTTGCCGGAAACCCGCCCCGCGGCGTCCAGGTCGATGCCGCCGAAGGACTCCATGATCTCCGTGTGGTAGGGGATGGGGAAGTCCGGCGTTTTCGCCTCGCCGAAGCGCTGGACCTCCACATTCTCGCTGTCGTCCTTGCCGATGGGCACCGAGGGATCGATGATCTGGGGGATGACCAGCATCCGCTTATGGAGCTCGCCGGACAGCTCGTCCTCCAGCTTCTCCAGCTCCGCCAGGCGGTCCGCCTGCTCCTTAACCTGGGCCTTGACGGCCTCCGCCTCCTGGAGCTTGGCGGGGTCCTTTTTCGCCTGGCCCATCAGCATGCCGATCTGTTTGGACAGGGCGTTCCGGTTGGAGCGGAGCTGGTCCGCCTCGGCGATGGCGGCGCGGTGCCGGGCGTCCAGGTCGATGACCTCGTCGACGAGGGGGAGCTTCGCGTCCTGGAATTTCTTTTTGATGTTCTCCCGGACGATGTCGGGATTCTCCCGGATAAAGCGGATGTCAAGCATGATGATTTCCTTCTTTCCTAAAATTGATACCATGTAGGGAATAGGTTTGTTTCACGTGAAACGGAATTTTGCGCGCCCCTTCCGGGGCGGGGGGGTGTCTCTCGCAGAATCGTCTGTCCTTCTTTTTCCGCCGCCGCTTATGCGGCAGTTGGGGGGGAGGCGCCCCGTTCCAAAGGGGATGTTTCCCTGGTGGAGAAGAGGGCTTACCTGTCCGTTCGGTTTTCTTCCTCCAGACAATGGCCGGAAGGCCGCCGCCCGGGCCGGGACCCGGCCCATCCGGGTCATTGCTCCGCCTCTTCCGCCTCCGCCTCCCGGGCCTCCACGGCGGCTTTGAGCTGCTGGAAGCGCCTGCGGGGAGCGGTGACGCTGTCCGGCGTGGGCTGGCCGTCCCGGAGGGCCTCCGTCAGGCCGCCGGACTCCATGCGGTCCAGAATCTCCCGGCAGGCCGTGTAATCCTTAGCGGAGTACCGCTGCTGCAGGGAGTAGAGGAGATCCATAGCCTCCAGCTCCCGCTCCTTGGTCTCCTGTTCGCTCTGCCGGCTCTCCGCCTCGTCCTCCAGCTCCTCCACCCGCTTTTCCGCCTCCGCCAGCTCCTTTTGCAGGGCGATGATCTGGTCCTGGAGGTCCTGGACCTCCTGCATGGCGGTGACGGAGCTTTGCAGCCGCCCCAGGGCCTCGGTGTTGCTCCGCTGGTGGGAGGCGAAGGACCAGGCCATCAGCAGAAAGGCGGCGATGAACAGCACCATGATATAGACCACAACGGGCTTTTTCCCCCTGGGGACGGCTTCCTCCTCCGGTTCCGCGGGGCCTCCGCCGCTTCGTTTTTCCAGCTTCATGCCTCCGGTCCTTTCCGCCCGACCTTCAAGAGCTCCAGGGCTTCCAGAAGATCGTTCAAATCGTCCACGCCGTAGTACTCCAGCTCGATCCGCCCCTTCTTCCGGCCCATGACGATCTTGACCCCCCGGCCCAGCTTGTTGGACAGGGCCACCTGGGCCTCCAGGGTGTAATCCACCTCCCTGGGCGGCGCGGGAAGGTCCGGCTCCTCCTCGGGCTCCTCCAGCATCCGTTTCACCAGGGCCTCCGTCTGCCGGACGGAGAGCTGGCCCCGGATCACGGCCTCCGCCGCCTGCTCCTGAAGGGCGGGGGAGAGGGGGAGCAGGGTCCGGGCGTGCCCGGCGGAGAGGCTTCCCTCCTCCACCAGCTTCCGCACGCCGCCCTGGAGGCCCAGAAGCCGCATGGCGTTGGCCACGGCGCTGCGGGATTTCCCCACCCGCCGGGCGGCCTCCTCCTGGGTCATGTGATAGGTTTGAATCAGGGACTGGAAGCCGGCGGCCTCCTCCATGGGGTTCAGGTCCTCCCGCTGGAGATTTTCCACCAGGGCCAGCTCCGCCGCCTTCTGGTCGTCGGCCTCGACGACCACGGCGGGAACCTCGCTGAGCCCCGCCAGCCGGGCGGCCCGCCAGCGGCGCTCCCCGGCGATGATCTGATAATAGCCGGAGGAGAGCTTCCGCACCGTCAGGGGCTGGATGACCCCGTGCTCCCGGATGGAATCCGCCAGCTCCGCCAGGGCCGCCTCGTCAAAGAGCTTCCGGGGCTGGGCGGAGCAGCTTTCCACCTGGGAGATGGGTAAATACAGGTTCCCCGCTGCCTCGGGTTTTAATACGTCGTCGCCAAGCAGGGCGCCCAAGCCCCGTCCCAGTCCGGAGGGCTTTTTGCTTGCCACAAGAACACGCTCCTTTCAGGGGGAAGCATTCCGGCGGCCGGCCAAAGGACCGGCAGCCCCGGCGGGTGCAGGCGGCGCCTCCGGCGCCCTCCCCCTTGCTCTGCACTGCCTGCCGCCATCAGCCCGGGGCCCCGCTCTGCCTCATAAATTCGGAGGCAAAGGCGGAGTAGGCGTCCGCCCCCCGGGAGGCCCGGTCATAGGCGCTGATGGGTTTTCCGTGGCTGGGGGCCTCGGAAAGGCGGATGTTCCGGGGAATGACCGCGGCGTACACCTTGCCGGGGAAGTAGTGCTTCACTTCCTCCGCCACCTGCAGGGCCAGGTTCGTCCGCCCGTCGAACATGGTCAGAAGCACGCCCTCCAGCTCCAGGGAGGGATTCAGGGACCGCCGCACCAGCCGGACCGTGTTCATCAGGTCGCTGAGCCCCTCCAGGGCGAAGTACTCGCACTGCACCGGCACCAGGATGGAGTCCGCGGCGCACAGGGCGTTCAGCGTCAGAAGCTCCAGGGAGGGAGGGCAATCCACAAGAAGGAAGTCATAGTCCTCCCGCAGGGGGGCCAGGGCGTGCTTCAGCAGAAACTCCCGGTTTTCCATGCCGATGAGCTCCACCCCCGCCCCCGCCAGGGCCTTGTTGGAGGGCAGCACGTCCCCATAGCGGGTGCGGACCACCGCCTCCCCGGCGGGGAGTTCCCCGATTAGGGCGGAGTAGACCCCCTTGGAGACGGTCTTGTCCACGCCCATGCCGGAGGTGGCGTTGGCCTGGGGGTCAAAGTCGCAGAGAAGGACGCGCTTCCCCGCCTCCGTCAGGGCGGCGGCGAGATTGACGCAGGTGGTCGTTTTCCCCACGCCGCCCTTTTGGTTTACTACTGCAATGATTTTTGCCACAAAAGCACCTACTTTACCGATTTTCCCGCCAGGCGGGCGGAACTCCGCCGGAAAAAGCAAAGCCCCCGCCGGAGGCCGGACCTCTGCCGTGATCCGGGCGGAGCCCAAAACCGGAGCCGGTCCGGGCCATATGTAACCATCATTATAGCAAGGGCCGAGGGGCCTTGCAAGGTCAAATCCCACAATTTTTCTAAAAATGGAGCCATTTGGCGAAAAAGTTTCACGTGAAACAGGGAGGCCCCCGCCAAAGCGGCAAAAACAGGCGGCATACATCTCCGCTCCGCCGCCAATGCCGCCCGGACAGGGGCCCGCTTCCAGGGAGGCGCGGAGGGAGGGTCTGCGCAAAAAGGACCCCTGTTGGACAGGGGCCCTTTTGGGCGGGGAGTGTTTCACGTGAAACAATTTGCCGGGGTCTGTTCACACAAACCAAGTGTGCGGATTTCCGGGCAGATTTTTAACGCCGCAGACGGCAACATTTGCCGGAAAGACATGCGTTTGGGCCTGTGGGAACAGACCCTAAAATTCTCAGCCGATTCCCAGCAGCCGGACGCTGTGGGGAGGCGCCGGCACCTGCCCGCCGGGGACGGGTTCGCCGGTGAGAAGGTCCCGGTAGTCCGCCTCGGGAAGGGAGAAGCTCCGCTCCCCGCCGCCGGCGTTCACCAGGGTAAGGGTGCTCTCTCCGGGGAGTTCCCGGACGTAGGACAGCAGCGGCCCCTCCGCCTCCAGCCAGCGGAGGTCCCCCCGGCGGAGGGAGGCCCGGCCCTTGCGCAGGGTCCCCAGCCGGGAGAACCACTCGAGAAGCTCCCGGTCCTCCCGCCCCCAGGGATAGGTCCCCCGGTTGAAGGGGTCCGCCGCCCCCTCCATGCCGGCCTCGTCGCCGTAGTAGATCATGGGGGAGCCGGGGAAGGTGAAGAGCACCGCCGCCGCCAGGCGGAGGCGGACCCGGGCGGTTTCCCGCTCCCCGGGGGTGAGGCGGAAGGCGGACTGGGCCTCCCGGCCCTCGGGAAGGGGGCGGCCCCCCAGTATGGTCAGGACGCGGGGGGTGTCGTGGGTCCCCAGGAAGTTCAGGGCGGAGAAGAAGGCGGCGGGGGGATAGTTCTCCCGGAGGGTTTCCATGGCCTCCCGGAAGGACTCGCCGCCGCCCCCCAGGAGGTAGGCCAGCAGGGCCGTGCGGAAGGGGTAGTTCATCACGCCGTGGAGCTCCCGGCCCAGGAGGTAGCGGCGGCGCTGGGAGTAGGAGATCTTGTTGCTGGCGTCCTCCCAGACCTCTCCCAGGACCAGGGCGTCGGGGTCGGTTTCCTCCACGGCGGAGCGGAGCTTTTCGATGAAGCCGTCCGGAAGCTCGTCCGCCACGTCCAGCCGCCAGCCGGAGGCCCCCGCCCGGAGCCAGTGCTTCACCACGGAGTCCCGGCCCTCGATGATATAGTCCACGTAGTCCGGGCAGTCCTCCCGGACGTTGGGCAGGGTGCTGATGCCCCACCAGGATTCATAGGCCCAGGGCCATTCGCTGAAGTGGAACCAATCGTAATAAGGGCTCTCCCTGCTCTGGGCGGCCCCCAGGGTGGGATAAAAGCCGTCGGCGTTGAAGTAGACGCTCTGGGAGCCGGTGTGGTTGAAGACGCCGTCCAGAATCACCCGGATGCCCTTCTCCCGGGCCTGGGCGCAGAGGCTCCGGAAGTCCTCCTCCGTTCCCAGGAGGGGGTCAATTTTCCGGTAATCCGCCGTGTTGTACCGATGGTTGGAGGCGGATTCAAAGATGGGGCAGAAGTACAGGCTCTCCACCCCCAGGGCCGCCAGGTCGTCCAGATGGGCGGCGACGCCCTCCAGGGAGCCGCCGAAGAAGTCCCGGTTTTTGATCTCGCCGTCCTCCGGCCGCCAGGCGGGCACGTCCTCCCAGTTCTCGTGGACCCAGCGGCCGCCGATGAGGCCCGACGGGTCGGGAAGGGAGAGGCGGCAGTAGCGGTCCGGGAAGATCTGGTAGGTCACGCCCTCCCCGAACCAGGCGGGGGTAGGGCGCTCCTCATAGACGGTGAGCTGCCAGGGGATGGGGTCCCCCTGGCTGCGGTAGCCGGTTTTGTCCAGAAAGCAGCCGGTTCCGTCGTCCCGCCAGAAGCGGAACCAGTACCAGACCAGCTCCGGCGAGGAGAAGGGGAGGAGGGAGAGGGAGAAGCAGGCCCGGTCCTCCTGGAAGCCGGAGAAGGGCATCTCGGCCTCCATCTCGTGGCCGGCAAATTCCCGGCGGAGGATGACGGAGCAGTGGGTAAAGCCCTCCTGGGAGAGGGGGCGGCAGGTGAGGGACCACTCCTTCCCGCAGGGAAGGGCGCCGTAGGGCTTCTTGCAGTGGGCGTCGCGGGAGTCGAAGACGGCAGGAACGTTCATGCGGAAAACTCCTTGTTTGTAGGATAAAAGGGGACGCGGCCCCTTTCCGGGGAGGGAGGCAAAGCCCCCTTGCGTAAAAGGGCCCCGGGAAAAGGCCCCGCCCGTCAGGGAAGCAGCTGATTCTCCCCGGTGACGGAGGCGGCGTCCGCGCCGGGGGTGAAGTAGGCGTTGAGAATGTTCACCGCCGTGGAGGCCAGGGCCGCGCCGGCGTCCGCCCGCTCGATGGCGATGGCCACGGCGATCTCCGGGTCGTCGTAGGGGGCGAAGCAGACGAAGACGCCGTGGTTCTTCGTGTCCGCCCGGACCTGGGAGGTGCCGGTCTTGGCCCCGGCGGAGACTACGCAGCTGCGGAAGTAGGGGGAGAGGGTCCCCTCCACCAGGCCCTTCATGCCCTCCTTCACCGCCCGGAGGTTTTCCTCGCTGATGTCGACGGTGTTCAGGGGCTCCGTGTTCCCCACGGCCACCACGGCGGAGTTGTCATAGGTCTTGGCCGTTTTCAGCAGGTGGGCCTGGCAGTGCTTCCCGCCGGAAACCAGGGTGGCGATATAGTTTGCCAGCTGGAGGGGAGAGTAGAGCTGAGAGCCCTGGCCGAAGGCCGCCCAGGGGGCCTGGTTCTGGCCCTGGGGGTTCTCCGGCAGGAGCCCGGCGGTCTCGGGAATCTCGATGCCGGTTTTCTCCCCCAGGCCGAACTGGACCAGGTATTTCCGAAGCCCCTCCATTTCCAGGCGGAAGCCCATCTCGGCGAAGAAGTAGTTGCAGGAGTTGGTGATGGCCCCGGTGACGTTCAGGTTTCCGTGGCCCGAGCGCTTCCAGCAGTTGGCGTAGCTGTTCTGCTCGTCCCCGGGGTAGCGCCAGGAACCCGTGTCCTTGATTTTCTCTTTCAACGTCACCTTCCCGTCCAGCAGGGCCGCCATGGCGGTGAAGGGCTTCAGGGTGGAGCCGGGGGGATAGCCGTTCATGGTGGCCCGGTTGTACATGGGGGTGCGGGGGTCGGCGTTGAGCTGGGCGAAGTCCTCCCGCCAGGTGGAGAGGTCATAGGAGGGGTAGGAGGCCAGGGCCAGCACCTCGCCGGTGCCCACCTGGACCACCGCCGCCCCCGCGCCCCGCTTCTCGTCGCCGTCGGCGTTCAGCCGGGCGACGGTCTCCGCCAGGCAGTTCTCCACCTGGGTCTGGAAGTCCAGGTCGATGGTCAGCTCCACGATGTTCCCGGGCTCGGGCTCCGTGGAGTAGAATTCCCCGGTGACCTTGCCCTCGTCGTTGGTGGCCACCATCCGGCGGCCGTCCTTGCCCTTGAGGTAGTCCTCAAAGGCCAGCTCCGCCCCCTCCTTGCCGATGAGGTCGTCGTAATCGTAGCCCTTTTCCTTTAAAGAGGGATAGTCGTCCTCGATGCCGATTTTGCCCACGTAGCCCAGAATATGGGCGGCGCTGGTAGTCTCATACTCCCGGACGGAGGAGAGGGTCACCTTGGCCCCGGCGTAGTTCCCGTCGCTGAGGAGGGAGATGAAGGGGGTGTCGATGTCCTGGGCCAGGACGTAGGCGGCGTAATTGTCCAGCTTCCGGACGGAGAGCTCGTACTGGACCCCCAGGACCATCCGGGCCTGGGTCATGGTGTAGTGCTCGGGGATGTCCAGCTCCCCCCGCATGGCGCCGATGAGCTGGGCGGGGGTGACCCCGGCGTCCGTCAGCAGCTCCTCCGTCAGATCGTCGGGGACCAGGCGGTCCAGAAGGTCCTGGGCCCGCTTCTTGGGGGAGAGCTCCTCGGCGGGGGCGGCCCCCTCCTCGGGCTCGGGCTCCGGGGTGGAAACCGCCTCCGGGTGGCGGAGGAGGTATTCCCCCAGGGCCTCGGCGCAGGGCTTCAGGCTCTTGAGGTAGGCCAGGAAGAGCTTCCGCTGCTGCCCGTCCATCTGGTCCACGGTGTAGGTGTAGGGGGCCCGGCGGGAGATGGGCAGGTTGTCGCTCCAGGCCACGCCCTCGGACTGGCAGAGCTGGACCAGGCGGAGGATGGCCTCGTTGTCGTCGTCCCCCGGGCGGAGGAGGTTCGCGTCGAAGGTCAGGTCATAGGTGGAGCGGTTGGAAACCAGGGGCCTGCCGTTGCGGTCCGTGATGATGCCCCGGGAGGCCTCCACCTTCTCCGGGCGGACGATGGAGCGGATGGCCTGGGCGGCGTAGTCGTCGTGATGAATGACCTGCACGTCGTAAAGCACGAAGAGATAGGCGGCCAGCGCCACCGCCAGGAGGGCGGCCAGCAGATAGAGACGGGTATTTTGCATTTCCTTGCGGTCCATAAGGCGCCTTTCTATGATGGAGTTTCCCGAAGGGGAACCGGGCGAAGCCGGGCCGGAGGCCCGGCGGCGGGGGAGGAGGGGACGCTTTTTTCCGGGCCCTGCCGGGGACATCAGTCGTCCAGGTGGGTTTTCCGGAAGACGGAGCGGTAAAGCAGCGTCAGGGGAACGGAGAAGGGAACCGTGACACAGAACTCCCGCAGCATGACCAGGGCCCCGGCCTCCCAGGCGGCCTTGCCCTGCATCCAGAGAAGGAGGCAGCGGAAGCCGCCGTGAAGCAGGAAGGCGGCGGCGGCGGAAACCAGGGAGCAGAGAAACCCGGCGGGCAGCCAGCTTTGGGACAGCAGCCCGGCGCACAGGCCCGCCAGGGGGAAGATCAGGGTATACAGGCAGGGAATGGGCCCCGGCAGGAGCAGGTCGCAGACCATGCCCAGCGCCAGGGAGAAGATAGTCCCCGCCAGGGGCCCCTCGAAGGTGGCGGGAATGGCCGCCAGAAGGGGATAGAGGAAGGGGATCATGCCCCAGACGGCCAGCCGCTGGAGCAGCCCCCCCTGAATGAGGAGGCAGAGGGCCGTGGCGGCGGCGTAAAGGGACCATTTGAAGATGGTTTCGTTTCTCGCGATCATACAGAGCCTCCGGCGTCAGGTGACGATCTCAAAGGATTTGATGACGAAGACCTCCGTCAGGGCGTCTAAATCCGTCTCCGGGGCCAGGATGGCGTAGGAGGAGGCACCGGAGTCGTCCTTGCGGAGCTCTTCCACGGAGGCGATGACCAGCCCGGAGGGGTAGTAACCGTTAAGGCCGGAGGTCACCACCACGTCCCCGGGCAGGAGAGAGCAGTCCGCCGGCAGGTAGTCCAGCCGCAGGCGGCTTTCCCGCATGAGGGAGAAGTCCCCCTGGGCCACCCCCAGGTCCTTGGTCCGGAAGACCTGGGCGCCCAGGGAGGTGTCCGTGTCCACCAGGGTCAGCACCGTGGACCAGTTGGTCCCCGCCTTGCTGACGACGCCCACCAGGTTTCCGCACTCGTCGATGACGCAGTCCCCCGCCTCGATGCCCAGGGAGGTCCCCTTGTTCAGGGTCAGGGAGGAGGTCCAGTTGGTCACCTCGTGCTCCGTGATCATGCAGGCCTCGAAGTCCGTCAGGTCCCGGCGCTGCTTCGTCAGGTCCAGCAGCTCCCGGAGCTTGGCGTTCTCCTCCACGTCGGCTTCCGCCTGGCGGATAGTCTCCTCCATCTGGGCGATCTGCCGGCGCAGGGCGGCGTTTTCCGCCTGGAGGTCCGTGGTGTCCTTGTAGTAGTTCTGCAGGTCGTTGAACCAGTTGGCGATGGCCGTGTACCCCGCCCGGAAGGGGGAGACGAGAATCCCCGTCAGGTTCGCCAGCGGGGAGGAGTTGGCGCTGAGCACCGACATCACCGCCAGGGCCACCGACAGAACGGCGGCGGCGAAGAGAACCCAGAGCCCGTGCTGTTTCAGGAAATTTTTCAAACCGATCACCTATATGAAGGTCAAAGATAAAAAAGGGGGGGAGAGGGAATTACAGCAGGGAAACGCCGAACCGCTCCAGCATCCTGGCCAGGCGGAGCACCGGAAGGCCCATGACATTGAAGAAGTCCCCCTCCAGCCGCTCCACCAGCAGGGCCCCCCGGCCCTGGACGCCATAGGCCCCGGCCTTGTCCATGGGTTCCCCGGTGGCGATATAGCGGCGGAGCTCCGCCTCCGTGGCGGAGCGGAAGAACACATCGGTGGACTCCGTTTCCGTCAGGCGCCTGGCCCCCCGGAGGACGGTGACGCCGGTGCAGACGGTGTGCTTCCGCCCCTGGAGGGCGGTGAGCATTGCCAGGGCATGGTGTTCGTCCCGGGGCTTGCCCAGGCGGTCCCGGTCCAGGAAGACCATGGTGTCGGCGGTGATGACGACGTCCTCCGGCCCGCAGAGCCTGGCCGCGGCCTCCGCCTTCTCCCGGGAGATATAGGCCACCACCTCCGGCGGCGTCAGCCCCTCGGGAAAGGACTCCTCCACCTCCGGCACCCGGACCACAAAGTCCGTGAGGCCGATGCGCTCCAAAAGCTCCCGCCTCCGGGGGGACCCGGAGGCCAAAACGATCTGTGCCATAGGCCCTCCTTACGTGCCGGTGGAGCCGAAGCCGCCCCGGTCGGGGGCCTCCAGCCGCTCCACCCGGGTGAACACCAGGGGGGGCTGGTTCTCCACGATGCGGAACTGGCAGAGCCGTGTGTTCTTCGGAATGCTCACGTCCCGGGTGGCGTAGGCGGGCCAGCGCCACTGGTCCCCGTCCCCCCGGTAGGACCCATCCACCACCCCCATGGAGTTGGCCTGAAGCAGGCCGTAATTCTTAAAGGTGGAGCTCCGGGGGACCACATGGGCCTCGTACCCCTCCGGCAGGGCCACGGCAATTCCCAGGGGGATCAGCCGGAACTCCCCGGCCTTGAGGACCACGTCCTCCGACACCCGGAGGTCCACCCAGTCGGAGCCGGGGACGCAGCGAAGCTCCTCCAGCCCCTCCGCCAGATAGCGGACTTTGATTTCTTTGCTCTCTCTCATCATAACGCTCCAAACGATCAAAGATTGATTGTATTTATAGTCCGCACAGCTGAAAAGAGTCCAAAGGATTCGTTTCCATACGGCGCTGTTTTACAGCGCCGCAAGCCGCGTGAGCGGCCCACTGTGCTTGGCTTCATAGGAACCGCACAGGCGCTTTGCGCCCCGACAGGCCTATGGCCCGCCGGTTGCAAAGAAGTGTATGCTTCTTTGCAACCGCGTTGACGATAGGTTGCGGAAGCACTGCCGATTGCATCGAAAAATCCGGAGGCGTCACTCCACGCCCCGCAGATAGAGCCCCCGGGTGAAGTCCCCGGCGGGGGCGGCGCCCTCCAGGTAATTCCGGTATATCCGGACGCAGTCCCCCGGCGTCTCCGTGGTGAAGCGGAGGCGGGCGTAGCAAAGGCCCAGCCGCCGCCAGTCCGGGCGGTCCGACAGGCACAGGGGGCGGCTGTTCTCCACCTCCGTCCGGTGGCCGAAGGCGGGGAGGAGGGGGAAGGCCGCGCCGGTGCGGTCGCTTAAAAAATTGGGCTGGTCGCAGCGGCAGCTCCCGGCGTTTTGCATCAGGCAGTTTTCCGTAATCATCAGGGGAAGGCGGCCGTAGACAATGGCCTCGGCGGGAAGGGTTTTTTTCAGGTCCCGCATCTGGGAGAAGCGCAGCTCAAAGGAGAGGCAGGCGGACGCCAGCCCCCGTTTCCCCAGCCAGGCCAGAGAGCGGCTGTTGAACACGTTCAGCCCGTAGTCCCCATAGAGCCGCCAGCCGCCGCCCCGGACCAGGGGGAAGTGCCCCAGGTTGCCCAGCAGCAGCCCCGTGACACCCAGGTCCCGGGCCTTCTCCAGCCAGCGGCGGAGCAGGTCCTCGTCCCGGTCCCGCCAGACCCGGGGGAGAATCGCGCAGTACTCCGTCTCCGCCTCCGGAAGGGAGGGAATCTCCGCCAGCAGCTCCAGAGGCACATAGACCCGGGCGGGCCGGAAGTCCAGAATGCCCCCCGTCAGCTGGGCGGCGTTCACGACGGAGACTGTGAACCGGGGCTCCGCCTCCGAGCAGTCCGCCTCCGGGAGGGGCGGAACCTCCCGCTCCCGCCGCCTGGGCGGCCGGGCCCGGGCGGCGCTCAGGGCCTCCAGAGCTTCCCGCCGCAGGGCGTTGACGGCGGCGGCGGAGAGGGACAGGCCCGGCTCCAGCGCCGTCTCCACACCCGCGCAGCGGTAGGGGGTCCCCCCGGTCTTGCTCAGCCGGGCGGCCAGCTCCTCCGCCGTCAGGGCCCGGTTTCGGGCGGCCTCCGGCGCGGGGCCGGAGACGGCGGCGCTATGGCCGTCCCCATCCTCCGCCGTCAGCAGGCAGGGGCTTCCCGCCGCCACCCGGCAGGCGAACCGGACGGGGACCCGGCCCGCCTCCCGGCGGGGGGGCTCCACATCCGGGGGGGCCTCCGCGCTTTCCGGCCGGAAGCCCAGCATCTCGGGGCCCTTCGCTCCCCGCCAGTAGGCGTCGGTGAAGCCGGAGCGGGAAAAGGCCCGCTCCAGGGTTTCCCGCTCCTGGGGGGTGGGCCCGCGCCCCTCCTCCAGAAGCCGGGCATAGATCCCGGTCACGGCGGCCACGTAGCCCGGGGATTTCATCCGCCCCTCGATCTTCAGGCAGGCCACCCCCATGTCCCCCAGCTCCCCCAGATGGTCCGCCATGCAGGAGTCCTTGAGGCTCAGGGGCCGCCTGCCCTTTGCCGCCCCGTTGACCCCGTAGGGCAGGCGGCAGGGCTGGGCGCAGCGCCCCCGGTTCCCCGAGCGGCCCCCGATCAGCGCGCTCATGGCGCACTGGCCGGAATAGCACATGCACAGCGCCCCGTGGACAAAGGCCTCGATCTCGGCGGGACAGTTTTTGCAGATGGCCGCCGTCTCCTCCTTCGAGCACTCCCGGGCCAGCACCACCCGCTCACAGCCGGCGGCGGCGATCTCATTGGCCCCGCCGGAAGTGAAAATGCTCATCTGGGTGCTGGCGTGAAGGGGCAGGTCCGGCAGGGCCTGCCGCAGCAGGTCGAAGAGGCCCCAGTCCTGGACCAGCACCGCGTCCACCCCCAGGCGGGAGGCGGTCCGGGCACTCTCCAGGGCGGCGGGGAGCTCCCGGTCCGAGAGGAGAATGTTTAGGGTGAGGAAGACCCGCACGCCCCGGATGCGGCAGAAGGCCAGGGCCTGGGCGAACTCCTCCTGGGAGAAGTTCCGGGCCCCCCGGCGGGCGTTGAAGGCCCCCCAGCCCAGGTACACGGCCCCCGCGCCGTGCTCCACGGCGGCCCGCAGGGCCTCGGGCGAGCCGGCGGGGGCCAGGAGCTCGGGGATCACTTGGAGCCCCGGCTGTCCAGCCGCTGCTGGAGGCGGACGATCTCCCGCTTCAGCTCGCTGGCCTGGCTCTGGGCCTTCCCGGCCTCGTCCAGATAGCCCTTGATCTGGCGGCGGAGCTGCTCGGCGGCGGCCTGGGCCTTGAAGAGCTCGTCGGCAATGTTGGCGGCGGTGAGGACGGCGGCGTCCGTCCGGCCCACCCGGGTGCTGTTGAGCACCTCGTCCATCTTGTCGCCGACGTAGGCGCCCACCTTTTGCATGTAGGAGGCGGACTCCTCCGCCACGAAGGTATAGTCCTCTCCGCAGATGGTGACGACCACACGGTTGGCCATAAAAGAAACCTCCTTTGTCCGCAGGGGGAAGACCCCCCGGGGAAACTGCGTAATTTGACAGCGTACAGTATAACACACCCGGCTGTGGGACGCCAGAAGAAAATAAAAAATTTACAAACTTTTGTACCAAAGCGGGGCGGGTCCGCCCCGGGTATTGACCCGGGAGGGGTTTTGTCCTACAATAGGCAGGCGGGGAACGACGTGTATTTTTAAGGAGAAAAGGAAACTGGTGAACGGAATGAACGATTTCAAAGCGCGCTATGCCGCCGCCCGGCGGAAGGTCATCGCCGGGGATCTCCGGCGGCTCAACCCCATGCAGCGGGAGGCCGCCATGGCCACCGAGGGGCCCCTTCTCCTTCTGGCGGGGGCGGGAAGCGGAAAGACCACCGTCCTCATCCAGCGGGTCTACAACCTTTTGACCTATGGCCGGGGCAGCGACTGCGGGGAGGTCCCCGAGGGGGCGGGGGAAGAGGACCTGGCCTTTCTGGAGGGGTTCCCGGAAAAGCCCGATGCTCAGGAGGCCGCCCGGGCCCGGCGGCTGTGCGCCGTGGACCCCCCCAAGCCCTGGGAGATCATCGCCATCACCTTCACCAACAAGGCCGCCGGGGAGCTGAAGGACCGCCTGGCCGCCCGGCTGGGCCCCCAGGCGGAGGGCGTGTGGGCCTCCACCTTCCACTCCGCCTGCGTCCGCATCCTGCGGCGGGACATCGACCGGCTGGGCTTCGGCAAGGACTTCACGATCTACGACACCGACGACTCCAAGCGGGTCCTCAAGGACGTGCTGAAGGAGCTGAACCTGGACGACAAGGCCTTTCCGCCCAAGAATGTGCTCTCCGTCATCAGCGCCGCCAAGGACAAGTACCAGGGCCCTGAGGAGTTCGCCCAAAAGCACGGCGCCGAGCAGGACTGGCGGCTCAGCCGGATCGCCAGGGCGTACAGCGCCTATCAGAAGAAGCTGACCGCCGCCAACGCCCTGGATTTCAACGACATCATCTTCCACACCGTCACCCTCTTCCGCCGGGAGCCGGAGGTGCTGGCCTATTACCAGGAGAAGTTCCGCTACGTGCTGGTGGACGAGTACCAGGACACGAACTATCTCCAGTACCTCCTCACCAGCCTTCTGGCGGGGGGAAGGCGGAACCTCTGCGTGGTGGGGGACGACGACCAGTCCATCTACCGCTTCCGGGGGGCGGATATTGAGAACATCCTGGGCTTCGAGCGGCAGTACCCCGACGCCCGGGTCATCCGCCTGGAGCAGAACTACCGCTCCACCCAGAACATTCTGGACGCCGCCAACGCCGTCATCCGGAACAACGCGGGCCGGAAGGGGAAGACCCTCTGGACCGACAACGGCGGGGGGGAGGCCGTCCACATCCGCGCCGCCCTGAGCGAGGGGGACGAGGCCGCCTTCGTGGTGGGGGACATCCTGGCGGAGGCGGGCCGGGGGGGAAGCTTCCGGGACGCCGCCGTCCTCTACCGGATGAATGCCCAGTCCAACGCCCTGGAATACGCCATGAAGCGCAGCGGGGTGCCCTATAAGGTGGTGGGGGGCATGAAGTTCTTCGACCGGGCGGAGGTGAAGGACATGCTGGCCTATCTCTGCGTGCTGAACAACCCCCTGGACGACCTGCGCCTCCGGCGGATCATCAACAATCCCCCCCGAGGCATCGGGGGCACCACCCTGGACAGGGCGGCGGCGCTTGCCGAGCGGGAGGGGGCCTCCCTCTACGAGATCTGCCGCAACGCGGACCTCTTCCCGGAGCTGAAGACCCCGGCGAAGAAGCTCCTCCAGTTCGCGGACCTCATCGACGGCCTCCGCCGTGCCGGGGGGACCCTGGCCCTGCCGGAGTTCTACGACGAGGTCTGTGAGCGCACGGGCTATACCCAGGCCCTGCGGGACAAGAACGACCTGGAGAGCCGGGGCCGCCTGGAAAACGTCCAGGAGCTGAAGTCCAATATCCTGGGCTTCCTGGACCGCCAGCCGGAGGACGCGACGCTTTCCGGCTTCCTCAACGAGATTGCCCTGTACACGGACCTGGACGCCCTGGAAAACGGGGACGACTGCGTGACGCTGATGACCATCCACGCGGCCAAGGGGCTGGAATTCCCCCTGGTGTACGTAGTGGGCATGGAGGAGGGGATCTTCCCCGGGAGCTCCGCCCAGTTTGACGAGGAGGAGCTGGAGGAGGAGCGGCGGCTGTGCTATGTGGCCATGACCCGGGCGAAGCGCCGCCTGACGCTGACCTATGCCCGGCAGCGGATGCTCTACGGCAAGACGGCCAGCAACCGCCTCTCCCGCTTCCTGGAGGAGATCCCGGAGGGGAACCTGGAGTGGGAGGGAAAGGACCTCCGCCCCGGGGGGAGCTTCGGCGAATACGGCGGGGCCTATGGCGGCGGCGCTTACGGGTCCTTTGGCGGGGGAAGCCCCGGCGGGGAGCCCCGGAGGCCCGCTTATGCCCGTCCGGCCCGGCCCGCCTTTCAGGAGGCCCGGCGGACGGCGGCGGGCCGGGCCGCCCCGCCGCCCATGGCCCTGAGCTCGGGGGACCGGGTGGAGCACGGCGCCTTCGGCCGGGGGACGGTGCTGTCCGTCCAGCCCATGGGGGGCGACGCCCTGGTCCGGGTGGACTTCGAGGGCGCGGGGGAGAAGAAGCTGATGCTGAAGGCGGCGGCAAAGCACCTGAAGAAGCTGGACGCCTAGCGTCTGTTTTAAAACCGTCAAAACGTCGTCTCGGGGCGTCTTTTCCCGCCAGGACTGCGTTGATTTGACTTGAAATCCGTCAGGATTCCCGCGTCAAATCGCCTTGCCTGGCAGAAAAATCCGCCCCAATCCGGCATTCCGCCGGTTTTAAAACAGACTCTAGCGCCTGCCGCCCCTTGGGTGGTTCGGCATGCTTCAAGCAGGGCCGGAGACGCCTGAAACGAAAAGCGCCGGAGGACTGGCCTCCGGCGCTTTTTTGGCGGGCCGCTTCCCGAGGGGACGGAAAGCGGCCCCGGCGTCTCAGCAGCAGCGGCCGCCGTTGGTCATCAGCCTGACGCAGTCGGCGCTGATCTGGGGCGGGATGCTCATGGTCATCGCGCCGCTGTACTCGATGCAGACGCACTGGCCCACGCAGAAGCGGCAGGCGTCGTCGGTATGGACCAGGACCTCCTGACAGCCGCACAGGTCGCAGACCAGCAGCTCGCAGCAGCTCACCCGCAGAATGCGGGCGTTCATGATCACAGGTTCACGGCGCTCGCCGCACTCGCTGCAAACAGGTTCCATAACGGATTTCCTCCAATCGCACTGGAATGAGCAGCCGCCCCGCCGGGGGGCCGCGAAGCTCCGCCGGCGGGTTCCGGGGGTCCCGGCGGGGTCCGCGTCTGCGGAGGCGGGGAGAGAGCCGGGGCGGTCCCCTCCGGCGCGGCGGCTGTGCTCTATCCTATGCGGGAGGGCGCCCGCCGGTCAAAGATCCGGGAAATGTTCCGAAAAGCGCCGCTGGGCATAGGCGCCCACCTCCTCCCGGAGGGACCGGTACGCCGCCAGCAGGGCCTCGGCCTCCCGCGTCAGGGCCGCGCCGCCGCCGTTCCGCCCCCCGATGGTGGAGTCCAGCAGCTTATAGCCCAGGGCCTCCTCGGCGGTGCGGACGATGCGCCAGGCCTTGGAGTAGGCCATGCCCATGGACGCCGCCGCCGCCCGGAGGGAGCGCTTCTCCCGGACCTCCTCCAGCAGGGCGGCCACGCCCGGCCCGAAGCGCCGCCGCCCCTCCCCGTCCAGAAGGCGGAGGGTGACGGCGAGGCGCAGATTATGGTTGGTCTTCATAAACGTATTCCTCCCGGCTGGTTAGTTGTAATTGGCCGTCTTTCAGCTCCCAGATTTCCGTGTAGTGAGAGGCGGTGTTATCCCCGTTGTCCTCATAAACCGGGACCTCCCGGCGGACAAGGGTCAGATCGGCCTCGATGCCCCAATGGCCGTCCCCCGGGGGAATGGGCTCCCGGCCCTCTGGGGGAAGCCAGATCTCATGGGCCCAGCCCCGCTGAACGTCCAGATAGCTGGGGGGCTCGGGCTCAAAGTCGCAGGTGTCCCGCTCCACTCGAGTCAAGTATAAATCTCCATTTTCATCGGGCTCGTAGTATTCCACAATCCACTGGGACCCGGCGGAGCCGGATTTGTACTCGGCGGTGAGCTCCCTCGCCTCCGGGTGAGCCTCCGCTTCCTGGAGGACGAAGGCGTATTGATACTGTCCCACTTCCGCGTTCCAGATCCAATAGTAATAGGGGATGGTGTTGTTGGCGGGCCAGCCGAAGAGGCCGAAGTCCGTGTTGTCGTCGAAGTTCAGATCCAGAGCGGTCATGCAGCCCTCCGGTTTCCAACAGGAGGTGTACTCGCTGACAACTCCCCCGTCGCTGTCGCCCCAGAAGTGTTCGACGGCCTCCCGGCTCAAAACCGTCTGGAGAAGCTTGTCCCCGTCATACACCCGGACCTCCCGGACGCCGCAGGTATATTCGTCCTCCACCTTCCCCACGGCCTCCAGCGTCAGCACCCGCCCGTCCGCCAGAGGGGCCTCCAGGGTCAGGAGGACGCGGTCCTCCGAGGGGACCTCCTCCACGGGAACCTCCGTCTCCGGGGTCTGCTCCACCGGGGCAGGGTCCGCCGGGACCTCTTGGGGCGGCGGGGCGGGGGACTTCTCCGCCGGAGCCCCCGCCGGGGCGGCGCAGGCGGTCAAGGCCAGCAGGGCCAGCAGGAACATCAGCATTCGGCGCATATCCTCGGCGTCCTTTCTCTGTGGGGGTTACGGAACCAGTATACCAGCTTTCCGGGGAAAAAGGGGTAACAAATAAATGACAGTTTTCCGCCCCCGGCGCGAAAGGCAAAGCCTTGACATCCCGCCCTCCTGGGGATATCATGTTATACAGGAAAAAATCGGCTCAGGACTTGGCCGGTGAAATTCGTCAGGAGGTTTTTCTATGAGCAAACAGGTAAAGAGAATCGGCGTCCTCACCAGCGGCGGCGACGCGCCGGGCATGAACGCGGCGGTCCGGGCCGTGGTCCGGGCTTCCATCAACCGGGGCATCAGCTGCATCGGCATCCGCCGGGGGTGGAACGGCCTGATTACCAGCGACTTTGTCCCGCTGACCTCCTCCAGCGTCAGCCACATCATCAACAAGGGCGGCACCATGCTTTACACCGCCCGCAGCCTGGAGTTCATGGAAGAGGCGGGCCGGGCCAAGGCCCTGGCCACCTGCCGCCTGCTGGGCCTGGACGGCATTGTGGCCATCGGCGGCGACGGCACCTTCCGGGGGGCCCTGGCCATCTCCCGCCAGGCCGCCAAGGACGGCATGGACCTCCGGGTGGTGGGCATCCCCGCCACCATCGACAACGACATCGGCTGCTCCCACTACACCATCGGCTTCGACTCCGCCTGCAACACGGCCATCGAGTGCATCGACAAGCTCCGGGACACCATGCAGTCCCACGAGCGCTGCTCCGTGGTGGAGGTCATGGGCCGCCACGCGGGCTATCTGGCCCTCTACGTGGGCATCTCCGTGGGCGCCACCGCCGTGCTGATCCCCGAGCGGGAGCCGGACTTCGAGCGGGACATCGTGGAGAAGATCCGCCGGGCCCGCCTGGCGGGGACCACCCACTACATGGTGGTGGTGGCCGAGGGCGCGGGCAGCGCCATCGAGATCAGCCAGCGCATCCACGACGAGCTGGGCATCGACCCCCGGGTCACCGTCCTGGGCCACATCCAGCGGGGCGGCTCCCCCTCCGCCCGGGACCGGGAGACCGCCAGCCGCATGGGCTACGAGGCGGTGAAGGTCCTGGCCGAGGGCCAGGGGAACTCCATCATCGGCATCCTGGACGGCCGGCTGGCGGACCTGGATATGGAGGAGGCCCTGGCCATGAAGAAGACCTTCCAGATGGACCGCTATCAGATTCTGGAGGCCCTGACCAACAGCTGCGGCCCCGACTTCTGAGTTACTTTTCTTGTAAGACTGTAACGACACTTGATTTTGCGGAGCAAAATCTTAGTGGAGTGCGTCCCCGAAGGGGGAAAAGTAACCAAAAGAGCGTTCGCGCGCTCTGGGGGCCCGGTGATAAACCGGGCTGGAGCGGCGGCGGCGGAGCTGCTGCCCGCGGGAGATTTTGGGATACATAAATTATCGGGGCCGGGGGCGTTTTGTCCCTGGCCCCGCGACAAATCGGGAGGATTCTATGGAAAAAGTCAGACTGGGGCGGACGGAGCTGATGGTGACGAAGACGGCCTTCGGCGCCCTGCCCATTCAGCGAATCTCCAGGGCGGACGCGGTGAAGCTGGTCCGCCGGGCCTACGAGGCCGGGATCAACTACTTTGACACCGCCAACATGTACACCGACAGCGAGGAGAAGCTGGGCGAGGCCCTGGAGGGCGTGCGGCAAAACGTGGTCATCTCCACCAAGAGCGGCGGGGGGGACAAAAAAACCGTCCTCAGCCACATTGAGCAGAGCCTCCGGTCCTTAAAGACGGACTACATCGACCTCTTCCAGTTCCACAACCCCGCGAAGCTGCCGGACATCCACGACCCGGAGGGCCCCTTCGCCGCCGCCCTGGAGATGCAGAAAAAGGGCTATATCCGGCACATCGGCATCACGAACCACCGGCTGTTTGTTGCCCAGGAGGCCATCGCCTCCGGGAGCTTCGAGACGCTCCAGTTCCCCTTCTGCTACCTCACCACGGAGAAGGAGCTGGGCCTGGTGGAGGACTGCGCCAGGGCCGACATGGGATACATCGCCATGAAGGGCCTCTCCGGCGGGCTTTTGAACAACGCCGAGGCCTGCTACGCCTTCATGAGGGAGTACCCCAATGTCGTCCCCATCTGGGGCATCCAGCATGAGTGGGAGCTGGACCAGTGGCTGGAGCTCAGCGAGCGGGACCCCCACATGACGCCGGAGCTCCGGGCCGTCATCGAGGCGGACCGGAAGGACCTGGCGGGGAGCTTCTGCCGCTCCTGCGGCTACTGCCTGCCCTGCGCCGCGGGGATCGACATTCCCCAGGCGGCCCGGATGTCCGCCCTGCTGCGGCGGTCGCCGTATCAGCCCTACATGTCCGACGAGTGGCACGAGAAGATGCACCGGATCGAGAGCTGCGTCCGCTGCAACGCCTGCAAGAGCCGCTGCCCCTACGGGCTGGACACGCCGAACCTGCTGGTGGAGATGCTGCGGGATTACGACGCGTTCTACGCGCTGCACCACGCGGACCCCTGAGACGGAAAGCCCCCGGAGCCTTGGCTCCGGGGGTTCGCCTTTGGGAGAGGCCGGGAGGCTGCCTTTGCCGGGGCGGCCTGCCGGGCCTCACGGCCGCCCCTGAGCGTGTGCGCGCAGGAGAGGCAGCTTCCTTTCTTTTTACCGGCGGTTACAAAGCGTTGGACGGCTGTGCCGCCCCTTCTCCCAAAGAACGGCGCCGCAGGAAGGGCAGCGCACCTTGGGATGGGGGCCGGCGGGCGGTTTATAGTCAGCACAGTTGAAAAGAGCCCAAAGGATTCTTTTCCATACGGCGCTGCTTTACAGCGCCGTAAGCCGCGTGAGCGGCTCACTGTGCTTGACTTCATAGGAAACGCACAGGCGCTTTGCGCCCCGGCGGGCCTATGGCCCGCCGGTTGAAAAGAAGTGTATGCTTCTTTTCAACTGCGTTGACTATAACGGGTTGCGGGCAGGAGGAATTTTTCCCAGTTGCTTCCGATTTTTATCTGTGCCTTCAGGCAGCCCTTGCAGACGCTGAACCCGGTCTTGGGGCACCAGGCGCCCATGTTTTCATAGGGGGCCGTGGAGCCGGGCATCCATGTGACAAAGCTGCAGCACCAGCAGTACATCCCCTTTTCGGGCCGGAAGTCGGGGGTTGGCGTATAGCTGCCCGGGGTGAGAATATCGGGGCTTTTGGGCGTGGCAATGCTGGTGGTGGCGGTGGGCATCGCATTGTCGAGCCCGGGAACCAGAACCGCGCCCGGGGCGGCGGAGGCCTTGACCGCCGTGACGCCGGAGGCGTCCAGCGTGTAGAAGGTGGGGACGGAATGGTCGGCCGCGTACCAGACGACCTTGCCGTTCTGCGCGACGGGCTGGCAGTCGGACAGGACGGCGGAGGCGGTCCGGATGGGGCCGAGGGCCCCGCCGTTGGAATAGGAGCGGTAATAGAGCGTGCCGTTGGACTCATAGCTGCCCCCGCCGTTCCACATAACGTATCCCCCGTTCAGGCCGGTGGACACCACCTTGGGCGGGGTTGCGCCCTTGACGGTGTTGAGCTGGATTTCACGGGTGACCAGGCCGGCCTTATCCGTGTAGCCAAGGAAGACGTTTTCCGTTCCGGCGCTGGAGGGCGACGCCGAGGCCCGGACGGTGAAGGCGGAGACATAGCCGTCCGTGGTTTCCGCAAAGCCGCCCAGGCAGACGCCGGTGGCGTTGTCGCCCTTTTGGCCCGGGATGCTGTGGAAGGAAGTCTGCTCATAGAGGTTGGCCCGCTGCAGGGGGTCGCAGTTCGCGGGAAGCCGCTGGAGGTTGATGGCGCGGCTGGGATAGGCGTCGCCCAGGTCCGCCGTTACAATCCGTTTCTGCTGGTCGATCAGGATGTACTGGTCAAAGGAATGGCTGACGTAAAAATACTTCTGCACTTCATAGGTCATATCGCTTTCCCGGACGGAGAACATAACGCTGGCCTGGTGGTTTTTGCCGTCCTGGGCCTTGTACATGGTGTGGCAGGAGTAAATGTAAAGGATGCCGTCCTGCTCGGCGCAGCGCAGGGAACCGCTCCGCATGAGGCGGAAGGTGTTTTCCCCGCAGATGCTGACGCTTCCAAGCCGTTCCCAGTCCTTTGAGTATTTGACGACCCGCAGGACCTCCCGGCTGTCGTCTTCCGCGTCGTTGCTCTGGGAGAACATCAGGAAATTATACTGGCTTCCGGAGTAGAAGCCGCCCCACAAAAGCAGCTCCAGCGCAAACGTCCGGGAGGTTACAAGCTGGAAGGAGGCGTTGTATTCCTCGACGACAATGGGGCGGGCGAAATTTTCATAAACCCGCTCCACCCGGGTAAAGCCCCCCTGGCTGTTGGGGAACAAAAAGGATTCTTCCTGAGTTGCGTAATGCGTTTCGTAAATGTGCTTGCCGGCGTTTGCGCCCGCCACGGGGGCCGCGCCCTCGGCGCCGGCGGCGGGGGCCAGGGCCAGGGCCAGCGCCAGGGTGCAGAGCAGGGCCGCCAGGCGCCGGAGCGTTTTGGTTTGTCTCATAAAACAAACCTCCTTTCATGATTCGGGACGCCCCTTTCCCCCGGGGCGGAAAGGAAAGCCCCCTATAATAATAAAGTACCCAAAAATGAACCCGAGGTTTTATCCGTTCAACATATTTTTCAAAGCCCCCGGCGGGCCCGCCCGGGAGCCGTTCGTCCCTGTGAATTGTTACGGAAATGAAACACTTTTTTCCCCCGGGGTATGCTATACTGAAAAAGAAAGCTGAGGCTGAGCTGAAAGGAGGCGTCTTTTATGAACATTTTAATCTGGCTGTGGCTGGGGGCCATCGTGCTCTTCGGCGTGGCCGAGGTGGCGACCGAGGGCATGGTCTCCATCTGGTTTGTCGCCGGTTCCCTGGCGGCCCTGGCCGCCTGCATGTCCGGCTGGTCCCTGGGGGGGCTGACCCCGGAGGCGACCCAGGTGCTGGTCTTCGCCGTGGTGTCCGCGGCGGCCCTGGTTCTCACCCGGCCCCTGGTCCGGCGCTTCATGACCAGGCCCCACATCCCCACCAACCTGGACCGGGTTTTGGGGATGGTGGCCAAGGTCACCGAGGCCGTGGACAACGACCGGGCCTCCGGCGCCGTCTATGTGGACGGCAAGACCTGGACCGCCCGCAGCGCCGACGGCAGCGTCATCCCCGCCGGGACCCAGGTGAAGGTTGAGAAGATCGAGGGCGTGAAGCTCCTGGTCCAATATTCAGAAAAAGTGGAGGTAGTAAAGTAATGTGGTGGATTCCTGTTTCCGTCGTCATCGTCCTGTTGGTAATCCTGGTCATTTCCAACGTCCATATCGTCCAGCAGTCCCGGGCCTACGTGGTGGAGTGGCTGGGCCAGTTCCACGCCGTGTGGAACCAGGGCCCCCACGTCAAGGTGCCCTTCGTCATGCGGGTGGTGAAGAAGGTGTCCCTCAAGGAGCAGGTGGCGGACTTCCCGCCCCAGCCCGTCATCACCAAGGACAACGTCACCATGCAGATCGACACCGTGATTTATTTCCAGATCACGGACCCGAAGCTCTACACCTACGGCGTGGAGCACCCCATGAGCGCCATTGAAAACCTGACGGCCACGACCCTGCGGAACATCATCGGCGACATGGACCTGGAGCAGTCCCTCACCAGCCGGGACATCATCAACTCCCGGATGCGCGCCATCCTGGACGAGGCCACGGACCCCTGGGGCATCAAGGTCAACCGGGTGGAGCTGAAAAACATCATCCCCCCCAAGGACATCCAGAACGCCATGGAAAAGCAGATGAAGGCCGAGCGGGAACGCCGGGAGTCCGTCCTCCAGGCCAAGGGCCAGAAGGAGTCCCAGGTGCTGGTGGCCGAGGGCGAGAAGCAGGCCGCCATCCTCCGGGCCACGGCGGCCAAGGAGGCGGCCATCCTCCAGGCCGAGGGCGAGAAGCAGGCCCGAATCATGGCCGCCGAGGCCGAGGCCGAGGCCATCACCCGGGTGCAGACCGCCCTGGCCGAGTCCCTGCGCCTTTTGAACGCCGCCGCCCCCAACGACCAGGTAGTCAAGCTCAAGGCCCTGGAGGCCGTGCAGAAAATGGCCGACGGCCGGGCCACGAAGATCATCATCCCCAGCGAGCTTCAGGGCCTGGCGGGCCTGGCCGCCGGCGCCAAGGCGGTGTTCGGCACCGAGGACCCGAAGAACTGAATGCGTTTTCCGGCTTTGCTGCGGCAAAACGGCCTGAGGCCCGTCCCTGGGGACGGGCCTCATCAGTCTGTCAAAAAGCACACAAAACAGGCAAGTAGAAGAAGGGAATCCGAGGAATAGCGGAAGGAAAGAAGGGAAAAGCGGGAAGGATCAAGGAATTTCCCGGGCCAAAAAGCTGACTTTTTGAGATTCATGGCAGCAAATTTAAGCCTCACCCAGGTAGAAACCCCAGCCAGACCACGGTGGCGGGTATAACGCATGCCATGTTTTTCCTTTGCATCTGCAAAGACTCGTTCAATGGTTTCTTTGCGTAAGGAATGCATCTCCTTCCCCCGCCGGGTTTTGCGCAGCTGTTCAGCCAGGTCAAGGTGCTCCTGCCCAATGTGAGTCGTAAGCAGACGCCGCCCGCGCCGCAGAGCTGCCTGCAAGGACTGCATTGGCATAGCTTGGGGTACTGCGATACATTCGTTTTCCATCTTTGCCGGTGGTGGTATGGCGGAGCGCCTGGCCTTTCGGACATGCAAAGCAATCCTGAAGCCGGTCATACGTGAAGTCCCAGGGACGAAAGCGGTCTTTCCTGCCCTTGCAGCGCGTGTACGGAAGGATGGGAATACGGTTGTCTTCTCTCGGCACAATAGCTTCTATATCTGTCAGGACTACTTCTTTCCGGCTGCCCTTTTTCCGGCTTTCCGCTCCGCTTCACCCCTCCTTCATTTTACCAAAAAACCTCGCCAGAGGCGAGGTTTTTTGACAGGCGGATAAGGGGAGGACCGCCAAAAGGCGGTCCTCCCCTTATCCGATGCTGATGGCGCTCACCGGGCACTCGTCCCGGGCACTCTGGGCCGCGTCCATCAGATTGTCGGGAATCTCCCCGCCGTGGGCGAAGCCGTCGTCCCCCATGGTGAAGACCTCCGGGCAGTTTCCGGCGCACAGGCCGCAGCCGATGCAGCTTTCATTGACCGTCGCGTTCATAAACGTCTCTCCTATCAAATCAAAAATTAGAACCTGTATTCATAACCGGGGAATGCCGAATGGGCGAGGAATTTCCCCGCCAGACAAGAAAATTTTCTGCGGGAATCCTGACGGATTTCAAGGAAAATTGACACAGTATGGCGGGGAAAGTCCCGGCCAGACAGTGTTCAACGGTTGTGAATACAGGTTCTCACCCCGTCCCGGCTGGGACGGGGCAGCAAGGCTAGTGTGCCTCATTTTTTGATTTTCACTCGCTTACAACATCCACGGTTTTCACGCCGTAATATTGGAACAGCGCCAGGGCCTCCCGGCCGATCCGCTCCCCGGACACGGCGATGGGCACCGCCGGGGGGCAGCTCACCGTGGGCGCGCCGCAGATCCGGCCCAGGCTCTCCTCCGCCGGGACAGTCTCCTGGGGGGCGAACAGCGCCTCCCGGACGGAGGCCGCCCGCTCCCCCCTCGCCGGGGGCAGGGCGGGCCGGGACAGGGGGGGCCTCCTTCCGGCGCGGCGCAGGCCCGCCGCCAAAAGGGAAACGTCTTCTTCCTCCGTGGACCCGGAGGCCATCAGCACACAGAAGTCCCGGTCCGCGTACTCCGGCTCCACGCCCCCGGCCCGCAGGAGGTCCGCCAGGGCGAAGCCGTCCCAGCCGGAGGCGGCGGCGTCCAGGGTGAGCTTCAGCGGCTCGTCCCCCGCCAGGGTCCAGCCGGCCAGCTCCTCCTTCAGCGCCGCCAGGCGGGCGGCGGCGGCCCGGATGCGCTCCGGGCCCTCCCCGGCCAGATAGGCGCCGCACAAATCCAGGGACGCCAGAATCAGGTAGGACGGGCTGGTGGACCCGAAGAGGGCCAGGGCCGCCCGCGCCCGGTCCCGGAGGGCCGCCGGGGCGGTTTTCGACACGTGGAGATAGGCCCCGCCGGTGAGGACCGGAAGGGTCTTGTGGGCGGAGTCACAGCAGAGGTCCGCCCCCTGGTCCAGGGGGTGGAGGGAGGGCTCCAGAAACCGGAGATAGGCCCCGTGGGCATTGTCCGCCAGAAGCAGGGTCCCCCGGGCATGGCACACCGCCGCCAGGGCGGGGATATCCTGGCGGTTCCCCAGGTAGTCGGGGCTGGTGACGTAGACGGCGGCGGGGGGCGCGGGCAGGGCGGCCAGGGCCTTCTCCAGGCCCTCCGCCGTGACGGGGCAGGCGCAGAGGGAGCCCGTCCCCCCCTCCGGCCAGAACCACACCGGCGCAAAGTCCAGCAGGGCGGCGGCGTGGACAAAGGACCTGTGGACATTCCGGGCGGCCAGAATCACCGGCGGCGTGCCCCGCCGGCGGTTTTGGAGGGCCAGGAGCAGCATGGCCTTGATACACTGGCTGGACCCCTCCGTGGAGTAGAACGTGGCAGCGGAGCCGAAGAGGGCGGCGGCGCTCCGCTCGCTCTCGGCGATGATCCCCGCCGCCTCATAGAGGGAGTCCGCCCCGGGGATTTCCGTCAGGTCCCACCGCTCACAGCCCAGGGGCCCCCGGCCCTTGTGCCCCGGCATGTGGAGCCGGGCCCTGCCGGAGGCGGCGCAGTCCCGGACGAAGTCCGCCACGGGGGTGGTCATGCCTTCTCCTCCCCGTCCTCCGCCAGGGCGGCCTGGAGCATGATGGCGCACTCCATCCGCTTGCGGAAGAGCTCACAGCCCGCCTCATAGACCCCCCGGATGGAGCCGGAGGCGTGGTAGGCGTTGGCGGCGCAGCCGCCGGAGCAGTAGAGCTTGGCCCAGCAGTCCGCGCACTCGGGCCGGGCGTAGGCGTTGCAGGACCGGAACTCCTCCCGGAGCCGTAAGTTGGTCACGCCCTTCCACACGTCCCCCAGCCTGTACGCCTCCTCTCCCACGAACTGGTGGCAGGGGTACAGGTCCCCCCAGGGGGTGACGGCCATGTACTCCGTGCCGGAGCCGCAGCCGGAGACCCGCTTGTAGACGCAGGGGCCCCCCGTCAGGTCCAGCATGTAGTGGTAGAAGGTGAGGGGGCGGCCCTCCCGGTGGCGCCTGAGCATCTCCACGGCCAGGAGCTCGTACTGCTCCTTGACAATCTCCAGGTCCTCCGCCGTCAGGGCCGCCGGGTCCCCGGGGGCGCAGACCACCGGCTCCATGGAGAGCTCGGTAAAGCCCAGGTCCGCCATGTGGAAGAGGTCCTTCGTAAAGTCCGGGTTCCGGTGGGTGAAGGTGCCCCGCATGTAATAGCGGCTTCCCCCCCGGGCCTTCACCAGCTCCTGGAACCTGGGGACGATGCGGTCATAGCTGCCGTTCCCGGCGTAGTCCACCCGGAGGGCATCGTGGATCTCCTTCCGCCCGTCCAGGGAGAGGACCACGTTGTCCATCTCCCGGTTGGCGAAGTCGATGACGTCCCGGTCGATGAGCATCCCGTTGGTGGTGAGGGTGAAGCGGAAGCGCTTGTGGTGCGGTTCCTCCTGGGTCCGGGCGTAGGCCACCAGGTCCTTCACCACCTGCCAGTTCATCAGCGGTTCGCCGCCGAAGAAGTCCACCTCCAGGTTGGTCCGGCTTCCCGAGTGGGCGATGAGGAAGTCCAGGGCCTGTTTCCCCACCTCGAAGGGCATCAAGGCCCGGTCCCCGTGATACTTCCCCTGGCTGGCGAAGCAGTAGGAGCAGCTGAGGTTGCAGGTGTGGGCCACGTGGAGGCACAGGGCCTTCACCACGTCCCCGGAGCGCTCCTTGAAGGTCCCGGCGATATCCGCGAAGGTATCCGGCGTGTAGAGCTGCCCGGACCGGACCAGGGCCTCCACATCGGCGATGCACTCCCGGAGCTCCGCCTCCGTCACGTCGGGGCGGTCCGGGTACCGCTCCAGCAGGGCCGCTGTGATTTCCTCCGCCGTGTGGTCCGGGTAAAGGGCGACGACGTCATAGGCCACCTCGTCCACCACATGGACGCCGCCGGAGCAGCTGTCCAGGACTATGTTGTAGCCGTTCAGCTTGTATTGATGTACCATGAAGGGTCCTCCTAACCGTGTAGTTCCAAGGAAAAGCGCCGCCCGGTGAGGCGGCGCTTCGGCTGTTTACTTCTGCTCGCACTTCTGGTTGGCGACGCCGCAGGAGGTCTTGCAGGCGGACTGGCAGGAGGTCTGGCACTCGCCGCAGCCGCCCTTCTTGGCGCTCTCGCAAAGGCTGCGGGTCTCCAGGGTCTTGATTCTCTTCATATGATCTTCTCCCATCTGATGAATTTGAAAATACTCCGCCCTCCCGCGGGAACCGGCGGTCTTTTACCGTCAGCACGGCTGAAAAAATGCAAAGGCCTCTTCCCGGCCGCGTTGAGTAGATTGCTGAGAGTTTAGCACAAAACCCCCCGGAAGTCAATAGGGCTTTCGCCCCCGCTTACCCCTTGCAGCCGCAGGAGCCGCCCTCGGCGCAGGAGATCGTGGGGTCGCAGGTGCTCAGGCCCACGTCGTAGCGCACCGGGATGGTGACGCAGACCCGCTGGGTCACCGTGATGGTGCTGGTGGTTCCGCAGGGGTCGGTGGTGCAGCTGACCACGGGCATCCCCTGGCAGGAGACGGTCACCGTCCCCAGCTGGGCGGAGGGGGTCAGCGTCACCGGGGCGGTGACGTCGACGCACTGTGTAACAATTTTATTGCAGCCGCCGCACTCGTCCCCGGAGCAGGGGAGGATGGCCGCGTGCTCATAGGCTTCATTAATACGCAAGACGAATCCCTCGTTTCCTGAAAATGACGCCCCCGAGGGGGTGTCTGTTCCATCCTATGGCGCGGGACCGCCGAAGGTTCCCCGGTCCTGTTCCCACGGGCCCAGGTCCGCGGCCCCTTCGGCGGATTCCGCCCTCCGCGGCGCCGGGGAACCCCTGCATCCGTCCCCGTCCCGCCGCCAAACCTTCCGTCCGGCATCCCCCCTTAACAATCCGCACTAAAATCCCGCTTCCGCTTCGGGGAAAACTGTGGTATACTGTCTTAAAAAAGGGGAACCTCTTCGGAAAGGCAAATGGTATGAACGACAGAATAGACGAAAAACAGCAGCAAAAATTTCACCAGATGACCGAAATCCCCGTCAGCCGCCTGATCTGCCGGCTGGCGCTGCCCTGCATCGTCAGCATGCTGGTCACCTCCTTTTACAACATGGCCGACACCTTCTTCGTGGGCATGCTGAAGAGCAACAGCGCCACCGGGGCGGTGGGGGTGGTCTTCTCCCTCATGGCCATCATCCAGGCGGTGGGCTTCTTCTTCGGCCACGGCAGCGGCAATTTCATCTCCCGGGAGCTGGGGAAGCAGAACTACGAGGGGGCCTCCAGCATGGCGGCCACGGGCTTCTTCTCCGCCATGGCGGCGGGGGCCCTGATCTGCGGCCTGGGCCAGCTGTTTCTGGAGCCCCTGGCGATGTTCCTGGGGTCCACGGAGACGATCCTGCCCTATACGAAGGCCTATCTCCGGGTGATCCTTCTGGGGGCCCCCTGGATGACCTCCTCCCTGGTGCTGAACAACCAGCTGCGCTTCCAGGGCTCCGCCTCTTACGCCATGGTGGGCATCGCCAGCGGCGCGGTGCTGAACATCGCCCTGGATCCGCTGCTGATCTTCACCTTCGGCCTGGGGGTGGCCGGGGCGGCCTGGGCCACCATCGTCAGCCAGTTTGTCAGCTTCTGCCTGCTGCTGGCGGGCTGCGCCGGAGGGGGGAACCTCCATATCCACATCTCCCGGGTCCAGCTGAAGCCGGCCTATTATGTCCAGATCGTCCGGGGGGGCCTGCCCTCCCTGGCGCGGCAGGGCCTGGCCAGCGTGGCCGCCATCTGCCTGAACCGGGCCGCCGGGCCCTATGGCGACGCGGCCATCGCCGCCATGGGCGTGGTCCAGCGGATCATGATGTTCGGCGGCTCCGCCATGATCGGCTTCGGTCAGGGCTTCCAGCCCGTCTGCGGCTTCAACTACGGCGCGCGGCTCTACCACCGGGTGAAGGAGGGCTTCTGGTTCTGTGTGAAGACCTCCACCGGCTTCCTCCTGGCGGTCAGCGCCCTGGGCTTCGCCTTTGCCCCCTGGCTCATCGCCCTCTTCCGGGACGATCCGGAGGTCGTGGCCATCGGGACCGCGGCTCTGCGGTTCCAGTGCGTCACGCTGTGCCTCTCCGGGTGGACCGTTATGAGCAACATGATGCTCCAGACCATCGGCAAGACCGCCGGGGCCACCTTCCTGGCCATGTCCCGGCAGGGGGTGTTCTTCATCCCGCTGGTGTATGTCCTGTCCCACTCCCTGGGCCTGCTGGGGGTGGAGACGACCCAGTCGGCGGCGGACGTGCTGACCGTGCTGTGCGCGGTGCCCATTCAGCTCCGGGCCCTGCGGGAGCTGGACACGCTGGAGAGGGCCGCCCGGGCCGGGGAGGCGGAGCATTAGAACCTGGATTCATAACCCTTGCATCCGGGTTCTGAAGACAAGGCCGCCGCTTCAATCGAAGCAGGGGCCTTGCCAGCCTGTCAAAAAACCTCGCCAGAGGCGAGGTTTTTTGGTAAAATGAAGGAGAGGTGAAGCGGAGTAGAAAGCCGGAAAAAGGACAACCGGAAGGAAGTAGTCCTGACAGATATAGAAGGTATTGTGCCGAAAGAACATCTGCTGCGGAAAGTAGAGCGGGCAATGGATTATGAATGGATCTATGAGCGGATGCGGCCATATTCCTCCGCAGACAACGGACGGCCGGGAACAGGCCCGGCGGTGTTGGTTAAAATGGTGCTGATTCAGCATTTGTTTGGGATTCTGTCGCTGCGGCAGACGTATCGGGAACTACAAGTAAATGGGGCGTACCGGTGGTTCCCGGGATACAACTTGCTGGAGGAAATCCCACATTTTGCAACGGTAAGCTATGCGTTCTGCAACCGCGTCCCTCCGGAATTAAGCGAGGAAATCTTTGCGCATATTCTGAACAAAGTGCTGAATCATCAAGCCGGAAATGCAAACGGCAGCACAGCGTGGGATGCGGTGTATGGCCAGGAAACAGGCCGATTCCCGGAAGCAGCCTTCATCGTCATGGACGCGGGCTGCAAAACACCTTGGATCGCCAAAAAGCCCTTGGAGGACAACTGTATTCCCATCCTTCCGTACACGCGCTGCAAGGGCAGGAAAGACCGCTTTCGTCCCTGGGACTTCACGTATGACCGGCTTCAGGATTGCTTTGCATGTCCGAAAGGCCAGGCGCTCCGCCATACCACCACCGGCAAAGATGGAAAACGAATGTATCGCAGTACCCCCAAGCTATGCCAATGCTGTCCTTGCAGGCAGCTCTGCGGCGCCAATGGGAAAGGGCGGCGTCTGCTTACGACTCACATTTGGCAGGAGCACCTTGACCTGGCTGAACAGCTGCGCAAGACCCGGCGGGGGAAAGAGATGTATTCCTTACGCAAAGAAGCCATTGAACGGGTCTTTACAGATGCAAAGGAAAAACATGGCATGCGTTATACCTGCCACCGCGGTCTGGCCCGGGCTTCTACCTGGGCGAGGTTTAAATTTGCTGCCATGAATCTCAAAAAGTTAGCTCTTTGGCTCGGTAAATTCCTTGACCCTTCCCGCTTTTCCCTTCTTTCCTTCCGGTATTCCTCTGATTCCCTTCTTCTCGTCTGTTTTGTGTGTTTTTGACAGGCTGAGGAGCCCTCCGGGGCTCCTTTTTGCGGCTTTTCTCCGGTGGCCTTCCCCCGGAAAGGGCGAGGCCCGCCGTCCGCGCGCAGAGAATATCTGTCCCCGCTTTGCGGACATTTTGTGGAAATACACGATTGACAACCCCGGCGGGCCGTGGTAATTTGTTAGCACAAATTGGATAACGGCATGGGAAATTCCCGGAAAACCACGAAGGCCCGCCGAGGAGGGTTCCCCTCCGGCTCCGGCCCTCGGGCAGGGACCGGGAATGGATGCGGCTCTGGAGAAGTCCGGAAACCCGGATACCGAAGGTGCAAGGCGGCGTGTGTCCGCCGAATCTCTCAGGTAAAAGGACAGAGGGGAGTGTCTTTCCGGCGGTGTCCGCCGGAGGGGGATTTGCTGTTTGCGGGGCCGGGCGGACCCGCTTTTTTGCGCCTTCCGCTCTCTCCCGGGCCGTTGCCGCACTTTGGAGGGAACGTATGGAAATGATCAACCGCATTCTGGCCTTTTTAGAGGGCCCGCTCAACGACTTCGCCTGGATGTACACCTTCCTGCCCTGCGCCATTCTGGGCGGCCTGTACCTGACCGTCCGCAACGGCGGCGTCCAGTTCCTGCACTTCGGCCACGCCATGAAAAACACCGTGGGCAAGATGTTCCAGAAGCAGGAGGCCGGCGAGGGCGCCGTGACGCCCATGCAGGCCGTGACCACCGCCCTGTCCGCCACGGTGGGCACCGGCAACATCGTGGGCACCTCCCAGGCCATCGCCCTGGGGGGCTATGGCGCGGTGTTCTGGCTGTGGCTGGCGGCCCTGGTGGGCATGGTCACCAAATACTCCGAGATCGTCCTGGCCATCAAGTACCGGGAGCGGGACGCCAAAGGCGACTGGGTGGGCGGCCCCATGTACTACATCTCCAAGGGCATGGGCAAGAGCTGGAAGTGGCTGGCGGGCCTGTTCGCCGCATTCGCCGCCCTGGCCTCCTTCGGCATCGGCAACATGTCCCAGGTGAACAGCATCACCGGCTCCGTCATCGGCGCCTTTTCCGCCTTTACCGCCGTCTCCGCCGGGATGGAAAGCGCCCTGAAATGGTTCATGGGCATCATCCTGGCCCTTCTGGTGGCCATCATCCTCCTGGGCGGCATCAAGCGCATCGGCGCGGTGACGGAGAAGCTGATCCCCTTCATGAGCGTCTTCTACATCCTCTTTACCGTCATCGTCATCGCCGTCCACTGGAAGAACCTGGGCAGCGCCTTCGGCATGATCTTCTCCACCGCCTTCACGCCCCAGGCCATGTTCGGCGCGTCCACGGGCATCGTGCTGAAGCAGACCATCATCTGGGGCCTGCGGCGCAGCGCCTTCTCCAACGAGGCGGGCCTGGGCTCCGCCGCCATCGCCCACGCCGCCGCCGACACCAAGGGCCCCGTGAACCAGGGGCTGTACGGCATCTTCGAGGTGTTTGTGGACACCATTGTCATCTGCTCCCTCACCGCCCTGACCATCATCTGCAGCGGGGTGGAGATCGGCTTCGGCGTGAAGCCGGGCAGCGAGCTGATCACCGCCGCCCTGGCCACGGTCTTCGGAGGGAAGTTCGCGGCGCTGTTCGTGGCCATCGCCCTGGCCCTCTTCGCCTTCTCCACCGTCCTGGGCTGGTCCCTGTACGGCACCCGCTGCGTCCAGTACCTCTTCGGCCACAAGGCCGTCCGGGTGTTCCAGGTGGTCTTCATCGCCGTGGTGGTGGTGGGCTGCGTGTCTCCCCTCAGCTTCGTGTGGGACGTGGCGGACACCTTCAACGGCCTGATGGCCATCCCGAACTTTATCGGCCTCTTCGCCCTCTCCGGCGTGGTGGCCGCGGAGACCCGGAAGTACTTCGCAAGCCGGGACGGCCTGCACTGACCCCCGGCACAAAAGACGAGACAGCCCCCAAGGGCTGTCTCGTCTTCTCAGCCTGTCAAAAAACCTCGCCTCTGGCGAGGTTTTTTGGCATAATGAAGGAGAGGTGAAGCGGAGTAGAAAGCCGGAAAAGGACAACCGGAAAGAAGTAGTCCTGACAGATTTTGAAAGGGAAACGTGCGATGATGATATTCGAGCGGCACGCAAATTTAAAGTACAAATATGGCAGCAGGCATTTCTGGGCAACAGGGTACTACGTCGGTACAGAGGGATTACAGGAGAAGGCATTGAGGAAGTATATCCAAGAACAAGAGAAACAGGACCAACTAGAGGATAAAGCAAGCACCAAAGAATACGAAACCCCTTTTAAGGGTAACACGAGGTAATCAGTCCACAATGGCCTGAACGAAGTGAAGGCCAGCGCCCTTGAGGCGCCGGCCGTATTATGCCCTTTTAGGGCTTTTTCAAGCCACCACTTTCAGGGGTGGTCTTGGCTCATTGACAGATAAAGGCGTGCCAGCCGTTGTCCTCCCGTCTCTCCCGGAGGGTTACTCCGTTTGCGGCCAGGGCGGCTGCCACCTCCTCCGCCCGGCCCTCGATGATGCCGGAGCAGAGGAACGTCCCCCCGGGGGCCAGCAGCCCCCGGACCCGGGGGGCCAGGGCGATGATCACGTCCGCCACGATGTTGGCCAGCACCAGGTCATAGCCCCCGCCGATCCGCTCCGCCACGGGTTCATCCGTCAAAATGTTTCCCACCAGGACCTCCAGCCGCTCCGGGCCGATGCCGTTCAAGCCGGCGTTTTCCCGGGCGGCGTCCCGGCACTTGTCGTCAATGTCCACCGCCAGGGCGGAACCCGCCCCCAGCCGCAGGGCGGCCACGGACAAGATGCCGCTGCCGCAGCCCAGGTCCAGCACCCGCTCGCCCCCCCGGACCAGGCCCTCCAGGGCCGTGAGGCACAGCCGGGTGGTGGCGTGGGCCCCGGTGCCGAAGGTGAGGCCGGGGTCCAAGTAGAGGGGCACCCGGTCTCCGGGGTCCGCCTCCTCCCACTGGGGGATGACCAGCAGCCGCTCCCCGATTTCCATGGGCTTGTAGTACTGCTTCCAGTTGTTCTCCCAGTCCGCGTCCTCCACGTCCTCCAGGGTCATCAGCAGGGTCCCCAGGTCCCGGCCCTCCCCCTTCAGCCCTTCCAGGGCGATGCGAACCTCCCCCAGCTTGGAAAAGCCCGCCTCCCGGGCCTCCAGATAGAAGGTAATCCGGGACCGGCCCGCCATATGGCACTCCAGGTCCTCGTCCACATAGTCCCAGTAATCATGGTTGTGCTCCAGGAAGTCCTGGAACTCCTCCTCGTCCTCGATCATCACGCCGTCCACGTCCAGCCCGGACAGCAGGGTCTGGACGGCGTCCAGCCCGGCATGATTCGTGTCGATGTGTACTTCCAGCCAGCGCATTTAAAAACCACCTTTCCCCAGGGTCTGTTCATAGAGTCGGCACAGTTGAAACGAGTCCAAAGGATTCGTTTCCATACGGCGCTTGCCTTCATAGGAAACGCACAGGCGCTTTGCGCCCCGGCGGGCCATAGGCCTGCCGGTTGAAATGAAGGGTATACTTCTTTTCAGCTGCGTTGACTATAGAAACGAAATGTGCGGATTTTCGGGTAAATGTTTGCCGGATGCAGGGCAAACATTTGCAGGCGTGCCGGCGCACGTAACGCCGCCCCCGGCAAGATTGGCCGAAACGACGTGCGTTTGGGCTTATGTGAACAGGCCCTAACGGCTCCTGCCGACAAAAAACAGCGCCATGACGCCCGCCCCGGTGTGGCTGCCGATGACGGGGCCCACGTAGCTGATGCGGATATCCGAAACGCCGAGGCGGCGGCGGATCTCCTCCGCCACGAACTCCGCCTCCTCCCGGCAGTCCCCGTGGCTGAGGAAGACCGGGTAGTCCCCGGGGTTCACGGCGGTCTTCTCCATGTGGTCCACCAGGGCCAGAAGGGAGGCCCGCCGCCCCCGGCACTTCTCCATGGGGATCAGCCGCCCCTGCTCGTCCACATGGAGGACGGGCTTGACGGACAGCATGGTCCCGAACAGGGCCGCCGCCGCGCTGACCCGGCCCCCCCGCTTCAGGTGGTTCAGGTCGTCCACGGTGAACCAGTGGCAGATGTTCCCCTTCGCCCCCTCGGCGTAGTCCCGGAGCTCCTCCAGCGTCTTTCCCTTCTTTTTCTCCTGGGCGCAGAGCCAGACGAGAAGGCCCTGCCCCATGGAGGCGCAGAGGCTGTCCACCACGCAGACCCTCCTCCCGGGGAAGGACTCCTCCAGCTCCCCGGCCGCGATGACGGCGGACTGGTAGGTGGTGGAGAGGGCGGAGGAGAAGCAAAGGCAGAAAACGTCCCGCCCGGATTCCAGCACGGGCCGCATCACGGCCTCAAACTCCCCCACGTTGACGGCGGAGGTGACGGGCATGGCCCCGCCCCGGACCCGGTTGTAAAACTCCCCGAATCCGATCTCGCTGCCGTCCGGCAGGTTCCGGTAGCTCGTCCCCTCCAGCTCCAGCCGCAGGGGCAGAATCTCCAGCTCCAGCTCCGCCGCCAGGTCCGCGGGGAGGTCGCAGCAGCTGTCGGTCATGATCACATAGTCGGCCACGGTCAGTCACGCTCCTTTTCTTTTTTCCCCCTGGGGGGCTCCTTCCGCTCCCGGAGGAGGGCCACGCAGCGGCTCCCCGCCACGCCGGCGGCATAGCTCAAAAGGGCGAAGTGCACGGCGGCGTCCGCCAGGGCGGCGTCCCCCGGCGCTTCGTCCCCCATCCGGGCGGACAGCTCGTCCGCGGTGAGGTTCAGGGCCTTGTCCAGGCTCCGGCGGAAGGCGGCGTACCCGTCGGCCACGGGGCGGTCTCCCTGAAGCTCCTCCCGGATGAGCAGGTCCATGTCCCGGGTGGACATGACCCGCTTCAAAACGCAGATCACGGTGAAATAGGCCAGGTGCTCCCGGCCGTACTTCTTCCCCTCGGCCCTGGGGGCCAGGCCGCTTTTGGTGTAGTTGTTCACCATGGCGGCGGTGAGGCCGTCGTCCCCGTCGAAGCGGATGACCTGGCGGTCCATGTAGGAGAGGAGCTGGTCCATGTACAGCGCGAAGTCCGGCAGCTGGTCCCAGTCCACGGGCCGCTGCTCCCGCAGGCGGGACTGCAGGTCGGTCAAATCGTTCCTATCGTTCATGCATGCGGCGTCCTTTCTTTCCGGCGGTGTCAAACGGGACAGCCGCCCGGCGGGGCCGGACGGCTGCGCAATGGTTATTGTAACACCGGGACGCGGTTTTGTAAACCATATTTTGGGGGGTTGGAAAACATATTTTTCCCGGTGCGGCCCGTCAGGTGTTGTCCCGGTGGATGGGCTCCCGGACCAGCAGGCGGCGCAGCGCCTTGCCGTTGAAGGGAATCAGGGGATAGAGGTAGCCCTTCCCCACCAGGGGCTTGGTGGTGGCAAGCAGCACCAGGATGCCCAGGATGCCCAGCCCGTAGCCCCACACGTCGAAGGCGGCGGTGAGCAGGAGGAGGACCACCCGGAGGAGCTTGAAGGCGTAGCCCATCTCATAGCTGGGCTGGGCGAAGCTAGCCACGGACACGAAGGCCATATACACCAGCACCTCCGGCCCCAGCCAGCCCGCCTGGACGGCGAAGTCTCCCAGGATCAGGGCCCCCAGCATGGAAAAGGAGTTGGACAGGGAATCCGGCGTGTTCAGCGACGCCAGCTTCAAAACGTCCACCAAAAACTCCACCACCAAAAGCTGCCAGAGGAGCCCCAGGGCCGCCGGCTCCGGGGAGGAGAGGAAGTCCAGCCACTGGGGAAGCCGCCCGGACTCCTTCACCATCAGATACCAGGTGGGGGTGATCAGCAGGGAGATCAGAAACACGATGATCCGCAGGAGGCGGAGATAGGTCCCCACCAAAGGCGGGAAGTAGAACTCGTTGGCCTCCTGGGTGAAGTCGAAAAAGGTGGTGGGCAGGATCATCACCGAGGGGGAGTTGTCCACCATCAGCACCACGCTGCCCTCCATGATGCTGGCGGCGGCGCTGTCGGGCCGCTCCGTATAGCGGACCTTGGGAAAGGGGTTGTACCACTGCTTGGGGCGGATGGCCTCCGCCACGCTCTCCTGGGCCATGGAGAGGGAATTCACGTCGATGCCGTTCAGCTTCTCCCGGACGGCGTCCAGCAGCGCCGGGTCCGCCTTGTCGTCCAGATAGCAGAGCACCGCGTCGGTGTGGGAGCGCTTCCCCACCTTCAGCCCCTCCATGGTGAGGTGGGGGTCCCGGATGCGGCGGCGGAGCAGGGCCATGTTGGGCACCACCGCCTCCACGAAGCCGTCGTGGGAGCCCCGGAGGACCTTGCCGTCCGGGGGCTCGTCCACGCCGCGGCTGGGGTAGTCCTTCGCGTCGATCTGGGCGGCGCCGGAGAGACCCTCCGCCAGGAGCAGGGTCTTCCCCATGAGGACGGAGGTGATGAGCTCGTCCGTGTCAAAGCCCACGTCCACCTCGGAAAAGGAGATGAAGCGGTCCGCGAAGTCCTGCATGTCCTTCAGGCCCTCCAGGGCGTTTGCGGGCTGGGAGAGCCAGAAGGCCCCCATGCGCTCCAGCGTCTCGTCCTTGCCGTAGCCGTCCACCACCCAGAGCCGGGCCCGGCGGCCGCCGATGACGTAGTCCCGGCTCACCATGTCCACGCTGCGCCCCACCCCCAGGGCCTCGTCAAAAAGCCGGACGTTTTCCATGTAATTGTCAGATAATGTTCCCATGCGCACCTCCTGGAAATGGAGGTAGTATGCGCGGGCGGGGGCAGGATTATCCATGAACAGGCGGCGGAGGGAGAAGTTTGACAAACCGCCCGCCGGATGAAAAATAATCCCGCTCCTCCAAGAGGAGCGGGAACGCTGCGCAGCGAATAAGGCCTGCGCCCGCAGGCGCGTTTCGAGGCCAACCGCCGCATAGCGGCGGCTCTTAGGCCGGGATGCTGGCCACGTCCTCCGGAAGGAGGTGAGGCCGTATGCGAATCACATTACATATCGGAGCCTTTTCCCCGCAAGGGGGATGCGACAGCTCTAAGCGGCAAAGCCGCTAAGAGCTGTCCAAACGGTGACGATTATTGTGAAATGCAGAAACCGCCACTCTGGTCAGTGACGGTTTCTTAGGATCTCCTAAAAACCAGAACTAGGGCCGGCCGCCTTGCGCGGCGTTCCCTTTACCTGTATAGTCAGCACAGTTGAAAAGAGTCCAAAGGATTCTTTTCAATACGGCGCTGTTTTACAGCGCCGTAAGCCGCGTGAGCGGCTCACTGTGCTTGACTTCATAGGAAACGCACAGGCGCTTTGCGCCCCGGCGGGCCTATGGCCCGCCGGTTGAAAAGAAGTGTATGCTTCTTTTCAACTGCGTTGACTATATTATAGCAGTCGAAGGGGACGCTGCCAAGCCGGGCGGCCCCTTTTTCAGTTCTGAGGCCGGAAGCCCAGGCCCGTCTGGATGGCCTCCATGGTCTGCTTGTCGAAGCGGTAGCTCATATCCCGGATGCCGATGGTGGAGCCCTTCTTCCGGTAGAGCCACAGCACGGAGGAATTCCGCATCTTCTGCGCCGGGGTAAGGCCGCCGCCGATGCCGGGGATGAAGGCCACGTCCTTCAGCTCCGCGTAGGCGACCCGCTTGCCCCCCACGGTCAGGCCCTGCTCGTAAAACCGAACGCCGTCCCCGCCGGACTTTTTGGGGATCTCCACCAGCAGGGGGCCGAACTCCCCGTCCGCCGCCCCCTGGGCCCGGGGGCCGTCCCACTCCAGGACGTACCGCCCGCCGTGGCGGGCCGCCTGGGCCTCCGCCCCCGTCCGCCGCCGGGACGCGCCCTTGTTCCAGGCCCGCGTTATGGCGACGCACATCCAGACGAGGAACGCGATGAACAGCAGGATGATGACAATATACATAAGCGTTCTCCTTCTTTCCAATTTCTCCGGGCATGGTTTGAAACCCCCGCGCCTCCCTTTTTCGGGACGGGCCCCGGCGCCCGTCCCTCCGTATTGCGTTCCACCGCAGCGGCCCGGGGGCGGTTCCGCCCCCGGTGAACCCGCCGGGTGGAAAACAAAAACGCCGTGCAGGTAAAGCCCTACACAGCGCGAGAAGCGAACGCTCTTCATGCGGACACGGCAGAAGAAATACAACGGTAAAACCCGCCCCTTGCGTCAGGGGCCGGATTGTCGTATAATATTCCCATGCGGTGCGGCCGTTCGGCCGTTGTGTAGGTGGGTATTGCACCTGTGCAGGCCGACGGGTGTTGTCAGCGCCCGCCGGCTGCCGCATTTTTGTTTTCCAGGTCGATTATAGCAGGATTTCCACGGCAATGCAAGCCCCCCCTTGCCGCCGCCGGGACGGTATTTGACAAAATGTCCCCCTCATGATAAAAAAGATTCCCGCCCCCAAGAGGAGCGGGAACACTGCGCAGCGGAAAGGCCTGCGCCCGCAGGCGCGTTTCGAGGCCAACCGCCGCATAGCGGCGGTCCGAAATCCAGCTTTATAAAAAGGAGAGGATCGTTATGCTAAGGCCCAAGGAAGTCGTTCGGCTCTGGGTGGAGGCCTTTAACGCCGGGGACGCGGAGGCCGTCTCCGCCCTGTACCGGGAGGACGCGGTGAACCACCAGGTGGCCAACGAGCCGGTCCGGGGCCGGGCCGCCATCCGGGAGATGTTCGCCGGGGAATTTGCCGCCGCCAAGATGGTGTGCATCGTGGAAAACCTCTTCGAGGACGGGCCGTGGGCGATTCTGGAGTGGCGGGACCCGCTGGGCCTGCGGGGCTGCGGGTTCTTCCGGGTGGAGGGCGGGAAAATCGCCTTCCAGCGGGGCTATTGGGACAAGCTCTCCTTCCTGAAGCAGCACGGCCTCCCCATCGAGCAGCAAACGGGCCTCACGCCCCCGCCTCCTTCCGCAGGGCCACCAGGGTCCCGTTGAGCTCCGCCCCCAGTATGAGGACGTTGGCGGACATGTAGAGCCAGATCATCAGCACCACCACCGCGCCGATGGACCCGTAGAGCAGGGAGTAATTGGCGAAGCTCTCCACATACATGGCGTACAGCCAGCTCAGGAGCATCCACGCCGCCAGGGCCGCCAGGGTGCCGGGCCAGATGTTCCGCCAGGGCTGGCGGTCGTCCTGGGCCAGGGCGTAGAGGAAGAAGAGGGCGAAGTACCCCACCACCGCCGCCGCCGGAAAGCGCATCCGGGCCCACAGCTCCGCCAGGAACAACGGCAGGCGGAAGTTCCCCACCGCGTAGCCCAGCAGCCGGTCCCCCACGGTCATCAGGGTCAGGGTCAGGGCGATGGCGGAGATCAGCACCACGGTGTAGAGCAGGGTTTTCAGCCGGTGGACCACCGCCCGCTTGGGGGGCCCCAGGTGATAGGCGGTCCGGACGGAGACCATCAGGGCGTTGGTGGCCCGCATGGGGAACCAGATGGAGAAGAACAGGCCGAAGACCATCAGCTTGGGGCTGGGGTTCCCCCCCACATGGACCAGGTAGGCCCGGACGATGTCCACCACGTCCCGGGGCAGAAACTCCCCCAGGGCCAGCAGGATGGCGGTGACGTTCAGGTCCAGAAGGCCCAGCAGGGCGCTGATGAAGATCAGGAAGGGGAAGATCATGAACAGCAGATAAAACGCCAAAGCGGCGCTCTGGACCCCCACGCCGTGGCGGAAGTAGCGCTGGAGCAGGAGATAGATTCCCCGGGGCAGCTTGCGCTTCATGGACGCGTCACCAGCCTTCCTCTCATGCTGCGGGGCGCCTGCCCCCGGTTTATTCCCAGGCCGCCCAGACCTCGGGGCGGTATCCCACCGTGGCCTCTCTGCCGTTGCGGACGATGGGCGTGCGGAAGAGGACCGGGTTCTCCAGCAGCTTCTCCTCCCGGGCGGCGGGGGTGATGTAAGCCATGTACAGGTCCTCATAGGCCCGGCATTTGGTGTTTACCAGGTTCTCAAAGCCAACTTTGCTCTTGACGGACTGGTACTCTCTGGGGGATAATCCCTTTGAGGGCAGATCGACGTACTGAAACTTGATCCGGCGCTCCTTGAACCAGCGCTGGGCCTTTTTGGTTTCAAAGCACTTGGGGGAGCCGAAGATTTGAATGTTCATAAGGCGTTCTCCTTCTGGGCCCGCCGGAACGGACGGTTCAGCCGGCTGCCGATTTTATTATAATCCGCAGGGAGGGATCATTATGACGGAAGCAGTCGAGACTTTAAAGACCTGGGCGGCGGAAGCCGGGGCCATCGCCTTTTTCGGCGGCGCGGGCGTCAGCACGGAGTCCGGCATCCCGGATTTCCGCTCCACCGGCGGGCTCTATCATCAGGAGTGGAAGTATCCGCCGGAGACCATTTTAAGCCATACCTTCTACAAAAGCAACCCCGAGGAATTTTTCCGCTTCTACCGGGCCAAAATGCTGGCCCCGGAGGCAAAGCCCAACGCCGCCCACCGGAAGCTGGCGGAGTGGGA
>CANPTW010000009.1 GCA_947577075.1 uncultured Oscillibacter sp. | reverse complement strand
ACTGGTCCCTGGGGGCCCGGGTGCCCCGGGTGGACGTGGAGGAGAAGGTCACCGGAACCGGAATCTATCCGGACGACGTTTATATGGACGGCATGCTCTACGCCTCCGCCGTCCGGTCCCGGTATCCCAGGGCCAGGGTCCTGGCCATCCACACCGAGGAGGCCGCGGCCCTGCCCGGCGTGGCGGGGGTGTTCACCGCCGCCGACATTCCCGGCAGCAACAAGGTGGGCCACCTGAAAAAGGACTGGGACACCATGATTGCCGTGGGGGACGTCACCCACTATCTGGGGGACGCCGTGTGCATCGTGGCCGCCGAGGACCAGGAGATCCTGGCCAAGGCCAAGGCCCTGGTGAAGGTGGACTATGAGGAGCTGCCCATGGTCCGGAATCCCGAAGAGGCCATGGCCGAGGGCGCGCCCCTGGTCCACCGGGAGGGGAACCTCCTGGCCCATAAGCACATCCAGCGGGGGGACCCGGCGGCGGCCATCGCCAAATCGAAGCATGTGCTGACGGAGAAGTTCTCCACCCCCTGGACGGAGCACGCCTTCCTGGAGCCGGAGTGCGCCGTGGCCTATCCCGACGGGGATGGAGTCATGGTTCTCTCCACGGACCAGGGAACCTATGACACCCAGCATGAGACCATGGGGATGCTGGGCCTTCCGCCGGAGAAGGTGAAGGTCCGCAACTGCCTGGTGGGCGGCGGCTTCGGCGGCAAGGAGGACGTGACGGTCCAGCACCATGCCGCCCTGGTGGCCTACCTGACGAAGCGCCCGGTGAAGGTGAAGCTCTCCCGGGCGGAGAGCCTGCTGATCCACCCCAAGCGGCACCCCATGGAGATGGAATTCACCCTGGGCTGCGACGAGAACGGGATTATCCAGGGCGTCAAGGCCAGCGTCGTGGCCGACACCGGGGCCTATGCCTCCCTGGGCGGGCCGGTGCTGGAGCGGGCCTGCACCCACGCCGCCGGGCCCTATAACTACCAGAACTTTGAGATTGACGGCTGGGCCTGGTATACGAACAATCCCCCCGCCGGGGCCTTCCGGGGCTTCGGCGTGACCCAGACCTGCTTCTGCATTGAGAGCCTCTTGAACCAAATGGCGGACGTGGTGGGCATCAGCCCCTGGGAGATCCGCTACCGCAACGCCATCCGCCCGGGCCAGGAGCTGCCCAACGGCCAGATCGTGGACGAGTCCACCGGCCTGGTGGAGACGCTGGAGGCGGTGAAGCCCTACTACGAAAAGGCCAAGTATGCCGGCCTGGCCTGCGCCATGAAGAACGCCGGCGTGGGCGTGGGCATCCCGGACACGGGCCGGGTCCGGCTGACGGTGGAGGACGGCAAGGTTCACATCTTCGCCGGGGCCTCCTGCATCGGCCAGGGCCTGGGCACCGTGCTGACCCAGATGGTCTGCGACCGGACGGGCCTCGGCCACGAGGATGTGGTGTACGAGCGCTCCAACACCTACTTCGCGCCGGACTCCGGCACCACCTCCGGCTCCCGCCAGACCCTGTTCACCGGCGAGGCCTGCCGCCGGGCCTGTGAGGGTCTGAGGGCCGCCCTGGAGGAGGGGGGCCTCAGCTCCCTGAACGGCAAGGAGTTCTACGGCGAGTACCTGGGCAAAACGGACCCCCTGGGGGCCGACGTGCCCAACCCTGTCAGCCACATCGCCTACGGCTACGCCACCCAGGTCTGCATTCTGGACGAGGAGGGGAAGCTGAGGCAGATTGTCGCCGCCCACGACGTGGGCAAGGCGGTGAACCCCCTCTCGGTGGAGGGCCAGATCGAGGGCGGCGTGGTCATGTCCATGGGCTACGCCCTGACGGAGCGCTACCCCCTGGAGGACTGCAGGCCCAATGTGAAATTCGGCACCCTGGGCCTCTTCCGGGCCAATCAGATTCCCGAGATTGTCCCCATCATCGTGGAGAAGGAGGGGCTGAACGTGGCCTGCGGAGCCATCGGCATCGGGGAGATTACCTCCATTCCCACCGCCCCCGCCATTGCCGACGCCTACTTCCGCTTTGACGGGAAGCGCCGCACGTCCCTGCCCCTGGAGGGGACGCCCTACGCCAAGAAATGACGCATAAGGCCGGGGCGGTTCCCCGCCCCGGCCCGCAGCCTATCGGTCCAGTTTTCTCAGGGCCTCCGGCGTGTCCACGTCCGTCAGCTCCTCTTCCGGGACCTCCCATAGGATCAGGTCCTCCTCGTGTCGCCGGATGACGGTGTTTCCGCCGTGGCCCTCCGTGAGGGACAGCAGCTCCGGAAAGAACCGGGCGGGGAAGATACAGGGATTCCCCCGGACCCCGCCGTGGGCCAGGGCGGCGATTTTGTCCGGCCGGGCGCGCCAGAGCTCCGCCAGGGCCCGGACGCTCTCCCGCCGCAGAAGCGGCTGGTCGCTGACCAGGAAGCAGGCCCCGCCGCAGTCCCCCAGGGCCTCCAGACCCAGCCGGATGGTGTGGCTGATGCCCCAGTCCGGATGCGCGTTGCGGACGGCGGAGAAGCGGAAGCGCTCCGCCAGCTCCAGAACCTCCGGATATTGGGTGACCACGGCGACGGCTTCGAATTCCTCGGCCGGGACCGCTTCCAGCGCCCGAAGGATCAGGCTTTGGCCCCGCACCCCGGCGGCCAGCTTGTTTTCCCCAAAGCGCCGGGCGTTCCCCGCCGCCATGACGACACAGCCCAAGGTCTTTGTCATATTCTGCAGCTCCCATCTTTCGCAAGCGTTTCAATAAAGATAGTATATCCTCTTTCCTCCCGCCCAGTCAAGCATCCCCTTCCGGGAGCAAAGTTGTAAATAGAAAAGGAGGGCACCCTATGAGCAAAAGCGTCGGCAAAAGCGTGACCCGGGTGGACGCCTATGAAAAGGCTACCGGCCGGGCCAAATACATGGACGACCTCTGCGACCGCAGCGCCCTGATTGCGAAAATCTGCCATTCCACCATCGCCCACGGCTTTGTGAAGTCCGTGGACACGGCGGCGGCGGAGGCCGTTCCCGGCGTGGTGAAGATCCTGACCTGCTTCGACGCGCCGGAGATCGAATTTCCCACGGCGGGCCACCCCTGGTCCACGGACCCCCATCACCAGGACGTGGCGGACCGGAAGCTCCTCAACCAACACGTCCGGTACTACGGCGACGAGGTGGCCGTGGTCGTCGCCGAGGACGAGATCGCCGCCGCCCAGGCCGTCCGGGCCATCAAGGTGGAGTATGAGGTCTTGCCCTTCGTCCTGGACGTCCAGGAGGCCATGAAGGACGGCGCGCCCCAGATTCAGGAGCGTTACAAGAACAACATCCTGGCCCACTCCGACGTGCGCCGGGGGGACTATGAGGCCGCCCGGCAGGAGCCCGGCCTCATCAAGGTGGAGGGCTGGTACGACACCCCCACCGTCCAGCACTGCCACATTGAGAACCACGGGTGCTTTGCCTACGAGGAGGCGGGCCGGGTGGTGGTGGTCAGCTCCACCCAGATTCCCCACATTGTCCGCCGGGTCGTGGGCCAGGCTTTGGGCATTCCCTGGGGCAAGGTCCGGATTATCAAGCCCTATATCGGCGGCGGCTTCGGCAACAAGCAGGACGCCCTCTATGAGCCCCTGTGCGCCTGGTGCTCCACCCAGGTCGGGGGGCGCCTCGTGAAGCTGGAGTGCAGCCGGGAGGAGACGTTTGTGTCCAACCGGGTCCGCCACGCCATCCGCACTCACATCATCTCCTACGTCCGGCCCGACGGCGCCCTGGTTGCCCGGAAGCTGGAGGCCTTCTCCAACCAGGGGGCCTACGCCTCCCACGGCCACGGCATCGTGGCCAAGGGCATGAACGCCTTCCCTCAGCTCTATCCCTGCCCCAATGTGGAGTGCGACAGCTGGACGGTGTACACGAACCGGCCCTCCGCCGGGGCCATGCGGGGCTACGGCATCCCCCAGGCCATGTTCGCCGGGGAGAGCCACATTGACGACATCTGCCGGGCCATCGGCATGTCCCCCCTGGAGTTCCGCCGGAAGAACCTCATGCCCGTGGGCTACGTGGACGGCTTCTCCAAGAACGAGCTGTACCACGACACCTTCAACCAGTGCATGGACCTGGCTCTGGAGAAGCTGGACTTTGAGAAGAAGTTCCGGGAGTACCAGAACCAGACCGGCCCGGTGCGCCGGGGCGTGGGCCTGGCGGTCTTCTGGTACAACACCGCCGTGTGGCCCATCTCCCTGGAGTCCTCCTCCTGCCGGATGGTGCTGAATCAGGACGGCTCCCTCCAGTTCCAGACCGGCGAGACGGAGATCGGCCAGGGCTGCGACACGGCCTATTCCCAGATGGTGGCGGACGCCGTGGGCATTCCCCTCAGCGACGTCCACGTCGTCTCCACCCAGGATACGGATATTACCCCCTTCGGCACCGGGGCCTACGCCTCCCGGCAGACGTACATCGGCGGCTTTAGCATCATGCAGACGGCCCTGGCCCTCCGGGAGCGCATCCTGGCGGTGGCCCATGAGCAGACCCGGATGCCCGTTTCCAACCTGGACCTGGTGGACGGGCAGATCGTCCGCAAGAGCGACGGCAGGATTCTGAAATCCCTGGGGGACCTGGCCACGGAGAGCCTCTATTCCCTGGAGCAGAGCCGCCACATCACCGCCGAGACTACCGCCCAGATCAAGTCCAACGCCTATTCCTTCGGCTGCTCCTTTGCGGAGGTGGAAGTGGATATACCCATGTGCAAGGTGAAGCTCCTGCGGCTGGTGAACGTCCACGACTGCGGGACCCTCATCAACCCCGCCCTGGCGGAGGCCCAGGTCCACGGCGGCATGTCCATGGCCATCGGCTACGGCCTCTCCGAGGAACTGAAGTTCGACGAGAAGACCGGAAAGCCCCTGAATAACAACCTGCTGGACTACAAGCTGTCCACCTTCCTGGACCACCCGGAGCTGGAGGTGGGCTTTGTGGAGAATCCGGAGCCCACGTCTCCTTACGGCACCAAGGCCCTGGGGGAGCCCCCGGCCTGCTCCGGCGCTCCGGCGATTCGGAACGCCATTCTGAACGCCACCGGCGTGGCCATGGATTCCTGCCCCATCACGCCCCATGTCCTCTACCGGAAATTCCGGGAAGCGGGACTGATCGAAGAGTAAAGGAGGGCCCAGCGTATGTATGACATGAAAGCCCTGTATCAGGCCCGGAGCGTCCGGGACGCCGTGGCCCTGCGCCTGGCCCATCCCGAGGCCCAGATCATCGCCGGGGGCTCCGACGTGCTGGTTCAGATGCGGGAGGGCAAGCGGGCCGGGGCGGAGCTCATCTCCATCCAGACCCTGGACGAGATCCGCGGCGTGTCCCTGGACGCCGACGGGACCCTCCGCATCGGCTCCCTCACCAGCTTCTCCCACATCACCCGGGACCCCCTGATTCAGAAATATATCAACGTCCTAGGGGAGGCCGTGGATCAGGTGGGCGGGCCCCAGATCCGGAACATCGGCACCATCGGGGGGAATACCTGCAACGGCGTCACCTCCGCCGACTCCGCCTCCACCCTCCACGCCTGGGACGCCGTGGTGGAGCTGACGGGCCCGGAGGGCGTCCGCCGCCAGCCCATTCAGGAGTTCTACATCAAGGCGGGCAAGGTGGACATCCGGGAGGGGGAGATCCAGACGGCCATCCTGATTCCCAGGGAGAGCTACGAAAACTGCTTCGGCCACTATATCAAATACGCCATGCGGAACGCCATGGACATCGCCACCCTGGGGACCTCCGTCAATGTCCGCCTCTCCGCCGACAAGAAAACCGTGGAGCGGGTCCGGGTCGCCTTCGGCGTGGCGGGTCCCGTGCCCCTGCGGGCCGGGACGGCGGAGAGCCTGGCGGCGGGACGGCCCGTCAGCCTGGAGCTGGCGGAGGAATTCGCCCAGGCCGTCAAGGAGGACATCAATCCCCGGGACTCCTGGCGGGCGGCGAAGGATTTCCGCCTCCACATCGCCGTGGAGAGCGCCAAGCGGGCCTTTATTGAGTCCGTGAAACTGGCGGGAGGTGAGCTGTAATGGAGAAGCATCAGATTCAATACCAGACCGTGCGCTTCAACCTCAACGGCAAGGACGTGGAGCGGACGGTGGACGTCCGGGCCAGCCTCACCGACATGCTGCGGAACGACTTCCGGATGACCTCCGTCAAAAAGGGCTGCGAGGTCGGCGAGTGCGGGGCCTGCAACGTCCTCATCGACGGGGAGGCCTTCAACTCCTGCATCTACCTGGCCGTCTGGGCCGAGGGCAAGAAGGTCCGCACCCTGGAGGGTCTCCTGGGTCCCAACGGGGAGCTCTCCGACATCCAGCAGGCCTTCGTGGACGAAGCGGCCATCCAGTGCGGCTTCTGCTCCCCGGGCTTCATCCTGACAGCGGTGGAGATTCTGGAGTCCGGGAAGGAGTACACGGACGAGGAGCTCCGAAAGCTCCTCTCCGGCCACCTGTGCCGGTGCACCGGCTATGAGAACATCCTCCGGGCGGTGAAAAAGACCATGTACCGCCGCCTGGGGAAGGAGCTGTAAGGGCCCGCCTGTACCGGGAGAGGGCTTCCGAAGTTGAAAGCGCTGCCCTGCGGTCCGCGGGGCGGCGCTTTTTTCGGCGGGCCCCGGGAGGCCGCAAGGCCGCCGGCGTGCGGGACGCTCTGTTTTTTCACATAAGGGCTTGACTTTCCCGCCGGTGTGTGGTAAATTCATTATCGACATATGTCGGTAATATATTTTCAGCCGGACGGCTGGAGAACAGCGGCGGGATTCTTTTCGGCAGGGCCGCCTGTGAAAAACGGAGGTGTCAGCATGGCAAGACCGAGCCGTTGCCGGCGGGTCTGTGCGGAACCGTCCTGCCGGGGGTTTGCCCCCAGCGGCGAAACGGGCGGGGGGACCGTCGTCCTGACCGTGGACGAGTACGAGGTCATCCGGCTGGTGGACTATGAGAAGCGGACTCATGAGCAGTGCGCGGCACAGATGGGAATCTCCAGGACCACGGTGACGGAGATCTGCGAAAGCGCGCGGTTCAAGATATCCGACAGCCTTGTAAACGGCAGGGCCCTGCATATCTCCGGCGGACATTACCGGGTCTGCCGGGGGGAGTGGGACTGCGGCCGGAACTGCCGGTGGAGTTCCCCGGCGGCGGAAACACTGAGTGAAAAAGGAGCGTTTGCAATGAGGATTGCGGTACCCTATGAGGATGGGATGGTATTCCAGCATTTTGGCCACACGGAGCAGTTTAAGCTTTACGATGTGGCGGACAAGACGGTCGCCGGAGCCCGGACGGCGGGCACCAACGGCAGCGGCCACGGGGCCCTGGCCGGGTTTTTGAAGGACGCGGAGGTGGATGTGCTTCTCTGCGGCGGAATCGGGCCCGGGGCGCAGAACGCCCTGGCGGAGGTGGGAATTCAGCTGTACGCCGGGGTTTCCGGCGGCGCGGATGAGGCGGTGGAAGCCTTCCTGCGGGGGGAGCTCCAATACGATCCCAACGCCCGGTGCGATCATCATGACCATGCCCACGGGGAAGGCGGGCACTCCTGCGGAGAGCATGGCTGCGGGGAGCACCACTGCGGCTGAACCGCCCGCCCCGGGGGCCTGTGCGCCGGCGGGCCTGGGGCGGGGTTTCTGCTTTGCCGCCGGCCGCGCGTATGCGCATTGACTGGCAAAAAAGGGAAGACCATCGGGAGATGGTCTTCCCTTTTTGCGCGGCAAGCGCCTGAAAAGAGGGGGAAAGCGCACCGGGTCAGTTGGCGGCGCAGGGTTCCGGGCGGTCTGCACCGCCGTTCGGAGCTGCCGCGCAGGCGGGAGCCGCCGGGCTTTCCTGCTCCGGGGAGTTCCGGATGGTTTCCAGGCGCCGGTTGATATAATCGATCACATCGTCGAGGCTGTCCTCCGGATACGAGAGGCGGAAGGAGCTTCCATCTGTCAGGGAAAGATCGATATAGGTAAATTCATTGTCTTCCATCGTTTTCATGTACCGCCCAGACGATAAGTCCGTCTCTAGTATATGCCTCTGAACGGCTGCCTTTTGAGAGGCGTTATAGGAGGAATTGTGCAGTACGATCTGTGACATCAGCTCGGAGAATTCAAAGTTCAGCTGAAGCAGATATACAAACGACGAGGGCGCCCACTCCAAAATCTTGTTATAACAGTCCCGGGTTAACGCGAGCCAGTCTTCCATGCACGCAGCGTCCAAATGGGTCACTGCCGCGGTGACGCCAAAGGCCATCATATCTCTATATACGTCCACTTCGATAACCTTGCTCTGTGCCGCCTCGTATATCGCCTGAAAGGCTTTTCGGTCTATACGAGTTCCTTCCTTGACCTGGAAGTCATCCAGCATATTTTCGCGCAGGAAGCCGTCATAGATCGGCGGTGTACGGTAAAACCGGTTTATATAGCTGACACAGGCTTCCGCATATCTTGCGGCATCCGCCCCGTTGCGGATAAACTGCCCATTGTACACCGCGTCAAACGCTTCATTGAGCACCTGTTCCTCTTCACTTGACAGAAAGTCCAGAACCTCCCCTCTCAGCTCGGACATCTGATCTTCATCAACCTTTCGGAAGATATCGCCCGTATCGATCCAGAAGCCTTCCGCCAAGACGGAAAGCGCCTCCGCCTGCCGCTGGGGGGAATCGGAAATGCGGTTATCCAGATAGTACTGATACGGATCCGGAATCTCCCCGGATAAGACCTGAAGCAGCAGCTTATAGCGCGGAAACCCATGGTGCAGCTTTTGGTCCATCGCGGAAAAAAGAGCGGTCAGCTTTTCCCTGTACCGCCCCTCCAGTATCTGGGGCAGCAGCTTGATGTCTACGTACCACACCTTATCGTCTTTAAAGCAATAGTCCAGGATTTTATCCACCGTGTCTGCTCTGAGCTGAACCTCGTCGGCGATAAACTGCAGCAAAAGGATATGCAGCTGTACACACGCATTCCAGGTATCCGCCTTGGCCGCGGTTTCTGTGAGGAGCTCCTCCACAAGCTCCTTGGCACAGAAGCGGTCCATGATCGCGGCAAGGGAAACGGTCTCCTTCAGCGTGGAGTCCAGCAGATAGGGCTTCAGAACCGCCCCCGGGGCGTCCCCATCCTCCAGACCCGGATAGCAGCGGTTTGCCACCGCATAGGCGGCAAGATACTCCTGGAAGGTGAGGTGCTGGAACTCATACACCGCCGCCATACAGCCCTCCTCCGTCTTGTCAAACCCCTTTTGGATCAGGAGGGCGCTCCGCTTCTCAATGTTGTCCACAAACACCGATACCGGTTCCCCGTTTGAAATAAGGTCGGAGAAATCCCGCCGGACCGCCCGCAGCAAGTCCGTCAGCGTGGCCTTCGTAATCCGCTTGATGTGGTTCACCGTCATATAGAACGCCACGTAGGCAAGCTGATACCTGGCCTCGTCCGGATCGACCCGCTCGTGCCCGTGTCCCGCCCGGTTCCACGTCTCCAGCAGGACCTGGATGGCCTCGTCATAGAGCGCCGTGCGCTTTGTGGGCAGCCTTCCGACCCGGCGCTCCACCAGGAGCAGCGTCGTCAGCAGGAGGGGATTCCGCGCCAGGCGGAAGATGCGCACATCCTCCGTAATCCTGTCCGCCAGAGTCGTTCCCCTCTTCCGGCTCTCCTCCGACTCACCGTAGACGATGCCGTACCACTTGGCGCACAGGTCCCTGACGCCCTCCTTGCCCAAAGGCGCGATTTCATAGCGGTCAAAGCCCTTGAACGTTTTGTTTATCATCGCGGGGAAGCCGGTAATCCGTGAGGTGACCACCATGTTTGCCATAGGATTCCGCTCCGTGAATATGCGGAGCTGGTTGACAAAATGCTGGCGGTCCGCATCGCTCCCAATTTCATCCAGCCCGTCCACCAGCAGCAGCGCCGTTCCGTTTTCAATATGGTGGGACACGAGCCTTACAAAATCCTCGGCGCCGGAGTCCCCCGGCATCCATTCCCCCAGGCGCGTGATATTCTCAATCGTATTCCACAGCGAGGGCCGGGTCCCGACAGGGATGTCCCGGCAGCGTATCCATATCGGGAACAGCTCCCGCTGGGGCAGGTTCGTCTCCTTGCCGCGGTAGTCCTCCGGGAAGCTGTAGACGGAGGCGATCCACTTCAGCAGCGTGGTCTTCCCCCCTCCGGGATCGGAGAGGATGAAGCAGCAGAAATTCCCGTCCGGCGGAACCACCTTGTCCAGGGTGACCGGCTTCATCTTCTCCCGGAACGCCAGGGAATCTCCTACGGCGATTTCAGCCTCTCTATAGGCCTCCAGGAGCTCTTCCGTGTCCTCCTTCCGCCCCTCGAACCGCTTAAAGGACAGCGGGACGAAGATCCGTTCCAGGGCGTATTTCCGCTCGACGTCCTCCAGATTGGTCGGCAGGCCGTTCAGCTCCACCTCGCTGCACTGGCTGCGGATGTACTCGTTGTATTTTTCCAGGACGTTTTGGTTCAGCGGCTTCGGAGGCTGGGGCCTGGCCCCCGGCGGAAAATAGCGCCGCCCGTCCACCGCCTTGTTTTCCGGGTAGGAGAAGTCCACGTCCGGCACCCAGTCGTGAAAACGGCGGTTCCATTTAAAGGCCTGCACGCAGCCGCTGCGGCCCGTTTTCTCAAGCTCGCCCACAAAAACGTCCATGTCCACCTGCTCCAGGTTGGGGTCCTTGTCCACACTGGTGCCGCACAAAAAGACGTGAAGGTCCCGATTGGCCCGGTAGGTGTTCTGCCGGCGGGCCAGGGCCACGTGCTGGTGCCCGCAGAGATAGACCACGGCGCCCATTTCCTTCAGCGCAATTTCAAGCTCCTGCCGCTCCTCCTGCCGCAGGGACTCAAAGTCATGGTGGGCCAGCACGATGCCGGGGAGGCGGCTGTCCACGGTCTTGGCCAGCGCATTCAAAAGCTTGGTCCCCACGACCAGGCCGCCGTCCTCGCCGTCCCGGCAGCAGAAAAGCGCCGTGTTGAGGCAGATGATGTTGAACCCGTCCTTTTGGCGGCAGTAATGCCACCCCGGCTCGTCACAGCCGCAGACCTTCCGGTACAGGCGGAGAAACGGCGCCCTCTGCCCGCGGATATAATTCAAGGTCGCCTCCGGAATAACTCCGCTGGACGTGACATAGCTTTTCCCGGCTTTATCGATGCCGGCCTCCAGTATTTCATCCCGGTTGACGTCGTGGTTTCCGGGCACCACAAAGGTGTCCTCCGGGCCGACCCGCAGGGCCTTTTGCAGATCCTGAATAAAGGTCAGCGTCTCGGGCGGATATGCCTTCGTTTCCTGTTTGCCGTACCGCAGATCACCCGTTATGAAAAGGCAGTCTACTTTCTCAATATTTTCCGCCCACTCCAAGATTTTTCTCCGCATGGTCTCGACCGCCGCCGAATCATATCCAAAATGGATATCTGAAATGTGCAGCCACCGCATAAGTCCAGCCTCCTCAAATTATTTCTCTGCTGAGGTCCATCGCCGGCACAGTTGAAAAGAGTCCGCCGGATTCGTTTCGATGCACCGCCGCATGGCGGCGATGCGAGCCGCGTAAGCGGCCCCCTGTACTTGACTCCATGGGAAACGCATGAGGGCTTTGCGCCCCGGCGGACCCGCGGCCCGCCGGCCGAAAAGGAGCATCCGCTCCTTTTCGGCCGTATTGACTGTATCGGAGGGATTGCGCTGTTTGCTTCGTGGGGTCCTGTTCGACCGTTTTCGACTTTCAGGAATATATTACCATATGGCCCGGCATATTTCAACGGTTTTCTTGGCGGGGAGGCGTATGGCCGCCCATGGGGGAATTGTGGTTGTGCTCCCGCCCCCTTTGTGATATAGTCAACGCAGGCGAAAAGCGGGAAAACCCTCTTTTCAAACATGGCCCAGGCACTATGAGAAAGGAGCGGCAGCGTATGTTACTAGGCGTCGACTATTACCCCGAGCAGTGGGACCCCGCCCTGATGGAAGCCGATATGGACACGATCCGGGAACTGGGGGGCGATACGATCCGCATCGCCGAGTTTTCCTGGCACCGGATGGAGCCCGCCGAAGGGCGGTACGATTTTTCCTTCTTCGACGGCGTCATCGCCATGGCCAAGGAGAAGGAGCTCCGGGTCATCCTGGGCACCCCTACCGCCGCCATTCCCGCCTGGCTGGCAAAAAAGCACCCGGACATTCTTTCCCAGTTTGAAAACGGGCAGCGGCGCGCCTTTGGCGGGCGGCATGTCTGCTGCTACAACAGCCCCGCCCTTTACACGTACTCGGAAAAGCTCATCCGGGCCATGGCGGAGCACTATCGGGACGAGCCCTGGATTTCCGCCTGGCAGGTGGACAACGAGATCGGCCACGAGGGCAGCGACCTCTGCTGGTGCCCCCACTGCCAAGCGGCCTTCCGCCGTTTTCTCCAGGAGAAATTTCAGGGGGACGTCGGCCGGCTGAACCGCGCCTACGGCACCGCGTTCTGGTCCCAGGAGTACAACGGATTTGAGGAGATTCCCCTTCCCTCCGCCACCATTACCACCCACAATCCGGCCCTGCGGCTGGACTGGGAGCGGTTCCGCAGCCGGAGCGCCTGCCGCTTTATCGATTTTCAGGTCCGCCTGCTCCGGGAGCTGATTCCCGGGGCCGTGGTCATCCACGACTTCCCCGGCGGCGGCCTGGACAAGCACGTGGACTACGCCCGGGCGGCCCGGCACCTGGACGTCGCCGCCTATAACAATTACCCCGTCTGGGGCGGCCAGCGGGAGCCCATCCCGCCCCATGAGATCGCCTTTGGCCTGGACTATATCCGGGGACTCAAGCGAAAGAATTTCTGGGTCACCGAGGCCATTATGGGCGCCCAGGGGCACGACGTCACCGGCTACCTTCCGCGGCCGGGCCAGGCCAGGCTGTGGTCCTATCAGGCTATGGCCCACGGCTGCTCGTCCCTGCTGTACTTCCGGTACCGGGGGGCGGCCAAGGGGGCGGAGCAGTTCTGCTATGGGATTTTGGACGCGGACAACGTCAAGGGGCGGAAGTTCTGGGAGGTGCAGAGCTTCTTCCGGGATATCCGCCCGTACGCCCCGGCGCTGGAGGCCCCCGTCCGGAGCGAGACAGCCATCGTCTATGACTACGACTCCCTGGCCGCCTTCCGCATCCAGCGGCAGAGCGCCCTACTGGACTGCCCCGGAGAGATGAAGCGGCTGTACAAGGCCTTCTACGACGAAAACGTCCCCGTGGACGTGATTCCGGCGGAGGCGGATTTCTCCGGCTATAAGCTGGTGCTCCTGCCGCAGCTCACCGTTGCAAAGCCGGAGTTCCGGGCCCGGGCGGAGGGGTTTGTGCAGGCGGGCGGCACGCTGGTCCTCACCTACCGGAACGCGGTGAAGGATGAGGACAACAACCTGATGTTCGGGGAGCCCCTGCCCGCGGGCTATACCGGGCTGGCCGGGGCGGCGGTGGCGGAGACGGAGAGCCTGCAGGAGCGGAAGGCCTTCCCGGTCGTCGGCCAGGGCCCCTTCGCGGGGGCCGAGGGCTGGGGGGGCGTCTTCCGGGACATGCTGGAGGTCCGGGACGCGGAGGTGCTCTACCGATACGGGGATCCCTTCTACACGGACTTTGTCGCCGTCACCCGAAAGCGGCAGGGGGCGGGCACGGTGTACTACCTGGGCTGCTCCCTGGACGCGGGCACCACGGCCAGGCTGGCGGGGACCATGCTGGCCGAGTGCGGAATTGAGACGACGCCCTCCCCCGAGGGGGTGGAGGTCGTGTTCCGGGGCGGCACGGAGCAGCGGATTCGCATGCTGCTGAACCACAACGCCCGGGAGACGGAGGCCCTGGGGATCACGCTGCCGCCCTTTGGCTGTGTGATCGAAACGCTGTGAGGGCGGCGCGGAGCAGAGGGACCCGGGCCGTTCCCGGAGCGGCGGGGTTCGCCCCGCTCCGGAAGAGGGGAGCGGAACCGTGCCGCTGCCCGGTTGGAAGCCGGGGCCGCGGGGCATGGAAACAGGGGGACGGCGTTTGAAGCCGTCCCCCTGTTTTGAAAGCAGCCTGTGCGGGCGGTCCTTTTCCCGGCATACCGCGCCGCGTTCCCTTGAAATCCGTCGGGATTCCCGGGGAAAAGCGCCTGGTCCGGCGGGGAAAATCCTCGCCCATCCGGCATCTCCCGGTTGTGAATCCAGGTTTTAAAACGAATCCTCCGCGTCCTCGTCCGGAGCCAGGTCCTCGTCATACTCCTGACAGACCGGGCCGTCCTCGCCGCCCAGCAGCTCGGTGGCCCGCATGCGGCGCTTGTCCTTGGACGCTTCCACATGCTTGTGGATCAGCTCCTTGACCATCCGGGGGTCCCTGACGTTTTTTAAGTCCAGATGGGGGATGCTCTTGTCCGAGGATACGACGCAGACCGTTCCCACTCCGAAGATGCGCTGGCCCAGGCTCATGGTCAGCCGCAGGTCCCGGACCCGGTAGAGCAGCACCTCGTCGCATTTCACATTGAGAAACCCCGTCTCGCAGAACAGCCGGTCCTCGCTGAGGCGGTACCGGGTGAAGGACAGGGGCATGCCCAAAAAGCGCTTGCGGTCCTTCCACAGATATTCGATGGATTCCATAGCTCATCCTCCCTTACCGGACAACAGTATAGCAGATTTCCGGACCGTGCGCAAGTATCCGGACGTCCGCAGATTGCTGGGGCCCGTCCGCCGCCGTTCCCGGCGGCTTTCAGCCGTTTGGCGGGCGGTCCGGACAGGGCGGACGCCCGGTGCTGTCCCGGGGGATCAGCCGGACGGAGGTCAGAAAGTCCCCGAAAAACTCCGGTTCCCGGCGCATCCGCCTCAGCAGCTCCAGCGCCAGCCGGGCCCGGCAGGCCCCGTTCTGGCGCACGGAGGTCAGGGAGGGGACGACCTGCTCACAGATGGCGCCGTCGTCGAAGCCGGCGACGGACATTTCCTCCGGCAGCTTCACGCCGGCCTTCTGGAGAAAGCGCATCAGGTCCGCGGCGTAGTAATCCGACACGGCAAATATGGCGCTGTATTGCCGCAGCCCCTCGAGCCGTTCCCCGTAAAAGCGCTCCCGCTCCTGCCGCCGCATGGGAATTTTCATGAAATCCGCCGGGAAGCCCAGGCCGGAGCAAAGGCCCTCATAGCGCCGCAGGTCCATGCACTCCCGGTTGTCCGCGACGCAGAGCACCCGGCGGTGCCCCAGCTCCCGCAGGTGCTCCCCCACCTGCCGTCCGCCGTCCCGGTCGTCAATTTGAAGGTTGCAGATTCTTCCGCTGTTTTCAAAATATCCGTCGTAGACCACGAAGGGGATGTGAATCCGGTTCCGGAGCTCCTGGTACTCGTCGGCGCAGAAGCTCAGGATGACCATGCCGTCCATGTTCCACATGGACGCGAACTTGACGGCGTCCAGGATGCAGGCGGCCTTTTTGACCATCATGAAATAGCCGTTTTTCTCGATCTCATCCGCCAGGTCGTTCAGGGAGGAGGCGATGAAGGGATCCGTCAGCAGCTTCCCCTCGTACTTTTCGTGGTCCTTGATGACGACGCCGATGATGCGGGAGTTGTTCTGCGCGAGGAGCGTCGCCGCCATATTGGGGATGTACCCCCGCTCCTCCAGCTTCTCCTGGACCCGTTTTACCGTCCGGCCGGAAACCTTCGCCGTTTTGCCGTGAATCACATTCGACACCGTCGCGGTGCTGACGCCCAGCTCCTCGGCAATGTCGATGATCCGCACCTTTCCTTCCGCCCACATAGCGCACCTCCGGTTCATGGAATTGTCAGGCGTGCCGTCAAAGAAGCCGCGGGCGCCGCCCTTCGCGGATGCCGCGCCCGGCCCGCCGCGGGGCTTGGGGAGGAATCCCCCCGCCCAGGCCGGGGCGGCGCCTGCAGAGGGGGGCGCAAATCCCTCACCGGGTCCGCTCCCCTCCGTCCGCCTCCCGCGGCTTTTGCAGGTACGCCAGCAGGGCCTCCCTCCGGTTGGGCAGCGCGCCGTCCACCACCCTGCCCAGCAGCTCCTCCAGCGCCGCCCCCACGGCGGGCCCCGAAAGCCCCAGGGCCAGCAGGTCCCGCCCGTTGACCGCCAGCTGCTTCAGGGAGAAGCAGGCGTCCTCCTCCAGCAGCCGGTCCAAAATCGCCTCCGCCTTGTCCAGCTCCTCCTGCCGGCCCCGGTAGGCCGGGGCCTGTCCCAGGTTGTCCGCCCGCTTCACCAGGATCAGGCGGCGCAGGTCCTCCTCCCCCAGAATCCGCAGGGCCCGGCGGATGGCCTTGTCCGTCCGGGGAATGTCCCGGTCGTGCCACTCCACCAGCCGGACCACCGTCTCCCGGAAGCCCGCCGCGCATTTCAGCCGCCGCAGCATCCGGTCCGCCAGCTCCCGGCTTATGGCGGGATGGCCGTAGAAATGGCCCACGCCCGCCTCGTCCAGCGTGAAGCAGGCGGGCTTTCCCACGTCGTGGAGGAGCGTCGTACAGCGGAGCACCAGATCCCCGGGCACGGCGTCCAGAGCGTGGAGGGTGTGCTCCCAGACGTCGTGGCAGTGGTGGCGGTTCCGCTGGTCGAAGCCCACCATGGCCAGGAGCTCCGGCCAGAAGACGCCGAAGACCTCCGGGTATTCCCGCAGCACCGCCGCCGCCGTCTCTCCCGGCAGGAGCTTGAAAAATTCCACCTGAATCCGCTCCGGGGCGATGTCCCGGAGCCCCTCCCGGTTTCTCCGGAGAGCCGCCGCCGTCCCGGGCTCAATGGCAAAGCCCAGCGCCGCCGCGAACCGGAGGCCCCGGAGAATCCGCAGGGCGTCCTCCTGAAACCGCCGGTCCGGGTCCCCCACGCAGCGGAGAAGTCCCCGGCAAAGGTCCTCTCTTCCCCCGAAGGGGTCCCGGAGCTCCCCCCGGAGATTCAGGGCCATGGCGTTGACCGTGAAGTCCCGCCGGGCCAGGTCCTCGTCCACGGAGCGGGTAAAGGCCACGGACTCCGGGCGGCGGTGGTCGAGATACGCGCCGTCGATGCGGTAGGTGGTGACCTCCACCGGGCCGCCCTCCGTTTTGACGGTGACGGTGCCGTGCTGCAGCCCCGTGGGCTCGGCCCGGGACCCGAAGAGCGCCATCGTCTCCTCCGGCAGGGCGGAGGCGGCCGCGTCCCAGTCCTCCGGCCTCCGGCCCGAGAGGGCGTCCCGGACGCAGCCGCCCACGCACCAGGCCTCATGGCCCGCCGCCTCCAGTGTTTTTAAAACAGCCTGTACATTCTCCGGGATATCCACGGGTTTTGCCCCCTTTCGCCGTTGCATTTCGCCGTTTTCTATATTATAATAAAATGCCTGCAAGGATACAATCTTTTTTAAATACCGTTTTCTGGAAAGGAAGCTGGTTTCCATGATGCAGAATCAAAAGCCCATCAGCGAGTTTTTCGTTCCCGGCACCCGGGCCCACCTGGTGGGCATCGGGGGCGTTTCCATGTGCCCCCTGGCGGAGGTTCTCCAGGACAAGGGGCTGATCATCCAGGGCTCCGACATGTCGGAGAGCGGGACGGTGAAGCATCTCCGGTCCCTGGGCATCCCCGTGGCCGTGGGGCACAACGCCGACAACTTGGGGGACTGCGACCTGGTGATCCGCACCGCCGCCGTCCACGACGGCAACCCGGAGATCGCCGGGGCCGTGGCCCGGGGCATCCCGGTCTATGAGCGGGCCCAGGCCTGGGGGGCCATCATGCGGCACTACCCCAACGCCCTCTGTGTGGCGGGCACCCACGGGAAGACCACCACCACCTCCATGTGCACCCACATCTTCATGGCGGCGGAGGCGGACCCCACCGTCATGATCGGCGGGACCCTGCCGCTGCTGCACTCCGGCTACCGGGTGGGGCAGGGGGACACCATCATCCTGGAGTCCTGCGAGTACTGCAACAGCTTCCTCAGCTTCTACCCCACCGTGGCGGTGATCCTGAACGTGGAGGCGGACCACCTGGACTTCTTCCGGGACCTGGAGGACATCAAGCGCTCCTTCCGCCGCTTCGCGGAGCTGGTGCCCCCCGGGGGCCATGTGATTGTCAACGCGGACAACGCCGGGGCCCGGGACACGGTCCAGGGGCTGGAGGCCTTCACCTTCGGCCTGGAGCCGGGGGCGGAGTGCACCGCCGTGAACCTCCGGGAGGACAAGGGCCGCCCGGTGTTCGACATCCGGGTACACGGCGAGTTTTACGCCCACGCGGAGCTCCGGGTCTACGGGCGGCACAACGTGTCCAACGCCCTGGCGGCGGCCTCGGCGGCCTATGTGCTGGGCCTCCCCGGGGAGGCGGTGGAGAAGGGCCTGGCGTCCTTCGCCGGCGCGGGGCGGCGCTTTGAGTACAAGGGGAGCTTCCAGGGCGCGGAGATCTACGACGACTACGCCCACCATCCCGACGAGCTCCACGCCCTGCTGACCACCGCCAAGGGCCTGGGCTACCGGCGGCTCATCGTGGCCTTCCAGCCCCACACCTATTCCCGGACCGCCAAGCTCTTCGACCGCTTTGTGGAGGAGCTGAAGCTGGCGGACGTGGTGGTGCTGGCGGAGATCTACGCCGCCCGGGAGCAGAACACCCTGGGGATTTCCTCGGCGGATCTTTGTAAGGAGGTCCCCGGTTCCGTTTACTGCTCCACACTGGACAAGACGGCGGAGGCCGTCCGGCGGCTGGCCGGGCCGGGGGATTTGATTCTGACCGTGGGCGCGGGAGATATTTACCGGGTGGGGGAAAAGCTGCTTTCCCTGGAAGAAGCGTAACCGGAAGAATATGTGATTCCGCTCCGGCGGCCTGGCGGTTATCCGGGCCGGAGCGGCGGCAACGGAGGATGTGCGAAAATGGAACTTTCACAGCGTACCCGCAACACCCGGCCGGAGGGGGAGCTGCTTCCCCAGGAGGAGGCGGCCTTTGCCCTGCTGGAGGAGCTGGGCATGGACTATGACCGGGTGTCCGGCGAGCCCGCCGACACCATGGAGAAGTGCGCCGCCGTCAGCGAGGTCCTGGGCGTGCCCATCTGCAAGAACCTCTTCCTCTGCAACCGGCAGAAGACGCAGTTTTACCTGCTGTGCATGGGGCCGGATAAGCCCTTCCACACGAAGGACCTCTCCCACCAGATCGGCTCCGCCCGGCTGTCCTTCGCTCCGGAGGAGGCTCTTTGGGAGCTGCTGGGCTGCACGCCCGGCTCCGCCACCATCCTGGGATTGATGAACGACCGGGAGCACCGGGTCCGGCTGCTGATGGAGCGGGAGGTCTATGAGGCGGAGTACCTCAGCTGCCACCCGTGCATCTGCACCAGCAGCCTGAAGCTGCGGATGGAGGATGTGCGGCACAAGCTGCTGCCCCATACGGGACATGAGGTGACGGTGGTGGAGCTGTGAGTGGGGCGGGAAGCCGCGCATGCGCGGCTTCCCGCTTTTGTCCGCCCCCGGCCGTTCCGTCTTCTGCCGGGGGCGGGGGAAACAGGACTATTGAAAACGGGAGGTTGTCATGGTATAATAAAACACTATATCAGAATCTTTCCATATGGGGAAAGGGCTTCCGTCTGCGGGCGGCGCGGAGGGGCCGGCCCTTTGGCCGGGGGGCCGGGGGACTTCGGGACGCCGGGCGGGGGGACCCGCCCCGGTTCACCGTGGGCCGCGCCTGAAGCGGGGGCCGGGGAGATTTAAGAGGAAATAGGTGACTATGTGTATCTAAAAGCATTGGAAATCCAGGGGTTCAAGTCCTTCCCGGACAAGACCCTCCTGAACTTCGGGGAGGACATCACCGCCATTGTGGGGCCCAACGGCTCGGGAAAGAGCAACATCTCCGACGCCATCCGCTGGGTCATGGGGGAACAGAGCGCCAAGGGCCTCCGGGGCGCGAAGATGGAGGACGTCATCTTCGGCGGCACGGAGCAGCGCAGCCAGGTGGGCTTCGCCCAGGTGACGCTGGTGCTGGACAACACGGAGCGCATTTTCCCCTCCATGGAGGAGGCGGAGGTGGCCGTCACCCGGCGGTATTACCGCAGCGGGGAGAGCGAATACTACATCAACCGCCAGTCCGTCCGCCTCAAGGACGTGACGGAGCTCTTCCTGGACACGGGCCTTGGGCGGGAGGGCTACTCCATCATCGGCCAGGGCAAGATCGACGAAATCCTCTCCACCCGGAGCAGCGAGCGCCGGGAGATTTTTGAGGAGGCCGCGGGCATCTCCCGCTTCCGCCACCGGAAGGAGGAGGCGGAGCGGAAGCTGGAGCGGACGGAGGAGAACCTGGTCCGCATCAACGACAAGATTTCCGAGCTGGAGCTCCAGGTGGAGCCCCTGCGGGACCAGGCGGAGAAGGCGAAAAAGTACCTGGTCCTGCGGGACGAGCTGCGGGTCCTGGAGATTTCCGTGTGGCTGGAAAACCTGGACGCCCTGAAAATCAGCGCCCGGAAGCTGGAGCTGGACTTCCGTGCCGCCGAGAAGGAGCGGGACGAGGCCCGGGCGGCCCTGGACGAGCTCTATGCCGAGGGGGAGCGCTTCGGCGAGGAGATGCGCCGGAAGGACATGGAGGCGGAGCGGGTCCGCGCGGAGGCCGGGGAGCTGGACGCCCAGGCCAAGGATCAGTCCGCCGCCATCGCCGTGCTGGAAAGCGGCATCGCCCACAATCAGGAGAACATCCGCCGGGCCCGGACGGAGCTGGTGGAGTCCGACAGCCGGGCCGGGGGCCTGGCGGCCCAGTCCGCGGAGGAAAGGGAGCGGGCGGAGGGCCTGTCCCGGCGGCTGGAGGAGCTGGCCGCGGGGCTGGAGGCCCTTTTGGAAAAGGCCCGGGCCGCCGCCGCCCAGGCGGGGGGCCGGCAGTCCGAGGCGGAGTCCCTCCGGGGCCGGGAGGCCATGGCCGTGGCCGCCGCCGCCGACGCCAGGGCGGAAGCCGCCGCCATCGCCGCCGAGAACGGGCAGCTGGAGGAGCGCCGCAGCGCCGTAGAGGCGGAGAAGGCCGCCATGGAAGAACAGCTGGAACAGGCGCAGAAGGAGGCCAAGGCCAACCGCCGCGCTTTAGAGGACGCCCGGGACGACGCCACGGCCGCCGCCAACATCATCGCGGGCCACAGCCTGCGGATGGAGGAGCGGGAGCGGAAGGCCGCCGCCGCCTCGGAAAAGCGGATGAAGCTGACCATGGACGCCGGGGCCCTGGAGAACCGCATCCGGCTGCTGACGGAGATGGAGAGGGACTACGAGGGCTTCTCCAAGGCCGTGAAGCTGGTGTGCCAGAACGGCCTGCGGGGGGTCCACGGCCCTGTGGCGGGGCTGATGAAGACGGAGCCGCAGTACACCGTCGCCATCGAGACCGCCCTGGGAGCGGGGCTCCAGAACATCGTGGTGGACCGGGAGGAGGACGCCAAGGCCGCCATCGGCTTTTTGAAGCAGCGGGACGGGGGCCGGGCCACCTTCCTGCCCCTCACCGCCATCCGGGGCGAGGAGCTGGGGCCTAACGGCGTGGAGAAGGAATTCGGCTTCGTGGGAATCGCCTCCCGGCTGGTGAGCTTCGATCCCCGGTATCAAAACATTTTCCGGAACCTCCTGGGCCGGACGGTGATTGCGGAGGACCTGGACTGCGGCATCGCCATGGCCCGGAAATACCACAACGCCTTCCGCATCGTCACCCTGGACGGCCAGGTCATCAACCGGGGGGGCTCCATGACCGGCGGTTCCGCGTCCCGGAACGCCGGGGTGCTGAGCCGGGCGGCGGAGCTTCGCAAGCTCCACGGCCGCTCCGCGGAGATGCGGGAGCGGCTGGAGGCCGCCAAGCGGGAGGAGGAGGCCCTTGGCCGGGACCTCTCCGCCGCCCGCTACGACCTGGAGACGGCGGAGGGCCAGCGCCGCCAGGCGGAGGACGAGGTCCTGCGTCTGGAGGGCGCGAAGAACCACTTTGACATTCTGCTCAAATCCCTGGGCGAAAATTTGGAGAACCTGACGGGAGAGCTGGAGAGCCTCACCGGCCATCTGGCGGACAATGCCCGGCGGATGGAGCAGGCGGAGCAGGCCATCGCCCGGCAGGAGGCGGAAGCTGCCCAGTACCGGGAGCGGGCCAATCAGGCCCTCTCCGGCCAGTCGGAGCTGCTGGCCCAGTCCAATGCCCTGACGGAGGAGGTCGCCGCCCGAAAAGAGGAGCTGGCGGCCCTCACCGCCGAGCGGGACGCCGCCCTTCAGCGGGCGGCGGATCTCCGCCGCCTGGCGGCGGAGCTGACGGGGGACCGGAGGCAGAAGGAAGAAACCCTGGGGAACTATCAGACGGCCATTGAAAAGGCCCAGGCGGAAATTGCCTCCCGCCGGGAGGAGCAGAGCGCCCTGAACCGGCGGCGCCGGAGCTGCCAGGAGCGCCTGGCCTCCCTGAACGACGAGAAAATGGCCCTGGAGGCCCGGCGCACCGCCCAGAACAAGCGGAGCCAGGAGATGAACGAGGACCTCTTGAACCTGGAGCGCTCCGCCTCCCGGCTGGAGCAGAAGCTGGCCACCTCCGGCATGGAGGAAAAGCAGATCCTGGACCGCCTCTGGGAGCACTACGAGCTGAGCCACAGCGATGCCCAGCAGCAGCGGATTGAATTGGAGAGCGTTCCCAAGGCCGCCCGGAGGATTGGGGAACTGAAAAAGGGCATCGCGGCCCTGGGCACGCCGAACATCGGCGCCATTGAGGAATACGAGCGGGTGAACACCCGGTATACCTACCTGACGGACCAGCGGGACGACGTGGAGAAGGCCAAGGGAGAGCTGGAGGGCATCATCGGCGGCATCACCGGGGAGATGACCCGGATTTTCGCCGAGCAGTTCCAGCTTTTAAACGAGAGCTTCCAGGCCACCTTCCTGGAGATGTTCGGCGGCGGACAGGCCCAGCTGGAGCTGGAGGACGAGGCCGACATCTTAAACTGCGGCATCGAGATCAAGGCCCAGCCGCCGGGGAAAACCCTCAAGACCATCTCTCTTCTCTCCGGCGGGGAAAAGGCCTTCGTGGCCATCGCGCTGTACTTCTCCATTTTGAAGGTCCACCCCACGCCCTTCTGCGTCATGGACGAGATCGAGGCGGCCCTGGACGACGTGAACGTCACCCGGTACGCCCGGTACATGCGCCAGCTGGCGGGGAAAACCCAGTTCATCGTCATCACCCACCGCCGGGGCACCATGGAGGAGGCCGACGTCCTCTATGGCGTGACCATGCAGGAAAAGGGCGTCAGTAAAATCCTGACCATCAACTTGAACGACATGGCAAAGGAGCTGGATATCCAGTAGAAAGGGGAACTGCACTATGACTTTGCGGCACAAGATATGGATCACCCTGGCGGTGTTCGCGGCGTCCGCCGTTATCGTGGCTCTTGGCATGTGCCGGGGAAACAACGGGGTTACGGCCGGCGGACTGCTCCTGTTCCTCGCGGGAATTTTGGCGGCCCTGTTTTGCTGGCGCTGTCCATACTGCGGCAAGGGTTTCGACCCGCCCTTCAAGAAAAAGAAGTGCAGGCGCTGCGGCCGGGAGATCGACTACGAGGCCCGGAAGAGATATTTTTAAAAGGAGAAAGCTATGACGCTGCGTCAAAAGGAGTACCTCGCCATCGGGCTTGCCCTAGGGGGCGCGGTCCTGGGCCTGTTAGGGGCTAAGGGGAGCACGGGCTGGACGCCGGTCACGGTGCTGGCGATGGCGATCGTGCTGACGGGTCTAGCCCTGCGCCTAAAGTGGCACCGCTGTCCCCACTGCGGCCAATATTTAGGAAGACATTGGCCGCGCTTCTGCCCCAATTGCAGAAGTCATATCGAATACGACGAGAAAAAATAACAAGGAGCACCCTCACCCCAACCGCCAGGTTAGCGGCAGCGAGGAGGGCCGGACAGTCAATTCCCCAACCTCCAAACCCCCGCTAAAACTACGCCGCGGGCAGAAGATATTCCCATCTCAGCCGGAACTACTTGCGCGCGGCCTTTTTCTCTCTTCCACCGTGCACGGCGCATTCTCTCTTTTTCGCGAAAAAGAGAGAATGGGGGGTGCAAAGCACCAGCTATCTTCATAGCTGAGACACCAAGGAGGACCTATGGGTTTCTTTGACAAGCTGAAAAAAATCACCACCAACATGTTCGCCACCTACACCGAGGCCGACGAGGACTTCTTCGAGGAGCTGGAGGAGACCCTGATCCTCTCGGATTTCGGCATGGAGGTCGCCGTGGACACCGTGGAGAAGCTCCGGGAGAAGGTCCGAAAGGAGAAGCTCTCCAGCCAGGAGGAGGTCCGGAAGGCCCTGCGGGAGATCATCGTGGACGCGCTGAACGTGGGCACCACGGAGGTGAACGTCTCCACCTCCCCCTGCGTCTTCCTCTTCATCGGGGTCAACGGCGTGGGGAAGACCACCTCCATCGGGAAGATGGCGAACCTCCTGCGCTACGGCGGGAAGAAGTGCCTCCTCTGCGCGGCGGATACCTTCCGGGCGGCGGCGGCGGACCAGCTGGAAATCTGGTCGGAGCGGGCCAAGGCGGATCTGATCCGCCAGCACGAGGGGGCGGATCCCGGCGCGGTGCTCTTCGACGCCCTTCAGGCCGCCAAGGCCCGGGGGGTGGACGTGGTGCTCTGCGACACGGCGGGGCGGCTCCACAACAAGCAGAACCTCATGGCGGAGCTTAGTAAGCTCTCCAAGATCATTGACCGGGAGTGCCCCGGCGCGGCCCGGGAGACGCTGCTGGTGCTGGACGCCACCACGGGCCAGAACGGCCTGGTCCAGGCCAAGACCTTCAAGGAGGCGGCGGGCCTGACGGGCATCATCCTCACCAAGCTGGACGGCACCGCCAAGGGCGGCATCGCCGTGGCCATCGCCCGGGAGCTGGGCGTCCCCGTGAAGTTCGCGGGGGTGGGGGAAGGGATTGACGATCTCCGGCCCTTTGATTCGGAGGAATACGCCGAGGCCATCATTTAAAGGAGGCGGACGCTGTGTTTGACTGCTGCCCCCGCTGCGGGGAGGCTTTGACGCCGGGCTTTGTGCGGAGCGGACAACGCTGCATTCTGTGGACTTCCTCCGGAAAGCGCAGAATTTCGTATCTCCCCATGCGGGAGGGGGAATTTTCACTCCCCGGGGAAAGTCTGTGGAGCGGGGTAAAGTGCCCTTCCCAGTGCTGTGAGAGCTGCGGCCTGATTTTGATTGAGACAAAAGAGGAGGAGTCAACTTGACCAGAGAGGACGGCCGGGCGTTTGACGAGCTGCGGCCTGTGACCATTACCACCGATTTCATCAAGTTCGCCGAGGGCAGCTGCCTGATTCAGTGCGGGGACACCATGGTCCTGTGCTGCGCCAGCGTGGAGGAGAAGACCCCGCCCCACGTCCCCTTCGGGGAGGGCTGGGTGACGGCGGAATATTCCATGCTGCCCCGGGCCAACCGGGAGCGGAGCAGGCGGGACGTGGCCAGGCTGAAGCTGTCCCCCCGGAGCGCCGAGATTCAGCGGTTAATCGGCCGGTCCCTCCGCTCCGCCGTGGACCTGAAGAAGCTGGGGGAGCGGACCGTCACCGTGGACTGCGACGTGCTCCAGGGGGACGGGGGAACCCGTACCGCCTCCGTCACCGGGGGCTTCGTGGCCCTGGCCCTGGCCTGCCGCAGGCTGGTGGAGAGCGGCGCCCTGCCGGCCAGCCCCATCCGGCACTATGCCGCCGGCGTCTCCGCCGGCATCGTGGAGGACGCGGCGCTGCTGGACCTCCGCTACAGCGAGGACAGCCGGGCCCAGGTGGATTTGAACTGCGTGATGAACGAGCTGGGGGAGCTCGTCGAGATCCAGGGCACCGGCGAGGGCCGGGCCTTCACCCCCGCGGAGCAGCAGGAGCTGGTCCGCCTCTGCGCCAAGGGCTGCAAGGAGCTGCTGGCAATCCAGAAAGAAGCGCTGGGAGGGAAATTCTGATGGCTGAGAAATTTGTGCTGGCCACCCATAACCCCGGGAAGCTGGCGGAGATGAGAGCGATTTTGTCCGGCTTAGGCGTGGAGGTGATCAGCCCCGCCGAGGCCGGGGCGGCGGTGGAGGTGGAGGAAACCGGGGAGACTTTCGCCGAAAACGCCATGCTGAAGGCCCGGGCGGTTTGCGCCGCTGCCGGACTGCCCGCCATTGCCGACGACTCCGGCCTCTGCGTGAACGCCCTGAACGGGGGCCCCGGCGTGTACTCCGCCCGTTACGGCGGCGAGGGGCTGGACGACCGGGGGCGGTGCATGCTCCTTCTCCGGGCGATGCGGGGGCAGACCACCCGGGCGGCCCATTTCACCTGCGCCGTGGCCTGCGCGTTCCCCAATGGGGACACGCTGACGGCGGAGGGGCGGTGCGACGGGGCCATCGCCTTCGCCCCCATGGGGGAGGGCGGCTTTGGCTACGACCCGGTCTTCCTGGTGCCGGAGAAGGGGAAGACCTTCGGCCAGCTGGGCCCGGAGGAAAAGAGCGGGATCTCCCACCGGGGAAAGGCCCTGGCGGCCTTCGCGGAGAAGCTGAAGGCGTATCTCGGGAAATAAACGTCGAAGGGAAGAATCAGAGATGTTTAAATACGACGAAGAGTGGAGCGCCTACCTGGCGGAACTGAACGGAATCGAGTTTATCTGCGAGAAGCCCTCGGAGGAGCTGGAGGCGGCGGCGAAAAGGCTGGCGGAGCGCTACGAGGATCGGCTGCCTGACTTGGCGGCGTTTATTCTGGAGGAGATGGAGACGGATGGGCTGGACTTCGGCCCCCTCACCGTTCCGGAGCTCACCGCCGCCCTGGGGAAGCCCCAGATCGACCTGGACGCAAGCGTGATACACTATATGGAACAAACGCTGGACGACCACATTTTTGATGTTGAGTATGACGGCGATTTAGAGGAATTCCTGATTTTCACCCTCGACGGCTGAGGACTCTGATTTACAAAAGAAAGGCGGCGCACACGCGCCGGAGAGCGGTATGGACTTAACGAGCAAGCAGCGGGCCCAGCTGCGGGGCCTGGCCAACGGAATCGACACCATCCTCCAAATCGGCAAGGACGGGATCGGGGAAAACCTGGTCAAGCAGGCGGACGACGCCCTGGAGGCCCGGGAGCTCATCAAGGGCCGGGTTCTGGACAACAATCTGGACTATGACGCCCGCCGGGCGGCGGAGGAGCTGGCCAGGGCCACCCGGAGCGAGGTGGTCCAGGTCATCGGCACCAAGTTTGTGCTCTACCGGGAGAGCCATTCCAAGCCCCGGGAGAAGCGCATCCAACTGGCAAACGGGGGCAGGAAGAAACCCTGATTCCATTTTCGAGGAGGTTTCCACGTTGAAGATCGGCGTATACGGCGGCGCCTTCAACCCGCCGCACCTGGGACATATTACCGCCGCCCGGGCGGTATTCGAGCTTTTGAAGCTGGACAAACTGCTGATAATTCCGACCGGGCGCCCGCCCCACAAGCGCCTGGCCCCCGGCAGCCCCACGCCGGAGCAGCGGCTGGAGCTGGCCCGCCTGGCGGCGGAGCAGACCGGCCTGGGGGACCGGATCGAGGTTTCGGATCTCGAGTTCCGCCGGGAGGGGAACAGCTACACCGCCGACACGCTGGCCCTGCTGAAGGAGCGGCACCCCGACGACGAGCTCTGGCTGCTGATGGGGGCCGATATGTTCCTGACGCTCCAGTACTGGCGGGAGCCGGGCCGCGTCCTGTCCCAGGCGGGTGTGGCGGCCTTCGGGCGGACGGAGGGAGACACGGAGGAGCTGTTCGCCGTCCAGCGGGAGTCCCTATACCGGACCTACCCGCAGGCGCGGATTTTTACCCTCAGCATTCCCGGCGTGGTGGAGGCGTCCTCCTCCGAGCTGCGGGAGCAGCTGGCCAGGGGGGAGGGCGAGCGGCTGCTGGCCCCGGCGGTGTACGGCTATATCCTCCGGGAGGGGCTGTACGGCACGGCGGCGGACCTGAAAAACCTGCCCCTGCGGCAGCTCCGGCCGGTGGCGCTGAGCTGCCTGAGGCACAGCCGCATTCCCCATGTGCTGGGCACCGAGCAGGAGGCCATCCACCTGGCGGAGCGCTGGGGCGGGGACGTGGAAAAGGCCCGGCGGGCCGCCCTGCTCCACGACTGCACGAAAAAACTGAGCCTTCCGGAGCAGCTGGCCGTGGCGGAGCGGTTCCGGGTCCCCCTGGACAGCATCGAGCGGCAGGAGATCAAGCTCCTTCACGCCAAGACCGGCGCGGCCATCGCCGAGGAGGTTTTCGGCGCGGATGCGGAGCTTGCCGGGGCCATCCGGTGGCACACCACCGGCCGGGCCGGCATGACGCTGCTGGAGAAGATTCTTTACCTGGCGGATTACATCGAGCCCACCCGGGACTTTCCCGGCGTGAAGGACCTGCGGCGGGTCTGCTATGAGGACCTGGACGCGGGGGTGCTGCTGGGACTGGAGATGACCGTCCGGGAGATGGAGGAGCGGGGCGCTCCCATCCATCCCAAGACCCTGGAGGCCAGGGACGCGCTGAAAGGATAGAAAGACGCATGAGCAATGTTGGAAAGCGGCTGGCGGGCGGCCATGCACCGAAGCCCCGGAGGGGGAAGCTGACCCGGCAGCAAATCATTCTGATCGCGGCGGTGGTGGTGCTGGCCCTGGCGCTGGCGGCGACGCTGGCTCTGCGGAGCCTCTTTGTCCGGCCGGAGCTCCCCGTGCGGAACGACCCGCAAAACACCCAGGACCTGGACGGGGACGGCCAGCCGGACAACGCCGGCATCGACTACGGCGAGGGCATCCGCCCCCGGGGCGGGGACGGCGAGCGGAAGAGCGGGGATTACTGGACTGTCCTGATTCTGGGGCGGGACACCGGAGGCGGCGGCAACACGGATACCATGCTGCTGGCCAGCTACGATGTGACGAATCAAAAGGCCGCCGTCATGTCCATTCCCCGGGATACCATGGTCAACATCCCCTATGACATCAAAAAAATCAACGCCGTATACAATTACTACGGCCAGGACGAGAAGGGCATCCAGCACCTCTACAAGGAAATTGCCCAGCTGGTGGGCTTTGAGCCGGATTTCCAGGTAGTGGTGGAGTGGGAGGCCGTGCGGGAAATTGTGGACGCCATCGGCGGCGTATACTTTGACGTGCCCCGCAATATGAATTATGACGATCCCTATCAGGACCTCCACATCCACCAGGAGAAGGGCTACCGCCTTCTCAGCGGGGACGACGCCATGCAGGTCCTCCGCTACCGCCACGACAATGACCTGCGCTACGGCTATCCCGAGGGCGACGTGGGCCGCATCAAAACCCAGCAGGCATTTTTGAAGGCCATGGTGGAACAGGTTCTGCGGCCCAGGAACATGACCAAGGTGGGACCGCTGATCGAGGCGTTCAACAACAATGTGGAAACGGACATGAGCTTTCAGAATATCCTCTGGTTCGGCCAGGCGGCGGTGCTCGGGGGACTGAAGATGGAGGACGTGAACTTCGTCACCATGCCCCACACCACCAGGGACGTCTACAGCCGGTCCGTGGAGCGGGACACCAACGGGCGGCAGCGGGAAGTGAACTATGTGCTCCCCAAGCCCCAGGCGCTGCTGGATCTGGTGAACAATGAGCTCAGTCCCTTTACGGAGGTCTTCACCCTGTCGGACCTGGACATCATGTCCGTGAACGGAGACGGCAGCATCCGCTCCTCCACCGGCTATGTGGAGGACCAGAAGGCGGCCCTGCCGCCCCCCAGGCCCGAGCCGGAGGAGGAAGACCCCCCCGCCGTGGACGAGAACGGCAATCCCATCGACCCGGAGACAGGCCTGCCCATTGTCTCCGATCCCGAGGGCGGAGCGGACAGCCCCGGCGGGGAAGAGAACGGAGGGGAGCCTTCCGGCGGAAGCGCCGGGTCCGGAAGCCCGGATTCGGGCACGCCGAATCCGGGAACGGCGCCCCCGGGGACGACGGACCCCGGCGACACGAGTCCCGGCGCATCGGATCCCGGCGCCGTGACGCCGGACCCGCCCGCCAATCCGGCTCCGGAGGAGCCTGCGCCCGCGCCGGAAACCCCGGCGGAGCCTCAGGCTCCGGCGGACCCGGGCTTTGCCCTCATCGGCCCGGACCCCAACGCGTAAGCACTGACATTCACATATCATCAGGAAAGAGAGGAACGTCTATGACACCGAAGGAGCTGGCGATCATCGCGGCAAAGGCCCTGGACGAGAAGAAGGGCAAGGAGATTTCGGCACTTGAGATCACGGATCTGACCACGCTGGCGGATTACTTTGTCATCGCCACCGGCACGTCCAATACCCAGATAAACGCCCTGTGCGACGCCGTGGAAAAGGCGCTGAAGGAGCAGGCGGACGAGGCCCCCCTCCACCGGGAGGGGCACCGGGACGGCACCTGGGTGCTGCTGGATTACGGCTGCCTGGCGGTCCACGTGTTCTCCCAGGAGGCCCGGGAGTTTTACGACCTGGAGCGCCTCTGGTCCGACGGGAAGCCCGTGGATCTCAGCGGCGTGCTGACGTCGGATTATAGTCAGCACAGTTGAAAAGAGTCCAAAGGATTCTTTTCCATACGGCGCTGTTTTACAGCGCCGTAAGCCGCGTGAGCGGCTCACGGTGCTTGACTTCATAGGAAACGCACAGGCGCTTTGCGCCCCGGCGGACCTATGGCCCGCCGGTTGAAAAGAAGTGTATGCTTCTTTTCAACTGCGTTGACTATAAAGGCCGCGCCGCCGCCGGGGCGTTTCCTGTGAGGCGGAAGGCCGCGCTGCGGCCCGGCGCTTCGCGGATTGATGCGGCTGCGCCAAAAACCGGCAGAGCCGGGAGAGGACTCCTCTCCCGGCTTTTTGCGCGTCATTTTTAATTTGCCCGCTCATCGGTCCTGGCCCTTCCGGCTCCGGCGGCCTTATCCCGGAATCAGCGCCTTTACCCCGCTTCCGGCGTCCGAGGTATAGTCCAGATGCGGATATGCGTTGGAGAGCTCCTCCGCCCTCATGCGGCCGCTCTTCCGCAGCTCCTCCAGCAGCTCCGCCTCGTCGACGGACAGCAGATAGCGGCCGGCCTCGTCCAGGCCCATGGCGTCGATGAGCGGCCCGATGATCTGGCGCTTGATCCACCCGCCGTGGCACACCTTTTCGTTGTTGATGGGGAACACGATGGGAAGGAGGAATTCCTCCTTCACCGTCAGGGTGTCCCGGCAGATCGACGCCTCCAATTCCTCCAGGGTGCCGCAGGCCGCGGCATGCCGGTCGATAAAGCGCTTGCAGAGGGTTTCGAACAGCTCCCGGAACTGCCGGGAAAAGGCGGCGGCGTCTTTTTTCCGATTCAGCGTTTCGCAAAGCGCCGCCAGCACGGCGGTCCCCGCCGGGGAAAGGTCCAGGCCCAGCAGGGGAACCAGCCGCTCCGGCACGATTTCCGGGTCCGCATTCAAGCCTGTGATCAGCAGCAGGGGGTCCTCGATCATCCCGGCGATCACATCCGCGATATAAGCGGGCCGCGCCGCCCGTCCCATGCCGGAGGGCTGCTTCCGGTGGAGCATGATCACGTCACGGACGGTTTCCTCCGATATGCCGGGGACAAGCTCCGGCAGGAATGCCGCGGTATGGGCGCTTTGATCAAAATAGCCCTTTTCGGAATTCTGGGCAAAGGGCCAGCGGTTCAGGTCGTGCAGCAGAATGATTTCATTTGCCCGCTCGGGATTGACGCCGGTTGCCCCGCAGAAGTACGAGTTGATCCACAGCATCCGCCGGATGTGGTCGTATCGGTTGAACACCCGGGCCCTGGGGTCGCCCTCCCGGCAAAGCGTTGTGGCAAAGCCGGTGATCCCCTTCAAGCGCCGCAGTGCGTTCAGGACGTTTTTGTCCGCAGCTTCCATCAAATTTCCCGCCTGTCATTCAGAAGTCTCCCGCCATGCCATGGTCGGACGAATTTTTGGAATATAAGGTCTCTGATGCAGCATATGGCATAGGTGATTATAGGTAAATTCGTCGGTTCCCTCCGGAATTAAAGGCCCGGGACCGTCCGCCGCCGCGGCTTCGCCGTAACGCCGGAGCCGCCGGCGCAGCTGCTCCCCGCCGACCCGCAGCAGGGGGTCCCGGGCGCAGACAGACCTCTGCCGCGCCGGGCAGGCGGCGCTCTCGCAGTAATCCCGCCGCCTGTCGGATGCGGAAGTGCCGTTGATATCGGGGAGTCCCTGGGAAAGGGCAATGCCGCAGCTGGTGTTCCGAAAGACCGGGTAACGGCGCTCCCCGGCCAGCGCGGCCAGCTCCGCCAGACGGTCCGTGGACACGTGCTCCTCCCCGGGCAGTCTTTTCAGGCGGAGCTCAGGCTCCGCCCATGTCCGCAGCTCCTCCGAGTAGGAGGGGATCAGGTGGGGCCCGCCCTTCAGCCCGATTACGACGGAACACAGGCAGCCGCTGCTTTGCAGGTCCCGGATGCGCCCGGGAAGCGCTTCCGCCGGGTTCCACCGCTGCAGAAAGGGCCTCCAGAAGTGGATGGCCTGCAGCCCCTCGGTCTTTGCAATCCGCTCGAAGGACCTGTAGGTGCCCTCCTTGGCGGAGACGCCCCCCCGCTCCACCCGGCGGTCGTATTCCGCCGCGAAGGACTGGCTCAGGAAGAACAGGCCGTGCCCCCCCGTGGCGTCGGCGGCACGCTGGGCGGTTTCCGCGGTGATTTCGGCCTTGGTGATCATCACAATCAGGCGCCCCGGGTCGAGCTCCGCCACCATCCGCGCGGCCTGGAATAGTATGTCCCGGCTGTCCGGGTTTAAAAACAAATCCGTGGTGTTTCCGATGCTGACCGGCACATCCCGTGGGCAGCGGCGCAGCACGGAGGCAAGCCGGTCCCGCAGGGCGGCGTCCGCGGCGAACTTCAGGCACGGAGAAGTTCCCGTCAGGCCGCTGCCCCGCAGGAAGCAGTACCCGCAGTCGTTTGCGCAGCCCCACACCGGATCCAGAGCCAGCCAGGAGTCATGCTCCGCGATGGGGGTTTCAGTCAGCATACGGGGGCTCCCCCTGGTATTCCGTTCCCTTCCGGTAAAGCTCCTTGAAGTACTTCAGCATCAGGTCGTAGCCATAGGGCGACGCCGTTTTGTCCAGCAGCATTTCAAAGGACACAAATATGGCCTTTTCCCGGTTCGCGGTGTGGATATACGGCTCGAAGAAGCAGAGGGTGTCCGTGATCAGGGCGGTTGCAGGCAGATTCATGCGGATGGTTTTTAAGTTCACCTGGCCCTCAAAATCCTGCCGGAGCTCATTATAGCCGGTCAGGGCCATCTCATATTTGGCCTGGATGCGGTCCTGCTCGCTCTTCGTGTACAGAGGGTCGCGCACGGAGGGGTCCGCCAGCACGATATGAAAGCTCCCGCCCCTTTGCAGATACCGCCGGACCGACCGGTGGAAGATGCAGCGGTTCCCAAGATAGGAATACCCCGTTTGCGCCAGGAGGTAAAGGGATTTCCCGGCGTTGGCCGCCATGGCTTCGCGCTTGGCGTCGTTGCGGGCGTCGTTTTCGGAATACGCGTTTTCCTTATGGGGCACCCACAGGCGCGTGCACCCCAGGGAGGCCAGGCTCCCGCTTTCCGCGGAGAGAGCGGCTCCGGCCGGCTTTTCCCCGCCGGGGGCCGCCGCGCCGCCGTCCAAAAAGAGCTTTACAAGGGAGGCCGCCGCGATGGTGGCAAATTCCGCGTTGCTCTTCCGGGTGCTGCGGTCCCCGCAGTCCGACACGCCCCGCACCGCGATCCAGTCGACCTTCCGGTTGTTGCAGGAGCGGGCGAACCCGGCGGTGTCCTGGTCGGCGGCAAAGATTTGGGCGTTTGCAGCGGTAAAGAGCTGCATGGAATCCTCGTGGATGATCCGGCTCCCGGAGGCGATGGCCTTGCCCATAAGCTGCGGCTCCAGCTTTTCGGGAACGGAGACGCCCTGCTTCAGGGCGTTCTGCAGAACCATCGGCCACCATTTTACCTTCAGGTCCTTGTCGCTTTTTAAAAAGGCAAATCGGTTCGCAAGCTCGCCGGGGGCCCCGATTGCCTCAAACCGGAGCTCCGCGCCGGGCTCCAGGGAGCTTTGCCCATAGTCGAACACGCCCAACAGGGAAAATACGACGTCGCCGACGTCGGTTTGGCCCGGCCGCCCGGCGCAGGTCCCGATCAGGATCGCGTTTTGGGGCTTATACCTGTCCAGCAAATAGCCTGTGGCGATGGCGGCGCCGGCGTTCCCCTTCTGTATGATGCAGGAAACCACCGCGCGGCAGCCGGGATCGTAGTAGACGGGGTATTCGCTGTTTTCGTCCGCCTCCTTCTCAAGGGCGAACACCGTTCTGACCGCCTTCGCTTCGCTTTCCGGGAGCACGGTTACAATCAGTGTTTTTACATCCATGACTCGTTCTACTCCTCTCTTGATACGGCCCGTCTGAGGCCGCTGGGCTGCATGCTGGTCCCGCAAAGCGGGGGGCTGCCGGGGCCGCCGGGAAATATGATTTTGCAATTGTGCAGTATTGGCGGCGCTTTGGGGCGCCGAACGCATAAATTGCATTTTGCTATACTCCATTGTAACAGGCCGCCCTCCGGTTTTCAACCAAAATTTGGCAAACTTCGACGGAAACTAGCGGCGGGGCCCGCGGCGCTGAAAATCCGGCCCTTTTTCAACTGCGCCGGCGATAAAAGCGGGAGAGAGGCCAAGGGCCTCTCTCCCGCTTTTCGTTGGTATGAAGCTGTCCCGCGGCTTTGGCGGTCATCCCCGCCTGAGGATGCCCTTCAAGGTTTCCAGAAGCTTTTCGATATCAATGGGTTTGGAGATATGACCGTTCATGCCGCACTTGAGGGCCTGCTGTTTGTCTTCTTCGAAGGCGTTGGCCGTCATGGCCAGGATGGGGATGGTGCTGACGGCCGGGTTTTGCAGCGCCCGGATGGCCTTCGTGGCCTCGTAGCCGTTCATCACCGGCATCTGCACGTCCATCAGCACCAGCTGATAGAAGCCGGGCTGGGCGTTCTTCAGCATATTCACCGCCTCCTGCCCGTTCCCGGCAATGTCCACGGTGAAGCCCGCTTCCTCCAGAATGGCCTGGGCAATCTCCTGGTTCAGCTCGTTGTCCTCCGCCAGAAGGATGTGCCCCGTGGCCTGGGAGGAGAGGGGAGCGTCGTCCGCCTCCCCCCCGTCGCCCGAAGTGACGATAGAGAGCAGGCAGTCCCGCAGCTCGGAGAGGAACAGGGGCTTGCCGCAGAAGGCCGTGATTCCGGCTTCCCGGGCCTCCTCTTCAATGTCGGCCCAGTCGTAGGCGGTCAGGACGATGATGGGCACGTCCTCGCCGCACTCCTTGCGGATGCGCCGGGCCACCTCGATGCCGTTCATGTCCGGCAGCAGCCAGTCGATCACATAGACGCAGTAATGGTCCCCCCGCATGACGGACTGCCGGGTGCGGAGGACCGCCTCCTTGCCGGAAAGGGTCCACTCGGCCCGGAGGCCGATCTGCTGGAGCATGCAGGACACGCTGTCACAGGTGTTGAAATCATCGTCCACCACCAGGGCGCGGCAGCCCGTCAGCTCCGGAATGACGGTGGGCTCCTTATCCTCGGAGGAGAGACGGAACGTCAGGTCGACGAGGAATTCCGTGCCCGCGCCCTGGCGGCTCTTGACCTGGATGGAGCCGTTCATCATTTCCACAATGTTTTTGGTGATGGCCATTCCGAGGCCCGTGCCCTGGATGCCGCTGGTGGTGGAATTCTGCTCCCGCTCGAAGGGCTCGAAGATGTGGGAGACAAATTCCTCGCTCATGCCGATGCCGGTGTCCTTGATGCAGAATTCATAGGCGGCGTGCTCCGCCGGGGCGGAGGGCTTTTCCGTCACCCGGATGCTGACAATGCCCCCCGCCGGGGTGTACTTGATGGAGTTGCTCAGAAGGTTCAGAAGAATCTGGTTCAGCCGCAGCCGGTCGCAGAGGATGTCCTCATGGGCGACGTCCACGGCGTCCATGTAAAGCTCCAGCTGCTTGGCGTGGACGTCCGCCTGCACGATGCTCCGCAGGCCGTGGAGAATATCCGGCAGGGAGCAGGGCTTCTCGTCTAAGTACATTTTGCCGCTTTCGATGCGGCTCATGTCCAGCACATCGTTGATAAGGCTGAGGAGGTGATTGCCGGAGGTCATGATCTTTTTCAGGTACTCCTCCACCCGCTCCCGGTTGTCGATGTGGGTGGAGGCCAGGGCGGTAAAGCCGATGATGGCGTTCATGGGGGTTCGGATATCGTGGGACATGTTGGAGAGGAAGACGCTCTTGGCCTTGCTGGCCCGGTTGGCCTGGGCAAGGGCGTCCTCCAGCAGGCTCTTTTTCTCCATTTCCGCCCGGGTTTCCTCGTCCACGCTGCGGAAGCCGACGACTACGCCCCGGCTGGTTTTCCAATCTCCGATGGGAACGGCCTTCATCTGGAAGTAACGGACCTCGCCGCCGCAGATCGTGCGGTAATTCAAATAGTGAAGGCCCCGTTCCTGAAGCTCCCGCACCAGAACGTCCCTGGTGAAGACCCGGCGGACCAGGTCCCGGTCGTCCACATAGACGCAGGTTTGAATATAATCCTCCATGCACGCCTCCATGGAGAGCTCCCCGGAGAAGATGCGGTCCAGAATGCCGTAGGGGCAGGCGTGAGTCCGCAGGGCGCTTCCCGTGCCGCTGTCCAGGTCAAAGAAGCAGACCAGGTTGTAATCGACGCTCAGGGCCTGCACCAGCTCCTGGTGGCGGCGGTCCTTGCGGAGCTGTTCCTCCTGCTCCCGCTGCTTTTGGGCGGTGCAGTCCAAAAGGAAGCGCTGGTAGAACGGTTCGCCGTTTTCCTCCATGAGCTTCACATTGCCCATCACATGGATGATGGCGCCGTCCGGGTGCCGGACCTGGTATTCCACGCTGACGCTGTCCCCCGCCTTTTTCAGGGACTTGATGCAGGAGCGCAGCTTTTCCTTGTCGTCCTCCACCACGGAGGTGGCGATGGTGTCGAAGCCGGCCCGGGCCAGCTCCTCCTCGGACTCATAGCCCAGGATTTCCAGGGCGGCCCGGTTGACGCTGAGGATGCGGGCCCCGTCCAGGCTGTGGCACAGCACGCCGCAGTCCATGGTGGTGAACAGGGCCTCCAGGGCCTGATTTTCCCGCCGCAGCTCCGCCTCATAGGCCCGTTCCCGGGTCACGTCGATGGCGACGCCCACGGTGCCCATGACGCTGCCGTCCAGGTCGTACAGCGGGGACTTATAAGTGGTCAGCAGGCGGGTGCCCCCGCCGGTTTGGATGGTTTCCTCGGATACGCAGGTTTCCCGGGTTTCCATCACCACGCGCTCGGACTCGATGCAGGCGGGATCGTCCTGCTCCACGTCCCAGATATAGGCGTGCCCCCGGCCCTGGACCTGGGCCTTGGTCTTGCCCACGGTTTCACAAAAGCTGTCGTTTACCTTTTCGTGGATGCCGTCCTTGGTCTTGTACCAGACCAGATTGGGGACGCTGTTGATGGTGGACTCCAGATACTGGCGGGCCTCCCAAAGGTCGCAGCTCTGCCGGCGGACCTGCTGCCAGCGCCGGAAGCGGAAGCACAGCTCCTCCCGGCTCATCGGCAGGACCCAGACATCCGAGGCGGCGGCGAACAGGGAGGGGGTCAGCTGTTCCCGCCCGGCCAGGACGATGAGCTCCCCCTCGCCGCCCGTCAGAGCCCGAAGGGCCTCCTCCGCGTCCAGTCCCCGGAGGTCGGCGAAAATAGCCCCGGCCTGGAGGGCGAGAGACGGGTCCGGCTCCTCGCTCTCCAGGAAGATGTGAGTAAAGGGCTCCAGGGGAGCGATCTCCCGCAGGGGAGCAAACATGTCCTGGTGGCGGCCGGTGAAGTAGAGCCGCATATGACAATGATACATAGGTTTTCTCCTCCATATGGATGCGCTGTCCCGGCAGGGCCGGGGGGAAGGACAGCACGCCGGTTTCACAACCTCTATTTTAACGGCAAAGCGCTCCAGTGTCAACTGTAAGGAGGGTTTATGGCAATTTTCAAAAATACCGGCGGCAGTTCGGCGGATGCAGGAGGCACATCACGGTGCCTTCCTTCTTGACGGGCGTCGGCCCGCCTGCGCCGTCAGCCCCCGGTTATGAATGCCGGTTCCAAGAGAGACGCCGGGGCTATGCGCACAGGGCCTGGGGGAGGAGGCCCCTCCAAAGAGCGGCACAGGGGCCCACGGCATTTTGGGCCGCGTGCCCCTGCTTGGGTGCGTCCGCCCCTCCCCGGCGCCCCCGGAGAGCGCCGCAGGAAGGCTCACACGCTGAAATTCAGCTGGCGGTAATAGCCGTCATAGACCCGTGAGATGGGCTTGTCCGCCACGGCGGGCCGCTCCGGCCCGTAGAGAAGACGGCCGATTTTATAGCCCACGCCGTTGATGCAGACGGATTCCCCGGCGGTGTGGCCGCCGAACTTCGTCATCCAGGCCAGCGCCTCGCACACCGTGCAGCCCCGGCGAAGCCGGCCCTGCTCATCCCAAAGCGGATCGTAACCTAGTTCCATGCTACTACATCCTCCCATTCTATAAGAAAGCAACCGCTACATATTGTAGCGGAGTCTTCCGGCAAAAGCAATGGCGGGAGTGGAGAAAAAAGAGGGGGATATTCGTGAAAAACGCGGGGTTGACAAAATGCCCCAGGCGGGGGCGGCGGCGCGGAGCCGCGTGGCTGCGGGGCTTTGCGCCGTGGAGAGCCTGCCGCGCAGACGGTCCCGGGGGGAGGCCCGGCCGCGGACCTCGCAGAAAATCCACCAAATTTTGGGGGAGCGCTTTGGCGGCATGGGGGGGGATGTTGCACGGCTTTGTGCAACAAAGGAGAACCGGGAAGCGATTTTGGGGAGGCACGGATTGGGCTCTGAGGTTCCCGGGGCCGGTCCTTCCTCAGCGCTTGGGGAGCCGCTCCGGAAGCCCCGCTTTCGCGGCAGGGGAAGCCGGGGCATAAAATGGAAAGGGGAGAGAGACTATGGATGAGAAGCATTCCGAGCGGAGCGCAGACCTGGCCCGGCTGGAGCGGCAGCTCCAGAACCTTCAGCGCCAAAGCGGGGAGGAATCCAGGGAGCTCCGGGACCGGCTGGGCCGGGCGGAAACCACCAGCGCCGTCCAAAACGCCAAGTACGACGCCATCATGGAGAAGCTGGACACGCTGACCCGAAAGGTGGACGCCCTGGAAGCCGGGCCGGGGCGGCGCTGGAACGGGCTGACGGAGAAGGCGGCCTGGGCCGTGTGCGCGGCGGTGATCGCCTTTTTGCTGGGAGGGATCGGCCTGTGAGGAAAACCTCCAATTTCATTCTGGCCCTGCTGGGCCTGTTCCTGCTGGCGTTCGTTACGGCCATGACGGCGGTCTTCTGCGTGAAGGGCGCGGTGCCGGATACCCTCATACAATATACCCTGGGGACCGGCGGCGTGGAGGCCCTGCTGCTGGCGGGCATTCGGATTTCGAAGGTCATTTCCGGAGAAAGGGAGGAACGGCATGAGTAAGAAAATACAAAGGCGGCTGGGGAATCTCCTCAGCGTGAAGAGCTTGGTGACCCTGACCCTGACGGCGGTGTTCGCCTGTCTGGCCTTGTCCGGGGAGATCAGCCAGGATTTTATGACGGTATATGCCGTGGTCATTGCGTTTTATTTTGGCACACAGAGCCAGAAGATGCAGGATGTACTGGAGGGCGGCAATGGCGGGAGTCAGTGAAGTTCTGCGCATCGCCCGGCAGGAGCTGGGCGTGAAGGAGTTCCCGGAGAACTCCAACAAGGTCAAATACAACACCTGGTTTTATGGCCGGGAGGTTTCCGGCTCCGCCTACCCCTGGTGCATGGCCTTTGTCCAGTGGGTGTTCGACCAGGCGGGAGAAAAGCTGCCCTGCAGGACGGCCTCCTGTTCCGCCCTCTTGAACTGGTACAGGGCGCACAGTCCGGACCAGGTGGTGGAAACGCCCCGGCCGGGGGATATCGTCATCTATAATTTTGGCCACACCGGAGTGGTGGAGGCCGAGGGGAAGGGGACCGTCATCGCGATTGAGGGCAACACCTCCCCCGGCGAGGCCGGGAGCCAGGCCAACGGCGGCATGGTCTGCCGCCGGACCCGGAAGGCGTCCCTGGTGACGGCCTATCTCCGGCCTGTGGAGAAGAAGGAGGTGAAACCCTTGGACAATACCCCCAGCGCCGCCCACAAGGAGGGCGTGGAATGGGCCGTGAAAAGCGGCATTCTCACCGGAGACGCCGGCGGAGACCTGAAGCTGGCCGCTCCGGTGACCCGGCAGCAGCTGTGCACGATGCTGAAGCGCCTGGCGGACCATCTGGAGCAAAAAGGATAAGCATGAAAAGCGGGGGCGCCGGACAGGCGCCCCCTTTGAATTTGGCAGCACCAAAAAGCAGCCCCCGGCTAGGCCGGGGGTAAAAACTAGCTTACAGCGAGGAGGAGCGCACAAAAGGAGCAGGAGCAAGCCGCCATTTTCACAGGGTTTAAAGCGATCCCCCCCGGGCGGATTCCGCGGTTCCCTCCGGAGGACGGCGGTCAGCCCTCTTCCAGATACTCCTCCAGGCAGATTCCCAGGCGCATGATCTCTCCGGCGGCTTCCACGCCCACATAGCGGTAGTGCCAGGGCTCGTAGCCCACGCCGGTGAGGGCGCTTTTCTCCGTGGGATAGCGGAGGATGAAGCCGTACTCGGCGCAGTGCTCCATCAGCCATTTCTGCACCGCCGTGTCCTCCTGTCCCTCGTCCAGGAGCTGGTAGGACTTGTCCACAATGTCCACCGCCAGGCCCGCCTGGTGCTCGCTGGTTCCGGGGCGGGCCACCCAGAGAGCCGCCTGTTCCTCTGCCTCCTGCCGGGAGGCGGCTGTGGAGAGGCAGGCCTGGACCTTCCGCTCAAAGAGCTCCTCCTGCTTCTCCCATGTCCGGTAGGAGGAGCAGATGGTGGGCTGAAGCCCGTCGGCCCGGCAGGCGTCCATCATCCGCTGGAGGTCCGGGTAGGCCCGCTTGTCGATGGAGTGCCCGTTCACCAATTGGGTAAAGGCCGGGACCTGGAAGTCCTTTGGCAGGGGGTGGTCCCCGTTTACCAGAAGCAGGGCCCAGTCCTCCCCGGAGTTGGGGGCGTTGCCCTCCCCTTCGGAGCGGACCGCCCCGGGGACGGCCAGGATGCGGACGGGTTCCCCGCCTCCGGCTGCCGCTCCGGCCGCCTCCCCGCCGCTCACGGCTCCCGCCCGGCCCAGCAGAAAGCCTCCGGCGAACAGCACCAGCCCCAGAAGGGCCAGGAGGGGCAGGGGGGACCTCCGGGGCTTCCGCCGGGAGGGCGCGGGGCGGCGGAGCCTGGAAACTGCGGGCTCGTCCCATTGCATGGGGGCGGCGGCATAATACTCCCGGTCCGGGAGGGGAAAGTCGTGGAAGATGCAGGAATGGATGGACATGGAAACAGCTCCTTTGCTCTTGAACTGTCTCTATGATACGGCTTGTCCCCGTCGAAACCGAAACATTCCTGCATCAAAGCCTCACCATTTTTGCATCGGATCTGCATCCACGGAGGACTCACTTTGGAGCGGGTAGCCCATGGCGGTGCGAAGGGCGTCGTCCGCCGCCTCCCAGTCCACCTCCAGGATCATGCCGAGATAGTCCCTGTACCGGTGGACCCAATAGACGGCGCCGCTGTCCGCCGGACGAAAGACGGCGACGTCCTCGCTCCCCGCCGGCGCGCATTCCAGGCCCAGCGCGCCGAGGAAGGCTTCGCCGATATCCTCCGCCGAAACGTCAAACTCCCAGAGGAGCTCCGAATAGAATTCCAGCGCCAGGATTTGGCCCGACTCCCCGTCCAGATACAGGGAGAGGTTTTCCCCCGTCTCTTTGTCATAGGTGTACAGCAGCGCGAAGGCGGCGCTGGACAGGTCCCGCTGGTCCCGGAGGTAGAGAAGGCTGCCTTGAAACCCCCGGTTGTACACTCCGGACTTCTCCGGCAGAATCCCCAGCTTCACCAGCCGTACCAGCTCTGCCCAGGCCTGGGCGGACAGCTCTTCCAGCTTGGCCAGATCCGGCTCCTGGGCCACGATGGTCAGAAGCTCGGGCGCGGAACGGTACTGGGCCAGCAGCCGCACCCGCCCGGGGAGCTCCGGGGGCTTGGCGGGGAAGTTGTTGTCCGCCGTCAGGGGCTCGGCGTGGACCGCCCCGGTGAGCGCACGGTCCTCCCATGTGGACAGGCGCAGGGGAAGCAGGGCCAGGGCCGCCACGGTCAGGGCCGTCAGGATGGGGAAGAGCCAGTTTTTCCAGTTTCGCATGGTTCCCCTCCCTTCAGGTGCACCCGCACACAGGCGCCCCGCCCCAATACGCTTTCGATCTCCAGCCGCCCGCCGTGGAGCTCCGCGATCCGGCGGCACAGGGCCAGCCCCAGGCCCGCGCCCCCCTGGGCACGGGACCGGGACTTGTCCACCATATAGAACGCCTCCGTCACCCGCTCCAGCTCCTCCGCCGGGATGCCCCGGCCCTGGTCCGTCACCTGGATGCGGCAGCCGCCGTCCTCGGCGAGGCCCTCCAGCAGGATCTCGCCGCCGTTCTCCATGGCCTTTCGGGCGTTGTCCAGCAGGTTGACGCAGACAGTCTCCATCAGGTCCGGCTCCATCAGCGCAGTGACGGCCTGGGCCCGGACGGTGAGGCGAATTCCCGCCCGTTGGAGGGGGGGCTCCATGGCCCCGGCCACCCGGCTCAAAAAGGCGTCCAGGGGCACGGGCCGGAGGGGAAAGTCCTGCCGCTCCAGGACGATCAGGTCCAGGAGCTTCCGGCTCAGGGCCTCCAGGCGGCGGCCCTCGTTGAAGATGTATCCGGCGCTCTCCCGGACCTGCGCGGCCCCGGCGGGGCGGGAGCGGAGCAGATCGGCATACCCGATGACGGAGGTCAGGGGCGTTTTGATCTCGTGGGCGAAGCTGGCGATGAAGTCCTCCTGGCGGCGCTGGGCGGCCTTCAGCTCCGCCACCTGCCGCTGGATGCGGTGGGCCATGACGTTGAAGTCGGCGGAGAGCTGGGCGGTTTCATCGTCCCCCTTCACCCGGACCCGCTGGCCGAGATCGCCCTCGGCCATCCGCCGGACGGCGGCAGAGAGGCGGGCCAGGGGCCGGGTCAGCACGGCGGCCGCCGCCAGGGACAGCGCCCCCACCGCCCCGGTGAGGACCAGCATCAAAGAGAAGAAGCTCCGGTACAGCTCGTACCGCTCCCGGAACAGCCCCCCCACCTCCCGGCAGTTCTCCAGATAGAGGATACCGTCCTCCAGGGCCAGGGGGCTGGCGGCGTGGAGAAAAATCCGCCCGTCCCGCAGGGACTCCATCACCCAGCCCCGCTGCCCGGCGGGGAGCTGGGCGGTGAGGCCCGCCGCCTCCACCGGCAGGGCGCCGCTGCCCCCCAAGGTCTGCCCGCCCTCGCCGCTGAGGCGGAAGGAGACGGCCCCCCGGCCGGTGGTGATGCGGATGCCTCCGGCGGCCTTGGCCAGCTCCTCCCGGGTATAGAGGGGGTTGAAGGCCAGCTCCTGGGCCAGGGCGAAGCGCAGGAGGTCGTTTTCCTCATACAGCGCCGCCACCTCCCGCTCCAGGGAGGTGCGGAACTGGGTGTTGATGAGAGCGCAGCCCCCGGCGGAGCAGGCCAGGGCCGTGATGAGCACCATGCTGCAAAAGAGCTTCCAGAAGAATTTCACTGCCGTCTCCCCCCCCTTTGGCGAAGGCCGCCCCCTATACCTCCAGCCGGTAGCCCACCTTGTACACCGCCACCAGCCGGTTTTCCAGGCCCAGCTTCTTCCGCATCCGCTGGATGTGGAGGTCCACCGTCCGGCTGTCCCCCAGGAATTCCTCTCCCCAGACCTTTTCGTAAATCCGGTCCCGGTAGAGGGCGATGTTCTTGTTCTGCACGAAGAGGAGTAGCAGGTCGTACTCCTTGGCGGTCAGGGCCACGGGGGCCCCGTTCTTCCGCACCACCCGGCTGGCGGTGTCGATTTCAATGTCCGGCGGCAGGGTGAGGACCCGCCCCGTCTTCCCGCAGCGGCGGAGCACCGTCTCCACCCGGGCCAGGAGCTCCATCAGCTCGAAGGGCTTGACGATGTAGTCCTCCGCCCCCAGGCGGAGGCCCCTGACCCGGTCCTCCAGCTCCCCCCTGGCGGTGAGGAAGATCACCGGAACCTCCAGGCTTTTGCAGTATTCCAGGACCTCGTAGCCGTCGGCCTTGGGGAGCATGATGTCCAGGAGGGCCAGATCAAAGGGCTGGGACTCCAGCTTGTCCGCCGCGTCGGCCCCGTCGGGGGCCCAGACGCAGCGAAAGCCCGCCCCCTCCAGGGCGGTTTTGATGAGGTTGGCGATGGGAGCCTCGTCCTCGGCGATTAAGATTTTATTCACGGAAATCACTTCCTTTGCCGGTGTGCCGCGCTGCCTGACAGTTTGCGCCCTTCTTCCATCATTCTTGCATCATGAACCGGGGCGGCGGGGCCTGCATAGACTGTCATAGCCCCATTTGAAAGGAGGACGCCGGAAGCTTGCTTCCGGCTGCATATATGGAACAGAATATGATGCGGCAATTTTCCTCACCCACCGCCCGGGCGGGCCGGACGGTGGAACCCGTCATCCCCCTGCCCAACGTGGGCGAGGGCGGGCCCGTCTATCCCGGCAACATGAATAACGGCGTGACGGACCCCGGCCAAGAGCCCGTAATTCCCCTTCCGAATCCCGGCGAGGGCGGCCCCGTCTACCCCGGAAACACCGACGGCGGCGCCGTGGTGGAGCCTGTGATCCCCCTGCCCAATCCCGGCGAGGGCGGCCCGGTCTACCCCGGGAACACCGTTGGCGGCAACCAGGTCTGGACCTGTCCCAGCGGGAACTGCGGCGGAATCATTGTTCTGCCCGGCGTCGTCGGCGGACTGTGGCCGGGAGCGGCCAAGGTGCGCTTTCTGAACGCGGGCTACGGCTACCCCGCCTTCCGCATTTTCATCGGAAACCGGCGGTTTGTGAATCTTCTGAACTACGCCTCCGCCACTACGTACGGCCAGGTCAACGCCGGCTATCAAACGGTGACCGTTACCGGAACCGACGGCTATGTCTACATCCAGAAGACCATGCCCTTCCAGGCAAACGGGATTACCACCATCGCCGTCATCAACACCGCCGGGGGCCTGGACCTGATGCAGATCACCGACAGCTGCTGCCCGCCCTCCAACGGGTATTCCAGCTTCCGCATCGGGAATCTGGCCTACAACAGCGGCCCCCTGGACGTCATCATGAGCGACGGCCGGGTGGTCTGGTCGGACCTGCGGTTTAAAGAGGTTCCCGCCTTCAAGCGCATTATGCCCGGAACCTATCAGTTCTTCTACGCGGACACGAACCTGTCGGCCATGCCCGCCGGCCTGGACATTGAGACGCTGGATTCCGCCTGGCTGGGCGTCTACCCGCCTCACGAGACGTTCGGCTCCCTGTATCTGGACGTGACCAGCAACGCCATTTACAGCGTGTACCTCCTCCAGAGCGGCTCAGGACGGAACAACATCCAAAACCTGATCCTCATGGACCGGTAAGGAGGGGCGCCCGCGCCCGGACGGCGCGGGCGCCGGGCTGCGGGAAAACGCGGAAACCGGATCAGACGGGAAGGAAGGGTGTGTGCGGGAAACCCGGGAGGGGTTTCCCGCACGGTTTCAATCCCTCGGGTTCCGAACGTTGAAAACGGTCTGAACCCGTAAGCCGCTTGGCGAAACCCCGTTTTCGGCAAGCGGGACGCCCGCGCCCGGACGGCGCGGGCGTCTTTTTCAGAACGCGAGGATTCCCAGATGCTCCAGCAGGATTTTCAGGCCCATGAGGATTAAAATGACACCCCCCGCCAGCTCCGCCCGGGCCTTGTACCGCAGGCCGAAGACGTTGCCCGCCTTCAGCCCCGCGGCGGAGAGAAGGAAGGTGGTCACGCCGATGAGGGACACGGCGGCGATGATGTGCACGTCCGGCAGCAGGGCGAAGGTGACGCCCACCGCCAGCGCGTCGATGCTGGTGGCCACGGCCAGGAGGAACATGGTGCGGGGGGAGAAGGAGCCGTCGTGGCAGTCCTCGTCCCCGGAAAAGCTCTCCTTGACCATGTTTCCGCCGATGAAGGCCAGGAGGACAAAGGCGATCCAGTGGTCAAAGGAGACGATGTACCGTTCAAACGCAGAGCCCAGCAGGAAGCCGGCGGAGGGCATCAGAGCCTGAAAGCCGCCGAACCACGCGCCGGTGAGAAGGTAGTGCCGGGGCTTCAGCCGCTGGACGGACAGGCCCTTGCAGACGGAGACGGCGAAGGCGTCCATCGAAAGGCCGACGGCGATGAGGAGCAGTTCAAAAATATCCATGGAGAGCCTCCCAGAGTATGTAGTTGTTAGATGATACCACAGCTGCGTTCCCGCTGTCAATGAATAGGAGGCGGAAGCGGCAAACGGAGAGGCGGGGACCGGCCCCGCCTCTTTTGTGCGCATGCCGGAATATCCGGTTCCTTGTACCCGGCGATCCGCTCCGCGGCGGCCTTCCGGGAGGGGCCGGGGCGGACGAACGCGCGGCCGTTCCAAATGCGCTCCGGCCCCGCCTGGACCTGGGGTCCCCCTCCGGCCGCAAAACGCCCCGCAAAAAGCCGCCCCGGGGACTGGACAAAGTTACGGCCGGCTGGTAAAATCAAAAACAGGACGCTCCGTCTTTTTTCAGGGAATAAGGAGGAGGAAACGATGAAGGAAAAAAAGGGCGGTTTTCTGCGCTGGCCATGGAACGTGGTCGTCTATGCGGCGCTGTTGGTTCTGCTGCGGGCCTTTGCCGTTCCGATTATATTGATTCTGCTGGCGGTTCAGCGGAAGAACAATCCCAACGGCGCGGAGGAGGGGTACTGCCTTACCCGGACCCGAAAGCGGCTGAGCTGGGTGCTTTGGGGAGCGCTGTGGATTGTGATCTCCGCGGGGATGTTTTACATGTTCCATGTGGGGCTGCAGCAGGACCCGGCCTATCGGGAGACTGCGGATTATGTGACCCTGGCGTTCTGCGGCGGCGGCGGGCTGCTGCTGCTCCTCCTGGGGCTTTACATGGGCTATGCCGGTGGACGGGACTGCTTCTTCCCGGCAAGAAGCAGCCTGGCCGACTCCATCCGCAGCCAGCTGCCCTATCCGGAGGAAGCCCCGCCGGTGGGGGAGCTCTTCGCCATGGTGGACCGGGATCTGGAGGCCAACGGCCAATGGTTCGACGCGGTTGGCATCGGGCAGGAGTGGGTCCTGGGAGAGCAGGCCAACCGAATCGACCGCATCCGGGGAATTTTCACGGTGGACAAGATCCGGCACCGCCACAGCGGGAACCGCACCACCACCACCCGGATCATGCAGCTGGTGCTGGTGGACGACCGCTGGCAAAAGCACATCACCGACTTTAAAAAGTCCGACGAGCTGCGGGCGGCGGCGGACTGCCTGTCCCTCCGGGTGCCGGAGGCCCGGCGGGGCGTGAACGACCAGTGGACCGGCTTCTGGAACATGGACGAGAGCGAACGGGAGGACTTCGAGCGGGACTTCCGCCAGAGACGGAACCGCCGGGCCTCCCAGGCCGCCCAGCGGGAGATTTTGAGCGAGGGGTCCCAGGATATGATCTTAAAGCGCCGGGACGGCGCGGTGACCTCCCGGGTGAGCGCCTCCCTGGTGCGGGAGGAGCTGAAGCGCTGCCTGGACGGGGAGGAATCCGGCTTCGAGCTGACGCCCACCCGTCCCATTGCGGCGGGAAACCGGACGCTCCGGTCCCTGAACTGCTTTGTACGAGCGGAGGCCGGGGAAGAGCCAAAGGTTCTGCTGCTGCTGGAGCTGGCCCCCTCCGAGGAGGGGGAGAACCTGGGCCTGGCCCTGTCGGCGGACGCGCGGCGGGCAGGCGGCATCCTGGAGGGCTGGCTCCGCCGGGAGGCTCCGGACCTGACGGACTGGGACCTGCGGCGGGTGTATGCCGCCCCCCGGGACGGCGTATCCGGGACGCAGCGGAAGTCCCAGGCCAGGCTGTCCCTGGTCTACGCCGGCGGCGCGGCGGAGAACCACGCCAACTTTACGGCGGAGGACATCCAGGTGGCGGCGGAGGGCCTTGTGGACGGCACCTATCAGCTGGTGGACCTGACCCACGCCTCGGGCTATATGTGGATCCGGGTGACGGCGGGGGACAAAACGGACGCCCGCTGCACCGTGGAGGCCACGAAGCCCGAGGGAGGGGAGCTGGGCTTCTATATGGCGAAGATGCCGCCCAGGGAGGCGGCGGCGTGGCTGACGGGGTATCCCCGCGGAGAATTCCTGCCGGGAGGCCGGGACTGGAAGCGGGTCAAAAAACCAAACAAATAGATAAAGGAGAGGTTCCACAATGGCAGCAGTTTTGAGCGATGTAGTAAAGCAGGCCCTTCAGGATATCTATTACGACGTCCGCACGGGCCGGGGCCGGGAGGCGTTTGCCCTGTTGGAAACGGCCTCCGCCGCCGGGGACGGGGACGCCAGCTGTGTGCTGGCCCGGTGCCTGTGCGGCTATCAGTACGTCTGGCGGGGCCACGGCTTCCCGGAGGACGACCGGAGGGCCACGAAGCTCCTCCACAAGTCCGTGGAGCAGGGCAGCGCCCTGGGGGTGCTGGTGGCCCTGCGGAGCGGGGAGCTGACCCCCTCCGTTCAGAAGAAAATGCCCTTTGAGAGCCTCCAGGAGGCCTTCGGCCAGGTGGAGGCCCTGGCAAAGGACGGGGACGCCTTCTGCCAGTACGTGGTGGGCAACAGCTACTTCTGGTGGGACTTCCTCCGCATCCAGAACAAGGGCAAGGACTCCTTCCCCAGCCAGGCGGAGTTCAAGGCGTACCTGAGGGAGGAGATCTCCAAGTGCGAGGACTGGTTCTGGAAGGCCTTCCGGGGCGGGGTCTATTTCGCCGCCAACAACCTGAACCAGTATTACACCAAGGGAGACGAGGACATCATCGCCCCCCGGCCGGAGAAGGCGAAGGACCTCTTTAAAATCGGCGCGGAGCTGGGGTATCCCCTCCACCAGTCCATCTACGCCGACGAGCTGAAGAAGGCGGAGCGGTACGAGGAGGCCCTGCGCTGGTACAGGGAGGCCGCCGAGGGCGGCAACCCCAACGACTGGTTCGAGGTGGGCTATATGTACGAGGAGGGCAAGGGCACGGAGCAGGACATGGCCTATGCGGTTTCCTGCTACGAGAAGGAGCTGGCCAAGGACCCGCTCCACACCGGGGCCAACAACCACCTGGGCGTGGCCTATTACGAGGGGCAGGGCGTGCCCCAGGACTACGCCAAGGCCTTCCACCACCTGTCCATTGCCCACGACAAGAAGGGGAACAACTGGGGCGTGTTTTATCTGGCGAAGTGCTGCTTCTGCGGCCTGGGCACGCCTCAGGACTACGCCAGGGCCCTCCAGTTCCTGGACAAGGTGAACTGGCAGAACCGGGAGGCGGACTATATGCGGGGCTATATCCACGCCCGGGGCCTGGGCGGCGTGCCGGAGGATATCCCCAAGGGCGTGGAGTACCTCCAGAAAGCCGGGAATTTCAGCAAGGCCAAGGAGGAGCTGCTGAACTACAAGAAGACCCTCTTCGGCAAGTGGGTCCGGCGGAAGTAAGGGCATAAACAGACGGCGGAAGCGTGACGCTTCCGCCGTCGCAGACTGTCAAAAAAAGCCGAAAACTACTTCAACGGGAAGGAAGGGTGTGCGCGGGAAACCCAGGAAGGGTTTCCTGCGCCATTTAAATCATAAGTTTTCAGAACTTCTCACGGGTTCTGAAAACTTGCTCAGGCTGGCAAAAAATTCTTTTTTGCCAGCCTGAGACGGCGGAAGCGTAACGCTTCCGCCGTCGTTATGTTTTGCGTGCAGAGCGCCGTCAGGGAATGGGGGGCGTCCACCAGCTCTGCTGATAGAGATCCGTGAAGCGGTAGGAGGCCCGGATCGCGCCGCCCTCCAGGGGCACGTCGGAGATGGTCAGGCCCTCGCCGGGAACGGTCAGGGGGTCCCCCAGGAGGTAGCTGTCCTGATAGGTACCGTCGTAGCCGTAATAATCGCAGAGGAACTCCAGGACGTCCCCCTCCTGGAGGGCGGCGTCGCTTTTGGCAACGGTCCCTGTCTCTCCCTCGCTGTAGACGGCCCGGACGCCGGTGACATAGCCGTAGGGATTCCCGTCGTCAAAGGCCAGCAGCAGCTCCGCCCGACGGCCGTTGTGGAGCACGGGCACATAGCCGGTGATGGCGTAGTGTTCCCCGTCGTCCACAGTGCTCTCGTGGTAGTAGGCCACGACCTGGCCGTTCACCGCCAGCCAGGTTGCTTCCACATCGCCCAGCAGATTGCCCTGGTCGTCGAAGTTGAAGACGTTGTCCAGTCCCAGGTCGATGAAGCCCTCGCCGTCGTCGTAGAAGAGGTTCAGGTCCAGGGAGTGGACCAGCTTCCACTGGTCCTCACTGAGGCGGAGGACGGGGGCCCCGTCCTCCCGCGCGGTCCAGGCCAGGTCCTCCCCGGCGAAGCGGTGGTCCGCCACGTATTCGGAGACGCTGTTCAGGTCCAGGGAGCGGTCGGCGAAGAAGCCGCTGCCCAGGGCCGCCTGGAGCAGGGAGGCCACGGCGTCCGCCCCGCCGGAGGAGCCGCCGCCGGACAGGCCCATCAGCGCCTCCAGGGGGGAGCCGCTGCCGCCGGAGCCCGCCTGGCCCGCCTGCTGGATGGAGGCGAAGTCCCGGATGCACTTGCTGTAGCTGTCGTCCAGGCCGATGGCCCGGTAGGTGGACACGGCCTGGTTCACGGTGGAGGACTTCCGGTAGGGGAAGTAAATGGACACGCCGTAGGCGTTGGTCATGTTGGAGGAGGTCCGGTTGTACTTTACCGCCCCCAGCAGGGCCTCCGCCAGGGCCTCGCCCTCCTTTGTGCCCAGGTTCTTGGCCAGGTGCACCAGGTCCACCTGGTCGATCCTGCTGGACTGGGCGAACTCCCGGGCCCCGTTCCGGGCGCCCGCGACGGTCTGGTAGTCCTTGGCCTCGATCATCTTGGAGGTGGAGCGGGAGAAGTCCGCCAAGGCCTGGGGCAGGGTGGCCTCCAGCTCGGCAAGGTCGATGACGGACAGGGTGGTCAGCTGGCCCCGGCACTTCTGGGCGCAGGTGTCCACGAAGCTGTCCACGATGTTCCGCCCGATCTCAATGGTGGGCATGGAGGGATTCTTCCCCAGGGCGGTGAGCCAATCGGTGTAGTACCAGCCCACGCCGGGTTCCGTCTCCTCCGAGGCGATGAGATAGTCCGCGTGCTCCGTCAGCATCAGGGCGGTCTCCGCCGTGGCCATGAGGCAGGCGTCGAAGCCCACGAAGTCGAACTTCACCCCGGCGTCCTGCAGGGCCTCGTCCACGCCGAAAAGGCTCATGGACCCGGTGGAGGCGAATTTCTCGTCGTAGCCGTAGCCGCTGACGGAGCCTCCGCCGTGGTCCCAGAGGATGAGGCCGTACCGGCTGGCGGGGAACTTTTTCTCGCACCAGCGGATGTAGCTGTACAGCGTGGAGGAATCCGTCATGGACATGGCCCCCAGGTCCTTTTCCAGGCAGGCCAGCTTTCCGTTTTTCACCTGCCAGATCTGGTTAGTCTTGCTGCTGACCTGGTTGTTCCGCCAGCCCGAGCAGCCGCCGGTGTACACCAGAAGGTTGACGTTTTTCCCCAGGTCCGCCGCCAGCATCTCCTGAAGGTCGGCGGTGCCCATGCCGCTGCGGGATTCCAAATCCGTGCCGCACATGTAGACCATGAGGGTGACGGTGTCTTTCCCGCCGCCCAGGGGCTGGGTGTACTTCTCCCGGGCCCCCGGGGCGACGGTTTCGTCCAGCCGCCCGGTGTTGGCCTGGCCCTCCCAGCCGCTGGAGACGCTGCCGCCCCCCAGGCTGCCGAAGAGGGCGCTGAGATCCGCCGCCCCGCCGCTCTGGCCGGAGGAGGGGGTGCTTTGACTGACCGGGGCCGTCAAGCCGCCGCCGGCCTGCCCGCCGCCCAGCAGGGCCCCCAGGCCGCCGCCGCCGCCCAGCAGCAGCACCGCCAGCAGGAGGATGAGCTTCAGCCCCCCGCCGGAGCGCGCTCCGCCGCCGCCGCTGCGGGAGCCGGAACCGCTCTGTCCGCCCCGTCCTGTGCCCACCGGGCCGCCGCCGAGGCCGGAGCCCCGTTTCTCTACCTTCTTCGCCGGGCCGGTGACGTGCTTTTCCCGGCCTCTGGGTCTGTCCATGAAGGATCACTTCCTTTGTACGAATTTCCCGGCGCCGGGCCGGGAGGACTTCAACTTTGCTGACGGTATTATACCGGAGGGAGGCTGAAAAAACAATGGCGAGTTCCCATAAAATTGCGGAAAGCCGCGCCCCCGGCCGGGACCCGGCGCCGCCGGGAAGGGCAAAGAGGTCCTCCGGGGCAAATTCCTGCGGGGAACTCAAAATTTTTGTTGGCTTTCCGAAGAAATTGTGATATAGTCAACGCAGTTAAAAGGAGGGGGGAATCCTTTCGGTCGGCCGGCGGACCAAAGGTTCGCCGGGGCGCGGAGCGCCCATGGGTTCCCGTGAAGCCACGCACGGAAAGCCGCATATGCGGCTTTCGGCGCTGCCCTGCAGCGCCGATGAAAGGCCGATGGATTCTTTACAGCTCTTGCGGCAGTACAATGACTCCCATTCCAACCGGCGGCAAGAAAGGATGTGGAGCGAGATGGAGGATTATTCCTTTTCCGTCTTCCCAAACGAGAACTTTCTGGACCTGCGGCTCTATCAATATGGCTGGGAGCAGTGCGCGCCCCTCCATTCCTTCGGGCCCTATGTCCGGAACCACTACCTGTTCCATTACGTGATCTCCGGGCGGGGGCATCTGGACAACACGGACCAGGAGGGCGTGCGCCGGGACTATGACCTGGGGCCCGACCAGGGATTTTTGATCTGCCCCGGCCAGGTCAACACCTATGTGGCCGACAAGGACCGGCCCTGGAAGTATGTCTGGCTGGAGTTCGACGGCCTTCGGGCGGCGGAGTATGTAGAGAGCGCCGGACTGCGGGCCCTCCAGCCCATCTACCGCCCCCAGAGCCCCGCCCAGGGGCAGGCGGTGCGGGACATCATGCTCTATATTGCCCAGCACTCCGAGGCCTCCAGCCTCCATTTGATCGGGAACCTCTTCCTGTTCCTGGACGCGCTGATCGAGACTTCTTCCACCCGCCGGGCCCTCCATGGCGTTCAGCTCAAGGACTTTTACATCCAGGAGTCCATCACGTATATGGAGCACAACTATCACCGGGAGCTCACCATAGAGGAGCTGGCGGACGTGTGCAAGCTGAACCGGAGCTATTTCAGCAAGATCTTCAAGGAGAGCATGGGCTGCCCGCCCCAGGAGTTTTTGATCCGCCTGCGGCTGTCCAAGGCGGCCGATCTGATGAAGGGCACCAACCAGTCCATCGGCGTCATTGCCGTGCGCTGCGGCTATCCCAACCAGCTCCACTTCTCCCGGGCCTTCAAAAAGCGCTACGGCATTTCCCCCCGGGAATGGCGGAGGCAAAACCAGCTGCAGATAAAAAAGTGACCGCAAACGCGGTCACTTTTTCTAGGGCCCGTTCCCACAAACCAAAAGTGGGGATTTCCGGCAAATGTTTGCCGGATGCAGGGCAAAAATTTTTAACGCCGCAGACCACAAAATTTGCCGGAAAGACGTGCGTTTGGGCTGATGGGAACAGGCCCTGGCTCGGGGTGTGTCCCCGGGAAAGACGGCGGATGGGGAAGCCGCGTTTCCGGCGGAAAAGGGCGCTCCCGGGTCAGACTGCGGCGAGATAGAACTGGAGGGACTGATAATCGTCCCAGGGCATGGGCAGGGGCCATCCCGCCTCCATCAGCACGTCCCCGGGATAGGGTTCCCCGCCGTTGACCCGGTAGCGGAGGGCCGGGTCCAGCCCCTTCAGACACAGGGTGGAGAAGGGAGGGGCGCCGTGGGCCGTCCCGAAGACCACGGAGACCAGAGCCTCCCGCCGGTCGGGGGAGACCTGTTCCCAGGCGGTATAGGGGCCGTTTTGGAAGGGATCGGTGAGGCGGTAGTAATCGCCCTCCTGGATGAGCCGGCTGTGCTCCTTGAAGAAGGCGGTCTGACGGCGGATGATTTCCCGCTCCTCCCCGGTGGTCTGGCCCAGGTCCATCTCATAGCCGAAGGTGCCGCTCATGGCTACCACGCCCCGGGTCTCGATGGGCACGGACCGGCCGGTCTGTGCATTGGGGACGGCGGAGACGTGGGCCCCCATGGTGCCGACGGGGTAGCAGAAGGAGGTGCCGTACTGAATGCGGAGGCGGTCGATGGCGTCGGTGTTGTCGCTGCACCAAATCTGGGGGGTGTAGTACAGCATTCCGGCGTCGAAGCGCCCGCCGCCGCCGCTGCAGCCCTCGATCAGGACGCCGGGGAAATCCCGGCGCATCCGGGCAAGCATGTCGTACACGCCCAGAACGTAGCGGTGGAAGACCTCCCCCTGGCGCTGAGGGGGCAGCCCGGCGGACCAGACCGTGGCCAGGCTGCGGTTCATATCCCACTTGACATAGGAGATGTCGGCGCTGGAGAGCATGGCCTTCAAAGCGCCGTAAACCGCGTCCCGCACTTCCCGGCGGGAGAAATCCAGCACCAGCTGCTGCCGGCCCCGGACCTTGGTCCGGCCGGGAATCTGGAAGGCCCAGTCGGGGTGGGCCCGGTAGAGCTTGCTGTCCTCGTTGACCATCTCCGGCTCGATCCAGATGCCGAAGTCCATGCCCAGGGCCTTGATCCGGGGGACCAGGTCCTCCAGGCCGCCGGGGAGCTTGTCCCGGTTGACGGTCCAGTCTCCCAGTCCCGCGGCGTCGGTGTCCCGGGCGCCGAACCAGCCGTCGTCCATGACAAAGAGGCCGATGCCCATGGGGGCGGCGCTCTTGGCGATCTGCATCAGGCGCTCCGCGTCGAAGGTGAACTCCGTGGCCTCCCAGTTGTTGATGAGGACGCGCTGGGGAAGGCCCTTCCAGGGGTTTTGGATCAGCCGCTCCCGGATGGCGCGGTGGAGCCGGTGGCTCAGGACGGCGAAGCCCTGCTTCGAGCAGCAGAGGGCCGCCTCCGGAGCGGTGAAGCTCTCTCCGGGTTCCAGGGGCCAGCAGAAGTGGTGGGGATGAATGCCCAGAACCAGCCGGACGTCGTCAAACTGGGCCCGCTCCACGGCGGCCTCGAAATTGCCGCTGTAGAGCAGCATGGCCCCATAGCAGAGGCCGTGATCCTCCCCGGCGTCGTGGTCACAGAGAAGGACGAAGGGGTTGTGCTGGTGGCTGGAGGTGCCCCGGACGCTGCCCACGCTGCGGACGCCGGGAATCAGGGGCGCCCGGTTGGGGCGGCGCTCCAAGACGTGCTTGCCGTCGAAGGTGACGAGGTCCAGGTCTCCCCGCTGAAAATCCAGGCAGAGGGAGGCGGCCTGCCGGAGGCGGACGGTCCCGCCGCCCCGGTTGAGGACCTTGACGGCCCGCGTGATGATATCGTAGTCCTCCAGAACGCCGTAGTACAGCTCCACGTCCACCTGGGCGGCGGCGTCCTCCAGAACGACCACCAGGGTTTCGCCCTCCGGGCCCCGGAAGGCGGGCAGACCCTCCAGGGCGTATTTGCCGTCCTCCAGCCGGAAGCTTTTGTAACGGAGGTCGGCGCTCCGGCTGCCATTGGGAAGCTCCAGCTCCAGGGAGGGGAGGCGGTAGTCCCCCATGCCGCAGGTGGAGTACTCCTGGGGCATTACATCCAGGGAGAAGAGGCGGTTTTCTCCCGCCTCCTCGGGATTGGGGGCAAAGCTGCGGTCCGTATACTGGATGCGGTAGGACAGGTCGCCGCTGCTGATCCGGGGGCCGTAATAGGTGTGCAGCAGCACGCCGTATTCATTGGCCTTCATCTGATAGGTGGTGTTTTTCGTGTGCAGGGTGAAAAGACCCTTGTCGCAAAGAATCATAGAAATTCCCTCACAGTAGTCACGAGTTTTTGAGGAATGGAACTGCGGCAATTGTAAGCGTATTTGCTCCGGGAAACAAGAGCGGAAAGTTGACAAATTTTTCACGCTTCCGGCCCTGGAACTTGTGAGATACAGACAGCCCCGGCGGGGCGGAGCGCCGGGCCGGGGCCGTCTGAAAGAAAGGTGGATGACGATTGGAAGGGGAATTACTTGCCGCCGGTGGAGGCGATGCCCTCGATGAACTGGCGCTGGAAGATCAGGTAGAGGATCACCATGGGCAGCATGGCCAGAAGGGACCCGGCCATCAGCACCGGGAAGTTGGTGGTGAACTGGCCCCGCAGGGTGGCAAGGCCGGAGGACAGGGTCATCATGTTCAGGTCGGAGTTGACCACCAGGGGCCACATCAGGTCGCTGTAGGCGAACACGGCGGTGAAGATGGTCAGGGCGGCGACGGAGGTGCCCGTCAGGGGGAACATGACCTTGGTGAAGGTCTGCCACTGGTTGCAGCCGTCCAAGTACGCGGCCTCGCCGATCTCATTGGGGTGCCCATGTAGGTCTGGCGCAGGAAGAACACGCCGAAGGCGCTGACGATGCCCGGGAAGACCAGGGCGAAAATCGTGTTGGCAAGGCCCATGTGGGCCACCATCTGGTACTGGGGGATGATGAAGATCTGGCTGGGCAGGGACATCTGAACCAGCACGATGCCGAAGAGCAGGTTCTTCCCCTTGAAGTTCAGCTTGGCGAAGGCGTAGCCCGCCATGGAGCTGAAGACGATGGCGCACAGCACCCGGAAGAGAATCATCAGCGCCGTGTTCCAGTACAGGTTCAGGAAGGGCAGGCTGGCCATGGCGTCCTTAAAGTTGTCCACGATCAGCGCCTTGGGGAAGATCGTGGGGGGAATCGCCAGGCTCTCGGGGATGGTCTTGGAGCTGGTGAGGATCATCCACACGAAGGGGAAGATCATGATGATGGAGCCCAGAATCAGGGCCAGGTAGGTGAGGAACGTGGTCATCTTGCGGGACCGTTCCAGGGAAGCGGTGGTTTTCATGTCGTTCCCTCCTTACACGTCGTAGTTGACCCACTTCTTCTGGCCGACGAACTGGATGATGGTCACCAGGCCAATGAGAAGCACGGTCCAGATCACGATGGCGGAGCCGGAGCCGCGGCTGCCCGCCACGAAGGACTCGCGGTAGAACAGGTACATCAGGCTCTGTACGCTGGTGACGGCGGGGTTCGTGTCCTCCACCATCATGTAAATGAGGTCGTACACCTTTACGGAGGCCATCAGCCGCATGATCATGACCACGAACAGCGTGGGGGAAACCATGGGCAGGGTGATGTGGAAGAACTGGGTGACCTTGTTGGCCCCGTCGATGCTGGCCGCCTCATAGTAGGACTTGGAGATGTTCTGCAGGCCCGCCAGGAGGAGCACCGCGTCATAGCCGATGTTGGACCAGATGGCCACTACGGCGCAGGCGATCATGACCACGTTGGGATCGGTGATCCAGCCGATTTTGGTTCCCATGGCCTGGTTCAAAATGCCGTACTCACCGTTGAAGATCCAGCGCCACACCATGGTGACGGCGGCGGGGGCGCAGACCATGGGCAGGAAGAAGATGGTCCGGAACACGCCCTTGCCCTTGATCTTGGCGTTTAAGAGCATCGCCACCAGAAGGGACAGGAACAGGCCCAGGGGCACGGTGAGGATGCAGAAGTAGACGGTATTCCAGGTGGCCCGCCAGAATTCGGGGCGCTGGAACATTTCGATGTAGTTCTGAAGGCCGACGAACTTGTAGTGTCCAAAGCCCAGATGCTCGCAGAAGCTGGTGTACAGCGTCTGAACGAAGGGCCACAGGTTCAGCACAATCAGCCCGATGATGGTGGGGGCCACCATGATATAGGCCCAGTTCTGCTCCCGCTTGGCGGCGGCGGACATTTTCATTCCCTTATTCACGAAAACCCCTCCCCTCACTGGTCCGCCAGTTTTTTGGCGGTTTCGGTGTTGATGATGTTCTGGATGTTGTCCATTCCGGCGTCAAAGCTCTGCTGTCCGTTATAGACCTTGTTCAGCTCATCCAGGACGGGAGCCTTCCACTTGGGCCGGGCGGAGTTGTTGACGCTCTGGACGCCGTATTCAAACTGGTCGTTGAGAATCTCCAAATCCAGGTCGTAGCCCGCGTTGGCAAAGGCGTCGAAATAGGGCTGCTCGGTTCCGTCATAGGCGGAAACCGCCGCGCCGAATCCGCTGGCGATCCGCTGGGCTTCCTCGGTGCCGAAGAACTTGATGACGTCCAGGGCAACGTCCTTTGTTTTGCCGTGGGCGGCGGTGGAGTAGCAAAGGCCGTTGGAGATGGTGGCCCGGCCGTCTCCCTGCGTGGGATCCGGACACTTGGGCAGGGGAGCGATGTCCCACTTGCCCCGCATCTCGGGGAAGTTTTCCTGCATGGCCCACAGGTTCCAGTTGCCCTCCAGATACATGCACCCGGCTTCGGAGAAGAAGGCCGTCTGAGGCGTGGTTTCGGCAAAATAGGTCTGGTCGGGGCACCAGGGCTGGTCCTGAATGCCGATGTAGAAGTCCATGGCCTTCCGGGTGCCCTCCTGGTCGAAGCCGCCCTGGGTCTTGTCTTCCGTGAGAATGCAGCCGCCGGCCTGGTAGACGAAGTTCCAGTAGCCGCACTGGTCGTCGTTGTAGGCCATATAGCCGTACTTGCCCAGGGTGTCATAGACCTTCTGGGAGGCGTCCATCATGTCGTCCCAGGTCCAATTCTCGTCCGGGTAGGCCACTCCGGCGGCGTCAAACATCTCCTTGTTGTAGCACAGGACGATGTTATCCTTGTCCTTGGGCACGCCGTACATTTTCCCGTCGAAGCCCTGGGCGTTTCCGATGGAGATGTCGGAGAAATGCTCCTGGTAGAAATTGGGGTCCACGTCGTCGTAGAGATTCGTGACGTCCGCCAGCATGCCGAATTCCGTGTAGTACAGAATCTGGTTGGTGTGCATCCAGAAGATGTCCGGCATGGTGTTGGACTCGGCGGCGGCCTCCAGCTTGGTCCAGTACTCGTTCCAGCTGGTGACCTGGACGTCAATGACCACGTCGGGGTTTTTCGCCGTGTAGGCGTCGCAGATGGCCACCATGCTGTCCCGCTGGTAGACGTCCCATATCTGGAAGGTCAGGTGCGTCTTGCCGTCGGCAGCGCCGCAGCCGCACAGGCTCAGCAGCAGCGCGAGGGCCAGAGCGATGGCGGCGGCGCGGGGGATTCGTTTCATAACTCCACTCCTCTGCTTCTTATTTTGCTTGGCTTGCTTCAACTGGTAGAATCATAATACTACCCGAGGGGTCCTGTAAATGGACTGGAATTTACGAAATATACCCGAATGTTAGAAAAAGCGCTTTTGACGCAAGTCAGGTGACATTTCGGCATATTTTCAGATAAATTCATTAGGTTTTTACAGATATTGCGATTTTGTTTTGTGCAAAACGGAAAATATAGGGCAAAAGCCCCGGTGAGGGGCTTTTGTCGGATTCCAGCTTTTTACATTATATACCAAAATGCGGGATATTGTCCGCCGGAAGCCTGGGGGAGCTCTCCAAATACTCGCTGGGAGACAGCCCGGTTTCCCGGCGGAAGACCTTTGCAAAATAGTTGGCGTTGGCGAAGCCGGAGGCCTCCGCCACATAGCCGATGGTGGTGTCCGGGGCCTGGAGGAGCAGCTTGGCGTATTCGATCCGGACCCGGGTGATGTATTTTCCGGGGGAGACGCCGGTTTTTTTGGTGAACACGCGGCCCAGGTGGGCGGCGGAGACCTCCAGCCGCTCCGCCAGCTCGTCCACGCCCTCCAGGAAGGGGAACTCCTCCTGAATGATGGAGACTGCCGCCTCCACCAGGGGGGACCCGGCGTCCGCCCGGAAGGAGGCGGGCAGGCCCCGGAGCTTGAGCAGCATGGCATAAGCCAGGGCGGAGGCGGTTTCGCCGGGGACCCGGCCCTGTTCGTCCTCCAGCACGGCCAGGGACAGCGCCGCCTCCCGGACGGCGGGGGCGCCGCCGTGGAACAGGTGGTTCTGCGCCGCCAGGCGCTCCGCCAGCAGGCGGGACACCAGTTCGCCCCGGAGCCGGAGGAGAAGGTAAACGCCCTCGGAGACGGCCTGCACCGTGTACTCGCCCGGCTCCTTCAGGAGATAGGCCTGCCCGGCCTCCAGCAGGGCGTAGTGGTTGTAGGCGGAGACGGTCAGGTTCCCCTGGACCGCCGCCGGGAGGATATAGTCCCCCGTCTGGCCGTAGCCGGTGATCCGGTCGCCGGCGGAGAGGGGAAGGAGCCGGGCGGAGGGCAGGGCCAGCAGCCCCAGAACCGCATGGTCCGGGGCCGCCGGCCGGATATCTCGTTTTTCATTGGCACGTGGGGGCATACGAAACCTCCATGGTCAGGCGGCTGTCAGGTTCTCAATGGGCGATGGCCTGTTCGGTTTCCTTGTCGAACAGGTGGAGCTTTTCCTTGTTCAGGGTCAGGGCGGCGGCGTCGCCCACCCGGCCGGGGAAGGTGGAGGGAGCCCGGACCACGATCTTGCTGCCCTGGCAGTCCAGGTGCAGGTGGATCTCCGCGCCCATCAGCTCGGCGATTTCAACGGTGGCGTCCAGATCGTGGGCTCCGCCGTCCACCACGGGGTCCACGTCCTCGGGCCGGACGCCCAGGACCACGGTCTTGCCCACGTAAGCGCCCAGGACCTTCTTATCCATCCGCTCCGGCAGGACAATGGAGGAGCCGCAGGTCTTGGCCACCAGCTTTCCGCCCTCTTCGGCGATGACGGCGTCCAGGAAGTTCATCTGGGGGGAGCCGATGAAGCCCGCCACGAAGAGGTTGCAGGGATGGTCATACAGGTTCTGGGGGGTGTCGTTCTGCTGGATGACGCCGTTTTTCATGACGACGATGCGGTCGCCCATGGTCATGGCCTCTGTCTGGTCGTGGGTGACGTAGACGAAGGTGGTCTGGAGGCGCTTGTGCAAACGGCTGATCTCCGCCCGCATGGCGGTGCGGAGCTTGGCGTCCAGGTTGGAAAGGGGCTCGTCGAGGAGGAAGACGGCGGGGTTGCGGACCATGGCCCGGCCCAGGGCCACGCGCTGGCGCTGGCCGCCGGAGAGGGCCTTGGGCTTGCGGTTGAGCAGGTGCTCCAGATCCAGGGCCCGGGCGGCCTCGTGGACCCGGCGGTCAATCTCGTCCTGGGGAATCTTCTGGAGCGTCAGGCCGAAGGCGATGTTCTTGTAGACGGTCATGTGGGGATACAGGGCGTAGTTCTGGAAGACCATGGCGATGTCCCGGTCCTTGGGGGCCACGTCGTTGACCACCCGGTCGCCGATGTACAGCTCGCCGCTGGTGATGTCCTCCAGCCCGGCGATCATCCGCAGGGTGGTGGACTTGCCGCAGCCGGAGGGGCCCACCAGAATGACGAATTCCTTATCCTGAATCTCCAGGTTGAGATCGGGGACGACGGTGACGTTGCCGGGGTAGGTTTTTTCAACGTGCTTGAAGGTAATACTGGCCATGATGGAACTCCTCCTCAGTGATTTTGGCAAGAGCATAGCACGGGGCCCGGGGAAGCGCAAGGGTAAATTCCGGATGGCGGCGGTAAAAACCCGATCTTCCGGCAAAAAGCGGAAAAATTACCCGGGAGGTCAGCTTCTTGCCCTTGCGCCGGAAAAGAGAGTGTGATATATTATAAATCCAATATGCGGCCGGGAGGAGACGGGGTATGTTTTTCCGAAAAGATTACGCGGCGCCGGGGCCCGGCGTGGACCCGGACGAGCCGGAGAAGACCGGCGCTGCCCGCCTTGCGCAGATCTTGTCCCTGGAGTGCGTGACGCTGGTGAAGCTGAATCTGCTGTTCCTGGCAAGCTGCGTCCCGCTGGTGACCATCCCCGCGGCGGTGTTCGCCATGAACCAGGTGGTGCGGATGATGATTCTGGACCAGCCGGTGACGCTGCTCTACCACTACAGGGCCGCCTTCCGGACGGGCTGGAGGCGGGGGTGCGCCGCGTTTTTCACCGTCGCCGTTCCCCTGGTCCTCTCCGCCTGCGGCATGTGGTTTTACCTCAGCCGGGCCATGGCCCGGCCGCTGCTGCTCCTGCCCTTTATGCTCTGCTCCACGGTGTTTTTGCTGACGCTGCCGGCCTCCGCGTATTTGTACGGCCTGCTGACCACGGAGCGGGGGTTCCGGGAGTGCCTGCGGCTGTCGCTGCTTCTGGGGGCGGGGCGGCCCCTCCGGGGCGTACTGGCGGCGCTGTCGGTGTATGGGACGCTGGCGGCGGCGGTGCTGGAGTTTCCCATCAGCGGCATTTACCTGATATTGGTCGGCTTCTCGGCGCCCTGCCTTCTGGGGGGCTTTTTCATCCGGACGGAGCTGAAGCGGCTGGGCTGAGCGAAGGGCCCGGGCGGACGGCGCAGCGCCGTCCGCCTGTTTTTTTGCCGTTCCGCCGCCTCTTCAGGAGGGGGGCCCGGCAGCCGGGCCCGTTCCCGGAAGACCGGGCGCGCGTCGTTCCGGCAGATTCCCGCCGTGCGTCCTTGGAGCTTGCACAGCAGCCCGATGTGCACGGGACCGGAAAAATTTCAAAAATTTTCCCCGGGGATAAAACCTCAAGGCCGGAGATCCGTACTTTATTGATAGAGGGACACGTCTCCTGAAGAAGGGGACCGCCCCCGAAACAGAAAAGGAGGACATTATGAAAAGCAAACTGCTGACGCGCCTGACAGCCCTCGCCTGTGCGGCGGCGCTGTCCCTGACCCTGGTTCCCCCCGCCCGGGCGGCCGGGACCCCCGTGTCGTCCCGGAACATCAACAAGCAGGACTACACCACCTGGAGTTCCCCCGTCACGTCGTATCTCTATGAGAACGGACAGGGCGGCCTGACCCGGGTGGAGTATACGGGCGGCTCCGTGGTGGTGGAGGACTACGACGGCTCCTATGCCCTGACGGGGAGCCGGACGATCCAGCCGGAGCTTCCCCTCTGGGGCGGCTTTTTCGCGGGAAAGGACGCCAATTTCCTGATCTTCGGCCAGAATAACCCCGGAGAGAACAACGGCCAGGAGGTCATCCGGGTGGTGAAGTACTCCAAGGACTGGCAGCGCCAGGGGCAGGCCAGCCTGAAGGGGGCCAACACCGTCGTCCCCTTCGACGCGGGTTCCCTCCGCTGCGACGAGTACGGCGGATATCTGTACATCCGCACCTGCCATAAGATGTACAAGTCCTCCGACGGCCTGAATCACCAGTCCAACCTGACCATGGCGGTGAGGCAGAGCGACATGTCCGTCACGGACGCCTATTATGACGTGATGAACAGCAGCTACGGGTACATCAGCCACTCCTTCAACCAATTCCTGATTGTGGACCAGGCCGGGAAGCTGGTGGCCCTGGACCACGGCGACGCCTATCCCCGGGGCGTGGCCTTCTGCAAATACTACGCCGACGCGGGCAGCGGCAAGTTCTCCGGGGCGGGCTACGGCGCCTGGTGCTCCAGCGGGAGCATGCTGGACTTCGCCGGCTCCGTGGGCAACAACACCACCGGCGGGTCCGTGGGCGGCCTGGAGGAAACCACGGACTGCTACATCATGACCTATAACTACGACGGAAAGGGCGGCACCGGCCCCCGGGACGCGTACTTCCACTTCATGGACAAGGCCAGCGGCAGGAGCTGGAGCGTGAAGCTGACCGAGGGGACCCCCGGCGTCACCACCCCCGTCCTGGCGCCCAAGGGACTCAGCGGCGGCTTTGTCCTGTGGAACGGGAAAAGCGGCTATACCGCCAACGATACCCTCTACTACATTGAATATGACGCCAAGGGCCAGCCCTCCGGCTCCCCCGGCAGCATCCCCACCGCCAAGGCTCCCCTGTCCGACTGCCAGCCCGTCTGGCACGACGGAAAGGCGGTGTGGTATGTGACCAATAACTCCGCCCCCGTGTTCTACGGCCTGGACAGCTCCGGCGTCACCGTGCTGAACGGCTCCGGAAGCTCCGCCCCCGAGCAGCCCGAAAAACCCGCGGTTCCCGAGCAGCCCGGCAAGCCCACAGTTCCCGAGCAGCCCGGCAAGCCCGAGCAGCCCGGTAAGCCCACAACTCCCGAGCAGCCCGGCAAGCCCGAGCAGCCCGGTAAGCCCACAGTTCCCGAGCAGCCCGGCACGCCTTCCAGCAAGCCCTCCGGGTCTGCCGGAGGCATTATGACCGACGTAAATACCTCCTTCAATACGGAAGCCGCCATCCTTGCCGACGGCACCCTGCGCGCCTGGAGCAAAACCAGCTATGGCGAGGGCGGATATGAGTTCGATTATACCCTCAGCAATATTGGAAAGGGCTACCGCGCGCTGGGCCGCAGCTGCTTTTTAAAATCCGACGGCACGGCGTGGAACATGGATAACCCGGGGGCCTTCCTCGAAAATGTGAAGGTGCTCGACCATGTCACACAGATCATGGACGGGATATTTTTGAAGGATGACGGAACGGTTTGGAGCGATATTTCCCTGAACAGTGACGAGATCCTCGGCTGGGATGAGCCTGTGCAGATTACCGGCGGAGCAAAGCAGGTTGCCGCCGCCGGCTCGACTGACGGTATGGCCCGCTACGCGCTCAAAGAGGACGGCTCCCTGTGGTCCTGGGGAAAGGACTACAACGGCGCTCCCCTTACCCTTCTGGGCCGGGACGGCGGAAGAAACCCCTACAAAGTGGGCAAGGTCATGGACGATGTGGCGTATGTCACAAGCGGCATGGCCATTAAGACCGACGGCTCCCTCTGGAGCTGGGGCGATTACTGCGGGAACGGCTCGGAAGGCTCCGTCAGCGCTCCGGTCAAGATCATGGACCAGGTGGTGGGAGCCTGGGCCTCCTACGACGCTTCACGCCGGTTTGCTTTGACGAAGGATGGAACGCTGTACAGCTGGGGTTATAACAACGGCTGCCTGGGCTATAAGGGCGGCGACAGCAAAGTCGAAGACGATTTTGGCTGGACATCCTACATACAGACCAAGCCCAAGAAGGTTGAAATCAGCGATGTGACGGCTGTGTTCTGCGACGAGCTTTCCACCGTCGTGCAGAAGCAGGACGGCAGCCTGTGGGTCACCGGGCGGGTGGATACGTTCCCCTGCCGCACCGGTGAGCCCATGGAGACCGAGTGGATAACGACGTTCAAAAAGTTTCTGGACGGCACCCGGCTTTGCGGGGTGGCGGGCGCCTCTGTCAAGCCCGGCGGCGGTTCCGGCTCCGGCAGCGGTTCCAGCTCCGGCGGCAGCTCCAGCGGCGGTTCCAGCAAGCCCGGCGCCCCCAGCACTCCCAGCACCCCCAGCACCACGAAGCCCGCGGCCGCCAAGCCCGGGGCGACAACCGCCAAGCCCGCGGCTTCGGCGAATGCCTCCGGGAAATCCAACCCCTTCACCGATGTGCCCAGCGGCGCGTACTACCACGACGCGGTGCTCTGGGCCCTGGAAAACAACGTCACCACCGGCGTCACTGCCACGGAGTTCCGCCCCACCGCCGCCTGCACCCGGGGCCAGGTGGTGACCTTCCTCTGGCGGGCCAAGGGCTGCCCGGAGCCCAAGACGAAGACCAACCCCTTCCGGGACGTCTCGTCCTCCAGCCCCTTCTATAAGGCCATCCTCTGGGCCCAGGAGAACGGGATCACCTCCGGCACCACCGCTACTACGTTTAATCCCGGCGGCACCTGCACCAGCGGCCATGTGGTGACCTTCCTGTGGCGGGCCAACGGAAAGCCCGCCTCCTCCGGAAGCAGCAGCCTCGCCGCCGCCAACCCCGGCAAATATTACACCGACGCCCTGGCCTGGGCCGACGCCGCCGGGCTGCTGGAGGGGACCGGCTCCTCCTTTGCTCCTGCCGGCCAGTCCCCCCGGGCGGACATTGTGACCTACCTCTACCGGGACCTGGCCGGCTGAGACGCCCCGCAGGAACCTTGTATAGTCAGCACAGTTGAAAAGAGTCCAAAGGATTCTTTTCCATACGGCGCTGTTTTACAGCGCCGTATGCCGCGTGAGCGGCTCACGGTGCTTGACTTCATAGGAAACGCACAGGCGCTTTGCGCCCCGGCGGGCCATAGGCCTGCCGGTTGAAAAGAAGTGTATGCTTCTTTTCAACTGCGTTGACTATAAAAGAAACGTTGTCCGGATGCTTGCGTCCCGCCGGAAACTGTGCTAAAATTTTTCCATGCAGGTCCCGGCGGACCGGACGGGCCGCCGGCTTCTCCCAACCGGAGGAGCCGGCGGCGCCGACGCGGAAAGGAGCCCCCATGACTTTTTTCCAATGGGTTCGGGACAGCCTCCTTAGCGACGCCGCCGGCGTCAGCCTGGGAGACGCGCCAATGCTGATGACAACGGAGGATAGCTCCCATGCGAAACGGGGAATTGGACGAGCTGATCACAAAGAGCAGGACCGGGGACCGCCAGGCCCAGGAGGCGCTGGTGCTGGCGGTTCAGGACCGGGTGTATTATCACTGCCGCAAGATGCTGAAAAATCCGGAGGACGCCATGGACGCCGCGCAGGACATCCTGCTCTCCATGCTGAAGAGCCTGGAGAAGCTGCGGGAGCCCGCCGCCTTCTGGAGCTGGCTGAACCGGATAACCAGCAACGTCTGCTGCAAGCACCTCTGCCGGGAACAGAAGAAGCCTCCCCTCTGGGAGGATGAGACCGGCGGCGTGCCGCTGGAGGTTTACGAGGACCTGGACGACCAGACGGTGCCGGACAAGGCCCTGGACAATGAGGAAACCCGCCGCATGGTGGTGGAGCTGGTGGAGGCGCTGCCGGAGGCCCAGCGGTTAAGCGTGCTCTTTTACTATTACGACGAGATGAGCGTCAAGGAGATCGCCGAGGCGATGGAGACCTCCGAAAGCACCGTGAAAAGCCGCCTCTACTACGCCAGGGAGGCCGTCCGGAAGGGCGTGGAGCGCTACGCGTCCCAGGGCATCAAGCTCTATGGCTTCACGCCGGTGCCCTTCCTCCGCTATTTCCTCCAAAAAGAGGCGGAGGACGCCGTACTGGCAGCCGCAGGCGCCGCGGGCAAGGCCGCGCTGGCCGCCGCTGCCGCGGGAGCCGCCGCGTCCGCGGCGGGGAAGACCGCCGTCACCGCGGGGGCGGGGAAGCTTCTGGGAAGTCTGCTGGCCCACAAGGGCCTGGCGGCGGCGGTGGGTCTGGCCCTGGCGGGGGCCGTGGCCGGAGGGGTGCTGCTGCACCAGCCCAAGTCTCCGGCGCCCCCGGAGCCGGAGACTCTGGCGGAGCCCGCGCCCCGGCGGGAACTCCGGGCCCCGGAGGCGGCGCTTCTGCCGCCTGAGCGGGGGAACCCGGAGGATTTGAGCCTTTCGGAGGCTCCGGAGCCTGCGGACTCCCCAAAGCTTCCGGAGGCTTCGGCGCGTCCGGTGCTGACCGCACCGGCGTGGATGGGAACGGAGCCCGCCCCGGAGCCGGAGCCCCCGGAACCGGAGAGCGCCCCGGAGCCCGTGCCGGAGACGGAGGGAGAGGCGCCGGAGCCCCTGCCGGAGGTTTGGCCGGACCGGGGGGACGAAGCGCCGGAGCCGGAAATTCCGGAGTCCCGGCCGGAAACGCCGGAGCCCCCGCCGGCCCCTGAGCGGGAGCCGGAAAGCGGCTCCGGCCGGGTTCCTGTCCAGAACTGGGATTCCGGCAGGGACGACGGAGACGGCGGCGGAGACGACCATGACGAGGACGACGGGCGGGACGAGGAGCCTCCGCCGGCCCCGGCCCCTGAGCCGGCCCCGCCGGTCCCGCCCGCCGTCTCCGTGCAGTATGAGCCGGACCCGGACTTTGGGGATTACCTGGGGGAGTCGGAGGACGGCGTGCACGAGTTCCTCTGCTACATTTCCCTGCCGGACTTTGACGAGGAGCGCTTCCCCTTCCTGCCGGGGGAGTTCTATTCCCGGGTGGAGATCTCCAATCCCATACGGGTGCGCACCCGGGGCCCGTATATCTACGGAGTGGAAACGGGCGCGTCCGACGTCAGGTATTACACCAGCGAAAAGGAGGCGGGCCCCTATGAGCTGAAGGCCCTGGTCCACGTTATGGTGGTGCGGGGAACGGTCTACCAGGTGAACGAAGGCTACATCGAAAACGGCGTGGGGGAAAACGGAGTCCTTATGCTGGAGCGGAGGTTCTACGCAGACGGAAAGGACCAGCCCCAGCCCATGACGGCCAAGGGCTGCCGGATAAAGCTGGAGAGCGCGGACCCCTCGATAGTAGGGGTCCGGCCGGAGACGAACTGCTTTTACGGAGTCGCTCCCGGAACAACGGAGGGGCGGTTCTATGTGCGGCTGCAGGACGGGGACGAATGGACGCTGAAGGCCCGGGCGGCGCTCATAGTGGATCCGGTGCAGCCGCCCCTGGAGGGCACGGCGGATTGCCGCCCCCGGGAGGATTTCGCCCCCGGAAGGGGGGCGGAGGGCGTCCGGGAGGCCGCGTATCAGGGACTCAACGTCCAGGGCCTCCATGATTTCACCGTTACCGTCCAGGAGGGCGACGGGTTCCGGCTCCAGCCCTTTATCGCGGGCGCTTATGAGCTGGAGCGGGAAATCTCGGACCGGCTGACGGTTGACTTTGAAGAGGGGACGGAAAACGACTTCCTTGCCAAGGCGCCCGGCGACGCGGACGTCTTTTATGCCGTCCGCCCGGAGGGGGCGGCGGCGTACGGCGCCTGCGCCGTGGTTCACGTCCATGTGCTGCCCGGTTATCACCCGAATCCGGACTTCGGGGAGTGCCTGGGCAGGGACGGGGAGGGCGTCTGGCGCTTCAAGGCGGAGCTTTCGGCGAACGGGCCCAGCCTCCCCGGCCCGCTGGAGGAGGAAGGCTTTTCGCTCCACGCCGTCAGCAGCGCCCCCGGCGTGGCGGTGGTGCGGGAGGGGCGGCTCTACGGCCTGGCCCCCGGCAGCGCCGAAATTCGGTATTTTGTTTCGGAGACGGCGGGGGGAAGCTATACGCTGCGGGCCGTGGTGGAGGCGGAGGTGACGCCCGGCGAACCTGAGGCGGGAACGCTCCCCCTTCCGCCGGAGGCGCAGGAGATCCGCCGGGAGGTGGAGTCCTTCGGCTACTGCTCCGGCTATGGGTATACCAACAAGTTTTCCGCCCTGTGGGACGGAGATCCGCTGCCCGCTTCGCTGGAGTACCGGAGCCTGACCCCGGGGACGGCGGTTATCAGCGAAAGGGGACGGTTTACCACCCTGGCCGCCGGGACAGCGGTGCTGGAGGCGTCGGACCCCGGCGCTCCCGGCGTCTGCTATACGCTGGCCCTTCAGGTGGAGGACCGCTTCGACTGGAACATTTATGTAAAGGATCAGGAAATCTATGCGGGAGAGGAGTACTACAGTTATATCAGCAGCTATGTGCATGATTCCGGCACGGAGCTGGAGGACATTGTGTGGACCAGCGGCGACCCGGAGCTCCTGACCGTTTCCTCCTATGAAAATGAGGTGGAACGGTGCCGCCTTGTGGGCCATGCGCCGGGCACCGTGACGGTGACCGGGACGGTGCGGCTTTCTCTGATCACCGCGGTGGACACGATGGTGGAGATGACGGACACGTGCTCCTTCCAAGTAAGGATTCTTCCCAACCCGGAGCAGGCGTGATTTGAAAGAGCCGCCGCTTCCCGGGTGCGCACCGCAAAAAAGGAAAAAGGAGAGGAGGCCGGGCGGAACCGCCCGGCCTCCTCGGTCTGCGCAGAGACGCTGGGAACAGATTGGACGGGAAGGAAGGGTGTGTGCGGGAAACCCAGGAGGGGTTTCCTGCGCTCGTTCAATCCCTCGGGTTCAGAAGGTTGAAAACGTTCTGAACCCGTAAGCAGCTTGGCGAAAACACGTTTTCGGCAAGCTGAGGAGGCCGGGCGGAACCGCCCGGCCTCTTCGGCTTGCTGGAATGGGAGAAGGCGGATGCACCGGAAAAGCGTGCGTTTACCTTACGGGGACGGGACTTGGGCTTTCCGGAAAAGAAGGACGCAGGACTCCACATGCCGCGTCCCCGGGAACATGTCCACCGCCGCCGCCCGGACGGCCCGGTAGCCTTTTTCCGCGAACAGCCTCACGTCCCGCCCCAGGGTTGCCGGATCGCAGGAGACGTACACGATCCGCCCCGGCCCCATGGCCGCCGCCGAGGCGACGACCTCCGGGCTGAGCCCCTTCCGGGGCGGGTCCACCGTAATCACGTCCGGCCGCAGGCCCTGGGCGGACAGCTCTGCCGCCGTCTCCGCCGCATCCCCGCAGAAGAACTCCACGTTCTCCACGCCGTTCCGCTCCGCGTTTTCCCGGGCGTCCCGGATGGCGGCGGGAACGATCTCCGCGCCGATGGCCCGCCTGGCCCGGCCCGCCAGGCACAATGTGATGGTCCCCGCGCCGCAGTAGAGGTCCAGGGCCGTCTCCTCCCCCGTCAGGGCGGCGAACTCCAGGGCCTTGCCGTAGAGGACCTCCGCCTGGTCCCGGTTCACCTGGTAGAAGGAGGGGACCGACAGCTTGAAGTCCAGGCCGCAGAGGGTGTCCATCAAAAAATCCTGGCCCCAGAGGGTCCGGTACCGGTCCCCCAGGATCACGTTGCCCTTTTTCGTGTTCACGTTCAGCACCACGCCCAGGGTCTTGGGCGCGGCGGCCAGCACCAGGGCGGCCAGCTCCGCCTCCCGGGGAACCTTCCGCCCGTTGGCGACCACGCAGCAGAGGCTCTCGCCCTTCCGGTTGGTCCGCACGTAGACATGGCGGATCAGCCCCCGGCCCGCGGCCTCGTCGTAGGCGGGGACTTTATAGCGCTTCATCCAGCTGCCCACGGCGTGGGCCGTCCGGTCGCAGACCTCCGGCTGGAGGAG
>CANPTW010000008.1 GCA_947577075.1 uncultured Oscillibacter sp. | reverse complement strand
GAGCGCCCCTTGCTGTGGGGTGTTTCTGATTTAGTCCTATTTTAACAGGCCCGTCGATGTAATAACGCATAATGGGGATTTGGTGTTGGCGTCCCCATTCTTCGATCATGAGCCTCTGATTTTCTACAGACCCGTGGGGATCTCTGTTAAGAACAGATAATCGGATGTAGCCTACGGTATCTTTGCTGACCGGAATAGCCAATTCAGGATGCTTTCTGCTTTTTCGTGCCATGATAACATCTCCCTTATACGAAAAGGGCTATGGCGCAAACCATAGCCCTTAAGGGAATTATATCATGTTCTGTTTTCTGCTTCCACGAGGATACCCTCATTTTCCGCTTCCACGAGCTTAGGCATACCTTCGTAACCATGGCTCTGCAAAACGGCGTAGACGTAAAAACAGTATCCACCATGCTGGTACACTACGACGCCGGGTTCACCCTCCGCACTTACACCCACGCCACACGGCAGGCACAGGATGAAGCGGCGGAAAAGATGGGAGCATTTATGGAACAGATGATGTAAATCCGAAATGACAAAAGACAACACCACAGCGGACAGCATCCTCTCCGCTGCGGTGTATTCGTTTCTGATTATTTTCCTGTGTGGGTCAGGTTGTGGGTCTTGCCTGTTTCTTGCGAAAAAACGAAACTGAAGAATTGATACAGCCAAAAACGGATTGTGGGTCAAGACGCTAAAAATGCAGGTCAAAAAATTGCGTCAAGAGTTAAGAAAGCGGCGAAAATCTTTTAATTTTCGCCGCTTTCTGGAGCTACTGATGTGACTCGAACACACGACCTGCTGATTACGAATCAGCTGCTCTACCGACTGAGCTACAGTAGCATATTTCGTTTTTGGGAACCCGGTCCGGCACTCACGAATCAGCCGCACTCCCAACTGAGCCGTACGAACACAGGGGGCCCCAAGTTCCATCTGCCTCCTCATCGGGAGCGGCAGTCTCTCTTTGAACCGTTGTTTATCATATCATAAACTTTTTCTCCCGTCAACCTTGTTTTTCAGTTTTTCTCCTCTGCTCCCATCAGTCCCCTCCCCGGTCCGATTACCGTTTGTATTAACGCAGGAAATCCTGCGTTTTTTCTTTGAGCACTTTGTCGACTTTTTACAGATCCATCCCGCAGCTGCCGCCGGCGGCGCAAATCCCCGCCTCTTTTTTTCGCCGCTGGTTTTCCGATTTTTCGCGCTTTTTCGAGCCTTTTTTCTTTTCCCCCTTCGTCTCTCCCCTTTTTCAAATAAATTTACATAAGAATTCTCATAAAAACCTTCTACGAAGAGTTGTCCACACTTTCCACAAGGTTTTCCACATTGCCTTTTCCCGGAATTTCAACGAAACTGCTGCAAATATCCCGTCCTCCCCAAAAACCTCTCCGGTTTTAAACGTTCCTTTTCCACGGCCGGAGGTTTACATAAAATATCCTCTCAAAAAAATTCTATGCCCGCGGTGCAAACTTCTGCTGGACAAACTTGTTTTTTGTTGAAAAAGGGGAAGATCTCCTCTTCAAAAATGCGGTGCATGAAGCTTCTCATGCAAATATCCTGCTGTTATTTTTTCCCACATCTTCTTATTGAAATCAAAGGCCGCATATGGTACTATGAAGGCGGCAGCCATAAACCGGTCTGTGCCGGCCATGAAGCGGCCCATATGCGGTTGCTTCTTTCCACAGCCGCAGCGGCCCGCATGCCGCCCGTTTGTGGCTCCACGCTGTGTTTGGGAAAAAAATTTAGGAGGAATCCGCTATGAAATTTTTGAAGAGCCTGCCCGGCAAGCTGCTGATCGGCATTATCGCCGGCATTCTGCTGGGGCTGGTCCTGCCGGAAAGCGTCATGGTCGTGGTGGTGACGCTGAAGTACATCCTGGGCCAGATCATCACCTTCTGCGTTCCCCTGATCATCATCGGCTTCATCGCTCCGTCCATCACCAAGCTGGGCAACAGCGCCACCCGGATGCTGGGGGTGGCCATCGTCATTGCGTACGTCTCCAGCATTCTGGCGGCGTTCATGTCCGCGGGCGCAGGCTTTGCCATCATTCCCCACCTGAACATTGCCTCGGAGGCCGAGGGCCTGCGGTCTTTGCCGGAGGTGGCCTTCCAGCTGGACATTCCCCAGATCATGCCCGTTATGAGCGCTCTGGTCTTTTCCGTTCTGCTTGGTCTTGCCGCCGTGTGGACCAAAGCCGGAACCATCACCGCCGTGCTCCAGGAATTCCAGAACATTGTCCTGGATATCGTGAAAAAGGTCATCATCCCCATCCTGCCCTTCTTCATCGCCGCCACCTTCTGCGGCCTTGCCTGGGAGGGGTCCATCACCAAGCAGCTCCCCGTGTTCCTGGCCGTCATTCTCATTGTCATGGTGGGCCACTACATCTGGCTGGCCGTGCTCTACGGCGTCGCGGGGGCTTATTCCGGCCGCTCCGGCATTGAGGTCGTCAAGCACTACGGCCCCGCCTATCTGACCGCCGTGGGCACCATGAGCTCCGCCGCCACTCTGGCCGTGGCCCTGGACTGTGCCCGGAAGAGCAAGAACCTCCGGCCCGACATGGTGGACTTCGGCATTCCCCTGTTCGCGAATATTCACCTCTGCGGTTCCGTGCTGACGGAGGTCTTCTTCGTCATGACCGTTTCCAAGGTCCTCTACGGCCAGCTCCCCTCTCCCGGACGTATGGTGCTCTTCTGCCTGCTGCTGGGCGTCTTTGCCATCGGCGCCCCCGGCGTTCCCGGCGGCACGGTCATGGCTTCCCTGGGCCTGATTGAGGGCGTTCTGTTCTTCGGTCAGGACGGCACCGCCCTGATGCTGGCCATCTTCGCTCTCCAGGACAGCTTCGGCACCGCCTGCAATGTCACCGGCGACGGCGCGCTGACCCTGATCCTCACCGGCTATGCGGAAAAGCACGGCATCAAGGAGCAGTCCGTCAAGGCTGTGGACCTTTAAGCGGTTCCCCCCTCCTCCCCTTCCGGGTTCCGCCCGGGAGGGGAGTTTTCACCCCGCGCCCGCCCGCTTTGCCCGCCAGCCAGACCTGCCGTCCGCCGCTGCCGGGTGCTGCGCCGGACCGGCGGCTTTCCCCCGGCAAACGGTCCCCGGCAGAATGCCGGGGCAGATCTTACTGCCGGACAGGGCGTTTTGACGGTTTAAAGGAGGCAGCCTTTATGAAATTAATCGACGCGCACCTGCACCTGTTTCCCAAGGACGCCGAAACCGAGGAACTGGCGCGGCAGGTCGGGCACCGCAACGACGCCGGCCATCTGCGAAAGGTCTATGGCGAGCTTGGCATTGTCCATGGCATCGTCATGGGAAATCACAGCCTGGACCCGGACTACCATCAATATCCAAAGGACCTGTTCCACTACTGCATCGGCCTGGACAGCTCCATCCAGGACGGCGGCGGTTTTCCCCGGAACTACGCAGAGCTGGTGGAGGAAAATCTAAAACGGGACGGCTGCTGCGGCGTCAAGCTCTACCCCGGCTACAGCCGCGTCTGGCTCACCGATCCGCTTTACGAGCCGATTTACCGCCTTGCCGCCCGGTACAACAAGCCGGTGGCGGTCCATATGGGCCTCACCGCCTTCCCCGGCGCGGTCCTGAAGTACGCCCACCCCCTGGTTTTGGACGAGGCGGCGGCGGACCACCCGGAGACCCGTTTTGTCATGTGCCACTTTGGAAATCCCTTTTTGGAAGCCGCGGCGGCAGTCATGGGGAAAAACCCCAACGTATCGGCGGATCTCTCCGGCCTGCTGGAGGGGCGGACGGATCTGGACCGCTATTTTCAGGAGCAGGCCGGATACGTGTTCCAGCTCCGCGCCTGGCTGGCGGCCGTGGGCCGGTGGGACGGCATCATGTTCGGCACGGACTGGCCCATCGTCAATCTGGAGGAGTATATCCGCTTCATCCGGCGGCTGGTCCCCGAGGCCCACTGGGAGCCGGTGTTCTTCCGCAACGCCGACCGCATCTATGGCCTGGGCCTCTCCAGCTCCTGACGGGGGCGGCCGGGCCCAATATCCTTCCATTCGGATCTGCCCGGCAAAACGCCGGCAGCGGAATTCTTCCGCTGCCGGCGTACTTTTCTGCCCGTCAGGCCCTTCGCCCCAGAGCCAGGTCCTTAACGACCTCCCCCGCCAGGATCAGCCCCGCCGCCGCGGGGACAAACGCGCTGCTCCCCGGCACCTGCCGCCGGACCTCTCCCTCCAGGGACTCCTGGTACAAGGCCCCCTCCGGATTTACCGGCGGCTCCTGGGAATAGACTACCTTCAGATGCCGGACGCCCCGCTTTTTCAGCTCCTTCCGCATCACCCGCGCCAGGGGACAGACGGAAGTCTCATAAATATCCGCCACCCGGAACGCTGTGGGGTCCAGCTTATTTCCGGCCCCCATGCAGCTGATGATCGGGACGCCCGCCTCCCGGGCCTGCTGAATCAGGGCCAGCTTGCCGGTGACGGTGTCGATGGCGTCCACCACATAATCGTATCGGGAAAAATCAAACTCCCCGGCGCTGTCGGGCCCGTAAAAGATCCTTCGGGCCAGCACCTCCGTCTCCGGGGCGATTTCCAGCACCCGCTCCCTGGCCGCGTCGGCTTTGAACCGGCCCAAGGTCCGGTGCGTAGCCAGAATCTGCCGGTTCAGGTTTGTCAGGCTCACCCGGTCGCTGTCCACCAGCTCCAGCGCCCCCACGCCGCTGCGGGCCAGGGCCTCCACGGCATAGCCCCCCACGCCGCCCAAACCGAACACCGCCACCCGGGCCCGGGCCAGGCGTTCCATGCCCTCCCGGCCCAAAAGCAGCTCCGTCCTTGAAAATTGGTCCAGCATTCCTTATTCCTCGATTCCCTGTATCTCGATCTGCTCCAGGACGTCCTGCCCCCGGCCGGTCAGCGCCATGCTGCCGTGGAGGGGATACGCCCCATAGGCTTCGTAGCCAAAGCCCCCCAGAGGAATGTCGTAGTCCAGCCGGAGCAGCCGCTTCCCCTCCAGGCCCAGAATGGCGGCGGCATACTCCTCCCCGGGCCGGTCCCGGTCCTCCAGATATACCGGGATCTTTCCGTCCGGCGCCGCGGCGACGGGAAGGAAGGGCGTCTCGCCCAGGCGCCGCAGCAGCGCCAGCTCCGCCGCCGTCAGCAGCAGGGCCTGCCCTCCTCCGCAGCAGCCGTTTCCGCAGTTTTCACAGCCCATTGGCAGCCTCCTCCCTCACCCGTTATAGGCGGCGGCGATGGTCCCGCCGCCCACGACGACGTCCCCGTTATAAAGCACCGCCGCCTGCCCCGGCGTCACCGCCCGCTGCGGCTCGTCAAACTCCAGGACAATGGCCTCGTTTTCCAGGGGGCGGGCGGTGGCCCATTGCTCCCGCTGATGATAGCGGGTTTTTGCCCGCACCCGCATGGGGGCCTCCAGGACCGGGATGGAAATCCAATTCAGGTCCTCCACCCGGACGAAGCGGCTGTAGAGCACGTCCTCCGGGCCCACCGTAACCGTGTTGGCGGCCATGTCCTTGCCACAGACATACACCGGCCGGCCCATGGCCAGGCCCAGCCCCTTCCGCTGGCCCAGGGTGTAGCGGACCGCGCCCCTGTGGCGGCCCACCGCCCGGCCCTCCAGGTCCAGGAAATCTCCGGCGGGATAGGGTCTCCCGGCGGCGCGCTCCAGAAACGCCCCATAGTCCCCGTCGGGGACGAAGCAGATGTCCTGGCTGTCGCGCTTTTCCGCGTTGAGGAAGCCCAGTTCTTCCGCCAGCTCCCGGACCTGACGCTTCTCCATGCCCCCCAGGGGAAAGCGGATATGCGCCAGCTGCCGCTGGGTCAGCATATAGAGCACATAGCTCTGGTCCTTCCCGGCGTCCAGCGCCTTTTTTAAAAGATACCGGCCGGAATCCCCGTCGTATACAATCTGGGCGTAGTGCCCGGTGGCCACATATTCCAAGCCCCTGGCCTCCGCCTCCTGGAGCAGCCGGCCGAATTTCAGGAAGCGGTTGCAGTCGATGCAGGGATTCGGCGTTCCTCCGGCCTCATAGACCCGGATAAACTTGTCCACCACCCGCTTTTGGAATTCCGCGGTGCAGGCCAGAACTTCATAGGGGATGCCCAGCTGCTCCGCCACCCCGGCGGCGTCTTCCGCGTCCCGGTGCGCGCAGCGCTCCGGTTCGTCCCTTCCGGCCTCGTGAAGGCGCATATTCGCCCCCAGGCAGCGGAATCCCGCCTTCTGCATCAGGTACGCCGCCACCGAACTGTCCACGCCGCCGCTCATGGCAACCAGCGCGCCCTGCCGCCTCTTTTCCTGCGTCATGCTTCACGGTCCTTTCCCCGTCGTTTTCTCGGTTTCCGGTTTCTATTATAGTACAATTTTGGCATTTTGTCACGCAATATATGCGAAGGGCAAACGGGACCTGTCCCGTGGCCGGAATGCCGGAGCGGCATGACGGCGACCGGCAGATTGTATACCCAGGGGCATTACAGCCTGACCCGCAGCGATCCGGAAAACCGAAGGGTTGCATTAGAGGGAATGTTGCGGTATATTAATCTTGCGGCGGAGTCTTCCTGCGGCATTGTGCCGGGCTGGGCAACGGGCGGCATCGAAAGAACAAACAAAGCGCGCCGGAGGGCACCCGGCCTGCGTGCGGATGGGAGAGAAGGGACAGCTGTGGATATCAAACTGCTTTTTTACTGCTTTTTCAGCGTACTGCTTGCGTCAATCTGCAAGGGAATGGTAGGCTTTGGAGATCCCCTGATCTCCGGCCCGCTGCTGTCGATGACGCTGCCGAACAGCGTGATTACCCCGGGACAGGTTCCGGTTTCGCTGATTTTAAACTGCAAGGTGGTCTGGCAGAACCGCGCTCATTTTTCCTGGAAGCTGGTTTTTCCAATCAGCGTTTTTGTGCTGCTGGGCATTATACCGGGCGTATACCTGCTGCGCTATGGGTCCCCCGCCATACTGAAATTCGGCCTGGGCATTGTGATCATTCTTTCCGGAATCGAGATGCTTACGCGAAAGTCCGCCAAGGTCAGGAAGGCCAATCCCGTGGTGAGAAGCGCGGTCTCCTTTCTCTCCGGCCTGACCGCGGGATTGTTTGGAATCAATCTCCTGGTGCTGGCCTATCTGCACCGCGTCTCCGAGAACCGGGAGGGCTTCCGGAGCAACGTCTGCTTCGTGTATTTGCTGGAGTGCATCTTTCGCGGCGGGCTGTACCTGTGGAACGGGATGTACACAAAGGAATGTCTGTTTCTTACCCTGGCGGCGCTCCCCGGCGCGCTTCTGGGAATTTCCATCGGCATGCGCCTGGATAAGCGCGTGAGCGACCAGCTGTCGGATAAATTCGTTGTCTACGTCTTTATCGCGGGCGGCGTCAGCACAACCGTGAAGGCTCTGCTGGAAGTTCTGTAAACGAATCCCGGCAGCGGGAAAGGACTTCCGAAGCCTCCCGCCTGTTAAAAACGGGGGGCTGTTTCACACAAGCGAAATGTGCGGATTTTCGAGCAAATTTCTGCCGGACGCCCGTCAAAAATTTTTAACGCAGCACACGGAAAAATTGGCCGAAAGGACGTGCGTTCGGGCTTATGCGAACAGACCCTGGCGGACACCGTCAAATCCCCGGAATGCCGGACTGGGGGAGATTCTCCCGTCAGGCACGGCGCTTCGGCGGAGACACCTGCATCAACGACTTTTCGAAGGCTGTTCCGGCTGCGGAGCACACGAACGGAACGCCGTGCCTGCCCGGTCCTGCGAAAGCGGGGCCGGGCAGCTTATCATCCATCGAAAAAGCCGCCGGGCGGGGCGGTTTTCCGCCGGAAAATCAAGGCGCATGAAAAAAGCGCCGGACGGCCGGAAAAGGCCGTGCAGGCCATTGAAGTCCGCCGCAGCGATGCTGTCTGCGCCGGCGTTCCCTTAGGGCAAAGGAAGCCCCCGGCAGGAAATCGCAGTGTGATTCCGGCCGGGGCGCTTCCCCAAATCGCAGATAGCCCTATTTATTAAGGGAAAGCCAGCGGTTCCGGCGGCTTCTCCGGCGCGGAGCGTCCCCGGTTCTCCAGAACCTCCGCAATGGCTCGGAACATTTTACACGCGTCCAGCGGTTTTGCAATATGCCCGTCCATGCCCGCTTCCGCGGCCTTGTCGCAGTCCTCCTTAAACGCATTCGCCGTTAGAGCCAGGATCGGAATGTCCGCCTTCTCCCGATCCCCGAATGCCCGAATGGTCCGGGCCGCCTTATAGCCGTCCATATTCGGCATCTGAATGTCCATGAGAACCAGATCGTAATAACCCGCCTTTGCCTTCAGCAGCATATCGACGCACTCCACGCCGTCCCTGGCCCGCTCCACCATGCAGCCCTTGCCGGAGAGGAGCTTTGTCGCAATCATGGCATTGATGTCAATGTCCTCCGCCATCAGGATGCGCCTTCCCTGGAACAGCGCCGGGTCCAGGCGCTCCAGCTCTTCCGCCGGCTTTTCCGCCGGGGCCTCCCCCACTCTGTGGGGAAGGCGGACCGTCACCTTTGTGCCCCTGCCCTGCCGGCTGTCGATGGAGATCGTGCCCCGCATCAGGTCCACCAGGTTTTTCACAATGGCCAGGCCAAGCCCCGTCCCCTGAATCCCGCTGACCGTGGAGGTCCTCTCTCTGGAAAAGGACTCATAGGCATGGGCCAGGAATTCCGGAGACATGCCGATTCCGTTGTCCTCGACCACAGTCTCCACAAAGCAGGCGTCCGGGCTGTCCCCGGGAAGCTCTTTGAAGGAGACGGAGATTCTCCCCCCGTCGGAGGTGTATTTAATGGCGTTGCTGACCAGGTTCAGAAAAACCTGCGAGTAGTGCATGGTGTCCACGTACAGGTAAGGATGCCGGATATCCATATCCACCGTATACTTCAGGCGCTTTTTCTTCAGGTCGCTGTCAAAGATGGTGCACAGCTTCCGGCAGGTTTCGCACACGTCCGTCAGCTCTTCTTCCAGCATGATCTTGTGGTTTTCAATCCGGGACAGCTCCAGGATATTGTTGATCAGGTCCAAAAGCTGCCGGGAGGATATATCAATGTTTTTCAGATAGGCCTTCTGAGTCTCCAGATCGCCGCTCTCCAGGGCGAGGCTTGTAAACCCGAGAATGGCGTTCATCGGCGTGCGGATGTCGTGGGACATGTTGAACAGGAATTCGGATTTTGCCTTGTTCGCCTCCTCCGCGCGGGCCGCCGCCACCTCCAGCTGATCGTGCTGGCGTTCCAGCTCTTCCTTCTGGGCCTTGATCTTCTCGCTCAGTTCCAGCTTCTCCGAGCTTTGCAGCAGGCTGACAACCATGCTGTTGATATGGTCGCTGAGCTCCAAAAACTCCCGGCTGTCGTGAACGTCCACCTGGGTCGTCAGGTCCCCGTGCTGGATCGCCCGGAGGTTTCCGTTGATCCTCCGGATGGGATCAACGACGGTCCGGTTCATATTGCCGGACACGGCGTAAACCAGAATGACGGAAATCAGCAGCAGTCCGGCCAGCAGCAGGAGCTCGTTGGTCACGATGGCTTTCCAAAAGCTGTCGGCGGGCGTCGCCCACACGATGTAGTTGTCCCCGATCTTCCTTGCGAGGCAATAGGACAGCGTCCGGTCCACCTCTGTGTAAAAGGCGCAGTCCGAGGAAAGCTGGGCCGGTCGAAAGCCGATCTCCGCGACGCTTCGGTTCACATCGCCCACAACCGTCGATCCCACCACGGTTTCCATGCCGGAATCCATGGCGTACAGCGTGTACCCCACCCCCGTGCGGAGCAGGGAAAAGATGTAGGACAGCTCGTTCTTCTCCGTCGCGCGGAGCAGGCTGGAGGGATACATCCCAATCTGCAGGATAAAACTCCGGTCCTCGCTCCAAAGCGCGGAGTACTGCACCAGCTTGCCCTCCGCCGTATTCGGCTCAATATCCTGAACAAGCTCCAAGGACCGATCCGTCAGCAACGGCTTAAAAAAACCCATCTGTTCGCCGGAGTCAAAGGAGTATCCAAAGTACTCCGGGTGCGTTCCCGCAATGATTACCCCGCTGCTGTCAAAAATGTGGATCTCGTCCACCTCTGCGTTGGCGGCAATTTTCTTCAATTCCTGCACGTCGCCCCCGGCTTCGGGATTATATTCCAGAATATAGGCCACCGTCCGCGCGTCATTCAGGCACCTGGCTCCGTACTCCCGCCGGACCCGCTCCAGTTCCCGGGAATTTTCGTCCAGAATCTGCCCCACCTGGTCAAATATCTGCCGGGCATTCTCCTGTGCCGTCCGCTGCACGCTGAACAGCTGGATAACCGATGAGAGAAAGAGGATGATGACCACCATAATAAAGGTGATCCCCCTCATGTTTTTCACAACAATGCTTTTTATCGTCAGCATGACGCGCTCCTCCTCCTCGCGTGCAGTTCACACAGCGCAGCAGCGCGGCCCCCGCTCTGATTATATAGGAAGGCGGGCCATTTTACAAGCGCTTTCCGCCCGAAAACTTCGGGAACCTGCAAAATCCCCGAAATACGGCCTACCGGGAAGCCGCCCTCCGGCGGGCGGAGCCCTGCGGCCCTGCATTCCGATAATTTGAAGCCGCCTTCTTCCGGCGGCATCTTGCGAACGCCCCGAAATACTGGTATAGTATAGGATATCCAGCATGAGGAGGATACGGATATGTTTGGCTTCGAGCACTACACCCCCACCGAAGTGATTTTCGGAAAACGCGCGGAGGAACGGATTGGCGAGCTGCTGAGCGCCCGGGGGGCGCGGAAGGTTCTGATCCACTATGGCGGAAGCAGCGCCCTGCGCTCCGGGCTGATCGGCCGCGTGAAAGCCGCTCTGGAGGCGTCCGGCATCCGGTATGCGGAGCTGGGCGGCGTCGTCCCCAACCCCCATCTGTCCAAGGTGCGGGAGGGCATCGCCCTTGGCCTGCGGGAGGAGATTGATTTTATTCTGGCGGTGGGCGGCGGCTCCGTCATCGATTCCGCGAAGGCGATTTCCTATGGCCTGGCGGAGCCTGAAAAAGACGTATGGGAGCTTTTTGAGCACAAGCGGAAAGCGAAGGGCTTCCTGCCCCTGGCCTCGATTCTGACCATCGCCGCCGCGGGAAGCGAAACCAGCAGCAGCTGCGTCATCACAAACGAGCAGACAAGGGAAAAGCGCTCCTATGACGACAACCTCTCCCGGCCCCTGTTCACCGTGATGAACCCCGCGCTCACCATGAGCCTTCCCGATTACCAGACGGAATCCGGCTGCACGGACATCCTGATGCACACCATGGAGCGGTATTTCACCCAGGGCGGCAACATGGAACTGACGGACGCCATTGCGGAGGGGCTTTTGAAAACCGTGATGAAATACGCGGAGATTCTCCACCGCGACCCCCAGAACTACGAGGCACGGGCCGAGGTCATGTGGGCGGGGAGCCTTTCCCACAACGGATTGACGGGCTGCGGCAGCGACGGCGGGGATTTCGCCTCCCACAGGCTGGAGCATGAGCTGAGCGGCATGTTCGACGTTGCCCACGGCGCGGGGCTGGCGGCAATCTGGCCCAGCTGGGCGCGGTATGTCTATCAGGACTGCCTGCCCCGCTTCGTCCGCTATGCGCTTAACGTGATGGGCGTTCCGCCCCAGGAGAGCGACAGGGCCACGGCCCTCAGGGGCATTGAGGCCATGGAGGACTTTTTCCGCCGGATCGGCATGCCGACCAACCTGCGGGAGCTGGGGATCGCGCCCACCGAGGAGCAGATCCGGCAGATGGCGGAATCCTGCGCAAGGGCCGCCGGAGGCAGCAAGGGCTCGGCAAAGGTCCTCTATCAGGAGGATATGGCGGAAATCTACCGCATGGCGCGCTGAAGCCTGCCCCCGGCGCAAAACGGAGGGGCGGACCCCGCCCCTCTTTTCCGCGCTCCGGCGGGCTCCGGGCCGGAGATCCGGCGCCGGACCCTGCGGAAACGGCATGGCCGAAGCCATGCCGTCTTAGGGCCTGTTCTCATAAGCCCAAACGCCCGTCTTTCCGGCAAATTTTGTCGTCTGCGGCGTTAAAAATTTTTGCCGGGCGTCTGCCCGCCCGCAAATGTTTGCCTTGCATCCGGCAAACATTTCCTCGGAAATCCGCACATTTGGTTTATGTGAATAGTCCCTAGAGGGTGTTTTCAAACCGACTCCACCCCTTCTCTCCCGCGGCCCCCGGCCTTTGCTGGGGGCCTTGGTTCATTTTACGCCTGCGGGGGTCTTGCTGCCGGAGGGCTTTCCCTTCCGGCTTCCTTCGGCTCGTTTTTCAGGGGAACCCTCTTCCCCCTCCCCCTGCTTCTCTTCCGGGATCTCCTCCCCTGCCGGGAGCGCCTCCGCCGTGCCCACGGGCAGCGCCTCGGGTTCCTCCCGGGCGGGAAGGGGCTCCGCCGTCTCCGGGGCCGGAAGCGGGTCCGCCGGATGGGGGTCCGGCGTCTTCCAGCGATAGCTGGTCCTGTTGAAAACCGGCTCGCAGACGCAGAGGATGGCGGGCATCAGGAAGATGCTGACCAGCGCCGACACCAGCGCTCCCCGGGCCAGCATGACGCAGATGGCCCCGATGAGGTCGATGGAGGACACGAAGGACACGCCCAGAGTGGCGCAGAACAGCACCAGCGCGCTTGTGACAATGGACGCGTCGGAGGAATTGGCGGCGATGAGAATCGCCTCCTTCCGGCTCAGTCCCTTCTTCAGCTCCTCCTGGAAGCGGGAGGTCATGAGGATGGCGTAATCCACCGTGGCCCCCAGCTGAACGCAGCTGATGATCGTAGGGGCAATAAAGGGAATCTCCGTGCCCAGGAAATAGCAGCAGCCCTGGTTGATGAAGATGGCCAGCTCAATGGTGGCCACCAGGACCAGCGGAACCGAGACGGACCGGAACACAAACGCGATGATCAGAAAGATAGCCGCGATGGAAATGTAGTTCGTCACCTGGAAGTCCACCGCCGAGGTATCGATGAGGTCCCGGTACATGGCGCCCTCGCCGGTAATCATGGCTTCGGGGTCATAGCTGTGCAGAATCTCGTTCATGGCGTCCAGCTGATCGGCAACCTCGTCGGTGGCCGGGGCGCAGCTGGAGTTGATCATCATCAGCTGCCAGCCCTCCTGGCGGAGCATATTCCGCAGGTCCTCCGGTATGAAGAAATCCGGAATGCCCGCCCCCAGCATTTTGTGGAAGGAAACCACGGAGGTAATGCCGGGAACCTCCTCCATCCGCTCTTCCAGCTCCCCCATATCCGCGGCGGAGAGATCGTCCCGAAGTACGACGAAGTGACTGGTCGCCATATCGAAGTCGTCCTTCAGCTTCTCGTTGCTGACGATGGAGGGCAGGTCCCGGGGCAGGGACTCATCCAGCTTGTAGTAAATATCGGCATGCCTCTGGGCGTATACCGAGGGGAAAAACAGCAGCACGGTCAGCGCCACCAGCGGCGCCCTGTGCCGGAAGATGAAGCCGTTCACCCGCTCAAAGGACGGGATGAGGGTCTTGTGCTTATGCCTGCCGATCTGCTTGTCGAAGATCAGGACCAGGGAGGGCAGGACCAAAATCACCGTCGCCACGCCCAGGATCACGCCCTTGGCCATGACGATGCCGATGTCCCGTCCCAGGGTCAGCCGCATGAAGCACAGGGCCAGGAAGCCCGCGATCGTGGTCAGGCTGGAGCCGGAGAGGGAGCGGAAGGCGGCGATGATGGCCTGGGTCATGGCGTCCCGCTTGTCGTCATAGTGCTCCCGCTCCTCTTCGTAGCGGTGATAGAGGAAAATGGAATAGTCCATGGTTACGCCCAGCTGCAAAACGGCGGCGATGGCCTTCGTGATGTAAGAAATCTGCCCGAGAAAGACATTGCTTCCGAAGTTATAGATCACCGCCATGCCGATGCTGGCCAGATATACGAAGGGCAGCACCGTGGACTCCAGCGTCACACTCATAGCCAGCAGGGCCAGCAGCACCGCCAGTCCCACGAAGATGGGCAGCTCCCCGTCCATCACGTCCCGGGTATCCTTGATCACCACGGAGAAGCCCGCCAGGAAACAGCGCTCGTTGCAGACGCTGCGGACCTGCCGGATGGCCTCCATCGTCTCGTCGGAGGCGCCGGGGTGGTCGTACTGAATCAGCATCATGGTGGCCTGGCCGGAGAAGAACATCTCCCGAAAATCCGCCGGGATCATCTCCACCGGAATCTGAATGCCCACCAGGTTGCTGACCCAGATGGCGCTGGACACGCCGGGGACATTTTTGATGTCCTGAATGAGTTTATTCGTATAGCCCGCCGGCATCCCCTCCACGATGAGCATGCTGGTCGCCGCCATCCGGAAGGGCTCCTCCAGGAGCTGTTCGCCCTGGGAGGAGGGCAGGTCCTGGGGCAGGTAGGACAGGATATCATAGTTGATGCGGGTGGCGGCGAACCCCAGAATCGAGGGGATCAGCAGCAGCACGGCAATGCCCGCCACCAGTTTGGGCTTTCGGGTAAGCATGTGGGCAATTTTTTCAATCATGGCGCCTGCCCTCCCCTCAGCGGAAGATCCCGGTAACGGCGTTCCAGAAATCCCGGAACATCTGGGCAATCCGGCCCCAGAAGGTGGTTTCGGCCTTGGCCGCGGCGGTTTTCCCGGCCTCCTCCTCTTCCTCCTGCTTGATCTCCTGGGTGCGGATCAGAACCTGAATGCTGGTGGGAGCGGGGTTCCGTTCGTCCGTCAGGGAAACCGGCTCCGCCGTGGCGTCCATCAGCAGGATGTTGTTCACATCTCCGGTGTATTCGTTCCAGGTGTCTTCTATGATATCCGCAACGGTATTTTTGGCGTCCCGAACCTCTCCGGTGGCCGCCAGGGCCTTGGCCGTCTGCCGCAGGGCGGCGGACAGCCCCTTGAGGGACTGCCGGGTCCCCGCGTCCAGGTCCTTCCCGGTGTCCCGGGCCAGTCCTTCCGCGTCGGCCAGCAGGGCCTCGGCGTCCCGGATGGTGGCGGCGGCAGAGCTGGAGAGGCTTCCGGCGTTGGCCAGGGCCTCCTGCAGGGTGGGCTCGTAGCCGTTCAGCACCGTCCGCAGCTCATCCACTTGGATCAGAATTTCCCGCAGCGTTCCGGAGGACTGCCGCAGGGCGGCCATAAGGTCCTCGGCGTCGTCCAGGTCGTCCACCAGGATAGCCAGCTCCGCGCAGAGGTCCGCCAGGCGGCCCACCACCGCGGAGGTGGGCTGCTCGATGCTGCGGAGGGTGTCCATGAGCTCCCCCTGTATCGCGTCGATCCGGGCGCTGGCGCTGTCCAGGCCGTCGGTGATGAGGTCCACCACCGCGCCTCCGACCGTGTCGTTCTTAGGGGGCTGCCCGGAACCGTCCCCGGAGCCGCCGTCCCCAGCGCCGCCGCCGGAGCCCGAGCCACTGCCGGAATCCGAGCCGTTGCCGGAGTCCGAGCCGCCGCCGGAATCCCCTTCGGAACCGCCGCCGGAATCGGGGGCATTGCCGGAGCCGCTGTCCGGATCGGAGCCGCCGGAACCGGAATCGCTTCCGGAACCGCTGTCGGAATCCGAGCCGCTGCTGTCTCCGGAATCGGCGGCTCCGCCGTCTTCCCCGCCGGGATCGTTGGTTACCAGGCGGGCCGTCAGGACTTCTTCCGTCCCGGCCTCCTCCGGAGCTTCAGGCTCCGCCTTATGAATCAGCTCTTTCTCCGCCGCCGGAGCCTTGGATTTGGCGGCCCCGCCGTCGGAAGCTTCTCCGGTTCCGCCGTCCTCCGGAGACTGCCGGTCCTCCGGCACGCCGGGGGCGGGTTCCGGCGTCCCTTCGCCGCCCGCATTTGCAGCTTCCTTATCCGGCGTTTCGGGACCGGCTCCGCCCGGAGCCTTGGGGGCCGGGTCCGCCGGAATCTGCGGAGCCTTTGAATCCGGGCCTTCCGGAGTCTCCTCTGCCGGAGGCACCGCGGCCCCGGGCCGTTTCGGCGTGCTGTCCCCGCTGCTGTAAATCAGCCAGAGGTCGTTCATCTGCTTGGCCTGATCCGTTGTAACGCCGGGGAGCTTGCCGCAGAAATCCTGGAAATGCATTCCGCCCTTTGCGGCGGTATGGAGGGCGTTCAGCTGCTTTGCCGCCGCCAGGTTGGCCTGCTGGTCCGCGGGCACCGGGAGGCCCGCCGCGTCCGCCGCCAGCAGCTGGCTCATCCCCGCTGCCTTGGCCTTCGCCGCCGCCTCGCCCTCGCCCTGGGCCACCAGAATTTTTTCCAGGAACTCCGTCGTATCCCCGGCGGCATAGGCCCCGTGGACAGTCTTCACCTTCTGCACCAGGGCCTTGCTGTTGGTGGCAACACTGCCCGTGCTGACATGGCTGCCGCCCAGGGCCCGCTCCAGGCGAAGGAGGCTGTTTTCCATATCCGCGGCCAGATCTATGACGTTCTTCACATCATAGGTTCCCCGCTCCAGGCCGGAGAGGGCCTGTTCCATATCCGCCAGCTGGTCCTGCAGCGCCAGTGTGGCGTCCGTCATTTCGTTCAGCACCGCCTTGGAGTCCGTCACCGTCCGGCTGAGGGCCTGCACCCGCTGTTCCACAGGCTCCAGCAGGTCCGCCATGCCGCTCAGGTCTTCCCGGAGGCGGTCCGTGCCCGCATAGAGCGCGCCCTTGCCGCCGGAGAAGGTGCTTCGGGCCGCCTCCAGCTGGTCCAGGCCCTTGGCGGAGGCGTAGAGGCCGCTTTGAATATCGCTGAGGGCGTCCAGCAGGCCGTCCAGACTTCCGGAGAGGGCCCGGTAATCCTCCTCCAGATCGTCCTTCCGCTGGCTGAGCTTGGCAATCTCCTCCAGCTGGGCCAGCGTGGCGGGCACCATCAGGATCGTCAGCCCGCCGAAGGAAAAGTCGTTGCTGCCCACCCGGATGGTGAAGTGCTGCTCCTCCCCGGGGAGGCAGAGAAACAGGACCGTCCGCAGGTTGCCCACCAGCTGGACCTGGGCCCCTTCGGCCTCCAGAGAGAGGATGTCGTCCTGGTTAAAGAGGGCCGTGGCCGCAAGGGTGTAGTTGTACCGGGCGTAATCCCCGGCGTTCTCGTTGGGCACGATATCCAGAAAAATTTCCACCACGCCCTGTTTCCCCGCCAGCTCCTCCGCCTTTGCGGGCACGCCGTTGAGGGTATAGCGCAGGGTGACGGTCCAGGGCAGATTCGCAAAGGGCTCCTTGGTCTTTCCCTCGAAGTAGAAGTGGTCCGGCGCTCCGCCGGCGAACCGGAAGGAGGTGCTCCCCCCCTCCCCCTTCACCGGGGCGGTGTCGTCCGTGAGATTCACCACCTCGTCATACACACCGTAATCCGTCAGGCTGTCCCTGCCGTTCAGGGCATAGCTCTTCACCATGCTGCCCTCTACCAGATTCCCGTAGTAATCCAGCGTGGCGTAGTACGCCTCGTCATAGGTGGGGACCACGCCGTCGCCAACCGCCGCCGCGGGCAGCGTGAGCGTCACCGTCAGCACCGCCGCCAGGGCCAGAGCCGACACGCGCTTCCTCAGGGTTTGCCAGGTCATAGTAATTCCTCCAAATAATTAATTGCTGTTAAATAAAATATTTTTGTTGACTTATCGACATGAGTCAATTATAGTAAAAGCAGGAAATCCAGTCAATAGACAAAAGCGGGCAAATGCCCAACTCGTCCAAAGGAGGGTTACGATGTTGAAAAACCCCGAAGACCGCCGGGCCCGGCGGTCCCGCAAGCTGCTGAAGGAGAGTCTTCTGGAGCTGATGAAGCGGAAGACCTTTTCCGATATCTCCGTCCGGGATGTGACCGACGCGGCGGATATGAACCGGGCCACCTTTTACCTCCATTACGCCGGCACTGCGGAGCTGCTGAAAAGCGTGGAGGAAGACCTTCTGGAGGAGCTCCAGACCCTGGTGGACGCCCATATGCAGGAAACTGTGGCCGTGGGCAGCGTGGCTCCGGTGTTCGAGCCGGTGCTGGACTTTGCCGTGGAGCACCGGGAGACCTGCGCCGTTCTCTTTGCCAGCAGCGAGGCCAGCGGCTTTTTCCAGTCCATTCAGCAGCTGGTCCACAAAAACGGCGCGCCCCTGGTCCGAACCTGGTTTCATCCCGCGGATCCCCGGCTGGCGGACTATCTGCTGAACTTCCTGGCCTGGGGCTTCATCGGCCTGCTGTCGGAGTGGTTCGAGAAGGGCATGGCTCTGCCCAAGGCGGACCTGCTGGACGCCGCCCAGCGCATGGCGGACGGCGCCGCCGCCGGGCTGTTCGAGGAAAGGAGGCCCGTATGACTTCCCCCGCCAAGGAGGCCGTTAAAGCCTCTTTCCTCCGTCTGCTGGAAGAGCGCCCCCTCCGGGAGATCACCGTCAAGGACATCGTGCAGCACTGCGGAGTCAACCGAAATACGTTTTACTATCATTTTAAGGACATCCCCTCCCTTCTGGAGGAGCTGGTCATGGATGAAGCGGACCGCATCATTGCCGCCCAGGGCCCGGCGGCGTCCCTGGCGGACTGCCTGGAAACCGCCGCCCGCTTTGCCCAGGAGCACCGGCAGGCCGTGCTGCATATCAGCCAGTCCGCCCACCGGGACCTGTTTGAGCGGGGCCTTCTGGACGTGTGCCGCCGGGTAGTGGAGGACTACGCCGCCGCGGCCATCGGCAGCGTCCCCATTCCGCCGCCGGACCGGGCGGTCATCATCCGCTTTTACCAGTGCGAGTGCTTCGGGCAAATCATGGCCTGGCTGAACGACGGGATGCGGTATGACGTCGGGCAGCAGTTCCGCCGCCTCTGTTACCTGGGCGAGGGCATGACGGAGCGGATGCTCCGGCGGGCCATGGAGGCGGAAGCATAATAAAAGAGCCAGGAAACCTGGCTCTTTTTTTATTATGTTTGCCACGGCATGCGGGGCACAAAAATTCCGATATAGTCAACGCAGTTGAAAAGAAGCATACACTTCTTTTCAACCGGCGGGCCATAGGCCCGCCGGGGCGCAAAGCGCCTGTGCGTTTCCTATGAAGGCAAGCACCGTGAGCCGCTCACGCGGCATACGGCGCTGTAAAACAGCGCCGTATGGAAAAGAATCCTTTGGACTCTTTTCAACTGTGCTGCCTATACTCCAGCCGCCTCGGGCGGCGGCGCCGGTCCGCGGACCGAGGGGAGGAATCGAAAGGGGGGACAACGTCCCCCCCCTTTAAAACAACGTAATCTGGCTGGTTTCCGCCATCCCGGCAAAGGCCCCCAGGGCCTTCAGCTGCTCGATGTGCGTTCTCGAGAGCTTATTGCAGCACAGGGCAAACTCCTCAATGGAGATGAACTCCTTCCCCTTCCGTTTCTCCACCGTGTCCAGGGCCGCCGCCTCTCCCAGGCCGTGGACCGTGGTGAAGGGCGGCAGCAGCCCGCCGTCCGTGACGACGAACTTGGTGGCGTCGGAGCGGTAGATGTCAATGGTGTCGAAGTGGAAGCCCCGGAGATAGAATTCATAGCAGACCTCCAGGGTGGTCAGCAGGTTCTGCTCCACGGCGGTGGCGTCCTTGTTGTTTTCGATCTCCCGGATTTTCTTCTTCACCGCCTCCTTTCCCGCGCAGCAGAACTCCGCGTCGAAGGCCTTGGCCCGGACGGAGAAGAAGGTGGCGTAGAAGGCCAGGGGCTCGTGGACCTTGTACCAGGCGATGCGGAAGGCCATCATGACATAGGCCACGGCGTGGGCCTTGGGAAAGAGATAACCGATCTTCGCCAGGGAGTCGATGTACCACCCGGGCACGTCGTGCTCCCGCATGGCCTCCTCCCAGCCGGGCTCAAAGCCCCCCTTCTTCACCTTCCCCTTCCGGACGGACTCCATGATCTTGAAGCTCATCTTGGGGTCCAGGCCCTTGGAAATCAGGTAGAGCATGATGTCGTCCCGGCAGCCCACCGTCTCCAGAACCGTGGCCGTCTTGCTGACAATCAGCTCCCGGGCGTTGCCCAGCCACACGTCGGTGCCGTGGGAGAAGCCGGAGAGGCGCACCAGGGTGTTGAAGTCCCTGGGCTGGGTGTCCACCAGCATCTGCCGGGTGAAGCGGGTGTTGAACTCCGGAATGGCCACCGCCCCGGTGGGTCCCAGGACCTCGTCGTTCTCATAGCCCAGGACCTTGCTGGAGGTGAAGATGGACATGGTGTCCGGGTCGTCCAGGGGAATTTTCTGGGGGTCCACTCCGGTGAGGTCCTGCATCATCCGGACCATGGTGGGATCATCGTGGCCCAGCATGTCCAGCTTCAGGAGGTTGGCCTCCATGGAGTGGTATTCAAAGTGGGTGGTGATGGTGTCGGAATCGTCGGCGTCCGCCGGGTGCTGGACGGGGCAGAAATCCTCCATGCTCTTGTCCGCCGGAACCACCACCAGGCCCCCGGGGTGCTGCCCGGTGGTCCGCCGGACGCCCACGCACCCCAAGGTCAGCCGGTTTTCCTCCGCCCGGCCCACGGTCATCTGGTTCTCCTCCAGATACTTTTTCACAAAGCCGTAGGCGGTCTTCTCCGCCAGGGTGCCGATGGTCCCCGCCCGGAAGACCTGGGTTTCGCCGAACATCTCGATGGCGTGGCGGTGGGCCCGGGCCTGGTACTCGCCGGAGAAGTTCAGGTCGATGTCCGGCACCTTGCCGCCGCCGAAGCCCAGGAACGTCTCAAAGGGGATGTCGAAGCCGTCCTTCTCGTACTGGGTCCCGCACACGGGGCAGACCTTGTCCGGCATGTCCGCGCCGCAGCCGTAGGAGCCGTCCTGGACAAACTCGGAGTGTTTGCACTTGGGGCAGCGGTAGTGGGGCGGCAGGGAGTTGACCTCCGTGATGCCCGACATGTAGGCCGCCAGAGACGAGCCCACGGAGCCCCGGGAGCCCACCAGGTAGCCGTTCTCCAGAGAGCGCTGGACCAGCTTTTGGGCGGACATGTACACCACGTCGTACTTGCCCAGGATGCCCCCCAGCTCCACGTTCAGCCGGTCCACGATGAGCTGGGGCGGGTCCTCGCCGTAGAGGCGGCGGACCTTCTCCCAAACCAGGCGGTTCAGCTCCTCCTCGGAATTCTCCAGCTTGGGGGGAAAGAGCTCCTTGGGCAGCAACTCGAACGTCTCGATCTGGTCCGCCACCAGCCGGGTATTGGTCACCACTACCTCTACGGCCTTCTCCTCCCCCAGATAGGAAAACTCCTTCAGCATCTCGTCGGTGGTCTTGAAGTAGATAGGCAGGGACTCGTTGGCGTCGGGGAATTTTTTCGAGGCCAGGAGGATGTGCCGGAAGATCTCGTCCTCCGGCTCCCGGAAGTGGACGTCGCCGGTGGCGCAGACGGGCTTCCCCAGCTCCTCCCCCAGGCGGACGATGGTCCGGTTGAACTCCCGCAGGTCCTCCTCGTCCCGGGCGTCGCCGTTGCGGAGCATGAACCAGTTGTTGCACAGGGGCTGGATCTCCAGGTAGTCGTAGAAGGAGGCGATGCGCTTCAGCTCCTCCCAGTCCTTGTGGTCTTTGACGGCCTGGAACAGCTCCCCCGCCTCGCAGGCCGCGCCCACGATGATGCCCTCCCGGTGCTCCTTCAGCAGGCTCTTGGGAATGGTGGGCACCCGCTTGAAGTACTTCAGGTTGGAATCGGAGATCATTTGGTAGAGGTTTTTCAGCCCCGTCTTGTTCCGGGCCAGGAGAATGATGTGCTTGGGGAAGCGGTTGGACTTGTTCCCCAGGGGCCGCAGCTTCTCCATCTCGCCGTTCACCGCCTGGAGGGTGTGGACCCCCCGCTCGTGGAGCATCTTCCAAAAGGGAATCAGCATATAGCCCACCGTGGCCGCGTCGTCGCTGGCCCGGTGGTGGTTGAAGGCGGGCAGGTCCAGGTGCTCCGCCACGATGTCCAGCTTGTACTTTCCCAAGCCCGGCAGCAGGTTCTGGGCCAGGATCAGGGAGTCGATGTAGGTGGGCCGGAACTCCAGCCCCGCCTCCCGGCAGCCCTTGCGAATGAAACCGATATCGAACTCCGCGTTGTGGGCCGCCAGGGGCCGCCCGTTCACAAACTTCAGAAAGTCCGCCAGCGCCTCCGCCGGCCGGGGCGCGTCCTTCAGCATCTCGTCGGTGATGCCGGTGAGGCCGATGATCTCCGGCGTCAGCCGCTTCCCGGGATTCACAAAGGTCTGGAAGCGCTCGGCAATCTCCCCGTTTCGCAGAACCACCGCGCCGATCTCCGTAATGGCCTCCCGGTCCACCCGAAGGCCGGTCGTCTCGATGTCGAAGCAGACCACTTCCCCCTCCAGGGGGATGTCCTGGGTCCCGTGGACGGCGATGCGGTCGTCCACATTGTTGATGAAATAGCCCTCCACCCCGTAGAGGATTTTGATCTTATCCCCGGCGGCGTGCCACGCCTCCGGGAAGGACTGGGCCACGCCGTGGTCCGTGATGGCGATGGCGGGATGGCCCCAGCGGATCGCCTCTTGGATGACCTCCTTGGTGTCCGTCAGGGCGTCCATGTTGCTCATCCGGGTGTGGAGGTGGAGCTCCACACGCTTCACCGGGGCGGTATCCATCCGCTCCTCGTGCTCTATGACGTTAATATGCTGGGGGTTCAGCTGGATGTCCTTGCCGTCCCAGGTGGGCTCCATCTTTCCCTGAACGGTCAGCCACATGCCGGGCTTGACCGCGCCCTCCAGCGCCTGGGCCTCCCGGACGCCCAGGTTTTTCTGGACGGTGACGGAGCCCGTGCCGTCGGTCATGTCAAAGCTGAGCCGCCACATGCCGGGCCGCCGGGTCTCCCGGCACTCGAAGGAGAACACCTTGCCGGAAACCGTGGCCATGCCCATCTTCACGTTCAGCGCCGACATGGGACCGGACCGGGCCTTGACCGGGTTTCCCATCAGAATTTTACCCGGCTTCTTCGGGGCCGCCGCCTTCGGCGCGCCGCCGCTCCGGGGAGCGGGCGCAGGCGGCGGCGGAGCCGTGCAGACGGCCGTCAGCTCGGCCCTTTGGAAGCCGTAAACCGCCTTCAGCGTCTCCTCCAGCTCCCGGATATCCGCCTGATCCAGGGGGGCCTTCACCGTCATATCCAAGCGGATAGACAGGTCCCCCCGGTCAATGCACCCATGGGTCAGCTCCGCCCCGGCCAGCCGGAGGCGGAGCTCGGGAGACGCCGAGAGCTCGGCAAACAATTCAAAAAATGGGATATTTTTCGACATGGCGTCCTCTCTTTTGCAGTTCAATATGGGGCCCTACAGCTTTTCGATCTCCTCCATCAGCGCGTCCACCAGCCGCTCCTGGGGAACCTTGTACAAAATCTCCCCCTTGCGGAAGAGCAGGCCCTCGCCCTTTCCCCCGGCAATGCCGATGTCGGCGGCGGCGGCCTCCCCCGGACCGTTGACGGCACAGCCCATCACCGCCACGGTGATGTCCTTCTCGCAGTCCGCCAGCCGCCGCTCCACCTCCTCGGCAATGGGGATCAGGTCGATCCGCGTCCGGCCGCAGGTGGGACAGGCGATGAGATTCACCCCCGTCTTCCGCAGGCCCGCCGCCTTGAGAATCTTCTTGGCGGCGACAATTTCCTCCGCCGGGTCGGCGGTCAGGGTCACCCGGATCGTATCGCCGATCCCCAGGCAGAGCAGCCCCCCGATGCCCATGGCGGATTTCACCATCCCCATGGAGGGGGGCCCCGCTTCCGTGACGCCCAGATGGAGGGGATAGTCCGTCCGCTCGCTGAGGGCTAAGTACGCCGCCATGGTCAGCGGCACGTCGGAGCATTTGACGGAAAAGCAGATGTCGTCAAAATCAAACCGATTCAGCAGCCGGGCCTGTCCCAGGGCGCTTTCCACCAGGGCCTCGGCGGTGACGCCGCCGTACTTTGCCCGGAGCTCCTTCTCCAGGGAACCGCCGTTGACCCCCACCCGGATGGGGATGCCCCGCGCCCGGCAGGCGTCCGCCACGGCCTTGACGTTTTCCTCCCCGCCGATGTTCCCCGGGTTGATGCGGATGGCGTCAATGCCCCGCTCCGCACAGATCAGGGCGAGCCTGTAGTTGAAGTGAATGTCGGCGACCAGGGGGATGGAAATCCGCTCCTTGATCTTGTCCACCGCCTCCGCCGCCGCCTGGTCCGGGACGGCCACCCGGATGATCTCGCACCCGGCGGCCTCCAGCGCCTGGATCTGGGCCACGGTAGCGGCCGCATCGTCGGTCTTTGTATTGCACATGGACTGGATGGATACCGGCGCGCCGCCGCCCACCGGGACCTTGCCCACCATCAGGCGTTTCGTCATATCAGGACCCTCCCCGCATAAAGAGCTGCCCAACGTCCTTCAACGTCACCAGCAGCATGACCCCCATCAGAAGGACAAAGCAGGCCGCGTTCACCGCCGCCTGGTACTTCTCCGGCACCTTCCGCTTGAAGAAAAGCATGGCCAGCGCGTCGACGGCCAGGAAAAAGATCCGCCCCCCGTCCAGGGCCGGAATGGGCAGCAGATTCATCACCGCCAGGTTGACGGCGATAAGCGCCCCGAAGAAGGCGATGTTCTCAAGGGCGTCCAGGGCCGTCTCGGAGGCCTTCCCCACCTCCGTCATGCTGGAAACGATGCCCACCGGGCCGCTGACCTCCGAGAGGCCCACGTTGCCCCGAATCAATTGGATCAGGCTGAACCACACCTGCTGGACAAAGTCCAGGGTCTGGTAACCGATGAACTTCACCGTGGTCAAAAAGGCAGCCGGAACCCGGGCAGCCCCCACCATCAGGCCGAAGCGCCCCGGCTGGCCGTCATAGGTTCCCCGATACAAGGGCAGGTCCTTCAAGACCACCTTCTCCCCGTCCCGGATGACTTCAATATCGGCGCCCTCCCCGTCGTTGAACTGGAGGAATAACGACGCGTCTCCCCGGAGGTAGGTCCGCCAGCCGTCGATTTTATAGAAGACGTCCCCCACCATCAAGCCGTCCTCCCCCTCCAGGGGGAAGCCCTCGGAAAAGCCCGCCACCTGGTCCACGTAGAAACCGCTGGCCGTAGAAAAAATGCAGGCGATCACCGCCACGCCCGCCAGCAGGTTCATAAAGGACCCGGCGGCCAGGATGATGAGCTTTTTCCAGAAGCCCTGGCGGATGAAGCTGCGCTCGTCCCCGGTGTCCCCGTCTTCCCCCTCCAGGGCGCAGAAGCCCCCGATGGGCAGGAGCCGCAGGGAATACCGCGTCTCCCCCGTCTCCTTGTGCCACAGCAGGGGCCCCATGCCGATGGAAAACTCGTTTACCCGCACGCCGCAGAGCCGGGCCGCCAGAAAGTGGCCCAGCTCATGGACGGCGATCAGGAAGCCGAAGATGAAGATGCCCGCCAGAACATAGATGAAACTCATGGAAACGCGCTCCTCTTTCAAGAAAAGTTTTTCAGCACGGTTTGCCGGGCGGCCGCGTCCGCCTCTAAAATCTCCGGGAGGCTGGGCTTGTGCACAACGGGCAGCTCCGTCATGGCTCTGGCGGTGAGGTCAAAGATATCCCGGAAACCGATCCGGTCCGCCAGAAACAGCCGCACCGCCTCCTCGTTGGCGGCGTTCAGCACGGCGCAGGCCGTGCCCCCCTTGGCGGCCGCCACCTCCGCCAGCCGCAGGCACGGGAAGGTCCCCCGGTCCGGCTCCGCAAAGGTCAGCGGCGGGCAGTGGAGCAGATCCAGCGGCTCCGCCGCCGACTCCGCCCGCTGGGGGTAGGTCATGGCGTAGCGGATGGGCAGCCGCATGTCCGGCGTACCCAGCTGGGCCAGCAGGGCCCCGTCCCGGAACTCCACCAGGGAGTGCACAATGCTCTGGCGGTGAATCACCACCTTCACCCGCGTCAGGGGCAGGCGGTACAGCCGCATGGCCTCAATGACCTCCAGGCCCTTGTTCATCAGCGTGGCGCAGTCCACGGTGATCTTGGGGCCCATCTTCCAATTGGGGTGCCGCAACGCGTCCGCCTTCGTCATCTTCCCCACCTCATCCCGGTTCAGCCCGTAGAAGGGCCCGCCGGAGCAGGTCAGAATCACCTGCCGGATCTCCCCCCGGTCCAGGCAGCCCTGGACGCACTGGAAAATGGCGGAATGCTCCGAGTCCACGGGGACGATCTCCGCCCCGCAGCGCTCCGCCGCCTCCATCACCAGCTCCCCGGCGCAGACCAGCGTCTCCTTGTTGGCCAGGGCGATGCGCTTGCCCTCCCGGATGGCGGCCAGCGTGGGCTTCAGGCCCACCATGCCCACCACGGCGGTGACCACCGTGTCCACCCCCGGCAATGTCGCCGCCGTGGAGAGGGCGGAGACGCCGCCGTGGACCCGGGTCTTCGTGTCCGCCAGGCGGATTTTCAGGTCCTTCGCCGCCGCCTCGTCGGTCATGATGACCTGCCGGGGCTGGAATTTCCGGGCCTGTTCCTCCGCCAGCGCTACATTGTTGTTGGCGGTGATGGCGGCCACCGTCAGCCCCAGCTGCTCCGCCACGTCCAGAGTCTGCCGCCCGATGGAGCCTGTGGAGCCTAAAATGGATATCGTCTTTGTCATCGTCTCATCTCTATTCTATTACAGAAAGCTGAAAATAATCTCAATCACCGGGGCCACGAAGAGCACGCTGTCAAAGCGGTCCAGCACGCCGCCGTGGGCCAGGAAGAGATGGCCGTAATCTTTAATCCCAAATTCCCGCTTGATGAGGGAAAAGCTCAGATCCCCAATCTGGGCCACCGCGCCGCAGAACAGGGCCAGCAGAGCCATGGGGCCGTATCCGATAAGGGAACCACCGAAAAAGCGGTCCATCACCCACACGAACAACAGGCCGCAGAGGACGTTCCCCGCCAGGCCCCCCACGGAGCCCTCAATCGTCTTCTTGGGGCTGACCTTGGGGGCCAGCTTGTGCTTCCCCAGGGTGAGCCCGGTAAAGAAGGCGAAGGTATCACAGGCGAAGCTCAGAATGAAGGGCAGGAGCAGGTAAGCCCGGTGAATGCCGCCGGCCTCCAGCCGGAGGAAAGAGGAGAAAGAATAGCCGATGAAAATGCCGCCAAAAATGGCCGACATGAGTAGACTGTACTTGATTTCTCCTCCCTTGACAATGGCCAGCACGCAGAGAAACAGGCCGTACAGTATCCAGAAGAGGGGAACCGCCTCCGGATTTTGATAGTACCAGGACACGGTCAAAAGCGGAAGCAGGGCGCTTACGCCCATCGGGTCTCTCCGCTCCCCGCCGCCGGTACAGCGCAGCAGCTCTCCGCCGCCTATGCCCGCCAGAATCATCAAGGCAACCATCATCACAAACGGAGGCGCGGCCAGCACCACATAGAGAAGCGCCGGGATGCCCACCACGGCCACCAGAATCCTCGATTTCATAGGGCGTCCTCCCTTCTCTCTACTTCACGCCGCCAAAGCGGCGGTCCCGGGCGTGGTAGGCCGCGATGGCCCGGTCGATCTCCGCCTCGTCGAAGTCCGGCCAGAGGGTATCCGTGTAGTAAAATTCCGCATAGGCGCACTGCCAGAGCAGGAAGTTGGAAAGCCGCAGCTCCCCGCTGGGGCGGATGATGAGCTCCGGGTCCGGGATGCCCCGGGAATCCAGATAGCCGGAGAAAACCGCCTCGTCCAGCTCCTCCGGCCTCCTCGTCCCGGCGGCGCAGTCGGCGGCGAAGCGCCGGACCGCCCGAAGGATCTCGTCCCGCCCGCCGTAGTTCAGGCAGACATTGGCCTGGAAGTCGTCCTTACTCAGGTGCTCCGTGATCTCGTCCGTCTCCCAGGCCAGGGCCCGCAGCTCCGGGGCGATGGGGGTCATATCCCCGAAGAAGTGGAGCCGGATGTGGTCCCGCTCCATGGTGTCCACTGCCTCCAGGAGATACCGCTTTAAAAGCGCCATGATGGCGGCGACCTCCGTCTCGGAGCGCTTCCAGTTCTCCGTGGAGAAGGCGTAGACCGTCAGGTACTTCACGCCGATGTTTTTGCAGTATGTCGCGATCTTCCGAAACGTCTCCGCCCCGGCCTTGTGCCCCGCCGTCCGGGGGAGGCCCCGCCGGGTGGCCCAGCGGCCGTTGCCGTCCATGATAATCGCAATGTGGCGAGGCGGGGCCGGCATATTCCCGCCGGTTTTCCCGTCCCGCGCTGCGGCGCTCCCAGGATTCCCGCCGCCGGTTCCTCCCTCACCCCGCGCCGTTCCATCAGCGCGGGGCGGCAGAAGCCGCCCCGCCTCGTTTCTGTTTTCCGCCATCAGACCGCCATCAATTCCTTTTCCTTTTTCGCCAGCAGCTCGTCCAGCTTCTTGCAGCTCTCATCGGTGAGCTTCTGGAAGTCCTTCTCCACCTGCTTCAGCTCGTCCTCGGTGATCTCGGACTTCTTTTCCTGTTTCTTGAAGTTGTCCATGGCGTCCCGGCGGATGTTCCGGACCGCCACCTTGCCGCCCTCGGCGTACTTGCGGATCTGCTTCACCAGCTCCTTGCGGCGCTCCTCCGTCAGCTGGGGGAAGGCCAGGCGGATGGCCTTGCCGTCGTTCTGGGGGTTGATCCCTAAATCCGAATTCTGGATGGCCTTCTCAATGAGCTTCAGCGCCGAGCCGTCCCAGGGGGAGATCAGCAGGGTCCGGGGGTCCGGGGAGGAGATGGCGGCAATCTGCTGGATGGGGGTGGGGCTGCCGTAGTAGTCCACCATGATCCGGTCCAGCACGGCGGCGTTGGCCCGGCCCGCCCGGACGGAGGCGAAGTCCGCTGCCACGGAGTCGATGCTCTTTTTCATCTTGTCCTCATATACCTTGTATTCGTCCTTCAACATAACTTGAGTTGCTCCTTTCAAAATGTAGTCATTCTCCGACAATCGTGCCCACCTTCTCGCCGCAGACGGCCCGGACGATGTTCTCCGGGTCCTTCAGGGCGAACAGCAGCACGGGGATGTGGTTGTCCATGGAGAGGGACGTGGCGGTGGTGTCCATCACCATCAGGTGCTGGGCCAGCACGTCGTCGTAGCTGATGGAGTCGTATTTCACGGCGCCGGGGTTCTTCACCGGGTCGGCGGAGTAAACGCCGTCCACGTTTTTCGCCAGCAGGATAACCTCCGCGCCGATCTCGGCGGCCCGGAGGACGGCGGCGGTGTCCGTGGAGAAGAAGGGATTGCCGGTGCCGCAGCCGAAAATGACCACCCTCCCCTTCTCCAGATGCCGGATGGCCCGGGAACGGATGTAGGGCTCGGCGATGGGCCGCATCTCAATGGCCGTCTGGACCCGTACGGGGATTCCCTTCTGCTCGCAGACGTCGGCCACGGCCAGGCAGTTCATCACGGTGGCCAGCATGCCCATGTGGTCGGCCCGGGTCCGCTCCATGCGGCCCCCGCCGTCCTTGGCCCCACGCCAGAAATTGCCTCCGCCCACGACCAAGCCGACCTGAACGCCCATGTCCAGGCATTCCTTCACCACGTCGCAGACCCGGCCGATGACCTGAAAATCCAGGCCCGTCCGCTTGTCCCCGGCCAGGGCCTCGCCGCTGATTTTCAGCAGCACCCGCCGGTATACAGGTTTTGTCATCGTGTAACCTCCCTTTTCGGAATATGTCGTTCTTCTGGGATTTTTACAGCGATTTTTATTTTAACGTATTTTTCCGCTTTTGCATAGGGGGTAGACAAGATTTTCCGAAAAAAAGAGAAAAGCCCCTTGCCATCCCGCCCCGGTTTGGAATACAATAAAACGCCCCGGCCCTCCCGCCGGAGTGAAAGGAGCCTTGCTATGATCTTTGACGGACATTCCGACCTTCTTTACGACGTGACCCGCCGCCGCCTGGCGGGCGAAACCCGGGTCTTGGAGCGCCATCACCTGGACCGCCTCCGCCGGGGCGGGATCGAGGGGCTGGTCCTGGCCCTCTGGTATGGCCGGGGACAGGGGCAGACCTTCTGGGAGGGCGTTCCCGGAGGTGAAAGCGCCGCCCACCGGCTGGAGATCATGCTCTCCTGCGCCCAGGCAGAGCTTGCCGAGTGCCCCTGGCTGGCGGTGGTCCGCACCGCTCAGGAGGCCGAGGCCGCCCGGGAACAGGGGAAGATTTACGCCTTCCTGGCCGTCGAGGGCATGGAGGGCCTGGAAGGCCCGGAGGAGCTGGACCGCCTGGCCGCCCTGGGCCTCCGCCTGGGGATGCTGACCTGGAACGAGGAAAACCGCTTCGCCTCCGGGGCCGCCCAGGACCCCGCCTTGGGCCTGAAGGACCCAGGCCGCCGGGCGCTCCGCCGGATGGAGGAGCTGGGGATGCGCATCGACGTCTCGCACCTGAACGACGGCGGCTTTTGGGAGGTTCTGAAGCAGGCCCGCGGCCCCGTTGTCGCCTCCCACTCCAACTGCCGGGCCCTGTGCGGCGTTCCCCGGAACCTCACCGACGACCAGCTCCGGGCCATCCGGGACAGCGGGGGAGTCGTGGGGCTGAACGTCCACCACAAATTCGTCCACGAGGACCCCGGGAAGCAGACGGTGGAAACCCTGGCCCTCCATGCCGCCCACATGGCGGACGTCATGGGGGTGGAGCATGTGGCCTGCGGCTTCGACTTCTGCGAATTCTTCGGCCCCGGGAACGACGCGGCGGCGGGGCTGGAGGACTGCGGGCACGCCGCCGCCCTCCTGGACTGCCTGGAGCGGCTGGGGATGACCCCGGCGGAGCGGCAGATGATCGCCCGGGAAAATCTTCTGAGAATTTTCCGGGAAACGCAATAAAATTACCATTGTATTCCGCCCGGAAATTCACTATACTGGACAGGACTAGAAAAAGGAGGCGGAGATCATGTATTCCTGCAAACAGCTGCTCCAGGCGCTGGAGAGCGGCCAATGCGCCGCGCCCCTCGCCGCCGTTTACACCGCCGCCGGGCTGGACGGGGCGACCGCCCGGGCCCTCCGCGTCGCAAAGGCCCTGGCGGATGCTTACGCCCCCGGGGAAGACGCGCCCGCCGCCCTGTTCAGCGGCCCGGGCCGCACGGAGCTGGGCGGCAACCACACGGACCACCAGCACGGCCGCGTCCTCTGCGCCAGCGTGGACATGGATATGCTGGCCTGCGCCGCCCCCAACGGGCAAAACGTCATCCGGGTCCGGTCCGAGGGCTACCCCGCCCTGGAGGTGGACCTCAGCGACCTCAGCCCCCGGCCCGAGGAGGCCAACACCTCCGCCGCCCTGGTCCGGGGCGTGGCGGCGGGAATCGCCCGGAAGGGCTGCCCCATCGGCGGCTTCGACGCCTGCGCCGTGTCCAGCGTGCTCTCCGGCTCCGGCCTTTCCTCCTCCGCGGCCTATGAGATTCTCATAGGCAACATCCTCAACCACTTTTTCTGCGGGGGAAAGCTGGACGCCGTGGAGCTGGCGAAAATCGGCCAGTACGCCGAGAACGTCCACTTCGGCAAGCTCAGCGGCCTGATGGACCAGATGGGCTCCTCCGTGGGCGGCGCGGTGGCCATCGACTTCGGCGACCCCGCCGACCCGGTGGTCCGTCCCATCTCCTATGACTTCGCCGCTTCCGGCCATGCGCTGTGCATCGTGGACACCGGCTCCGACCACAGCGCCAAGCACCTGACGGAGGACTACTCCGATATCACCCGGGAGATGCGCTCCGTGGCGGCCCATTTCAGCAAACAGCTTCTCCGGGAGGTTCCCGAGGCGGATTTCCGTTCCGCCATCCCCGCCCTGCGCCGGGAGTGCGGCGACCGGGCCGTCCTCCGGGCCCTCCACTTCTATGACGACGACCGCCGGGCCGCCCAGGAGGCGGAGGCCCTGGAACGGGGGGACTTCCCCGCTTTCCTGGCGCTGGTGAACGCCTCCGGCCTCTCCTCCTCCCTGCACCTGCAAAACACCTGGTCCATTGCCGACCCCAGGCAGCAGGCCATCCCCATGGTCCTGGCCCTGGGCCGGGAGCTGCTGGAGGGAAGCGGAGCCATCCGGGTCCACGGCGGCGGCTTCGCCGGGACCGTCCAGGCCTTCGTCCCCCAGGAGAAGCTGGCGTCCTTCCGCGCTGGCATGGAGGCGCTTTTGGGACCCGGCATGTGCCACGTCCTCCGCATCCGTCCCCAGGGCGGCTGCGCGGTGGTTTTCTGAGCGCCGCGGAAGCTTTCTAAAAGCCTTTCCAAAAGACTTTAAAAGAGAGGGATTGCCATTATGGTCAACGAAGCTGTATCCAAACTGACCGCCTATGCCCTGCAAAGGGGCCTGATTGAAGAAAACGAGCGCTGCTGGGCCGTCAACACACTTCTGGACGCCCTGAAGCTGGACGGCTGGAGCGATCCGGGCCGGTCCTGGGACGAGGTGGAGCTGGCCCCCGTCCTGGACGCGCTGCTGGACGACGCCTATGCCCGGGGCGTGCTGAAGGAAAACTCCGTGGTCTACCGGGACCTCTTCGACACGGAGCTCATGGGCCGCCTGACCCCCCGGCCCGCCCAAGTCGTCGCCAAGTTTCAGGCTCTTTACCGCGAAAGCCCTCAGGCCGCCACGGACTGGTACTACAAATTCAGCCAGGACACCAACTACATCCGCCGGGACCGGATCGCCAGGGACATGCAGTGGAAGGCCCCCACGGAGTACGGGGACCTGGACATCACCATCAACCTCTCCAAGCCGGAGAAGGACCCCAAGGCCATCGCCGCCGCCCGGGACCTCCCCGCCTCCGACTATCCCCGGTGCCAGCTCTGCGCCGAGAACGAGGGCTACGCCGGCCGGGTGAACCACCCCGCCCGGCAGAACCACCGGGTGGTCCCCATCACCATCAACGGCTCCCCCTGGTTTCTGCAGTACTCCCCCTACGTCTATTATAATGAGCACTGCATCTGCTTCAACCGGGTACATACGCCCATGAAGATCGACCGGGCCTGCTTCGGCAAGCTCCTGGACTTTGTGCGCCAGTTCCCCCACTATTTCGTGGGCTCCAACGCGGACCTGCCCATCGTGGGGGGGTCCATCCTGGCTCACGACCACTTCCAGGGCGGCCGGTACACCTTTGCCATGGAGAAGGCCCCGGTGGAGACGTCCTTCACCTTCCCCGGCTATGAGGACGTGGAGGCGGGCATTGTGAAGTGGCCCATGTCCGTGGTCCGGATCTCCTCGGAGAACCCGGAGCGCCTGATCGACCTGGCGGACCGGATTCTCAGCAAGTGGCGGGCCTATACCGACGAGGCGGCGGTCATCCTGGCCGAGACCGACGGGGTGCCCCACAACACTATCACCCCCATCGCCCGGCGGCGGGGGGAGCGCTATGAGCTGGACCTGGTCCTCCGGAACAACCTGACCACGGAGCAGTACCCTCTGGGTCTGTACCACCCCCACGACGAGCTTCACCACATCAAAAAGGAAAACATCGGGCTGATCGAGGTCATGGGCCTCGCCGTTCTCCCCGCCCGGCTGAAGGAAGAGCTGGCGGCGGTGGCGGACTGCCTTGTGCGCGGCGGGGACCTCCGGGCCGATGCGCGCACGGAAAAGCACGCCGCCTGGGCGGAGTCCTTTGCCCCGAATTATTCCGTCACGGCGGAAAACGCCCTGGAGATCGTCCAGAAAGAGACGGGCCTGGTCTTTGCCAAGGTCCTGGAGCACGCCGGAGTCTACAAGCGCACACCGGAGGGCCGGGAGGCGTTCCTCCGGTTCCTGAACACCGTCTGACCGCCGTTCCTCAGGGGGGCGCCACGGCTTCGTGGCGCTCCTCTTCTTGCGTCCCGTTCCTTCGCCCCGGGACGCGGCGGTGTCCCGGGCGGCCTCCGGCCGGATCCCGCTTCCGTCAAAACAGCCGCTCTCCCAGGTATTTGTCGTGGGGAACGGCCAGGCACCTTTCCATGGACTTCCAATAAGTCTCATAGAGGTTCTTCTGCGCCGCGCCATAGTGTTCCGGCGTATCAAATTCCCAATCGAGCACGTACTTCACGCTCTTCACAATCCGCGTAATTTTAAGCGGGGGAAGTCCCGCCCGAATCTGCTCCATGTCGATGCGGTACCCCCTTTTGATCAAGCGAAGCAGAAGAAGCCCCTCCTGCTCCTCCAGGAAGCGTTTCGCCTCCAGCATCAGCGCTTCAAACTCCTCCACCTTCTGCGGCTTGACCTGATAGACGCAGACCTCGGTAAACGCCATATTCCATTCCTCCTGTTTTCACGTTATGAAGACGGGGCCCCTTCCCGCCGGGCGGCTCCCCCGCCCTCTCATGGACCGCCCTGATTATACCACAGGCGCCGGTTTTCCTCCATCCATTTTTCCGGGGCCGCCGGGGCCCTGTTCCGGCGCGCTTTCCGGAGCGAGGCGCCCGGTCCGGACGTCTTGACATCGGCGGGATTCTATATTATGATGATAACGAATCAGCACGGAAACTGATACCGGACCGGCGTCCGGACACATAGGAGGAACCATATGAAAGAACTGAGCCGCAACGTCACCCAGGGCATCGAGCGGGCCCCCAACCGCTCCCTTTTCTACGCCCTGGGCTATACCAAGGAGGAGCTGGACCGCCCGCTGATCGGCGTGGTCTGCTCCTATAACGAGATCGTCCCCGGCCACATGAATCTGGACAAGATCGCCGAGGCCGTCAAGGCCGGCGTCCGGGCCGCAGGGGGCACCCCGGTGGAATTCCCCGCCATCGCCGTGTGCGACGGCATCGCCATGGGCCATGTGGGCATGAAGTACTCCCTCATCACCCGGGACCTCATTGCCGATTCCACCGAGGCCATGGCCATCGCCCACCAGTTCGACGGGCTGGTCATGATCCCCAACTGCGACAAGAACGTCCCCGGCCTCCTCATGGCCGCGGCCCGGCTGAACATTCCCGCCATTTTCTGCTCCGGCGGCCCCATGCTGGCGGGGCGGCTGAACGACGGGCGGCGGACCTGCCTCTCCCATATGTTCGAGGCCGTGGGCGGCTACTACGCCGGGAAACTGGATGAAGCGGGCGTGGCGGACTACGAGGAAAACGCCTGCCCCACCTGCGGCTCCTGCTCCGGCATGTACACCGCCAACTCCATGAACTGCCTTACCGAGGCCATCGGCATGGCCCTCCGGGGAAACGGCACCATCCCCGCCGTCTGGTCCGCCCGGCTGCGCCTGGCCAAGCACGCGGGCATGAAGATCATGGAGCTCGTCCAGCGGGACATCCGCCCCCGGGACATCATGACCGAGGCCGCCTTCCACAACGCCGAGACGGTGGATATGGCTCTGGGCTGCTCCACCAATACCATGCTCCACCTCCCCGCCATCGCCCACGAGTGCGGCATCGAGCTGGACCTGGACATGTCCAACGAAATTTCCTCCAAAACCCCCAACCTCTGCCACCTGGCCCCCGCCGGCGACACGTATATGGAGGATCTGGAGGGCGCGGGAGGCGTTTACGCCGTCATGAAGGAGCTGACGAAGCGGAACCTTCTGGACACCTCCCTGATAACCTGCACCGGAAAGACCGTCGCCGAGAACCTGGAGGGCGTGGAGAACCGAAACCCCGAGCTCATCCGCCCCATTGAAAATCCCTACTCCCAGGACGGCGGCATCGCCGTGCTGAAGGGCAACCTGGCTCCGGAGGGCTGCGTGGTGAAGCGCTCCGCCGTGGCTCCGGAAATGATGGTCCACACCGGACCCGCCAAGGTCTTTGACTGTGAGGAGGACGCCATTTCCGCCATCTACGCCGGAAAAATCGTGGCCGGGGACGTGGTGGTCATCCGCTATGAGGGGCCCAAGGGCGGCCCCGGCATGCGGGAGATGCTGAACCCCACCTCCGCCATCTGCGGCATGGGCCTGGGGGAGAGCGTGGCTTTGATTACCGACGGCCGCTTCTCCGGCGCCACCCGGGGCGCCTCCATCGGCCACGTCTGCCCCGAGGCGGCTCAGGGGGGCCCCATCGCCTTTGTGGAGGACGGGGACACCATTTCCATCGACATCCGCAGCTGCTCCATCTCCCTGGAGGTGGACGAGGCCGTCCTGAAGGAGCGGAAGGCAAAGTGGGTCTGCCCGGAGCCCAGGATCAAAACCGGCTACGCCGCCCGCTATGCCAAGCTGGTCACCAGCGCCGCCAGGGGCGCCGTGCTGGAATAACGGAACATACAAGCTACCTGGGGCCGCGGCTTTGCGCCGCGGCCCTGAACGCTTGGGGAGGACTTTGATGCAGCATATAGAGCTGGCCGTACTGGACTGGATGCAGCGCTGTTTCCGCTGTGAATTTCTCGATTGGCTGATGCCCCTCGTCAGCGTCCTGAGCGACCACGGCGAGGTCTGGATTCTCTGTTCGGCTCTTCTGCTCCTTTGGCGGCGGCAGAGGAAATATGGCGTCGCCGCCGCCTGCGCCCTGACACTGGACCTGTTTGCCTGCAACCTGGTTTTAAAGCCCCTCGTCGGCCGGGTCCGCCCCTTCGCCTTCCGTCCGGAGCTTTCCCTTCTGGTCTCCCCGCCCGGGGACGCCTCCTTTCCCTCCGGCCACACGGCGGCGGCCTTCGCCGTGGTCTTCGCCCTGAAAACCGCCGGAAGTCCGCTGTGGCGTCCGGCGCTGGCCCTGGCGGCGGCGACCGCCTTTTCCCGGCTCTACCTCTATGTCCATTGGCCCAGCGACATCCTGGGGGGCATTCTCCTGGGGGCCGCCGTGGGTTGGGCCGGGGCCGGGCTGGCCGAGGTGATGCTGAGAAAAACCGGAGCGCATTAGCGTGTGTTTTAAACCCGGCTCCGGAGGGCGTCCCCGGACGCCCTCCGGTTTTTTATCGGGGAGGAAATGCCCGCGGGCCGTCAGCGGTCCATCAGACAGCGGTGATGGCAGAAATCGATGTGCTTTTCCATGGCCAGCCGGGCAATTTCGGGGAACCCGGACTCAATCGCCCGGCAGATGGAGGCGTGCTGGGAGCTCAGAATCAGCAGGTTTTCCCGTTCATTTTTGGACGCCACAAATTCGCAGGTGCGCACCGACAGGTAGCTGAGGGGCTCCCGCAGGGATTGGTACATGTCGATCAGGTACTTGTTTCTGGTGGAAAGCACCAAGCACTCATGAAACGTTTTGTCGATGGACTCCCGCTCGGAAAAAGAGGGGGCCGACGTGCTGTCCTCCGCATAGGCGCTCCAAATGGTTTGAAATTCTCTGGCCAGCTTCTTCAGCTTCTCCATATCCACCAGCGCAACATTCGACGCGCAGATCGCCGCGGCGGCGGTTTCAATGGCCTTTCGGGCCACAAACAGATCCGACAGCGACTCGTTGCTGATGTCCAGCACATAGTGGCTTCTGTACTTTCCCGTCTCGCAGGCTTCAATGACCAGGCCATTCTTCTTCAGCCGCTCGATTGCCGCGAACACCGGCGTGCGGCTCACCTGCAGCTGCTCCGCAATGCCGGCGATATTGAGCTTGCTTCCAGGCGGAATGGCCGTGGACAAAATTGCCTCCGCCAGCAGGTCGTAGACAATATCTGAAATCTTTGCAAAAGGGTTCTCCTTATGCACGGCCCTCACCCGGCCGGGATTCAAAAACGCATGGTTTCTTTTCGTCTGCTCAGACATTGGAATCACTCCCTTCCATGAAAATCCATGACCATAGGCAGTCTTTCCTGAACGGTCCGCCTTCCCCCCGCGGATTCTCCGGAAAACCGCCGCCTTTCAAAGGATATCCAAAAAGCGGCTCTACTAATAATAGTAGAACCGCTTTTTGGTTCATTTCCGCATCTTGAAAAACGGGCGGGGATTCGCCCGAAAGCCCGCCCGCGCTATGCGCGCATCAGCCGTAGAGCAGCGTGGGCAGGAACGTGGTAATTATGGGGAAGAACGCAATCAGCAGGCACACTGCGACAATCATGCCGAACCAGGGCAGCATGTTCTTAAAATACTGGCCGATGGTCAGATCGTTCTTCTTGCAGATCACAAACATCACGGTGCCCACCGGCGGGGTAACCGTGGCGACGGACAGGAGCACAGACACAAACACGCCGAAGTACACCAGGTCGATGTTCATGGTCTGGCAGATCCCCACAAAGATGGGCACAGTGGTCAGGATGATGGCGGAGCCCTCCATAATGCAGCCCAGGAACAGGTAAATCAGGGTGAAAATCAGCATCATGACCGTGGGGCTGCTGACGGAGGCCGTCAGCGCGGTCGCCACCTTCTGGGGAATCATGTCATAGGTCATGCAGAAGCCCAGGACAGCGGCGGTGGCGGCGATCAGGAGAATGGAGCCGGTGGTCTTGGCGGACTCCAGGAAGCACTCCAGGACCTGCTTCAGGGTCAGCTCTTTATAGACGAACATGCCCACAAGGATCACGTACACACAGGCCACGGCGCCGGACTCGGTGGCGGTGAACACGCCGGAGAGAATGCCGCCCAGAATGATGACGGGGGCCAGCAGCGCCCAGATGGAAGACCAGAACTCCCTCCAAACGCGCTTGATGTTGAACTTCTCCCCTTTGGGGAAGTGGAACTTCCTGCTGTAGTAGAAGCACATGCCGCAGCAGAAGGCGGCATACAAAATGCCGGGAAGGATGCCGCCGATGAACTGCCTCTGGATGGAGACGCCGGCGGTGATGCCGTACAGGACCATGAGAATGCTGGGCGGGATAATGGGGCCCATGACGGAGGCGGTGGTCACCACGCTGGTGCTGAAGTTCTTGGGATAGCCCCGCTCGGTCATCGCCTGAATCTGCATGGAGCCAAGGCCCGCCGCATTCGCCAGGGCGGAACCGGAGATGGCCGAGAAGATGGCGGAGGACACGACGGTGACATAGCTCAGCCCGCCGCAGATATGCCCCATCAGCGCGTCGCAGAAGTTGAACAGGCGCTTGGTGACGCCGCCGGTGTTCATCAGGTTGCCGGCCAGAATAAAGAAGGGCAGGCACAGCAGAGAAAACGAGTCCGCCGCCACCAGGAACTTTTGCGCAAAGGTGACCATGGGCACGCTGTTTTGAATAAAGAACACCAGGGATGCGATGCCCAGGGAGAAGGTGACGGGTACGCCCAGCGCCACCAGGATAAACATAATGACAATGACCATCTCAATCCCTCCTTATGCCACGTCCGTGTTCATACGTCCGGTGTTGTCGATGGTCACATTGGAGTGGTGAACCTGATTATAGATCAGCAAAACAATATTCACGACCGTATAGACAATGGTGACGGCACCGAAGATAATGCCGGGCATGAAGAACACATTCCGGCAGTAACCCAAAGAAGTCGTAAAGTCCTCCGCAGTGGCCAAAACATAAGCGTAGCTGTAGCGCGTGATATAAACCGCAAAGATGACCACCAGCACGTGAGAGCACAGCTCCAGAATAAACCGGACAGGCCCCGGCAGAATCCGGGTCAGGGAGTCCACGCGGATATGCTCGTTCTTGCGGACGGCCAGGGCGCCGCCGATCATGATGCACCAGACAATGGCAAGCCGCGCAAACTCCTCGGCATAGGGTGTGGACAGCTTCAAAAGAAACCGGCCGACCACCTGCCAGAAGGCGAAGCCCACCATCGCGATGATGGAGAAAACCAGGAACACTTCACACAGCTTTACGATGGCTTTATCAATTATTTTCAGAATATTCAGCATAGATCCTCCTTGGAAGTCACGCTCCGCCCCTGTAAAGCCAGGGGCGGAAGCGTGCGTGACAGCCAGTGCTTCGTATCGTCAGCACAGTTGAAAAGAAGCATTCCTCAGTGGCTGGCGCGGAACTCCTCCAGCTCGGAGATGAACTCGTCGTAGCACTCCTGGCCCCAGGAATCCATGTTCTGGTCGATGGCGGGCTTGCACAGCTCGGCAAAGGCGGCCAGCTGCTCCTCGGACAGAACCGTGACATTGACGCCCTGGCTCTTCAGGTCCTCCAGCAGCTTGTCCACATTTTCGTCACGCAGCTGATCGTGATAGGCGTCCAGCTCCAAGGCCGTGTCCCGCAGGACCTGCTGATCGGCCTCGGACAGGGCGTTGAAGGAGTTGTTGTTCATCAGCATCTGATAGGAGTAGTAATTGTGCTGGGTCATGATCAGCTCCTTGGCAACCTCCTGGAAGGAGTTGAAGTACAGCTGGTCGATAGGGCCCTCGACGCCGTCGCAGGCGCCCTGCTGCAGGCCGGAGAACGCGTCGTCAAGGCCCATGGAGACGGTCAGCGCGCCCATGGCGTTCCAGGCGGCCTCCCAAACGGGGATGCCGGCGGGGACGCGGAGCTTGATGCCCTTCAGCTCGGCGGGAGTGGTGAAGGCCTTCGTGGTCATGGTCTGCCGGGGGGACTGCACCCAGCTGGTCAGGTACACCACATTGTCGTTGGCCAGGTAGTCCTCATGCATGTACTTCTGGGCAAACCTGCTCTCGAAGAGCATGTAGTCCGCTTCCTCTATGTTTTCGAACAGATAGCAGGCGGTAACCAGGTTCATAGCGTTGTTGTAGTTGTTCGCGGCGGAGCCCAGGCAGACAATGTCACAGCCGCCTTCCTTGACCATGTCCCGGGTAACGGATTCAGCGCCCAGCATGTTGGCGGGGAAGAGCTGAATCTTTACGCGGCCCTCGGTGCGTTCCTCCACCAGACGGGCGAATTCTTCGGTGGCCAGATCAACGGGGCTGCCTTCGGGCTGGCAGTGGGTCAGCTTCAGGGTGACGCTCTCGCCGGAGGCTTGGGAAGCGGCGGGGGCGCTGCCGCCATCGGCGGGAGCCGTCGTTTCCTTTTTGCCGCCGCAGCCGGCCAGCAGGGAAACGCACATCACGATTGCAAGCAACAGTCCAGTCATTTTCCTAGTCATCTTTTTGTCCTCTTTCCTTTTTATTTTGCTAATACGAAGCCGTATTAGTCACTGGGTTATGGCGCGGATTATTCCGGCGCGGCCGCCGCGCCGCCATACCGCTCATAGCACTTCGCCACAGCCGCCGCCATGGCGTTATTCAGCGCGTTCAAGGCGGCCCCCTTTTCCCACTGTTCGCAAAACGCCTCGATTGCCGCCTGCGCCTCGACAAAGGGGCCGGGCACGTTGATCACCAGCGTCTCATCCACGTACCCGCACACCAGGCGGCTCCACATATGTCCGTTCTTCCCGTACAGAGAGGTCACGGCATAATGATCCATCAGGGCTTCCATGCCCGCATGGGTATAGTCCTTCCCCAGCACCTCGCTGTGCAGGTGGCCGCTGCCGGAGCCGCCGATCAGAATGATCAGGCTGGGCTTCCCCTCCAGGCACTGCCGGATCTTCTCCGTGACGGCCTCCGCCGAGTCGGGAATCACCGCCCAGCGGCGGACGGTGCAGTCGTACCGCCGCAGCAGCTGCTGCATCAGCATGGGGCTGTCCGTATCCAGCACGGCGCCGCAGCGCAGCTCGTCGCCGGTGGGAATGATCTCCACAGAATTAATCATACGCAAGCCATCGCTCCCCCTGGCAGCCCCGAGGATCATAGGGCGGAATGTGCTCGTAATCCACGCTGCGGATCTTTTCCACCTGGCTCAGCTGCGTCACGTCGGTAACGCGGATTCCCTCCGCCAGAGCAACGGTACGGATCACCCCTTCCGCATCCCGCAGGATTTCGGATTCCTCAACGCCGTAAACGTCCATCTCCAGGGAGGTCCCGGTCACGCCGATGATGCGGGTCATGCTTTTCAGCTTGTCCTGGAGGAGCTCCTCCAGCTGCCGGATATTCAGCCCCTTCACGGAAAGGCCCGTAATTTTGACCACCGTCTTGTCCACCTGGACGAAGATATTCGCTTCCTGATTCACGTCTGCCGCTCCTTTGTGCTGTGAAATCTGCGCGCTTTCCATCTGCCCGGGCGGCGCTTCTTGGCGCCGAGGCCGGCAAGCTCCGCCGAAAAGACGCGGGTTTGGGCTTGCGGGGGCCGGCCCTAGGCGAACCTGACCTCGAGGATATCCGGCGCGGAGTAATACTCGGGGCCGTCGACCCCGGGGATGATCTCCCGCGCCCTGGCGACGATCTCCTCGGCCGTCAGCGGCTCCGCGCTGCCGCCGACCCACTGGCGGCTGAAGCCCACGGACTCCAGCTCCACATAGGCCCTGTCGGTGATGCGGTCGCCGGCGACGGGCGCTCCCAGGTGGCGGGCCACGGACACAACGGCGGGCGACGCGCCGATATCGCGGCCGGGCACCATGCCGATTTCCAGGGCGCGGATGATATACCGGGCCAGGGCCCGCTTATCGCCGGCAATGATGGGGATGTGGGCCTTCAGGGTCTGGGCGTACTGGCCGGAGCCATGGGCGGTGTCGCCGGTGGGGAACTGGCGGTGGGGCACGATGCGGCCGTATTCCTCCGCCACAACCATGCCAATGCCCACGGAGATGACGCCGCCAGTCCTGCCCAGCACAACGTCCCCGTCCCGCAGCATCTCCATCTGGCCCACCAGGGGCATGAGCAGCTCCAGCATGGTGATGTAGTGCATGATTTCCGTGGCGGAGTTGTTGTTTCCGGCACGCCCGGTGATCGTCGCCTGATGGACGGGCAGCTTCAGGTCCTTGGGGTGCATCAGCAGACGGCGGCCGGGGTAGTTCTCCGTCCACTGCCGCAGGTGGGGCTCTTCTGCGATGAGCGTTTTCGCCTCCTCGGAATCCCAGGGAATTTCCAGCATTTCCGCATAGCCAAATTCCCCGTTGATTCTGCCATAGTCCCCGGAGGCCATCGCGACAATGGAGCCGTCGATCATGATCCCGTCGCTGGTGGTGGTAACCGCGTTTTTCAAATCCCAGACGTTGATCGCCACCGGGCCCTCATGCTGGGCGGCGACCCGCTCGCAGGCTTCCCGGCAGCTTATGCCGCAGGCCAGAACGTCCTCATAATCGATCAGGGCAACGGCCACCGGCGTCACAATGTTATGAAACGGCCCCTCCGGAATAAAGCGGTATTTCAGCTGACTCATACTCTCTTCCTCCCTTAGTGCTTGCCGATGGGGGACCGGTTGTCCTCCACCACCGGGAAATCGTGAATCAGGACGTCCGCAGTCTCGTGCAGAATGTTGATGGTTTCCAAAATGGCGCAGACGGGCTTTCCGTCCTTGTCATAGGCGCGGATCACCGCCTGATGCATGGTCTCCGGCACCCGGTCCATGATCGCAACCTCCAGGCGATCCACCTCGTCCATCTTTGCCAGCTTGGCGACCGACTGCTCAATGCGCCCGGTCCGGAGCGACTGCATCTTTGCGCTCTTCAAATGCTCCAATCCCACAACTTCACAGACCTTTGGAGTCTTCCCCTGGGTCGCCGCCGCAGTTTTCATTTTTCTGAAGAATTCCGGGAGCGTAGTATGCATCATCCACATAATATGCACATTCCTTTCTTCACTGTTCTGCAAAATTCTTCGATCTGTTTCCGCCGGGCATGCCGTTCGCCTTTGGTCGTCCCCGCTTTTCCAAGCGTAACAGAATTCTTGCTTTTTATTGTAACCCACGGGGCATTATGGTGTCCAATTAAGTGCAATTTTCCCTTCAGCGCTCAATAAATGACTGAGGGAAACCTTTATTTTGGGGAATTTCCGCCGGAGGAGATTGTACAGAAGTCACATATTTGTTTTTTCCTTCTTCAAATTCTTATGGAAAAACACCATTTTTCAATCAAATGGCCGCAGTTTTTTGAGCCCTGCGGCAATGCCGCAAAGTGCAATTTGCAGGCCGCCGAGCGCGGGCGCAGCCGAGGCCAAATTTTTTTTAATCCTCAGGTCTGCGGGTTCTCTGCAAAAGTAATTGAATCCGGATTATTTTTGAAAGCATTCCAAAAAAATGCTTCTATTTTGACAACAGCGGAGAAACGCTCCTATAATTTTTTCACAAGGCCGCGGCCCGGTATGTATTTATTTTCAGCCCAGTCAAGACCCGCATGCTGAGAAAGGACGATCCCATGAAACCAAAGAAATTTAAAACGATGGACGGAAACGAGGCGGCCGCATATATCTCCTACGCCTTTACCGAAGTGGCCGCCATTTATCCCATCACTCCGTCCTCTCCCATGGCGGACCATGTAGACGAGTGGTCCGCCAACGGGAAACAGAATATTTTCGGCCAGCCGGTGCGCCTGATGGAGCTGCAGTCCGAATCCGGGGCCTGCGGCGCCATGCACGGTGCCCTGGAGACCGGCTCTCTGGCCGCCACCTACACCGCCTCTCAGGGCCTGCTGCTGATGATTCCCCCCATGTACCGGATCGCCGGCTCCATGCTGCCCGGCGTGATGCACGTCTCCGCCAGGACGGTGGCCACCCACGCCCTTTCCATCTTCGGCGACCACTCCGACGTCATGGCCTGCCGCCAGACCGGCTTCGCCCAGATCGCCTCCGCCAGCGTGCAGGAGTGCATGGACCTGGGGGCCGTCTCCCATCTCTCCGCCATCCGGAGCGGCATTCCCTTCCAGCACTTCTTTGAGGGCTTCCGCACCTCCCACGAAATCCAAAAGGTGGAGGTCCTGGACTACGACGACATGAGCGCCCTGGTGGACTGGGAAGCCGTGAAGCGCTTCAAAAACCGCGCGCTCAACAGCGAGCATCCCACCGTCCGCAACACCGTTCAGAATCCCGACACCTTCTTCCAGCACCGTGAGGCCTGCAACTCCGCCTATGACGCGGTCCCCGCCGTTGTGGAAGGGTACATGGACGCCATCAACGCCTTAACCGGCCGGAGCTATCGGCTCTTCAACTACTACGGCGCCCCGGACGCCGAGCGCGTCGTCGTCGCCATGGGCAGCGTATGCGGCACCCTGACGGAGGTGATCGACTACCTGGCCGCCCGGGGGGAGCGGGTCGGGATGATCCAGGTGCATCTGTACCGCCCCTTCTCCGTCAAGCACTTTGTCTCCGCCCTGCCCAAAAGCGCCAGCATCATCACCGTCCTGGACCGCACCAAGGAACCCGGCGCCATCGGCGAACCGCTGTATGAGGACGTCTGTTCCGCCCTGATGGACAGCGGTTCCACCGGCATTCGGGTGCTGGCCGGCCGCTTCGGCCTCTCCTCCAAGGACACCACCCCCGCGCAGATGAAGGCCGTGTTCGACAACATGGCCGGAGAGCGGAAAAACCACTTCACCGTGGGCATTGTCGACGACGTGACCCGCCTGTCCCTGGAGGTGGGCGGGGTGATCGGCACCGCGGACGCCGCCACCATCGAGTGCAAATTCTGGGGCCTGGGTTCCGACGGCACCGTGGGAGCAAACAAAAACTCCATCAAAATCATCGGAGACAACACGGACCAATATGTCCAGGCGTACTTCGAATACGACTCGAAGAAGTCCGGCGGCGTCACCAAGAGCCACCTGCGCTTTGGGAAGAATCCCATTCGCTCCGCTTATTACGTCGCCCTGGCCGACTTCGTCGCCTGCCATAAGCAGAGCTATATCACCGCCTACGACATGGTCCACGAATTGAAGCCCGGCGGGACCTTCCTTTTAAACACCGGCTGGACCGCGGAGGAGCTGGACCGCAATCTGCCCAACCGCGTCAAGCGCATACTCGCCCGCAGCCACATTCGCTTCTACACCATCGACGCCGTCTCCATCGCCCAGGAGCTGGGCCTCGGCGCCCGCACCAACACGGTGCTCCAGGCCGCCTTCTTCAAGCTCTCCGGCGTGCTGCCGGTGGAGGACGCCGTCCAATACATGAAAGAGGCCATCACCCACAGCTATTTCAAAAAGGGCGACAAGGTCCTGAATATGAATTACGCCGCCGTGGACCGGGGGCTGACGTCTCTGACAGAGGTGGACGTGCCCGCGGCATGGGCCGATCTGCCCGAGGGCGACGCCCCGGCCGCGCCCGGTGCCTCCCTTCCCCGGTACGTCCGCGACATTCTGACTCCCGTCAACGCCCAGGCCGGCGATAAAATCCCCGTCAGCAAGTTCCTGGACTTCGCCGACGGCGTCACCGATGTGGAGACCTCCCGGTATGAAAAGCGCGGCATTGCCGTCAACGTGCCCGCGTGGCTCCCCGACAGCTGCATCGGCTGCAACCAGTGCGCCCTGGTCTGCCCCCACGCCGCCATCCGGCCCTTCCTCTTCACGCCCGAGGAGGCGGAAAAGAGCGGCATGGCCGTCAAAAAAGCCGCCGGCCGGGGCTTTGAGAACTACGCCTTCCGCATCCAGGTGGACCCCCTGGACTGCCAGGGCTGCGGCAGCTGCGCCAACGTCTGCCCCGCCAAAACGCCCGCTCTGGCCATGAAACCCCTGGAAAGCCAAATGCACGAGCAGGCCAACTGGGATCGCTGCCTGGCCCTCTCCGAAAAGGAAACCCCCATGGACAGGTTCACCGTCCGCGGGAGCCAGTTCCAGCGCCCGCTGATGGAATTCTCCGGCGCCTGCGCGGGCTGCGGCGAAACGCCCTATATGAAGCTGATGACCCAGCTGTTCGGCGACCGCATGTACATTGCCGGCGCCACCGGCTGCACCCAGGCCATGTTCCTGTCCGTGCCCGCCATCCCGCTGGCCCGGGACTCCGCCGGCCACGGCCCCGCCCTGGCCAACTCCCTCTTCGAGAACAACGCGGAATACTCCCTGGGCATGTGCCTGTCCGTGGAGCAGCAGCGCCGCCAGCTGAAATCCCATGCCCAGGCGGTGGCGGAGTCCACCGGGGACGAGACTCTGAAAGCCGCCGTGGCCGCCTGGCTGCGGGACGGCGACGACGGCGGCCTGACCCGCAGGCTCTCCGACGAGGTAATCGCCGCCCTGGGGGCCACCGAAGACGCCGGACCCGACGTCCTTTTCCTGAAGAACAACGCCGACCAGCTGGTAAAAAAGACCATGTGGATGTACGGCGGCGACGGATGGGCCTATGACATCGGCTTCGGAGGGCTCGACCACGTCCTCGCCTCCAATCTGGATGTGAACATTCTGGTGGTGGACAACGAGCTGTACGCCAATACCGGCGGGCAGGCCTCCAAGGCCACGCCCCTGGGCGCCGTGGCGCAGTTCGCCGCCGGCGGCAAAAGCACGCCCAAAAAGGACCTGGCCATGATTGCCATGAGCTACGGCCATGTATACGTGGCTCAGGTGTCCATGGGGGCCGACCCCGGCCACGTGGTCCGGGCGCTGAAGGAGGCGGAAGCCCACAAGGGCCCCTCCCTGGTCATTGCCTACGCCCCCTGCATCAACCACGGCATCGTGTCCTCCATGAGCATGACCCAGGCCGAGCAGCGCAAGGCCGTGGACTGCGGCTATTGGCCCCTGTTCCGCTACAACCCCGCCCTGGCCGCCCAGGGAAGCAATCCCTTCCAGCTGGACAGCAAGGCGCCCAACGGCAGGCTGCGGGAGTTCATGCTGGGGGAGGTCCGCTTCTCCGCCCTCACGCGCACCTTCCCCGAAATTGCCGAAAAGCTGTTCGCGGAAGCGGAGGAGCACTGCGCGCGGAGGTACGCCAAGTATCAGAGCATGGCCCAAAACGGGTAACGCTCTTTTCCTGATTCGGAAGCGCCGTCTCTCAAAACTCCCGGCGTTTCAACCCCCTCTTTTCGGGCATGGCCGCTGCTTTGTACGACGCAGCGGCCATGTCCGCTTTCGCCCCCTCTTCCGCCCGTGCCGAAGCGCCCTCCCGAAAATCCGCCGTCCCTGAAACGCGGGCCGCCGCCCCGAAAGCCTTTGCAATTTCTTCAGGCCGCCGTCCACGTGTTTTCAGAAATCGTACATTTCTTACGGTATTTGGAGGCTTGAATTCCATTCAAACGCCTCTTCCCCTCTTTTATTTCCTTCAAAGTTGTGATATCCTATCTTGTGAAATACTGAAAGGAATGGTTGCCGCAGCATGCTCATGGGGATTCTTCCGTATGAAACCGAAAACCTGACGCCCTTTGCCGGGAGATATCAAACCGCCGACGGGTATCCGGTCCTGGCCGGCGGTCTGTGTGCCGCGGGCCGCGCCGGGGAATGCCGCCGGGCCCTTTCCGGCATAAACCGCCTGCGCTTTGGCAGCGGGCGGGACTGCGTCGTCGTTGACGCGTGCCTCGCGCGCCTGCTCAAACGCGCCGCACCGCCGGGGGTCCGCTATCTGGCGGCCAGCATTTCGGTTCCGGGCGCCCCGGATCTGTGCGGCGGCGTCGCCGGAGACATTGTTTGTGACGAGGACTCCGCCGAAGGCGCGCTTGCCCGGCTGGCCGGCGGCGTATACGGCTTTGCCCTGCCCGGCGCAGGCGCCATGCTTATGACCGGAGCCCGGGCGGAGGCCCGGCGGCTGTATGAAACCGCCCTCCAGGCCCTCGCCCCCCTCCCCCTGACGAAGGGCCGCATCGCGCGCTTTTTCGAACGGGCCTCCGGATTCCCCGGCCAGTTCCTTTTGGTTACGGACGGAAGCGGAGGCTCCTGCGGATGCATGGGAATCCGAACGGCGGACTCCTCCGCCATTATGTGGCTCCCCCCCTCTAAAAACGATCCAACGAAGGGAGGCAAACAACGTGTCTGACCGTCAGGAAAATCTCTTTGATCCCAAAATTATCCTCCGGTATCAGGCGGAGAACCCCGCCAGCAAGCTCACGGACATCGTGTACAACTACCTGGAGTCCGCCATCCTCTCCTCGAAAATCCCGCCGGGCACCAAAATCAACGCGACCTATATGGCGGAGGCGCTGGACATCAGCATCACCCCCGTGCGGAACGCGATCAAGCAGCTGGCGGCCGTGGGCCTTTTGTCCGAGAGCGAAAACGGAAAAACCTACCGCGCCTTCAACATCAGCCAGAAAAAGCTGATGGACGTCTTCGACGCCAGAAAAATACTGGAGGGCAGCGCCTCTTATATCTGCGCTCACCGCCTGGCCCTTCTGGATATGAGCGAGCTTCACCGCCTGGCGGACGTCTACTGCTCCCTCTGGCATGACTTTGAAAACGGCGACCGCTCGCTTTTCAACCGCCGCCAGCGCATCGACGTCGACCGGGCCTTCCACAACCTGCTCATGCGCTATACCGAAAACCAGCACCTGATCCGCTTTTACGCCGACCTGGAAAAGCTGGCCACCCACTCCCTCATGCGCGCCCTGGAATTCTGGGACAACGAAAAGGACCTCTCCAATATCCGCATTCTGTCCCAGCAGCACCACATCATCTGCAACGGCATTGAAAGCGGCATTCCGGATCTCGCCCGCCACGTAGCCGAAGCGCATATCGACTTCGCTACCCTGCGCTGTGTCGTCAACCGGAAATCCAAGGAGGACTCGGATTAAATCAGCACGTGCGGCCTTCCGCCTCCGGCTTCATGGAAGCGGCGCTCTATGTCCCGGCGGGCCTGCGGCCCGCCGGTTTTCCGCGCCTTCAGCCCGTTTCCCTCCGGCCCTGTCCACGCGCCGTCTTTTTTTGTTGACATTGTAGACTTACTTGTGCTATACTAAGTCTACAATGTAGACAAGGAGGTGCGGACAATGGACCATATCAAGCTGACGTCCGGCGAGTGGAACGTCCTGAACTGCCTGTGGGAGCGCAGCCCCCGCACGGTCATGCAGATCGCCGGCGAGCTGGAGCGCACGGCGGGCTGGGCCAGAAGCACTACCATCACCACCCTTCACCGTATGGAGGCCAAGGGCCTGGTGCGCTGCGGGCAGGCCGGCCGGGGCAAAGCCTATGTTCCCCTTGTGGACCGGGAGCGGGCGGAGGTGTCGGAAACCCGGAGCTTTTTGGACCGGGTATACCGGGGCAGCGTGGGGATGATGATGAGCGCCATGGCCCAGCGGCAGGAGCTCTCCAGCGGGGAGATCGCGGAGCTCCGGGCCATTCTGGACCAGGCGGAGAAAGGCGGCACACAATGAGGATTTCCCTTGAAAACTGGGTGCTGACGGCCACCCTTTTAATCGCCGTGGTGCTGCTTCTCCGGGGCCTCTTCGGGCGGCGGGTCGGCGCCCGGCTGCGCTACGCCCTGTGGGCCCTGGTGCTGGCCCGGCTGCTGATCCCGGTGCAGCTTTATACCGCCCCCGTGGAAATGCCCCAGGTCCTGCCGGAGGCCCGGGTCCTCCAAACCCTTCCCCTGGCCCAGCGGCCCCCGGCGGAGAAGGCTCCGTCCGCCGGAAACGGCGCGGAGGCGCCTGCGCCGGCCGCCCCCATCCAAAGCGATGGAGCGCCCGCCCCGGCGGCCCGGAGCCCCATGGACCCGGCAGCCCTGCTGGGCCGGGTCTGGCTGGGCGGGTCGCTGATTTTGGCGGCGGCGTTTGTCCTCTCAAACGTCAGCTTCGCTGGAAAGCTGCGGCGGCGCCGGATTTACCTGGCGGCGGACTGCCCCGTGCCGGCCTATACGGCGGCGGGCCTGCCCTCCCCCTGCCTGTTCGGCTTCCCCCGCCCGGCGGTGTACGTCACGCCGGAGGCGGCGGCGGACCCGGCCGTCCTCCGCCATGTGCTGACCCACGAGGCCACCCACTACCGCCACGGGGACCACATCTGGGCCCTGCTGCGGTGCGCGGCCCTGGCGGTCCACTGGTGGAACCCCCTGGTGTGGCTGGCGGCGGTGCTCAGCCGCCGGGACGCGGAGCTGGCCTGTGACGAGGGCGCGCTGAGCATCCTGGGCGACGGCGAGCGCCGGGCCTACGGCGGCACCCTGCTGACCCTGGTGACCGCGAAGCCCGGCCCCGGGGACCTGCTCCGCTGCGCCACCACCATGACGGGGGACAAGCGGAGCCTCCGGGAGCGGGTGGGGCGCATCGCCCACGCCCCGAAGCGCTGGCTCTGGGCGGCGGCGCTGTCCGCCGTCCTGGCGGGGCTGGTGTGCGCCTGTTCCTTCGCCGGGACGGAGACGCCGGAGGCCAAGCCCGACGGCCCCCTGACCGAAGCGGAGCTGACATATTTCAATACCGAGGTCTTCAACGGCGAGGACTTCAACCTCCACAACCAATTTCTCTTCCTGGCGGTGGAGTCCCCGAAGGATTACAAGCAAATCGACCTCTTCCAGCTCTTCTACAACGGCACGGGGGCGCCCATGGAGATCACGGAAGAGGAGCGCCGGGCCGTGGCGGAGGCGGCCTATCAGGGCCAGGACCCGGGAGTGGACCTGATCAAGTGCCCCGCCGCCGAGATGGACGCGGTTCTGCGGGAATACGCGGGCCTCGGCCTGGAGGAGACGGACAAGTGGTGTCTGGACCGGTTCACGTATCTTGCGGAATACGACGCCTATTATCACTTCCACGGCGACACGAACTATCCCGGCGAAGTGACCTTTACCTCCGGGGAGCGGAAGGACGGCAAAATCCTGCTTTATTATGAGGCCTGGGACTTTCCCGGCCTCAGCGACGGGGAGGACCAGATCTATTTCTCCCCCGGCCCCGCCTGTGTGACGCTGGAGGAGCAAGCGGACGGCGGCTTCCGCTTTTTGACCAACTGGCGGTGCGACCCGCCCGCCCAGCCCACGGCCTACCCGGCCTGGGACCCGGAGCTGGTGATTCCCCTGGACGGCCTTTCCCCCTACGAGCCGGAGGCGGTGGAGGTTTCGCGGCACAGCGGCGACGTGGCGGAGTCCCTCTGGCGCATGCGCTTCGAACCGGAGGAGTTCAGCGGCGAAGGCTTTGACGTGGAAATCTACCGCTCTACCGACGGCACGCTTTGCGCCGCCGTGGCGGCTTCGGAGACGGAGCGGGACTGCTTTTTGACCGTGCCCGCCGCGGATTCCGCCGGATGGACGCCGGAGGACGGCGCGTGGAGCTACACGGAGCTCTTTGGCCGGAACGGCGCAGCGATTTCCTACTATGGCCAGATTGGCGAACACGCTTACGGCGCGATCAACGATTACTATGTTTTCTCGGACAGCGGCACACCCTCCCTGCTTCTCCGGGCCCTGGGGAACGTGACCGTAGCGGACCTGGACGGCGACGGCGAACAGGAGGTTGCCGCCTCCGACGGCTGGAACGTCTCCCGCCTCTTCTTCCAGCGGGACGGGACGCTGTATGAGGCGGACCTGTATGCCCTCATGCACGACGCCTGGCCTGAGGCGGGCTATATGGAAGCCGGCTTCTGGGACCCGGACGCCCGATGCCTCTTCCTGTCCGTGGAGGTCCCTCTTCCCGGCTCCGACGTCACGGTCAGCGGCTTCCGGACGCTGTGGTTCGACGGGGAAAACCTGCGGCTTTACAGGGACGAGGGCGGCTATACGGACCATGTGTCCAACGGCATCGACGCTCCGGCGGAGGTGGTGTCGGCGGCAAAGGACTTCGCCCAGGCGCAGTTCCAGGCCCTGGCGGCGAAGGGCTACGGCTGGGACGGTTCCGGGCGCTATGACGAGGGAAACGCCGGAGAGGGGAACGTAGTCTGGGACGACTGGCGCGTCACCGGCCTCAGCGGGCCTTATTACGAGGCGGCGGGGAATGTCCGTGTGGAAATCTGGCAGGTGGGATATGAAACCCACACCACAACGCCGGAGCGGGTTATGCTGGCGGGCGGGTCCTACATGGGAGAGGACGGCTGGTGCCTGATCGGCTACCCGGGGAGCAACTACCAGTATTTCCGGCTGGACGAAAACGGCCGGCGGACCTACCTGTTTTCCAGGATGGAAAACGACTGCGCCCCCGGCTCGGAGATGTTCTTGTCGGATATGGTTGACAGCCTGATTGCCGAAGGCGTCCTGACCCTGCTGGACCTGGACGGCGAAGAGCTGGCAAAACTCATGTATCCCCAGTCCGCACAGTTTCTCAACGCCCTGGCGGAGCGGAACGAGGCGGAGCAAAACGAGATGCTCCTGTTCCTGGCGGGGTATCTGTCCTGCGGAAGCGAAAAGGGGAACGCGTACTATGAGGGCTTCACCCATGAGCTGGACGCCGGCGGCTACCTGGCCGGGGAGCTCACCTCCGGGGGCCGGGCCGCCTGGGAGACGCTGCGGGACTTTGTGAACCGGCTTTCAAGCTCGGCAGAGCTGGAAGCGCAGCTGGGGCGGGTCCCCGAAATGACGCTTCCGGAGCTGCTGGAATACCTCGGCAGAGCCGACGGCGCGTACGCCGAAAGGGCCTCGGAGGAGCTGCTGCTCCGCTTCCAGGCGGACCCGTCCGCCGTTCTCTCCGCCCTGGCGGAGCGGGCGGGCGGAGAGCGGCTGGCGGAGAACTTGGGCGCCTCCCTCTATTGGAACGAGGACCTTGTCCCCGGCGCCTTGGAGCAGGCCCTGGGCCTGCGCCTGGACGGGGAGGAGGCCGCCATGCGGGACCGGATCGCCTCCGCCTATGAGGCGAAGCGGCAGGAGGTGGCCGCCTAGCGCCGCCCTCAGGCCCCGGACGCCCTTTTGCAAAGACCGCCGCGCCCGTCCGGCTTGAAGCCCGTTGAGCGTCCGGCGCTACGGTAAATGTACGCTGCCTTTTGAGCCCTGCTAAACGAGTAAGCCCTCCGGCCAGGCCGGAGGGCTTACTTGTCCCGCAAAACGCCGCGGCGGCGGCATTCTGCGGATCTCATATCGGATGCGCCCGTTTTCAGCCGGGCACTTATTTGTCCGCCTCGCAGCGCAATTCGCGGCGCAGCTGGCTCAACTCCTGATACCGAAGGTTCACAAGGCTCTGAAACCATTTAAACATACGAATCGCCTCCTTTTCACTCGTGATCGTGAGCTTTAGCATACCACGTTTTGAAAAGAAGTCCAGAGGTAAAGTGACGGTTTATGCGAAAAAGAACCGCACATTTTCGTGATTGCATCCAAAAATCTTTCTTATGTTTTGTGCAATCGGCACAATTATTGTTTCGAGCCCCGTTTGCCTGCAGGATGTTCGCAAAAATGGGAAATCCATCCTCCCCTCCCGGGTCACTGCCTCCGCTTGCCCCGCATCATCTCCAGATACCACTGCCGGTACCGGACCGGCGGCAGGCCCACCACCCGCTTGAAAATGCTGTTGAAGTGGCTGGCGCTGTCATAGCCCACCATGACCCCGATCTGGGCCGCGCTGAAGTCCGTGGAAATCAGAAGGTTCTGCGCTTCGCCCATGCGGCAGCGGATCACATACTGAATCGGCGAGAAGCCCGTAATCTCCCGAAACACATGGGCCATGTGATAGGGCGACATCTTCAAGGCCCTTGCAATCTGCTCCAGCGTCAGCGGTTCGGCGTAATGGGCGGCGATGTACTGCCCAATCCGGCTGACCAGCAGCACGGATTCCGTCTGCCGCTCCTTCCGCTCGTCGGCGGGAAAGCTCAGGGCCAGCGTCAGCAGGGCCAAAAACAGATGATGGGCCACCGCCCTGCCCGGGCCGGTCCGAAGCTCCACCTGTTCATACAGCAGCTGGCACAAATTCTTGATCTGCTCATACTTCCTGCCCACCGGGCGGACAAAGCCGTCCTCCGCCAGGGTGAGGCAGCCGGGGGGAAGCCCCCGCAGCGCCAGCTCTCCAATCCCAAAGCAGATTGTGCCGATCTCCCGATGGGTGGCGGACTGCACCTCGTGAAGGTCCCCCTGGTTGGTCAGCAGGAAGTCGCCGGGGAAAATGGGATAGCTGATGCCGTTTATCCGGTAGGTTCCCTCTCCGGCGTTGACAAACACCAGCTCACACACGCTTTTGTGTACATGCAGCACCCGGTTGATCTTCGGGTCATCCGTCCGCTGGGGCGTGATATAGAGCAGAGACGGCTGACGGTTATGAACAAAGGACATGGGAACGGCCACAGTCGCCCTCCCTCCTTTCCAACGCTCTTCCCCATTATCCCGGAATTTTGCCGGAAGCGCAAGAACAAATAATTGCCAAATCTCATCTCAAAATTTTGTGCACATTTTGCGGGGTTTTTATAAATTTTCCCGCAAGAACCCGCAAACTTTCTTTTCGTGATTCTGCTACAATTAAGGCAGTTCAAGGGAAGAAAATCCAGCGATATCACAAGAGACATCCCTGAAAATCTCTTTGCTGTAAGGAGGAATGACGATGATCCAAATCTGCGGAGCGCCTTGCTGCTGGGGCGTGGACGATCCCAAGAACCCCTACCTGCCGCCCTGGCGGCGGGTGCTGGAGGAAGCCGGCCTGGCGGGCTATACCGCCGTCGAGCTGGGGCCCTACGGCTATCTGCCCATCGACGCGGCAGCGGTCTCCGCCGAGCTGCGGAAAAACGGGATCGCCATCGTGGCGGGCACCATCTTTCACGACCTGCTGGACCCCGCCAACCAGGAGAGCGTGCTGAAGGCGGTGGACGACATCTGCACGCTAATCACCGACCCCGCCATGCCCAAGCTGCCCCGCCACGAGGGGCAGAAGTTCCCCACCCCCTACCTGACCGTCATGGACTGGGGCCACGACGAGCGGGACTATGCCGCGGGCCGGCCCAATCTGGCGCCAAGGCTCTCTCCCATGCAGTGGTCCGGCTTCATGGCCAACCTCCGGGCGGTGTGCGAGCGGGCCGGCCGGTACGGCGTCCGGCCCGTGATTCACCCCCACGCCGGGAGCTACCTTGAATTTGAGGACGAAATTGCGGCGGTGGTCCGGGATATCCCCTACGAAACCGCCGGGCTGTGCCTGGACACGGGACACCTTTACTACTCCCGCATGGACCCGGCGGAGTTTTTGAAAAAATATGCCGCCCGGCTGGACTACGTCCACTTTAAGGACGTCAACGAGAAGGTCTACCAGCAGGTGCTGGGCGAACACGTCCGCTTCTTCGAGGGCTGCGGCAAGGGCGCCATGTGCCCCATCGGCACGGGGAGCCTGGACTACCCCGGCATCCGGAAGGCGCTGGAGGACATCGGCTACAGCGGCTACATCACCATCGAGCAGGAACGGGACCCCCGCAATTCGGATACCAGTCTGCGGGACGTGAAGGCCAGCGTGGAATATTTGAAACGCGTGGGTTACCGGCTCTGACCGATTCATAACCCTGGAACCTGTTTTCACAATCGTGGAAGGACGAATGAGCGGGGTTTTCCGCCGGGCAAGGAGATTTCCCGCACCATACGGACGTATGGGGAACGCGGCGAAGTCCCGGCGGGGAAAGGACCGCCCAGACGGCGTTCAACGGTTGTGAGCGCAGGTTCTTAAACAGGGCCCCCGGTTCCGGCGGCTTCCGCCGCCCGGAAGCGGCGGAGTTTCCCCTCCCCATCAAAATACGAAGAAAGAAGGATTTATGTGCTGTTCACAGTCGTAACGTTTATTGGTTTTACCGTCTTAGTCGCCGTCCTCTCCTGGTGGAAAACCCGTGACGACGACCTTTCCACCAAAGAGGGCTACTTCCTGGCGGGCCGGGGCCTGCCGGGCATCGTGATTGCCGGCTCCCTGATGATGACGAACCTGTCGGCGGAGCAGCTGGTGGGCACCAACGGCCAGTCCTTCGCAGGCAACATGAGCACCATGGCCTGGGAGGCAACCTCGGCCTTCGCCCTGGTGGTGCTGGCCTTCAGCTTCCTGCCCAGGCTTCTCCGGGGCGGCATCGCCACCATCCCGGAGTTCTTTGAGATGCGTTACGATACCTTCACCATGCGCCTGTTCTCCCTGCTGTTCCTGGTGGCCTACGTCGTCACCATGCTGCCCACGATCCTCTACTCCGGCGCGGTGGCCCTGGTGAAAATCTTTGACATTGAGAGCATGTTCGGAATCAACTACTTCACGGCCATTACCATCATCTGTGTAGGCACCGGCGTGGTGGGCATGTGCTACGCCGTCTTCGGCGGACTGAAGGCCGTGGCCTACTCCGACACGATCAATGGCGTGGGATTGATCATCGGGGGCTTCGCCATCCCCATCCTGGCCTTCGTGGCCCTGGGCAAGCTGGACGGCGGCGGCTTCATGGCGGGCGTGCAGCACTTCATCACCGCCACGCCGGAGAAAATGAACGCCTGGTCCGCTCCCAGCGCCCTGCCGCCCGAGATTCCCTGGCCCCTGCTCTTCACCGGCATGTTCGTCAACAACCTGTTCTATTGGGCCACCAACCAGTCCATCATTCAGCGCTCCCTGGGCGGCAAGAACCTGGCCGAGAGCCAGAAGGGCGCCATCTGGGCGGGCTTCTTCAAGTGCCTGGACGTGTTCGTCATCGTCATCCCCGGGGTCATGGCCTTCCAGCTCCTGGCGGCCGAGGGGCAGATGGACGCCACCGTGGGCCTGGCCGCCGACCAGGCGTATCCCCTGCTGGTCATGGAGGTCCTGCCCAAGCCCCTGATGGGTTTCTTCGCCGCGGTGATGTTCGGCGCCATCCTGTCCTCCTTCAACTCCGTGCTGAACTCCGCCTCCACCATCTTCAGCCTGAACCTCTGGCAGCCCATTTGGGGCAAGAACGCGGACGCCGCGAAGGTGGTGAAGACCGGGCAGATTTTCGGCACCGTGGTGGGCGTGGTGGCCATCGCCATCTCCCCCTTTGTCATGTATTTCGGAACGGGTATCATGAACTTCATCAACGAGTGCTGGGGCTTCTTCTCCATGCCCCTGCTGACGGCGGTGCTCTTCGGCCTGCTGACGAAGCGGGCCCCCGCCGTTGCGCCGAAGATCGTGGTCCCCATCCATATGGTGCTCTACGGCCTGAGCAAGGTGATCCCCTTCTTAGACCGCTTCCACTACCTCTATGTGGTCTTCGCCCTGTTCGTTCTGGAGTGCGTAATCTACGCCGTGTGCATCAAGGTCTGCCCCCGTGAAACGGCCTGGGAGATGCCCGACGCCAAGGTCATGGACATGACGCCCTGGAAGACCGGCAAGGTCTGGGCGGCGGTCGGCATTGGCGTGGTTGTGGTCATGTACATCGTCTTCTCCCCCCTCGGAATCGGCTGACCGCCGGTCCGGCGGAGGAGCATTGCGCGGCCTTTCCGGGCCGCCTCCCCCTTCCATGGAATTCCCGGGCCGTCCGGCGGTCCGTAAAAACGGCAAAACGCCCGGTTGGGCGTTTTGCCGTTTTTCAAGTGGTCGGAAAAATCCTCCGGCCTTCCCGCCGGGGCCATCTCCCCTGCGTTTCGGCCGGGCCCTATTCCTCGGGAACCGCATAAATGCCATAGACAAAGGGCTCCTCCGGTCCCGCCGGCTCCGGCAGAACAAGGATGGCGTTGTCCTCCCCAAACTCCACCTTTAGCGAGCCGCTGTGAAGGCGGTAGGTCCGTGTCCTCTCCGTACCGTCGGCAGAGGTCACCGCCACCGTCAGCCGTCCGCCGTCAAAGAGGTCCGCGTCCATCTGGGCCTCGGTGGTGATGCCCAGCCCGGTGTTTACGGCCATCTCCTCGGGGGATACCCAAAAGCCGTACTGCACCTCGGGGTCATAGTCCTCCTGAACGCTCCGGCCCAGGGCGGTCATCTCCGGCATGTACCAGGACCCGTCGTCCCGCTGGCTGATGGCCGCGGGCGCCAGACGGCCCTCGGCCATGGCCTGGCGGTACTCCGTTCTCTGCTCCTCCGTCAAATTATCCCGGGACTGATAGCGGTACAGTCCCCCCCGGTCAATGGAGAGGGACACCCCTGCGATGTTCTCCCCCGTGATCCGGAACAGGCATCCGGTGAAGTCGCCGAATTCCATGGTGGTGCAGCCCTCTCCCACGGCGAAGGCAATGCTGCCGTCCTCCGCCGGGCCGTAGGCGTTCTCGGTCATGGCGGCGTACGCCGTCAGTCCGAAGGTGGGAACCAGCACCCGAGCCGGGGGCCCCTGCTCCGCGTCCGCCGGGCCGGAGGCCCCGGGAGCGCCGGACGCCCCGGGCGTCCGGGTGGGCGCGGGGCGGAGGGAAAAGCTCCCCAGCACCAGCGCCAGGGCGCAGGCGGCGCAGACCGCCGTCCGCAGCAAGGGATGTGTCCGGTTCCGCGGCGCAGCCGCGGCCGCAAAGATTCCCTCCGGCAGGAGGCGTTCCCGGCTTCGTCCTGCCCTATGGGGCGCCGTTCCCGCTTCCGCCGCCCGGCGGCGGGCCTCAAACAGCACCCGGTCATTCAGCCCGGCGGGCGTATGGACGCCTTCGATCATCTTCCGGTATCGATTTTCCATCCTCAAAACCTCCTAATAAGTCTCGCAGCTCCCCCCGGGCCCGGCGGAGACGGCTCCGCACCGTCGCCGCCGGAACGCCTAGCAAAGCCCCGATCTCGCCGCTCTCATAGCCCTCGCCATAAAAGAGGTGGACCGCCGTCCGCAGCTTTTCCGGCAGGCGGGACACCGCGTCCCACAGCTCCGCCGCCTGTTCGTCTCCCGGAGCGGCCAGGTCCGGCACCTCCTCCAGGGACAGGGTTCCCCGCCGTTTCCGCAGCCGCCCCAAATCCGCGCAGCGGTTCACCGTGGCGCGGATCAGCCATGCCTTCATATGCTCCCCGTCCCAGCCCCCGGTCCGCTGTTCCAGCAGGCGGAGGAACACCTCCTGATAGACGTCCTCCGCGTCGGCAGCATTCTGCAGGCGGCAAAGGGCCAGCCGGTACACGGTGTCTCCATGCGCGGCCATGGCGCTGCGCAGCTCCTGTTCGGTCATGCGACGCCTCCTTTCCTTTGTTGTGAAAAGCGCCTTTCACTTACAACACGTTTGAGGACGGCCGGATGTTCCCCCCAAGCCGGTTTTTTTCTCCGCCGGAACGAGGAGGGCTCCCCTCCGCGTTTCCGGTTCCGGAGGGAACCGCCGCCCGCACAGCCCGGAGCGGGCAGGTTTTGGGGGCTCCGCCGCGCGGCAAAGGGGCGGACGCTCCGCGTCCGCCCCTGCTTATGCTTCCGGCTTAATGCCATAGATTTCAAATCTGCCGATCAGGTTCTGCAGCGTCAGCTTCTGCGCCAGCAGCTGCTGATACGTGGCTCCCTTCTGCTTCCCGGCGGCCCGGAGACGGTCCATATCGGCCAGGACCTTCCCCCGCTCCGCCAGGAGGTCGGCATACATCCGCTCAAACGCCGCCAGGCGGGCCGCATCCTCCTTATTCATTGTGCCGGAAGTAAATCATGTCGCCGTCCTGCACGACGTATTCCTTGCCCTCGATGCGGAGAAGGCCCTTCTCCTTCGCCGCGGCCACGCTGCCGCACCTCTCCATGTCCTCATACGCCAGCACCTCCGCCCGGATGAAGCCCCGCTCAAGGTCCGTGTGGATCTTCCCTGCGGCCTGCGGGGCCTTGGTGCCCCTTTTGACGGTCCAGGCCCGGCACTCGTCCTTGCCGTAGGTCAGGAAGGAGATCAGCCCCAGCAGCGCATAGGAGCACTTGATCAGGCGGTCCAGGCCGGACTCCTCCACGCCCAGTTCCTCCAAAAACATCTGCCGCTCTTCCCCTTCCAGCTCCGCCACGTCCTGCTCCAGCTTGGCGCAGATGGGAAGCACCTGGGCTCCCTCCGCCTCGGCCACCTGGCGGACCTGCTGGAAATAGCGGTTGCCCTCCAGATGGGCAAAGCCGTCCTCATCCGTATTGGCGGCATAGATCACAGGCTTGAGGCTCAACAGGTCGGAGGTGGCCACCAGCAGCCCGTCCTCGGCGGAGCATGCGAAGGTCCGGGCGGACTTCCCGGCGTCCAGATGCTTCGCCAGAGCCTGAAAAACCTCCACCTCATGGAGGAACTTCCGGTCGCCCTTGGCGGCCTTCTGGGCCTTCTCCACCCGGCGGTTCACCATCTCCAGATCCGCCATGATGAGCTCCAGGTCAATGGCCTCTATGTCTCCCAGGGGGTCCACCGGAACGCTGGTCCCCGCGTCCGCCACCACATGCATGATGTTCTCGTCGTCAAAGCAGCGGACCACATGGATGATGGCGTCGGTCTCCCGGATGTTGGCCAAAAACTTGTTGCCCAGGCCGGCGCCCTTGCTGGCCCCCTTGACCAGACCCGCAATATCCACAAACTCCACAACCGCCGGCGTCTTCTTGTCCGGCTGATATACCTCCGCCAGCTTGTCCAGGCGCTCATCCGGAACGGCCACCATGCCCACATTCGGGTCAATGGTGCAGAACGGGTAATTGGCGCTTTCCGCGCCGGCGTTGGTGATGGCGTTGAAGAGGGTGGACTTCCCCACATTCGGAAGCCCGACGATGCCTAATTTCATAGCTTTCTGCAACTCCTTTATTTTCAAGGATTTCGGGGATTTCGCCGCGTCCTTTCACGCAGTTTTACGCCATTTTCCGGGGAGCTTCGCCGGATGGCCGAACCGGCGCGGATTTCTTCCGCACGATTCAGAGGGCCTTACCGTGCATAGGCTTAAGGGCCGATATGCGCACTTTTCCAATGGTTCATCCAGCGAAACAGAAGCCCCATGCCGTGCTTCATTATAGCATAGGACTCCTTGTTTCTCAATACCCATTCGGCAGTTACACCGCCTGGGATTTCAGGTGTTTCTTCAATTTGCAGGTAACCGTCTGAATATCAATCGGTTTTGCCAAATGGTCGTTCATGCCGCACTCCAGGCACCTTTGAATATCCTCCGAAAACGCGTCGGCCGTCATGGCGATAATGGGTATATCCGCGTCCCCGCGCTTCAGTCCCCGGATGGCGGCGGTCGCCTCATAGCCGTCCATAACCGGCATCCGCACGTCCATAATGATCGCGTCGTAATACCCAACCGGGGATTTCTCAAATTTCTCCACACAGATTTCCCCGTTTTCAGCCCAGTCCAATTCCAGCTCAAGGATGGAAAGCAGCTCACTTGCCACCTCCCAGTTCAGCTCGTTGTCCTCCGCCAATAAAACGCGTCTTCCCTTCAGGTCCACGTCGCTCCCGCCTCCGGCGCCGTCCGCCGCCTCCGATTCCGCGCGGTCGGGCGCCGCCGCCCGCTCCAGGTCCAGCACAACGTGGAACTCGCTGCCCCGGCCCTGTTCGCTGCGGACCGAGATCGTTCCGCCCATGGCGTCCACAATACACTTGGTAATCGCCATGCCCAGCCCGGACCCCTCCGTCTTTCGGACCCGGGTGTTGTCCTCCCGGCTGAAGGACTCGAATATGACCTTCTGGTACTCCTCCGACATGCCGATGCCCGTGTCGCTCACCAGAAAGTGGGTGCGGACCCGGGAGGCGTCCTCCGGCAGCGCCTCCTGATACACGGTCATCTGAACGGAGCCCTTCTCCGGGGTGAATTTAACGGCGTTCCCCAGCAGATTGATCAGCACCTGGTTCAGCCGCACGCCGTCGCAGCACACAGTTTCCGAAAGAATCTCCCGGGCGGTCACACGGAACTGCTGGTTCTTTGCCGCAACCTGGGGCTGCATGATGTTGACGATGCCGTCTATTACCTCCCTCAGCGGCACCGGCTCCACGTTCAGCGTCATTTTGCCGCTTTCAATCTTGGATATATCCAGGACGTCGTTGATCAGGCCAAGCAGGTGCTTGCTGGACAGGGCGATCTTCCCCAGGTAATCCCGAACCCGCTCCGGGTCGTCCGTATTTTCCAGCGCCAGCGAGGTCATGCCGATGATGGCGTTCATGGGGGTGCGGATATCATGGCTCATGCTGGACAGGAATTCCTGTTTTGCCGCGTTGGCCTGTTCCGCCTCTTTCCGCGCCTGCTCCGCGGCTTTCCGGGCCGCGTCCGTCTCCATGTTCATGCGCTTCAGCTCCGATACCTGGCCTTTGAACAGCTTCAAGTACCGGAAGAATATGTAGAGAAGCATGGCGATCACCGCGAAGGAGGCGGCGTAAACGATGGTGAGCCAGCGGTTCCCCATGCCGGAGATGGCATTATCCAGCCCCTCGAAGGGGAGGACCGTCACCAGATACCACTCGCAGTAGGGGAGATTGGTGCAGTAGATATGGCGGCGCGATCCGCCGTTTTTCACAATCGTGGAATAGTCCTCCCCGGCGTCCATGGCAGCCTTCAGCTGTTCAACGCAGGTCCCCGCCTCCACGTTCTGCCCGCCGAAGACATTGGTGAGCCTGTCAAAATAGTTCTCGTGGGAATCGCCCTCGTTCCCCACGACATAGCTTCCGTCCTTCCGGATCACAAAGGAATAGCTCAGGGACTGGTCCGAATCCAGGAACAGCACCTCGCCCATATATTTGGTAGAGAGCCCCACCACGACGGCAAGGCTTTCGCTGCCGTTGGACATGGGATATTCGCAGGGAACGCCGAACAAAATCACGCCGCCGTCTCTGCCGACGGCCGAGGCCGCCTTGCGCTCCCCGTTCCGCAGGCTCTCCAAAAAGGGCTCCGGGTGGTTGAGCTCCACGGGGTCACCGAAAATCATCTCGATTCCGCCGTCGGGCGAATACAGGGCGGCGCACAAAAAGTGCCTTGCCCTTGCGCCGTATTCGATCTCCTCCCTCGTCCCGTAACCGGAGTCCCCATCCCCCGCCGCAATGTGCGCGATGGACTCCGCCATGGTCAGGCGGAGCTCAATGATCGTCTCAAAGTGCAGCGACACCTGCTCGTTCATTCCGGCCATATAGGCGGTGCCGATCTCCTCAATCGTATTTTCGCTCATATTGTGAATGGACGCTCCCAGAAAGAAAAACACGAAGGCCGTCAAACCAACGATGACCACTATGCTGTTTTTCAAGGACCGCGGCAAAGCTTTGCTTTTCATAGCCTTTCCATCTCCGCAATTTTTCATAATTTATGTCATCCGCCCGCAGGCTCTAACGGCCTCTCAGCCTGCCCATAACCTGGAACATTCTGCGGACGTCCACCGGCTTTGCCAAATGCTCGTTCATCCCCGCATCCTTTGCCAGCGCGATATCCTCTTCAAACGCGTTTGCCGACAGCGCTATGATGGGCACCGTTTCCGCGTCCGGCCGCTCCAGGCCGCGGATCACCCGGGCCGCCTCATATCCGCTCATCACCGGCATCATCAAATCCATCAGTACGCAGTCGAATGTTCCCGGGGCGGAGGCCTCAAAGGCGTCCACAGCGGCCTTCCCGTCGTTTGCGGTCACAACCTCCGCGCCCGCGTCCCGCAGCATGAACTCCACAATTTCACAGTTAATCTCATTATCCTCTACCAAAAGGACCTGCATCCCGGCAACGTCGCCCTGGGCGCCCCCCTCTTCGTCCGCAGGCCGCCCGCTCCACGTTTCGTCCACCCGGAGGGGCAGGATGATCTGAACCACGCTGCCCCGGCCCAGCCGGCTGTCCACCGTGACCGTTCCCCGCATCTGGTCCACCAGTTTCTTCACGATGGACATGCCGAGGCCGGCGCCGGTATAGTTGGTCCTCGCGCCCTGGTGCTCCTGGGTGAAGGGCTCAAAAATGTGATCCTTGAAGTCCTCCCCAATGCCGATTCCGGTGTCTTCAACGACGAACCGGCAGCTTGCGATCCCCTCATGGAAGGCGGCCTCCTCCGCCCGGACAAATACGGAGCCGTTGGGCCGGTTGTATTTGAGGGCGTTGTCGATGACGCTCATTAAAATCTGTTTCAATTGAAGCGGATTCCCAATGACCCTGCCGTGCCGCAGGCCGGACGTCTCCAGCTCCAGAAGGACGCCCCGCTCTTCCGCCAGGGGGGAGAGCATCGTGACGCAGTCTTTCAGCACGCCGCAAAGGTCAAAGGGTTCCTCCACCGCCGCCGGCCGGCCGCTCTCCAGCCTGCTGATCTGAAGCACGTCGTTCACCAGGGACAGCAGATGCTCCGCCGACACGCGGATCTTCTTCCGGCAGTCCCGCTGCCGCTCCGGGTCGTCCGGACTTTTTTCCTGAATGGCCAGCATTCCCAAAATTCCGTTAATGGGCGTGCAGAGGTCGTGGGACATGTGGGAAAGGAATTCGCTTTTTGCCGAGTTTGCCCGCCTTACCCGTTCCAGAAGCTCCATGATGGACTGCTCCTGTTTTTTCCGCGTCACCATGGTTTCCGTGATGTCCTGATGGTATCCGTTCAGGCAGGCGCCCGGTTTTTTAAAGGTCTTGTCCGGCACGCCTCCGCAGCGGACATAGATCTTCCCCAGCGCCGGGTGCTTCCAGGGATAGATTACCTCCGTGCGCTTGCTCTCCAGCATTTGCCGCACCGCCTCTTGGACCATCTCCACATAGTCCGGCTCAATGCGCTCAAACCAATGCCGGTAACACGCCTCCGGCCCAATGTCGTCCGGCACGCCCAGAAGAATCCGCATGGTCCGGTCCGCGTACATCCTGGGCCGGCAGCCCTCCTCCAGCTCGATGGTCCAGATGCCGGTTCTGGCGCCCTCCAGAATATCCTCCAGGCTCCGCCTGGCCTCCAGCTTGTATTTCTCCTCCTGCTCTACCAGGGCGTTGACGTCCCGCTGGGCAAAGATCGCGCAGTTCTCCGCCGCCGTCCGCTCCGTGGCGGAAAAGTGAAGCTCCAGGTGGTTCAGCCCCGAGAAGTTGTCCTTCACCTGATACCGGACCGAGAATTTCTTCTTCGTCCTGAGCTGCGCCAGCACATAGCCTTTCTCCGTCATGGCGCGGAGCCGCTCCCGGTCCTGGGGGGCCACGCATTTGGAGATGTACCGCTCCATGGCCGCCTGGTAGCCGTCCTTAAAATGAGCGGCCCAGTCCAATCCCAGCCCTTCGCTGCTGCGGTAGACCTCGCATTCGCCTGTGTCGAAGTTCACCTGGTAGATGCCCAGGTAGTCCACGCTGAGGGCATGGAGCACGTTATAGCTCCGCTTTTGCAGCTCCCGGACCAGGTTGCGCCGCTTCAGGGAGGACACGATAAAATACGCCGCCGTCTGAAGCATGTTCGACGCGTACTCCAGCGACTTCACAGGGGGATTGTCCACGCCGTAAAAGCCGACGATCTGTTTCCCGTCGTACAAGGGGACCACCACAAGGGAGCGGATGCCCTGCCGCTTCAGGTTCTCATACTGAAGGGGCTCCGCCTCCCGGATATCCTCCACGTTCTGAATGACGATATGCCCGCCGACGCTGAAATTCCGGTACCAGCTGGCACACACCTCCGGGGGGACATTCTGAAGGTTCTCCCGTTCCGGCTCCACCCCGGCGGCCACCCATTCATAGGTGTTGTCGTCGCCGCCGGACTCGTTTTGCTCAAAGATATAGGTCCGCTCCCCGTTCAGCGCTTTTCCCAGGTGCTCCAGCAGCACCTCAAGCGACTGATCCGGAGTCTCCTCCAGCAGGGCGACGCGGAGGCCCTCGTTGATAATGGCCTCCAGATTCTGAACGCTTCGCATACCGCTGTGCTGCTCATGCGCCTCCGTGCCCGCAGCGCCTCCCCCAGCCGGTACAAATTCCCCCGCATAGTTCATACGCCTGTCCTCCGCTTTCTCCTCACAGCTTCGCTTCAAAAGTAAGAAAATCCTTGTCATGATATCATGTGCGCCCAATTACGTCAATGGCAACAAGCAAAAATCATGCGCAGCGGCGCCAATGAGAAGGCGCCTCCCATAACAGGCGGCCATACATGTTCACGGCGAAGGCTTTTCCGCCGCCCGGCCGGCGTTCCCTTTTTGCGTTTCCTCCCCAAAGCGGCGCGGCGGCATGGCCGTCGTTCCCTTTTTCCCGCTTCCGCGCCGCCGCTTTTTTTCAAAAACTGCCCATATGTCCTTTTCCGCCCGCCCTCCAGGGGGTATACTGGCAGCATCAACAACAAAGGAGTGGGCCCCATGAAAAAGACTGAACGCGCGTACGCCTCCCTGCGGGAGCGGGTCAGGATGGAGTGGATTCTCTACCTGCTGGCCTTCGTCTTCATCCTTATCGCGGACTCCATCGGGCAGATCAAAATTCCCGTCTGGAAGGGCACCTTCATCATCTTCCCCATTTTCTACGCCCTGTTTATGGGCATCCTCACCGGCCCAAACGTGCTGAAAATCCTGGACGACAAGAAGGTGAAGGCCGCCTCCGGCCTGGTGGGCGTGGCAATTCTTCCCTTCGTGGCCAAGCTGGGCATCAACGCCGGGGCCAACATCTCCATCGTTATCTCCGCCGGGCCCGCCCTGCTGCTTCAGGAGTTCGGCAACCTCTGCACCATCTTCCTGGCCATGCCCATCGCCCTGATGCTGGGCTTGAAGCGGGAGGCCATCGGAGCCGCCCACTCCATCAACCGGGAGACAAACCTCGCCCTGATGCAGGACATGTTCGGCGCGGACTCCCCGGAGGCCCAGGGCAGCCTCTCCGTGTACATCGTCGGCGGCATGGTGGGCACCATCTACTTCGGCTTCATGGCCTCCATGGCCGCGGCCACCGGCCTCTTCCACCCCTATGCCCTGGGCATGGCCTCCGGCGTGGGCGCGGGCATCCTGATGAGCTCCGCCGTGGCGGCCCTCTCCGAGGTCATGCCCGCCTACGCGGACCAGATCGCCGCCATGGCCTCCGCCAGTGAGACGATTTCCGGCATCGACGGCATTTACATGGCGATTTTCCTGGGCGTGCCCCTGTGCAACTTCCTGTACCGCAAGCTGGAGCCCACCCTGGGCCGCCTGACCAAATCCGGCCGGGAGCTGGCCGGGAAGAATTGAGGAGGAAACGGCTATGACCATCAAGGATTGGATCTTCGTTCTGGCAATCTCCGGCCTGGGCATGATGACCGCCAACTTCATCGGCTTCGACGTGGCCTTTACCGAGTCCCTGCCCGGCGTTCTGGTGCTGCTGCTCATCGCCCTGTGCGCCGCGGGCCTGGCCCATGTGATTCCCCTCAAGCTGCCCACCGTGGCCTACTGCTCCATCTTAGGGCTTCTCTGCGCCTGCCCCCTGTCCCCCGTGTCCCAGTTCGTCATTGAGTCCGCCGGGAAGATCAACTTCACCGCGCCGCTGACCATGGTGGGGGCCTTCGCGGGCATGTCCATCAGCAACCAGCTGAAGATGTTCTTCAAGCAGGGCTGGAAGCTCATCATCATCACCATTCTGGTCATGACGGGCACCTTCTTCGGCTCCCTGGTGGTGGCCCAGGTGGTGCTGGGGCTGACCCATGCCATTTGAGCTGATCCTGGCGGCCCTGGGGAGCTGTGCCGTGGGACTCTTCATCGGCTGGTGCGGCGTGGCGGGCTTCCTGCTGCCCATTCTCTTCACCGGCGCCTGCGGCCTCCCCGTGACGGAAAGCCTCCTGGCCAGTTTTCTGTGCTTTGCCGTCTCCGGGGCCATCGGCTCCTGGAATTACCACCGCCGGGGGGAGCTCCCCATCCGGCCCGCCCTGGTCCTCTCCGCCGGAAGCCTGGCGGGGGGCCTGCTGGGCGCGGCCCTGGGGGGCCTGCTGGCGGCGGAAACCGTGAAGACCGTTCTCTACATCGTGGTGTTCCTCTCGGGTCTGGCCATCGCCGTCCGGGAGCTCCGGCCCCAAAAGGGCCCCGAAAACCGGGGCCCCTTCCCCGGGGCCCTGCCGCTGCTGGCCCTGGGCTTTTCAACGGCCCTGCTCTGCGCCCTCTCCGGGGCGGGGGGGCCGGTGCTGGTGATGCCCCTGCTGGTGGCCATGGGCGTCCCCGCTAAGACGGCGGTGGGCGTGGCCCTGCTGGACTCCGTGTTCATCGCCCTGCCCGCCGTGGCCGTGTACGGAAGCCGCTGCGCGTCCCTGGCCGCTCTGGTCCCCATGCTGCTGGCGGCGGTGCTGGGCCACGCCGCCGGGGTCTTCGCGGGCAGCGTCACCGCCGCCCACGTGCCCCAGTCCCTGCTGAAACGGGGGGTGGCCGCATTCTCCATCTGCTTTTCCCTGTTCATGCTGCTGAAATAAAACGGGAGGGTTTTCTATGCCTGACGATCTCCGCTGTGATCTGCTCCTCACCAACGCCCGCTATCTTGCCCCGGATATGACCGTCGTCTCCGGAAAGGCCATCGCCCTCCGGGACGGCCGGATTCTGGACATCGTGAGCCAGGACGCCTGCGCCTATCAGGGGGATACCGTCCTCTCCGGTTCGCAGCTCCTCTGGATGCCCGGCCTGGTGGACGGGCACCTCCACACCAGCCAGCAGCTTCTCCGGGGCCGCCTGCTGGACGAGAAGCCCGTCATCTGGAAGCGGGTCAACGTCCCCTTTGAGAGCCGCCTGGACGCGGAGAGCTCCCGCCTCAGCGCGGAGCTTGCCGCCATGGAGATGATCGCCTGCGGCACCACCGGCTTTGTGGACGCCGGCGGAAAGTACCCGGAAATCTACGCCGAAGTCTATCAGGCGGCGGGGCTCCGGGGCCGCCTCAGCGTCATGACCAACGACAATCCCTTCTGCCCCGAGAGTCTCCGGGCCCCCTCGGTCCCGGCGGCGGTGGAGCGCCTGCGGGCCATGAAACGCGCCCTTACCGGCCTGCTGAAGCCCATCTACTCCGTCACCACCCCCACCGCCGTCAGCGAGGAGCTGCTCCGAGCGGTGTTCCAGGCGGCGGCGGAGGACGGCGTCCCGGTGGAAACCCACATGAACGAGTACGCCAGCGAGGTGACGGACTTCATCGAGCGCTATGGCAAGCGCCCCTTTGTCTGGCTGGAGGAGGAGGGCCTTTTAGAAGCCCCCATGACCGCCCCCCACTGCATCTTCCTCAGCCAGGAGGAAATTTCCATCATGGCCCGGCGGCAGGTGCGGGCAGCCCACTGCCCCTTCTCCAACTGCGGCAAGGGCGTGCCTCCCACGCCGCAGCTTCTGGCGGCGGGCGTCCCCGTGGGCCTGGGCACCGACGGCTCCGCCCACGGCGGGCTGGACCTCTTCCGGGAGATGCGCCTCTTCCGGGGCGTGATGAACGTCACCCGGGGCGTGGGGACGGCGGACTCCTGCGTCATGCCCGCCGAAACTCTGCTGGCCATGGCCACGCAGGGCGGGGCGGCGGCGCTGATGGAACCCGGCCTGGGCCGGATTCAAAAAGGCGCTCCGGCGGATCTCATCGCCGTGGACACCGACGCGCCCCACCTCTGGCCCACCCAGAACCTGGTTCACACGTTGGTGGAGAGCGCCGCCGGGGCCGATGTGCGGCACTCCGTCGTAAACGGGAAGCTGCTGATGCGGGACCGGGAGCTGCTGACCATCGACCGGGAGCGGGTCCGCCGGGAGGCGGAGCGGCTGTTTGCGCGGCAGCCCTGGCTCCGGAGCTGGAAGTAAAAAAGTGCTCTTGCACGCCTCTTGAAATCATGCTATAGTCAGCATAGTTGAAAAGAATCCACGGGATTCTTTCCGGCGCGGCGCCCTAAACCAGCGCCGCAAGCCGCATGAGCGGCTTTTTGTGCTTGCCTGTATCATGGTTTTAAGGGGCGTTTTTCCCAAATGCCCGCCAACGAAAAGGAGGCGCCGCCATGCATTATGCCGAGCTGCTGGAACTGGCCCCGGGGCTGCGGGACTTCAGCGGGGAGATGCCCGGAGAGCTGGACGGGCAGTTTCTTCTGCGGACCTACCCCGCCCACACCCTGATCCACCAAAAGGACAGCCCCTTGGAGCGAATCGGCATATTGCTGCAGGGAACCTTCCGGGTGGTAAACGAGTTTGAAAACGGCAATGTCTTCATGATTGAAGTGAACGAGGCGGTGTCCTTCATCGGGGAAGTGACTCTGCTGGCCGGAGCGGCCACCACCTCCGTGACCATCGAGACGGTGACGGACTGCCTCGTGGCCTCCCTGCCGGTGGAAACCTTTGACGCATGGCTCCGGCGGGACATCGGGCTCCTCCGCTCCGTCAGCCGCCATGTGGCCGCCAAGCTCTACTGCTCCAGCTACAGCCGGGGAGAGCGGCTGTTCCACTCCGCCAAATACGTGCTGCTGAAATACCTGGTCCGCCAGGCGGAGGAACAGGGCATCCGAACCGCCGGGGCGGTGGTTTTGGCCAAGACCCGCCGGCAGATCAGCGAGGAGGTGGGCCTGACGGAAAAGACCATCAACCGCACCCTGACCCAGTTCGTCAAGGACGGCGTCCTCTCCATTCAGCGGGGCAAGGCGGCGTTCAGCGCCGAGCAGTACCGCAGGGCCCAGCGGGAGCTGCGGGTCTATATGTCCCAGAGCAAAAACGGCTCGTTTGCTTAAAGGGTATTTTAAAACCGGCGGAATGCCGGAGCCTCCGGACAAACGTATACGGCGGCGGGGCAAGCCCCGCCGCCGTACTTCGTATGTATCCGTTGTATCCCCTTGTATCCGCCGCTCGTAAATGCAGAGCCTCACACAACCAGGAAGAACTTGAAGAGGAACAGCGCCGAAATCACATAGGTCAGCACCGAAACGTCCTTCGCCTTGCCGCTGAAGACCTTGATGACGGTGTAGGAGATCATGGCCAGGCCGATGGCGTGGCCGATGGAGCCGGAAACCGGCATGCCGATCAGCATCAGGGTCACGGGGACCATCTGGTCCATGTCGCCGAAGTCCACACTCTTCAATCCCATCAGCATCAGCACGCCCACGTAGATCAGGGCGGCGGAGGTGGCCGCGGCGGGAATGATGGCGGCAATGGGGGCGATGAAGATGCAGGCCAGGAACAAAACGCCGGTGGTCAGCGCCGTCAGGCCCGTCCGGCCGCCGGCCTCCACGCCGGAAGCGGATTCCACAAAGGTGGTGACGGTGGAGGTGCCGGTGCAGGCCCCCGCCACGGTGCCGATGGCGTCGGACAGCAGGGCCTCCTTCATGTTGGGCATGTTGCC
>CANPTW010000007.1 GCA_947577075.1 uncultured Oscillibacter sp. | reverse complement strand
GCTTCGCCTCCGCCGCCAAGTATATCGCCACCAGCTGCATGGAGGTCTATCAGGACGCCCGGGTCTATGACACCGGCATGGTCTGCATCATCGAGATCATGGGCCGCCACGCCGGCTGGCTGGCTGGCGCCGCCGCCCTGGCCACCGCTTACGGCGCGGGTCCGGATCTGGTGTACCTCCCTGAGGTGGACTTTGACATGGAGCAGTTCCTGGCGGACGTGGAGCGCATCTATAAGGAAAAGGGCAACTGCATGGTAGCCGTCTCCGAGGGCATCCACTACGCCGACGGCGCCTTCGTCTCCGAGGCGAAGACCTCCGCCACCGACGGCTTCGGCCACGCCCAGCTGGGCGGCCTTGCCGCCATGCTGGCGGACGCCGTGAAGCAGAAGACCGGCGCCAAGGTCCGGGGCATCGAGCTGAGCCTGCTCCAGCGCTGCGGCGCGCACCTGGCCTCCGAAACCGACATCGAGGAGTCCTTCATGTCCGGCAAGGCCGCCGTGGAAAACGCCGTGGCGGGCATCACCGACAAGATGGTGGGCTTCGAGCGCTCCTATGAGGGCGGGCAGTACGTCTGCAAGACGAAGCTGCTGGGCCTGACCGACGTGGCCAACACCGAGAAGAAGGTGCCCCTGGAATGGATCAACGCCGCCCATAACGGCGTGGAGAAACCCTTCATTGATTACGTGCTGCCCCTGGTCCAGGGGGAGCCCAAGCTTCCCAAGCAAGATTCCCTGCCCCGGTTTGCCAAGCTGAAGAAGGTCCTGGCGAAATAAATTTCCATCCCTTTTGGAAAGCGCCCCGCTGGTATGAGCGGGGCGCTTTTTCGCCTAACAGGTTCTTATTTTTCAATGCCGGACCAGGACAGCCGCCATTGGCCGTCCTGGCGGATCAGCTCCATGGTCAGATAGCTATAACTCTCCCCCTCCTCCAGATTCAAGCGGTGCTTCACGGAGACGATTGCGGAGGACGGCTCCTGGTCGTCGTCCGGGGTATAGTCCACGGAGGCCACAGTGAGATATTCCCAGACGTCTTCACCGTAGGCGTCTGCGTCCGCGTCCGCCGCCAGCAGGTCGGAAACGCCGGAGAGATCGTTGGACAGCAGAGCCGGAAACAGGCGGTCCGCCGCCTCGTAGAGGGAGCGCATCCACTCGGGGACGACCTTATTTCGGGAGACCACCCGGAAGCTGGAAACCATATCCCGGAAGCCCATGCCCATGCCCTCCTCCGCCTCCAGGAAGTAGCGGGCGGTGAGAACGAAGGTTCCCCCCTGTCCGTCGCCCACGAACCAGAGCTCCGCCTGTTCAGAATCCCAGTCCGTACCCTCACCGGCGCGAAGATAGAGACTGCCCGGCAGAGCGGCCGCCGGTTCCTCTGACGTTATGTCCGAATATTGCTCCGTAAGGGCCTTTTCCGCCGCCGCCTTGGCATCGGCGCGCGAAGTCCCGGAAAGATGGAGGATATCCAGGCCACATTTCGGAAAATCATCCGGCAAAGAGCTTTTACTTCTAATGCTGTAAAGTCCATCTTCTTCACGGATAGAAAACAGCTCCTCATTGACATAAATGAGAAAGTCCACTGCCTCCTCCTGGGACTGCGGGGCATAACTCAGCAGCCTCAGGCCCCCAATTTCACTGCCCCGCTCCGGAAGGACAAGCCGGGCGCCGTCGGGGTCCGGCTTCTGGCTCTCAATGGGCGGAGGCGGGTCCTGAAGCTCCGGCGTTACGCCGGAATCAACTGGCGGCATTGTCCGCGATGAGAGGACATGTCCCGCTGTCAGCACCAGCGCCAGGCAGGCTGCAGCGGCGAGGCAGTACCCAGGCCGGCGGCTCCGCCTCTTTCTCTCACTGCGGGACACCAGTTCCGGGGCCGCCCCGCCAATGGCAAGAAACAGCCGTTCCTGATCGTTCATAGCAAGCCCTCCCTCTCCAGATGCCGCCGCAGCTTCTCCCGGCTGCGGAACAGGCTGGTCCGCACGGTGGCCTCCCGCATTCCATAGCGCCCGGCGATGTCCGCCATGGGCTCTGAAAACCAGTAGCGCCGCAGGAACACATTGCATTCCCGCTCCGGCAGGGCGTGGAGGAAGCGGTTTACCACCGTCTCCAGCTCCGCCGCCTCCACGGCTTGCAGCGTATTGGAAGACGAGGCGCATTCCGCCAGCTCCTCCAGAACCAGGGGCAGCTCTCCCCCGCCCCGCTTCTCCGCCCTGTCTGCCCGCCAGCGGTTAAAGGCCAGGTTCCGTGTGATTTTTCCCAGGAACGGGGCCAGCAGACTGGGCCGCCCCTCCGGCATGGCGTTCCAGGCCCGGAGCCAGGTGTCGTTGACGCACTCCTCCGCGTCCCGCCGGTCCGGCAGGATGTTCCGGGCCACGGTGCGGCAGTAGCCGCCGTATTTTTCATTGGTCCGCCGGATTGCCTCCGGGTCCCGGGACCAGTACAGGTCTACGATGGCACGGTCTTCCATATCCTCTCTCCTCTCATGGTTGGTGAAGGGCCCCTTACTAAGTATAGACCGGAAAAAAGAGCGGCCGTTTCCGAAAATCCGATGTTTATAGAAAAGCCGCCCGCCTGCCGGCGGACGGCTTGGGCCTTGTTTGAAAAAAGGCAGAATGCCCAACAGAGAGAGATTTTTGTGCCAATCAAGGCAAATTTTCGCAGGCGGGCCGTCGGCCGGCAAGAAAATTTAACGCAGAGTGGCGGAAAAAGATCCGCTGATTGGGCGTTTTGACCTTTTTCAAACAAGGCCTGCAGTGGGCGGGTGCGCGCTTGAAACGCGGGGCAAGGCGCGCTCCGCAGCCCGTTCGTCAGCGGTTCTTCTGATAAATGGTCCAGAGTCCGTCCATCAGAAGGAACTTGTCGTAGATGATTTGATTTCGGCAGTAGCGCACAATGACCGGGGCGTTGCCTCCCGTGGCCACCACGCTGATCTCCCGGCCGGGGAATTCCTCCCGAATGCGGTCAATGATGCCGTCCAGCATCCCGGCGGTGCCGTAGACAATGCCGGAACGCATGCAGTCCTCGGTGTTCTTCCCAATGAGCGCCTTCGGGTGCTGGAGGGAGATGTCCGGCAGCTGGGCCGCCCGGCGGCTCAGGGCCTCCAGAGAGACATTGACCCCCGGCAGCAGGAGCCCCCCCTCGTAGGTCCGTCCCTCGGAGATGACGCCGATGGTAGTGGCGGTGCCCATGTCGATGGTGATGATGGGAGGCGTGAATTTCTCCAGGGCCGCCACGGCGTCGGCCACGATGTCCGCCCCCACCTGGGTCTGCACCGTCAGGCGGATATTCAGCCCGGTCTTTACCCCCGGGCCCACCACCATGGGAGGCCTGCCCAGAAGGCGGGTCAGCGCTTTTTCCATCATGAAGTTCAGCGGCGGCACCACGCTGCAGAGAATGGCCCCGGTGACGTCCTTGTAGCTGAAGTGATAGAGGGCGAACAGGTTCATCAGGTCAATGCTGATTTGGTCCGCGGTCTTCCGGCTATCTGTGTCCAGAGAGGCCAGGAAGCGAAGGGTCTTGTCCTTGTCAAAAAGACCCACGGAGGTGTTGGAGTTGCCGACGTCTATGGCAAGCAGCATGGGGATCGCTCCTTTCCGTTCGGCTTGATGTTCGACTGATACAGCCGACGCAGTTTATAATAATGAAGCAAACGCCTCTTTTCAACCGGCGGGCCCGGGCCCGCCGAGGCGCAAAGCCCCTATGCGTCCACGAAGGGCCGCATATATGGCCCGCGGCGCCATGATGCAGCGCTGTGCCGACTACCATACTACCACGAGTTGGCCCTCCTTGCAAGAGCGGGTAAAAAAGGGCTTGCCCTGATACGTTTGTTCTGGTATAATCGAATCCATCCAAATGAGAGAGGAAGGTGCGGCCCATGACGTATCTGACAACGCTGGCCTCTCCCCTGGGGCCTCTGTCCCTGGCCTCCGACGGGGAGCGCATCCTTGGCTTGTGGCTGGAAGGCCAGAAGTATTTTGCCGCCGGACTGGAAGCGGAGACGGGGGAGCGGCCGGATTTGCCGGTCTTTCGCCAGGCGGCGGCGTGGCTGGACGCCTATTTTGAAAAGCGGGTCCTTCCTCCCCCGCCCCCTCTGGCCCCCAGGGGAAGCGAGTTCCGGCAAAGGGTGTGGACGCTGCTGCTGGAAATTCCCTTCGGGGAAACCACCACCTATGGAGCGCTGACAACGCGGCTGAAAGCCGCCGGAGTCCCCGCCTCCCCCCAGGCAGTGGGCGGCGCGGTGGGGCACAATCCCATTTCCATCCTCATTCCCTGCCACCGGGTGGTGGGAGCGAACGGCAGCTTGACGGGCTACGCGGGAGGCGTGGAGAAAAAGCGCTTCCTTTTGGAGCTGGAGGGCGCGGACCTCACGGGGCTGTACGTGCCGAAGAAGGGGACGGCGCTGTGAGGAAAGAGCAGATGGCGGACGGGACGGGCTTCCATGACCGGGCCTTGGAGCCCGAGGTTCCGGAGAAATTCCCCTGCCCCTGCTGCGGCTATAAAACCTTTCCCCTTCCCAGAGAGGAGGCTCCTGCCTATATCTGCCCGGTGTGCTTCTGGGAAAACGACGTGTTCGCCTCCGGCGGCGACCAGCCCAGCGATGAAAACCGGGGCATCACGCTGAACCAGGGCCGGGAGGCGTTCCGGCGGCTCGGAGCCGTCCGGAAGGATCTGGTGCAGTATGTGCGGAAGCCTCTGCCGGAGGAAATTCCGTAAGACACCTTATGCGTCTCCGGCTGGCAAAACGCGGGGCCGGCTCCCTGCGCCGGCTTTACGAACCGTCTAAATGTTTTGAAACGCGTTTGATTGAAGACGAGAGGAACCCCTTCGGGGTTCCTCTCGTAACGCTCTTCCTCCCCGGCTCCCGGCCCTTCCCCGCTTTTTTTGATAAGCTGAGAAGGCGGGCCAATGCCCGCCTTCTCTCACAGGATGATGCAGATCAGCCCCCCGCTGCCCTCGTTGATGATGCGGGTCAGAGTCTCCTGGAGTTTTTTCCGGGCGTCCTCCGGCATCCGTTTCAGCTTGCCCTGGAGGTCGTCGCTGACCAGCTCGTGGAAGCTCCGGCCGAAGATGTTGGACTGCCAGATCTTGCTGGTGTCCCCCTCGAACTCCTGGAGGAGGTAGTTCACCATGTCCTCCGACTGCTTCTCGTTCCCCACGATGGGCGAAACCGCCGTCTCGATGTCCGCCCGGATCATGTGGATGCTGGGGGCGCTGGCCTTCAGCTTCACGCCGTAGCGGCCTCCCTGCTTCATGATCTCCGGCTCCTCCAGCTTCAGCTCGTCGATGCTGGGCACCACGATGCCGTATCCGGTTTCCTTCACGTCCTTCAGCGCCCCGGAAACCTTGTCGTACTCCGCCTTCACCGCCGCCAGGCGGGTCAGCAGGCTCATCAGGTCCCCGTCGTCCCCCACCTCAAAACCGGACTGCTCCGACAGGGTGTGATAGAACAGCTCCCGGGGCAGACTGAGGCTGGCCGCCGCCACGCCGGTGCCCAGGTCGATGGAGGTGATCCTGGCCTCGCTGATGTTTTCGCAGGCCCCCAGGGCGGCGATGACGCCGTCCACCTCCCGGATATGCTGAAGCTGAGAGGTGCCCTGGCGGACCGCCTCATAGAGGCTGGCCTTGATGGGATGCTCCGTAGGCAGCGCGTCCACCCAGGGGGGCAGGAACAGGTCCAGCTCCTGCATGGGGAACTCGTAAAGAACGGCCTTGAGGATGTCCGCCACGTCCTCCTCCCCCAGGTCCAGGCAGTTCACCGGGACGCAGTTCACCTCATAGCGGGAAGCGATGTCCCGGGCAATGGCCTCCGCCCGGTCGCTCTTGGGGTCCGCCGAGTTCAGCAGGACGATGAAGGGCTTCCCCAGCTCCTGGAGCTCCCGGACCACCCGTTCCTCCGCCTCCAGATAGTCCTCCCGGGGGATGTCGGCGACGGTGCCGTCGGTGGTGATGACGATGCCGATGGTGGAATGCTCCGAGATGACCTTCCGGGTGCCGATTTCCGCCGCCTCGGTCATGGGAATCTCGTGGTCGTACCAGGGCGTGGTCACCATCCGGGGGGCGTCGTCCTCGAACTGGCCAATGGCTCCCCGGACCATGTAGCCCACGCAGTCGATCAGCCGCACGGAGAAGGACGCGCCGTCGGGCAGCTGAACCTGGGCGGCCTCCTCCGGGACGAATTTGGGCTCCGCCGTCATGATGGTCCGGCCGGAGCCGCTCTGGGGCAGCTCATCCCGGGCCCGCTCCTTGCGGTACACATTTTCAATGTTGGGAATGACCTGGGTCTCCATGAAACGCTTGATGAAGGTGGACTTTCCGGTCCGCACCGGGCCCACCACGCCGATGTAGATATCCCCCGCCGTGCGGGTGGCGATATTCTGATAGATGGTCGTGTTCATAGTATCCCGTCCTTTTTCCGCTCCATATTCATGTTTCCACTCTATGTCCGCTTCCCCAAAAGTATGACAGCCCGTCTTGTTTTAGAAAAAGCGCACAAAGAACCCCCGCCGCCCGCCGGGGCGATTTAGTCGAAATCATGCTTTACAGAGGCGCTTTAATATGGTAAACTGCTAGCGTATTAAACGAACAGGCCCGCCTGTTCCATTTTGGAGGATGAAAGCATGATGAAACACAAGAAGTTTTGGGCCCTTCTGCTGGCCCTTGCCATGGTATTGAGCCTGGCCGCCTGCGGCGGCAAGGACGCAGACTCCGATAAAAGCGGAGACAGCGGAACCCCGGCAGCCGCCCCGGAGGACCAGAAGACCGGGGACGCCGAAAGCGGTCAAGCGGACGCCGACAGCGACCTGGCCTACGTGCAGGGCAAGGGCACCTTGGTGGTTGGCATGACGGACTTTGCCCCCATGGATTACCGGGACGCCGACGGCAGCTGGATCGGCTTTGACGCCGATATGGCCTCTGCCTTCGCCGAGAGTTTGGGCGTTACGGTGGAGTTCCAGGAGATCACCTGGGATTACAAGGTCATGGAGCTGGACGCCAAAAGCATCGACTGCGTCTGGAACGGCATGACCCTGAACGACGAAGTCAAAGCGGCTATGGATACCGGAAATGCCTACTGCCTCAACGCCCAGGTGCTGGTGGTCCCCGCCGACAGGGCTGCGGACTTTGAAAACCTGACCAGCCTGGAGGGCTTGAACGTAGCCGTGGAATCCGGCTCCGCCGGCGAGGACGCCGCCGAGGCTCTGGGCGCCTCCACCACCGCTGTGGCGAAGCAGGCCGACGCGCTGATGGAGGTTTCCGCCGGCACCGCCGACGCCGCCGTCATCGACCTGCTGATGGCCGGAGCCATGATCGGAGAAGGCACCAACTACGCGAATCTTACGTATACGGTCAACCTGAACACCGCCCAGGGCCTGGAGTCCGAGGAGTACGGCGTGGGCTTCCGCAAGGGATCCGACCTGGTGGCCGCGTGGAACGAATTCTGGGCCGCCGCCATTGCCGACGGTTCCGTTCTGGAGACCGGCACCACCTATGGCGTGCAGGAATCCCTGATTTTGGAGTAAGCCCGCCAATTTTCAACAAGGCCTGAACCCGCAAAGGCAGAGAGGAAACCTCTCTGCCTTTGGACGGTTTTCCTCCCCGAAATTTCCAATGAGAGGACGATTCCATGTTTTCCTTTTTTGCTTCCACCGAGTTTCAGACGGTCCTGTCTGCCCTGAATACCGGCTTTGTCAAGACCCTCCAGCTCTTTTTTGTCACGCTGGTGGGGGCCGTTCCCCTGGGACTGGTCATTTCCTTCGGCTCCATGAGCCGCATTCCTCCCCTGCGGTGGCTGACGAAAACCGTGGTCTGGATGGTCCGGGGCACGCCCCTGGTCCTCCAGATCATTGCCCTTTACTATGTGCCCGGCCTGAAGGGGTTCCATATTTGGAGCGGCGGAGAGTCCGGGCGCTTTACCGCTGTGGCGGTGGCCTTTGTCATCAACTACGCCTGCTATTTCTCGGAGATCTATCGGGGCGGCATCCAGGGCGTACCCGTGGGGCAGCAGGAGGCCGGACTGGTGCTTGGCATGACAAAACGGCAGATTTTCTTCAAGATCACGCTGCTGCAGATGATAAAGCGCATTGTTCCTCCCATGTCCAATGAGATCATCACCCTGGTCAAGGACACCTCCCTGGCCCGGGTCGTGGCCCTGCAGGAGGTCATCTGGATGGGCGAGTCCTTCATGAAGGGCAACCAGGGCTACGCGGGCCTGGTGTGGCCGCTGTTCTTCACAGCGGTATACTATCTCGCGTTCAGCGGGATTGCGACCATTCTCCTGGGGAAGCTGGAGAAGAAGCTGGAATATTTCCATTGAGAGGGGTTACAACACAATGGCGATTTTAGAGGTTCAACATATTGAAAAGCACTTCGGGGACACGCAGGTCCTCAGCGATATCAGCTTCTCCCTGGAGGAGGGCCAGGCCCTGTCCATCATCGGCTCCTCCGGCTCCGGCAAGACCACCCTGCTCCGCTGCCTGAACTTCCTGGAGCGGCCGGACCACGGCGCCATCTCCGTGAAGGGCAACGTTATCTTCGACGCGTCGGACCCCTCCACCCAGGCGGAGAAGGACATCCGCCAGAAGCGCCTCCACTTCGGCCTGGTGTTCCAGAACTTCAACCTCTTCCCCCAGTACACGGCCCTGCAGAACGTCACCCTGGCCCGGGAGCTGCTGGCCAAGGAGCGGGGCGGAGAGGGCAAGGAGGACATTGCAAAGGCGGGCCGGGAGCTGCTGGACCAGATGGGCCTGGCGGACCGGGCAGACCATTATCCCCACCAGCTCTCCGGCGGGCAGCAGCAGCGGGTGGCCATTGCCCGGGCGCTGGCCCTCCAGCCGGACATTCTCTGCTTTGACGAGCCCACCTCCGCCCTGGACCCGGAGCTCACCGGAGAGGTTCTGCGGGTTATCCGCTCTCTGGCGGAGCAGAAGACCACCATGATCATCGTCACCCATGAGATGGCCTTCGCCCGGGACGTGGCGGACCAGGTGATCTTCATGGACGGCGGCGTCATCGTGGAACAGGGCGATCCCAGAGAGGTCATCGACCATCCGAAGGAGGAACGGACAAAGCAGTTCCTCTCCCGGTACGCAAACGGCTGAACGAGAATAAGATAAAAGCAAATTTACTTTATAGAAAAGGAGCGCGGGAGAACCCTCCCGCGCTCCTTTTCAAGCTCTTTTTCTGGGAATCAGAAGCATCTGATCCTGAGGGATTTCCCCTTCCTCTTCCAGCTGGTTGGCGGAGAGGATGGCGGCAATGGTGGTGTTGTACTTTTTCGCCAGATCCCAGGCGCTCTCCTGCCGCCCGATGCACCGCAGGACCAGGGACGGGGCGCCGCCCAGATCCTTGGTGGTTTCGGTGTCCAGCTTGGCGGCGGAGACGCAGACCTTTTTCACCCTGGCCGCCGCCTCTACATGGAAATCCACCGGGAAGCGGACCTCGATTCCCCGGTCCCCCAGGGTGCCCTGAACCTCCTCGGAGCAGACGGCCCTGGCAGTCACCCGGCAGTCCTCCGGCAGCTCCAGCTGGCAGCTGGCGTCAATGCTGCGCTCCGCCACCAGCGGCACGCCGCCCTCGTCCAAATACATAGCCCGAACCGTCACTCCGGTCCGAAGCACGGCCGTGTTTCCCTCCCGGCTGACGGACACCGTGCCGCAGCCGGCGGAAAGGGCCAGAATGGACTCCGCCACCACGCCGATTTCCAAAACCTCCCGCAGGGTTTGGCGGCGGGTCAGGTTTTCGCAGAAGCTTGTGATGTTCAGCGGCGCAGCCTCATAGGTCATGTCATAGGCGGTGGAATAGAGATCGCTCAGCAGCGTCAGCTCCTGTTCCTCCCGCAGGAGGGCCGTGGCGTGGAGATACAGCGTCACCGCAATTTGGCGCCCCTCGGGATCATCTCCGTCGATCTGAAAATCCGTTCCGGTCAGCTGCAGCTGCAAGCTGGCGGCGGCGCCCTCCTGGGCCCCTTCCACCTCCATGATCTGCGAAAAGGGCAGCTCCGAGGAGGCGGAGCCGCAGGCGCCGCTGCTGTCCCGGTAAAGCAGGCTGATGGAAAAGACGCCCTTGAAAATCAGCTTGCTGCCCACGATCTTTGCCTCTGAGACGGTGCTGGAAACCTGACTGGTCAGCAGCTCCGCCGCCCCCTCCCGGCCTGGGGAGAGGTTCATTTCCTCTGTAAAGGTAAAATCCTTTTCTGCAATGTGTGTCAGGAGGATTGCATGCTGTTTCTCCTGCCGTTTTTCGACCTGGAGCCCTGATTCTGTCTCTACGTCCTCACAGAACAAAAAGGGCTTGCGCTGATAGCCGGTCACATGGGTCACCAGCTTGCAGTGCGTGAAAATCTTGCGGGGATTCAGCACCCGCGCCTCCAGAAACTCCGCCTCGGTTTCCGCCGTTAAATGCTGACAGCCCGGCAGAGCCCGGCCGTCGCTTTCCGCCGTGAAGGGAATGGCAAATTCCAGCGTGCGGACGCCGCTCTCCCCATCCGGAGTATAAAGAACGGTGACCCGGACCGTACCGGAAAGCTCCGCTTTCCCATCCCGCAGCTCCCGGCTGTGGAGGAACACCTTTCCCACTGTTTCGATGATGCGGGCAATATCGGGGCAGTAATCCGGCACAATGGTCTCCGCCGTCTCCTCCTGGGTCAGGGTGAGTTCCCCTCCCGTTTCATAGGTGTCCAAGGACACTTTTTTTAATTCCAGCTCCATGAAGAATTCCTTCCTTTCCCGGCAGTTCATAGAATCCATGTCCTACTCTATGAACCGCCGGGCATGGATATGTCTCACACCTTGAAAATCTTCTTCAGGATGCCCCGGAGCATTTTGGGGGACTTCCAAACCACGATGTTCATACGCCGCCTCCTCTCTGTCCCTTGACGTGATTGAACGCGTATTGAAACGCCGGCTTTTGTCATTCGGGGACGCCCTTCCCCTGCCGGCACAGGCGCTGGAAGATGTCTTCAACCTGCCGGATTGCGGCAGCTTGATCCGTCAGCTTCAGCAGCCGCGCCCCCTGGCCCCCGCCGGCGCAGCGGCAGTCCATACCTCTGGTCTGCGCTCCGGAAACCGGACGGCGCTTTCCATGCAGACGCCTTCAGCTTCCAGGGGGCCGTCACCTCCGGCAGCAGGCGCAGCCGCAGCCGATCAGCAGAAACGCAACCAAAAACATCAGCACGCCCACCGGAAAGACCGCGGAGATCAAAATTCCCGCCCCCAGAGCCACAGCGCAGATGCCCAGCAGGCGGCAGCCTCCGCCCCGATTTCCACAGCCCATCGCGTCACGCCTCCTTTCTTTCTGTCTCAGTATATACAAGGGCAAAGGAAATGGTGCTTCAATTTCCGGCTTTCCCAACCGGCGCCTCTTGAGAAGGAGCCTCTGCCCCTTCTATGTTCCTGCTGTTTTCCGCAACAGCAGGAAGCCTCCCCCAGATGTTCTCTTCCTTCCCCAGGAACCGTTTCCGCCCTGTCCCGACAGGAAAAGCCCTCCGCCTCATAAAAGGGCGGAGGGCTTTTTTACTTCTTCTCCTGCCACTCCCGAAGGGGCTTCAGCTCCTCGTAAAGGCGCAGGTAGCTGTCATGGCGGCTCTTTTGAATCTCACCCCGGCGAAGGGCCTCCAGCACGGCGCAGCCCTTTTCCCGGGTGTGGCTGCACCCCACAAAGCGGCAGTGATCCAGATAGGGCGCAAACTCCGGAAAGGTTTCCGGCAGGCGGCGCTTCAGCTCAAGGTCCAGCTCCTCTGCGTCAAAGGAAGAAAATCCCGGCGTATCCACTACTTCCCCGCCGCAGGCGAGGCGGTGGAGCTCCACATGGCGGGTGGTATGCCGTCCCCGGCCCAGGGCCGTGCTGATCTCCCCCACCGGAAGGTGAAAGTCCGGGTCCAGCGCATTCAAAATGCTGGATTTCCCTACGCCGGAGTTGCCTGTAAAGGCAGAGAGCTTTCCAGAAATCAAATCCTTCAGCTCCTCCATTCCGGCTCCGGTTTCGGCGCTGACACGAAGGGTTGGAAAGCCCGCGGCCCGGTAAATGCGGTACAGATTGTCCGCGGGGTCCAGGTCGCACTTATTCAGCACCACCGCCACGGCGCAGTTTTTCAGCGCCGCGATGGCCGACACCCGGTCCATGAGGAACGGGTCCGTTTTGGGAATGGCGGCGGAGGCGACGACCACCAGCTGGTCGATGTTGGCCACGGCAGGCCGAGTGAAGGCGTTCCGCCGGGGGAGGATTGTTTCCACAAAGCCTTCCCCGCCGCCCAGCTCCCGGACCTCCACCCGGTCCCCCACCAGGGGGGAAATCCCCTCTTTTCGGAATTTCCCCCTGGCCCGGCACCGCAGGACCGCCTCCCCGGTGTCCACGTAGTAAAAGCCGCTGAGGGCCTTTTGAATGCGTCCCGTCATATCAGGTGAACTGGACCACGTGGCTCTGCTCCTGATCCAGCGCATCGTCAAAGTAAACCTTGACCATCTGGGAGCCGGACCCTGTCAGCTCCGGAACGCGGACCGTGCCGTCGGACGTCCTGACCCGTTCGTCAAACTGTGGATTGACCTCGTCACCCACGTAGACCCGCACCGAAACGGTAGTGCGGTCGTCCTGGGGCAGATTGAAATAGAGCTCAATCGTCTTATTTGTAACCCCGGCGCTGACCTGGAATTTAATGGTGTCCCACTCCTTTACCTTGGTGGTTTCCTCAAGGCTCTGCCAAATGACGGTATCCGGTTCCTGGTCGCTTTCCACGTATTCAATATCGGCGTTGGTGCAGGTCAGGTGCCAGGTGTCCGCCAGCTCCCGCAGAACCTTGTCAATGGGCTGGTCCACAAACCTGGGCACGACGACCTCCTTTTTCTCCGGCCCCTTGCTGACGATCAGGCGGACGATGTCGCCGTTTTCCAGCGGCTCCGTTTCGGCGGGCTCGCTGCGGATGATATAGCCCTCGTTGACCTCGTCGCTGAATTCCATCTCCGCTTCGTCGGCTATAATCTCCAGATTGTACTTTTCCTTCAGGCTCTTCAGAAGAACGGTGGCCTGGGCCACGGTTTTGTTGGTCACGTCCAGCATCTCTCCGGTGTCCTTCCCGGCGCTGAGCCAGACCTCGATGATCCGGTTGTCCCCCTTGCGGTGGCTGCCCTCCGCGGGGTTTTGCTGGGCGATGGTTCCCGCCGGATAGACGTCGCTGAAGACGCTCTCGTCGTTCACCTTCAGGGTAAAGACGTCCTTCACTTCCTCCATGCTGCCCGCCTGCTCCAGCGTGCGGCCCAGAACCGAGGGCACCGCGTAGGTCTCCGGCACCTGCTGCTGCTGTTCCAGGGAATCCGAAACCGTTTTGAACAGCACCGCCGCCAGCGCCAGGGCCAGCACCACCGCCACGCCAACCAGCACCTTCACACCGGCGCCGCCGCCCCGCCGGGGAGGCTCATAGTCGTCCTCATAAGCCGGACGGCGCTCCCGGACCCGTTCCCGCTCCCGGTTTTTCGGCGTGGGATGGAGGGTCTGGTCATAGGTGCGGATGGGCTGGGTGGGTTCCGCCGGCTCCTCCGGCCGGAGGTCCATCATGGTAAAGTCCAGGCTGATGTTGGGGTTCTTCCGGAAGTCCTCCAGATCGGCGATCATGACGTCGGAGGAGGCATAGCGCCGGCTGAGATCGGGCGTCATGGCCTTCATGCAGATCAATTCCAGCTGGGATGGAATTTCCGGGTTCAGCTCCCTGGGGGCCAGGGGCACGGCGCTGAGGTGCTGGATGGCCACGGACACGGCGGAATCCCCCTCGAAGGGCAGCCGCCCGGTGAGCATCTCGTACATGACCACGCCGGCGGAATAGATGTCGCTCCGGGCGTCGGTCCGCTCTCCCCTCGCCTGCTCGGGAGAGATGTAGTGAACGGAACCCAGGGCCTCCTGGGTCAGGGTCTGGGCGGAGTTCTCCAGGCAGGCAATGCCGAAATCCGCCACCTTCACGCTGCCGTCCCGGAGGACCATGACGTTCTGAGGCTTGATATCCCGGTGGACGATGCCCCGGCTGTGGGCGTGGCTGAGCCCCCGCATGATCTGGGTGATGAAATGCAGGGATTCCCGCCAGTTCAGCTGGCCCCGCTTCTCCATATACTGCTTGAGTGTGATGCCGTCAATGAGCTCCATGACGATATATTCCGTGTCGCCCCCCCGGCTCACGTCGTAGACCGACACAATGTTCGGATGCGACAGCTGGGCCACAGCCTGGGATTCCGCATTGAAGCGGCGGCGGAAGTCCTCGTCCTGGGCCAGGTCCGGCTTCAGGACCTTCACCGCCACCAGACGGTTTAGCCGCTGGTCCCTGGTCTTGTAAACCACCGCCATGCCCCCGGTGCCGATGCGCTCCAGTATCTCATAACGGTTGTCCAGCGTTTTTCCAATGTACTGATCCATGCTGCTCCTCCTCCCTTAGAGTTTCTTCGCCAGAACGACGGTGACGTTGTCCGACGCGCCCCGGCTCTTGGAGATATCCAGCAGGCGCTCCATACAGGTCTCCGTGTCTCTCCGAAGGACCTCGGCCTGAATTTCCTGGTCCGTCACGGTGTTGACCAGTCCGTCCGTGCACAAAAGCAGGAAGTCCCCCGGCGCAAGCTGGCAGGTATAGCAGTCGCACTCCGGGTCCACGTCCGGCCCCAGAGCCCGGGTGATGAGATTCCGGTTGGGGTGGTGCCGGGCCTCCTCGGCGGTGATGTCTCCCCGTTCCAGCATGTGTTCCACAAGGGAGTGGTCCCGGGTTACCTGGACAATCCGTTCCTTGTTGATGTGATAGGCCCGGCTGTCCCCCACGTTGGCAATGACCACGCCGCCGTCAAAGGATACCGCGGAAACCAGGGTGGTCCCCATGTTCTGGTACTCCTCCGAGGTCCGGGCGGCCTCCCGCACGGCGCGGTTGGCCAGGGCCACCGCCACAACGGAAACCTCCCGCAGGCGGTCCGGCTTGGCCTCCGCGGAGAGGCGCTTTTCCATCTCGGCGGAAAAGGTGTCCACGGCAATGCGGCTGGCCAGCTTTCCGCCGGCGGAGCCCCCCATCCCGTCGCACACCACGCAGATCGTATGCCCGAAGACGGTGTGCACCGCGTAGGCGTCCTGGTTTTCCTTGCGGACAAGGCCGGTGTCGGTCATGGTCCATATGTTCATCATTGGGAATCCTCCCCTTTCTCTGCTTCCGCCTTTCTGCGGAGCTGGCCGCAGGCGGCGTCAATATCTCCACCCAGGCTCCGCCGCACGGTGGCGGTGAGGCCGTGAGACTCCAGACGTTTTTGAAACGCCGCCGTCCGGCGGGAGGGCCGGAAGGGGCTTTCCGCCACATCGTTCAGCGGAATCAGGTTCACGTGGCCGGGCATTCCCCGGAGGCGCCTGGCGATAAGGTCCGCCTGCCAGTCCTGGTCGTTCACGCCGTCGATCATGGCGTATTCGAAGGAAATCCGCCGCCCCGTCTTTTCAAAGTAATCGTGACAGGCGGAAAACAGCTCCTCCACATCATAGGCCCGGTTGACGGGCATCAGCCGGGAGCGGGTTTCCCGGTCCGGCGCGTGGAGGGAGACGGACAGCGTCAGCTGCAGGCCCAGCTCCGCCAGGCGGCGGATCCCCGGCAGAACGCCGCAGGTGGACAGGGAGATGTGCCGCATCCCGATGTTCAGCCCGTCGGGGTGATTCACAATTTCCAGGAATTTCAGCACGGCGTCCAGATTGTCCATAGGCTCGCCGATGCCCATCAGCACAATGTTGGAAATGGGGGCCCCGGAGTCCTTCTGGGTGAAAAGCACCTGGTCCAGCAGCTCCCCCGGCGTCAGGTCCCGGACCTTTCCGGCGATGGTGGACGCGCAGAAGGCGCAGCCCATCCGGCAGCCCACCTGAGAGGAGATGCAGACGGTGTTCCCGTGGCGGTAGCGCATCAGAACGGACTCGATGCAGTTGCCGTCCGCCAGCTCCCAGAGGTATTTGATGGTGCCGTCCCTGGCGGACACCTGCTTCCGGACCGCCTGGGGAACGGTCAGGACACAAGCGGCGCTCAGCCGCTCCCGCAGGGAGCGGGGCAGGTTGGACATCTCGTCGAAGGAGGCCGCGCCCCGGCTCAGCCAGGAGAAGACCTGCTTTCCCCGGAAGGCGGGCTCCCCCATGCTCTGGAGGAAGTCCCGCAGCTCCGGGAGGGTCATGGATTTGATATCGGTCATGGTTCGCCTCAAGTGCGCCGCGTCATGCGGCAGATGTAAAAGCCGTCGGCTTCATGGAGATGGGGCCAGAGCGTAATCTGCCCCTCAACCCGCCCAATGGGCCCCGGCAGGGTGAACGTTTCCCGGGAAAACTCCGGATGCGTCCCCAAAAAGGCGGCGGTGACGTCCTCGTTTTCCTCCGGCAGGATGGTGCAGGTGGAGTAGAGAAGGGTTCCGCCGGGCCGGACATAGGCGGCGGCGTTCTCCAAAATCGCGCTTTGAATCACCGGCAGGGCAAACAGGTCGTCCGCCTTTTTCCGCCGGATGTCCGGCTTCTTGCGCAGGATGCCCAGGCCGGAGCAAGGGGCGTCCACCAGCACCAGGTCAAAGGCCTCCCGCCAGGCTTCCCGGAAGATCCGGCCGTCGGCGGCCTCCGTGCGGATGGAGGACAGGCCCAGACGGGCCGCGCCCTCTTCAAGGCGCTTGAGCTTGTTTGCGTGGAGGTCGCAGGAGACAATCTCCCCCCTGTCCCCCATGGCGATGGCGGCGGCAAAGGATTTTCCGCCGGGCGCAGCGCAGACGTCCAAAACGCGGCCCTTGGGCGGGAGCTCCGCCGCCAGCACCGCCAGGCGGGCCGCCGGGTCCTGAATATAGAGCATGCCCTCCTGAAAGGCCCGCAGGCGCTCCAGCTCTCCCGTGCCCTGCAGAAGCAGACAGTCCGGCAGCCAGGGATGGCGCTCCGCCCGGACGCCCGCTTCCTCCAGAGCCCGGACCGCCTCCTCCGTGGAAACGCGGAGGGTGTTGACCTGGGCGGCGGCGGGAGGCTGGCTGTTGCTGACGGTCAGAAACGCCTCGGCCCCCTCCCGGCCCAGAAGGGCCAGCAGCCGCTTTACCAGCCACTTCGGGTGGCTGTAGCGGATCGAGAGATACCTGGCCTCGTCCCGGTCCGGGATGGCGGGCAGGGCATCCTTCTCCCGGCAGAGCCGGCGGAGGACGGCGTTGACCAGCCCCGCCGCCTGTCCCCTTCCCGCGTCCCTGGCCAGTTCCACCGACGTATGGACGGCGGCGCTGTCCGGCACCCGGTCCAGGAACAGGATCTGATAGGCTCCGATCCGCAGGACGTCCGCCAGGGGCGGCTGAAGATGGTCCAGCTTCTGAGAGCAGAACCGGGAGAGGTAAAAGTCCAGCAGCGTCTCATTTTGAATAACACCGTAGACAATCCGGCTGCAAAGCCCGGCGTCCGCCGGGGAAAGCCCTTTCAAATGCGCGCTCAGCGCCGCGTCCGCCCAGGCGCCCCGCACCCGGCAGGCGGTCAGGACGGACAGCGCTTCCCTCCGGGCGCTCATCCCCGGCCTCCGCCCCGGCGGCCGTCGCCGCGGCCGTTCCGGCCCAGGAAGATCAGGACATAGCGCAGCAGCTGCAGGGCGGACATCAGCAGCGCCGCCACATAGGTCAGCGCCGCCGCCCGGAGGACCTTCCGGGCCCCGGCCAGCTCCTCCCCCTCCAGCAGATTCCGCTCCTCAAGGGTCGCCAAAGCCCGGTGGGAGGCGTTGAACTCCACCGGCAGGGTCACCAGCTGGAAGAACGTGGTGAGGGAAAAGAGCAGGATCCCCGCCAGGAACAGACTCTGGCTGTACAGCAGCAGCCCGATCAGCAGCAGAATCACGGAACAGCGGGACCCCAGATTGGTCAGGGGCACAATGGCGCTCCGCAGGCGGATGGGGGCATAGCCCACGGCGTACTGAACGGCGTGGCCCGCCTCGTGGGCCGCCACCCCCACCGCCGCCACGGTGGGGGCGGAATAGACCTCCTGCGAGAGATAGATGGTGTTGTCCCTGGGATCGTAATGGTCCGTCAGCCTGCCCCAGGTGGAGGTGATCCGCACATCATAGACCCCGTTGGCCCGGAGCACCGCTTCCGCCGCCTGGGCGCCGGTGAGCCGGCGGCGGTTGGAAACCCGGCTGTACCTGCTGAAGTTCCCGCTGACCTGGGCCTGGGCCCAGAGAGAGAGCAGCATCACCGGAATCAGCAGGAGAACATAGATGTTGTTGGCCAGAAAGTCTCCCCGGCCACCATAATAATACGGCATAAGCACCCTCGAATTTTATCGTTGAATGGGATGTCCCAACAAATAGGCGGCGGCGGACATGCGCTTGCCGCCCTTGGCCTGGAGTTCCGTCACCCGGAGAAGCTTCCCGTCGCCGCAGGCTATGTCGATCCCCTGCTTCCCCGCCGCCGTGACGACGCCGGGGCTCGCTGCGGTTTCCTCCCCGGTTTCCAGAACGGCGTACAGCTTCATCTCCTCGCCGCTGATAACGTCCGTGGACGCACAGGGCCAGGGCAGCAGTCCCCGAACCTGGCAGCTGACCGCATGGGCGGAGCGGGTCCAGTCCACAGGAGACAGCTCCTTCCCCAGCATGGGGGCATAGGTGTGCTTCCCGTGATCCTGGGGCGTGCGGGGGGCCGTGCCCGCCGCCAGAGCCCGGACGGCTTCGGACAGCGCCTCCGCCCCCAGCTCCGCAAGGCGGGCGGTGAGGGCCTGGGCGTCCTCCGTCTCCCCGATGGGGGTGGATTTTTGGAGAATGACGTCCCCGGCGTCCAGCTCCTTGGCCATATACATGATGGAAACGCCGGTTTCCGTCTCCCCGTTCAGCACCGCCCAGTTGATGGGGGCCGCCCCCCGGTATTTTGGCAGCAGAGACGAGTGGACGTTGATGGAGCCCAGGGGCGGGACGCTCAAAATCTCCTCCGGCAGCAGCTTTCCATAGGCCGCCACCGCAATCAGCTCCGGTTCCAGAGACCGCACCAGCTCCAAGCCCGCCCCGTCCCGCAGAGTCGCCGGCTGGTGCACCGGAAGATTTTTCGTAATGGCATATTCCTTTACAGGCGTTGGAGCGAGCTTATGCCCGCGGTTTTTGGGTTTGTCCGGCTGGGTAAAAACGCCGCAGATCTCATGTCCGTCCTCCACCAGGCGGCGAAGCGAGGCCACGGCGAAATCCGGCGTCCCCATGAAGAGAATCCGCATCAGGTTTCCTCCTCCCGGCTGAAATATTCCTCCACTTCCGCATCGGTCAGAAAGCGGTCGATATGTTCTGTGTAGAGGTGTCCGTCCAAATGCTCCAGCTCGTGGCAGAAGCAGCGGGCCAGCAGGCCCTCTCCCTCCACCTCAAACCAGTCTCCGTTCCGGTCCTGGGCCCGGACCCGGACGTACTGCGGCCTGGTGACCAGCCCCCATTTGCCGGGAACGCTGAGGCAGCCCTCCGGTCCGGTCTGTTCCCCGCTCCGGGAAACAATTTCCGGGTTCACCAGCTCAATATACTCCTCCGTCTCATCGTCCATCACCACGCAGGCCCGGCGGAGGACGCCCACCTGAGGGGCCGCCAGCCCCGCGCCTCCCGCCTCCGCCAGCGTCTCCAGCAGATCGTCCAGCAGGGAGACCAGACGGGGGTTGAACTCCGTCACCGGGCGGCAGACCTTTTTCAGGCAGTCTTCCCCCTGCTCCACAATTTTCCGCAATGCCATGTTGAACCTCCTAGTCCGCGGCGTTGCACTCCGCAAAAATATTGAATCCACGATTTGCGCTGTTTCCGGCAAAGGAGCGCAGCAGTCCGCCGATTTCCTCCCGGGTTCTCTTGTCGTTCCTTCCTATTAGAAGAACGCGATAGCGATAGCGGTTGTTAACCTTTAAAATCGGAGCGGGGGCGGGTCCCAGGACCTCTTCGCTCCCAAAGCTCCGCCGCAGGGCGTCCCGAATCTGCATGGCCGCCCGGAGCACGGCCCCCTCCTCCGCACCGGAGACGGTGAGGGTGAAGAGGTCCGCAAAGGGCGGAAGGCGGCGCAGCCGCCGCATCCGGAGCTCACTGTCGTAAAAGCGGTCGTAATCCTGCCGGGCGGCGCACTGGATCACGTCGTTTTCCGGCGTATAGGTTTGAATCACGGCGCGTCCGGTTTTTCCGCCCCGGCCGGCCCGGCCCACCACCTGCGTCAGCAGGCTGAAGGTCCGCTCCGCCGCCCGGTAGTTCTCCAGGTACAGCGACAGGTCCGCCGCCAGCACGCCCACCAGCGTCACATTTTCAAAGTCCAGCCCTTTGGCCACCATCTGGGTGCCCAGCAGAATGGGAATGCGCTCCCGCTCAAACCGGCGGAGCAGCTTTCCGTGCCCCTCCGCCGTGGTGTCCGCGTCCATCCGCAGGACCTCCGCGCCGGGGAACAGGTCCGCCAGCTCCTCCTCCACCCTTTGCGTGCCCGTGCCCACATGCTTCATAAGGCCGCCGCAGGCCGGGCAGGCATCGAAGCTCCGCTGGGAGTGGCCGCAATGGTGGCACATCAGCCGCCCGTTGGCGGAGTGGTAGGTCAGCGGGGCGCTGCACCGGGGACACTCCGGCACATGGCCGCACTCCCCGCACAGCAGCATCCGGCTGCTGCCCCGCCGGTTCAGAAACAGGATGCTCTGCTCCCCTTTTTCGAGGTTTGCGCGCAGTTCCCGCCGCAGCTCCGCCCCAATCAAGCCGGGGTTTCCGGCCTTGATCTCCTGGCGGAGATCGGCAATCAGCACCCGCGGCAGGCTTTGCGCGTTGTACCGCCGGCGAAGCACCGCCTGGTGGTACTGCCCCTCCGCCGCCGCCCAGGCCGTCTCCACGGACGGCGTGGCAGATCCCAGAACCAGCAGGGCGTTGTCCCGGGCGCAGAGGTATTTGGCGACGTCTCTTGTGTGATAGCGGGGCGGATTTTCCGAGGCGTAGCTGTCCTCCTGTTCCTCGTCCAGGATGACGACGCCCAAATTCCGCAGGGGGGCGAAGACGGCAGAGCGGGTGCCCAATACGACGCGGACCTCCCCCCGGCGGATGCGCTTCCACTGGTCGTAGCGCTCCGTCATGCGAAGGCCGCTGTGGAGCATGGCGGCCTCCTCGCCAAAGTAGGAGGAAAACTTCTCCATCATCTGGGGAGTCAGAACAATTTCCGGGACCAGCACCACGGCGTTTTTCCCTTGAGAGAGTATTTCCTGAACCAGGCGCAAATAGACCTGCGTTTTCCCGCTTCCGGTTACTCCCCGCAAAAGCGCGCCGGAGGCCTGTCCCGCCTCCGCCAGCCCCAGGAGCAGGTCGAACGCCGCCTGCTGCTCCTCGTTCAGGACAATCGGCGGGCCCGGCTTCACGGCGGCCGCCGGAGGAACCCGCAGCTCCTCCGCCTCCGAAAAGACCAGAAGGCCCGCCCTTTCCATTCCCCGGAGGGTCTGTGCAGACGCGCCGGTGAAATAGGCGACGTCCGCGCAGGCGGTCCGCCCGTTGGCGGCCAGCAGCTTCACCACCTCGTACCGGGCCGGGGAAGCGCGCTTTTTCGCCTCGGTCAGCGCCAAAGCCTCCTCGGCGCCGACGGCCAGCTCCGCCATACGGCGGGTTTTGTCGGAGATCTTCTGCTTTGCCGCCGTTTCATGCCAGACAATGCCCGCCTTCTCCAGGGCCCGGAGCGTTGCAGGCGCCTCCTCCCCATGGGCGTCCCGCAGGGCCTCCAGATCGGCGGCGCCGCCGGAACGCCTCAGGGTTTCCAGGATTTCCGGCCCCCGGCGGACGCCGGCGGCGGCGGCTTCCGCCGCTTCGGGGTCCAGCTCCGCCTGAATCCGCCAAATCTCCCGGAAGCGATACCACAGCCCGGCGGGCAGAATGGTCTTGACCGCTTCGAACATGGTGCAGAAGTACCGCTGGCGCATCCAGAGGGCCAGGGCCAGCCCGCTGCCGTCCAGCACCGGTTCCCGGTCCAGCACGGCGGAAAGCGCCTTCAGGCCCCGGAGTTTTTTCCCCTCGCCTCTTGCGAGCACGACGCCCTCCGACAGCTTGTTGCCCCTGCCGAAGGGCACCATCACCCGCACGCCGGGGACCGCGCCCTCCTCCAGCTCCGCCGGAACCAGGTAGTCATACGGCTTGTCGATGTGGTAAGGCGCGGCGCTGACCGCCACTTTTACGATGGCCCCGGTCTCCATTCCGGGCCGTTACGCCTCTTCGGCGGCCGCGTCCATATCGCCGGCGGTAAGCCTGCCGTCGGCCACCTCATGAATGGCAAGGGTCACCGGCTTTTCATCCAGGTGGGCGCCGGCGGTCTCTGCCTCCTCGGCGATCTGCCGGGCCCGGCGGGCCACCACATTTACCAACATATAGCGGTTGGGAATATACGAATTGAGTTTGCTCATGGCGGGATACAGCATCATAGTCAATCAGCTTCCTTTCCAGTTACAATCTATGGCGGTCATTCGCCGCTGATGATTTCCATACGCTCCATAGAGCGGCAGTGCTCCGCCGTCATGATGGCGTCCAGCTCCCCGGCGGCGTTTTCGATGGTGTCATTGATGACAAAATAGTGGTACGCTCCGGCAGTCCGGCACTCCACCTTGGCCCGCAGAAGCCGCTTTTCAATCTTCTCCGGACTGTCGGTTCCCCGGAGGGTCAGGCGGCGGGCCAGCTCCTCCCAGCTGGGGGGGGCAATGAAAATCAGGACGGCTTCCGGCCGCTTGTGGGCAATCTGCAGGGCCCCCTGAACGTCAATTTCCAAAATCACGTCCCGCCCCGCCTCCATGGCGTCGTCCACAAAGCGCTTGGGCGTGCCGTAAAAATTGCCCACGTATTCCGCGTACTCCAAAAACGCGTCCTGGGCCATCCACTCGTGGAAGGTGTCCACATCCAGAAAGTGGTAATGGACGCCGTTTTCCTCGCCGGCCCGGGGCGGGCGGGTAGTGGCGGAAACGGAGACGTAAACGTCCTTCCGCCGCTCCAGCAGCACCTTCAGCACGCTGCCCTTCCCCACGCCGGAAGGGCCGGATACGATAAACGTCTTTCCCTTTTTCATGCTTCCTCCTGTTCCCCTGGGCCAAACCGTTCGGTCGGCAGGGCTGATAAGATCACATGACCGCTGTCCATGATGAAAATAGAGGCGGTTTTCCTCCCATAGGTGGCGTCGATGAGGACGCCCCGCTCCCGGCTCTCCTGGGTCATGCGGCGGATGGGGGCGGAGTCCGGGCCCACCACGGCGACCACCCGCTCCCGGGAGACCATGCTCCCAAACCCGATTTCAATAAATTCCATACTCACTCCACGTTCTGGACCTGTTCCCGCATCTTCTCCACCTCGGCCTTCAGATTTACCACCACCTGGGCGATGGACACGTCGCCGCATTTGGAGCCGATGGTGTTGGCCTCCCGGTTGACCTCCTGAATGAGGAAGTCCATCTTCCGCCCCATGGGCTCCGTGGCCTCCAGCATGGTCCGGAGCTGGGCCGTGTGGCTCCGCAGGCGGACGGTCTCCTCGTCCACCGCCACCTTGTCGGCGTAGATGGCCGCCTCGGTGAGAATGCGCTGAGGGTCGATGGTCACGCTTTGTAGCGCCTCCTGCATCCGGGCGGTGAGCTTGGCCCGGTACTCCGCCACCGTCTCCGGGGAGCGGGCCTCCACCTGCCCGGTGTAGGACTCAATGGCGGAGAGGCGGTTTCCGATGTCCTCCGCCAGCCGGGCGCCCTCCACGCCCCGCATCTCGTTGAACGCCGCCAGGGCCGCGTCCAGCACGGCGCAGAGGTCGGCGCTGACGGTCTCCAGGTCCTCGTCCGCCTTGGTGACGGAGAGCACGTCCGGAAACCGGGCCAGCGTCTCCGGCGTCGCCTCATAAGCCGCAGAACCGCAGACCTCCGCCAGTTCCCTGAGGGCGGCGGCATACTGCCCCGCCAGCTCCCGGTTCACCGTCACCTGTGTCACATCGGCGGCGGAGGCGTCCACCGTGACGAACACGTCCACCTTTCCCCGGGAAACCGCCTTCTGGACCCGCTGCTTCAGCGCGTCCTCGGCAAAGATATACAGTCGGGGCATCTTCACGGTGCAGTCCAGATAGCGGTTGTTGACCGCCCGGACCTCCACGGTGATATCCCGACTGTTCCTCGTCTCTCTCGCCCGGCCATAGCCGGTCATGCTCTTAATCATGGCACCCTCCCCCAGCTTACATGAAACGTTCATCCGCAGCGGTTCCAAAAGTTACTGCCGCAGCAGCAGTATACATCGCCGCACAACTCATAGCAGCATTTATAAGAATGACAAGCACAAAGCCGACAGGTCAAACAGGAAAAACCCGCTACGCCAAGGACCGTCAGGCAGGAGACCGTGGAGGCGGACAGCGTTCCAAAGGGATCCCCTCCCGGAATGTACCGCTCTTCATTCTTCATCCGGTCCACCGCCTCCCGATACTCCCGGTTCTCCGGCTCCATCCGGGCGGCAGTCTCGTAGTGCGTCTGCGCCTCGTCCATCCAACCCTTGCGGTAGTACACCGCACCTTTGAGGAAATGCCACTCGGCGCAGTGGTCCTCCACCCCGTCCAGCAGTTCCTCCGCCCGTAAAAGCTCCTCCGCCTGGATATCGGAGCGGACCTTTAGAAAAACCTGAGCGTCCGCGTTTTCGTCCCGGCCGGGAGAACTTGCCGTATGCTCGTCCATGACCGCTCCTCCTCCCGGGCTCCGTCAGATAAAGCAGCAGTAGCCGCCGTTGCACAGCGTATAGGCACAGCACAGCGTCAGGCAGGGATTTCCGGTGCAAAGGGTTCCAAAGGGTTCGCCCCCGGGGCGGTAGGCGGCTCCGCCCTGCATCAGGTTCAGGGCCCGCCGGTATTCCGGGTTATTGGGCTCCATCTGGCAGGCGGTCTGGTAGTACCGCAGGGCCTCGTCCATCCAGCCGCGGCGGTAGCACACCGCACCTTTTAAGAAATTCCACTCCGCGCCGTGGTCCTGGGTGTTGTTCAGCAGCGCTTCCGCCCGGGCGAGATCGCCCACCTGGATGGCGGCCCGGACCTGCTGGAGGACCGAGGAGCCGCCGGAGCCGTAGGACTGCTGCCAGCCCCCGGCGTAGGAGGAGCCGGGTCCCCCCGCTCTGCCCCCGCCGCCGCTGCGCCGCTTGTTGATCTCCTCATAGGCGGCGTTGATCTCTTTCATCTTCTCTTGGGCGAGATCCGCCAGAGGGTTGTCGTGATAATTGTCCGGGTGGTATTTTCGCGCCAGCTCCCGATATGCCCGCTTGACTTCTTCATCCGTGGCGCTCTCCGGGACGCCGAGGACCTGATAGGGATCGTTCATGTGCTTCTCTCCTGTGTTTCTCTCTTGTTTTCCCGGCTCCGGAAGGTGCCGTCCAGCACCGCCTTTCCCACGCGGAAAAGGCCGGCATAGAGGGTGGTCTGCAAAATCGGCGTCCAAACGCCGAAGTCCCACAGTTCAAAGGCGGTGGCCATCATGTGAATGGAGTGGTCCAGCGTGGCGGCAAAGCTCCGGCAGCTCTCCTCCGTCCAGACGCCCTCCGCCAGCCCATAGCGCAGGGCCACCGGATTATAGTTCCCCGAGGCGGCGTCCTTCTTCAGGTCGTCCGCCGCGTCCACCAGGTAGACCCAGCGGCCCAGGTGATACAAAAGCTGCTCCAGGACCCGCCGCCGGACCGGCTCGTCCACCGCCTGGGCGGCCCTTTGAAGCAGTCCGGCAAAGGCGTCCGCCGCCCGGTCCATGGAAGAACAGCCCTCCCGCTCCAGCTCCGCCAGCAGCTTCAGCTGGAGGCGGGCGCCCTCGTCAAAATCCGGGCGAAGGGCGGCGGCCTTCCGATAGGCCCGCTCCAAAACGGCGGAGGCCCCCCGGTATTTCAGGCCGTGGAGCCAATCGTGGTCCTCCACGCCGTCCCGGGCCTGCCAATAGGCTAAAATCACGCTCTCATCCGCCGCCAGGGCCAGGGCCTCCGTGCTCTCCAGCCGGTCCCGCCCGTGGACGGGGTGGGCGGCGCAGCGGCCGTGATGGACGGGGCCCTCCTCCCGCTCCGAGAGGAGAATGGCCAGGAAGGTAAAATCATAGTTCAGGATGAACCGGGCCGCCGTCCCATACCGCTCCCCCAGGGCGTGGCAGAGGCCGCAGTAGGCTCGTCCGAACCGCTTCCGCTCCTCCTCCGGCAGGTCCAGGGGCGGCCTGACGTAGCCGAACATCAGAACAGCCGGACGATGGTAAAGGACAGCCCGCCCCTGGCCCGGAGACGGCGGTCATAGGCCACCGCGCCCAGAATGCCCAGGACAAAGCCCGTTATGGCGGCGGCGTACTGGACCGCAACGCCGGCGGCGGCCGCCACGGCGGCAGCATAACCCGCGAAAAACAGTGCCACCGGAATCAGATAAACCAGGGCGACAATGCGGAGCATCTTCTTGGTGCTGCTCTCCACCACGACCTTTTGGCCCGGGGCGGCGCCGATGGGATTCAGCGCCTTAGCGTGAACCGCCGCGCCTGTGACGCCGCAGCCGGCGCACTCCTCGCAGTCGTGCCCGCAGGCGGATTTCCGGGGAACGGAAATCTCCGCATGCTCGGAATCCAAAAGCCGTTCAACCGTTGCAATCTGTGTCATGTGATCCTCCAAATTCAAGTCTCGTCCGGGGGGAGCGCGCCTTCCGGCTCGTCCCCCGGGGAGGAAGCGGGCGTTTCCTCCGGCGGCGGCTCCTCGCTCCCCTCCCGAATGGTGACCTGGACCTGATACAAGCCGCTGATGCCGATATCGCCCTTGTTGACCGTCACTTCCGCCGGAATGGTATACGTGCCGGAAGCCGCGGTGTAGTCGCTGAGATCCAGCGTCACAGCAATGTCCTCCCCCGTCAGGGCGGAGACGTCCGCCTCGGTGCCGAATACCTTCACCGGCAGGCTGCCGGTCAGCAGTTCGACCCGCTTCCCCTCGGGGAGATTCAGCCAGGAGATGTTTTCCGTGGGAATCACGGCGCTGGTCATATCCTCAAAGCGGATGCGCAGGGCGGCACGGGTGACGCCGCTGAGATTCTGGCAGCCGTCGGGCATAATGATAGAGTAGTTCGTAGTGGTATAATTCTCAAAGGCGGTGGTGCCCAGCTCCGCCAGGTCATAGCTCCCCAGGACCAGGGTTTCCACATTTTTCAGCTGGGTGGCGTCTCCGGAGACGACGATGCTTCCGGGCTCGATCTCATAGTCGGTATTTCGCAGGCGGGAGCCGGGGGCCTGGATAAAGTTCACCACCAGCTGCAGCTCCTTGGTGACAAACACCGGCAGAGTGGCCCGGACATTTTCCACGCTGGAGTGGATGCTGCCCTTGTCCAAAAGCTGGCCGTTCTTGTCGTAGTACTGGAGCTCCAAATCCCGGGATACGGTTTCCACCGCGCTCTCGCCGATGTCCAGGGTGATCTTGGCATAGCTGATGGGATTGATATCCTCCTGAAGGCCCCGGACCTCCACTTCCGTATGGGAGAGCTGGACCTGACCGGCGGAATACGTCTCCGCCACGTTGCCCACCAGCTCACAGCTCACGTCGATGGTGCGGCTGTACAGCTCGCTGATGTTTACCCGGGCCATGCGGAAGCTGGTATTCTCCGGCTGGAAGGTGTTGGCATTGAACTTGGAATCCGTATAGCTGATGTTCCAATTGATGCGCTGCTCCCCGGGATTGGTCACGTCAAAGAGGCTCACCGTCACCCGGATCTCGGAGCGGTCCAGATTGGCGATGTCCCAGCGGGTGCCCGACAGGGTCAGGTCGATGGTGAGGTCCGTGCCCTCCTCCACCAGCATCAGCCCCCGGTCCGTCAGGGTGCTCTCGTACAGAAACTCGATGGGAATCGCCTCAAATTCCTTGGTTACGGTTTTGGGCGTGCTGTTGGGCCCGCTGGTCAGGTCGGCATAGAGCCAGATGCCGGCGGCCACCAAAACCGACAGCAGCAAATAGACAATCCTGCGGTGTCCCGCTCTTTCGTTCTCCACCTTACGCACCTCCGTCCTTCCTGGAGCGCAGCAGGCCCGTCAGGCTGAATTTCTGCGTGTCGGTCCCGCTCTCCTCCTGCGGAAGCAGTTCGTTCCGCAGGAGGTTATCCAGGGTCTCCGGCTTCAGATGCCGTTTCAGCATCCCGCCGGTGGCCACGGAAATAGAGCCGGTCTCCTCCGACACGATGACCACCACCGCATCGGAGTTCTCGCTCATGCCGATGCCGGCCCGGTGCCGCATCCCCAGGTCCCGGGAGAGGTTCACATTCTTGCTCAGAGGCAGCATGCAGCCCGCTCCCAGCACCCGGCCATGGCGGACAATGACCGCTCCGTCATGCATGGGCGCTTTTACGAAGAAGATATTTTTCAAAAGCTCACTGGACACCGCCGCGTCCAGCACCGTCCCGCTGCGGACCATGTCGTCCAGCAGGATTTCCCGCTCAAACACAATCAGCGCGCCGGTACGGGACTGGGACATCTCGGAGCAGGCCAGCACCGTCTGCTCAATGGTCTGCTCCAGAACGCTGGCATTCTCCGTCCGGGCGAAAAAGGCCAGGATGCGGCGGCTGCCCATCTCCTCCAGAATCCGGCGGATCTCCGGCTGAAAGAGAATGACAAGGGCCAGCACGCCCCACTCCACCATCTTGCTGAGCAGGTAGTAAATGCCGTTCAGCTGGAACAGATAGCTCAAAAGCAGCACCGCCAGGAACACAAACAGCCCCTTGAGCAGGCTGGCGGCCTTGGTGGTCTGGGCCAGGGTGAGCACCTTATAGAGCGCGAACACCATGATGGTGATATCCAGAACGTCCGCCACCCCAATGGTCAGCAGATACCGGCCAATGGTGGAAAACAGTTCTGTAAGCGTCACATTCATTTTTACGACGTCATCCCTTTCCTCCCGGCCGCCTGTGGGGCGGCTGTTCCTCCGGGAGCGCCTCCCGGCATCAGGTCATGAATACTTTAGATTATATAGAAGCCTGCGGTAAAAAGCAAGGTAAACCAAGGGGAAATTACCGAAAAATTCACGGACTGTTCAGAAAAAACGCCCCAAGTCCCCGTGGATCGCGCGGATCAGGCGGGCGACCTCCTCGGGCGTGTTGAAATCGGAGAAGCTCAGGCGGACGGTGCCGGTATCCAGGGTCCCGGCGGTTCGGTGGGCATAGGGGGCGCAGTGAATGCCCGCCCGGACGGCAATCCCCCGCTCGGCCAGGGCCTCCCCCAGATCCTCCACGTCCCGCCCCTCCATCGTGAAGGAGAGAACTCCCGTCTGGTCCCGCAGGCCGGGAGAGGCGTAGACCCGCAGACCGGGCAGGGTTTCCAGGCCCTGGACCGCCAGGCGGGTCAGATGCTTTTCGTGTTCCAGTATTTTTTCCAGTCCCCCGCGGCGGACGTAGCGGACGCCGGCCAGCAGCCCCGCGATGCCCGTCATGTTGAGGGTCCCGGCCTCCAGCCGGTCCGGCAGGAAGTCGGGCATCTGCTGCTGGATGGACTGGCTGCCGGTGCCCCCCTCCAGTAAGGGCCGGGCCGGCGCATCCTCCCTGCAGAGCAGCACGCCCGTGCCCTGGGGACCATAGAGTCCCTTGTGTCCCGGCATGGCGGCAAAGGCCGCGCCAAGGCTTCCCATGTCCAAGGGCAGAATTCCCGCGGACTGGGAGGCGTCGACGATAAAGGGCACTCCCCGGCTCCGGCAGATCTTTCCGATCTCCTCCACCGGCTGTATGAAGCCGAAGACGTTGGAGACATGACTGCAGATCACGGCGTCGGTATCAGGCCTGATCAGGCGGTCAAAGGCCTCCAGCACCGCATCCGGTTCAAAAAGCGGGGCGGCGGCCACGGATATCCTGGCCCGCAGGGCCTCCAGCGGGCGGGTGACGGCGTTGTGCTCATAGCCGGAAACCACCGCCTTTCCCCCGGGCGGAACCAGGCTCTTGATGGCGATGTTCAGCGCATGCGTGGCGTTGAGGGTAAAAACCACCTGCTCCGGGTTGCCGAGGCCAAAGAGCTCCGCCAGCTCGGAGCGGCATTGAAAGGCCGTGTCGGCCGCCTTCGCGGCGGCGGGGTATCCCCCCCGCCCCGGCGAGCTCATGGAGGCCAGCGCCTCCCACATGGCGGCGGCCACGGAGGCCGGTTTTTGGAAGCTGGTGGCCGCGCTGTCAAAGTAGATCATGGCCCCACCTCCTGGTACTGTCCCTGCTGGTAGATAAATATTTGAACGGGGTCCAGCCGGTCCTTGTGCAGGGCCGAGAGAGCCTCCGGCAGATTAGAAACCGCTATGCGCACGGCGTAAGCGCAGCCCAGGTCCGTCAGGTCTCTGGGAGGCCGAAAGATCTGGCAGCGAATGCCCGCCCGGCTCAGGGATTTCTGCATCCGCTGGGCGTAGGTCACGGAGCGGGCGAGGACGATATAGTGCTCCACAAACACTCCTCCTTTCTCTCCTATTTTATGGGACCCGGAGAGAAAGGTGCCAGCGCGCGAAAACGCCCCGCCGAGGCGGAGCGCAAGAGACTATCTGGAATATATGAGTCTGGAAAAAGAACGGTCCCGCAGACAGACCTGCCGGACATCCCGCAGGGCATCGTTCTCAAAGTCGACATTCAGTTTATCCTGGCAGTAGCCACCCCGGACCAGCCCGCTGAAAAGGGTGATATACAACACGTCGTCCTCTATTTCCCAATTGGCCCGGCGGAACGTTGTGGCACTCTTTCTCTCCAGGCTTGCCGTCATGGAGAAATGGGTATCCTCTAAGACAAGGTTTTTAATGAAAACATCCGTCGTAGGGCTTCCCCGCCGGGAGGCAAAATCCAGGGCCAAAAACGGCGCGGCCAGCAAAACCAGCATCAGAAGAAGCATCGCGGCAAAGGAGAGTTTCCGTTGTCTCATAGGCTCGCTCCCTTTTTCTCCACCAGAACCACGGCATGGGCCGCCATGCCGGAACCGTCCCCGGTGAAGCCCAAGCCCTCCTCGGTGGTGGCCTTGACGCTGACCTGCTCCGCTTCGATGCCCAACGCGGCGGCAATGTTCTCCGCCATCCGGGCCTTATAAGGGGCAATCTTGGGGGCCTGGGCCAGCAGCGTGGCGTCGATGTTCACCACGGCAAAGCCACTCCCCCGCAAAAGGCGGCCCACCTCCTCCAGCAGCTTGAGGCTGGAAATCCCCCGATAGGCCGGGTCCGTGTCCGGGAACAGCTTCCCGATGTCCCCCAGGCGGGCGGCCCCCGCCAGGGCGTCCATCACGGCGTGGACCAGGACGTCCGCGTCGGAGTGGCCCAAAAGCCCCTTTTCCCAGGGAATCTCCACGCCGCCCAAAATCAGCTTCCGGTCCCCGGCCAGACGGTGGACGTCGTAGCCGTGGCCGATGCGGAGCGCCGTCATCGCCCTTCCTCCCGGGCCCGTATGACGGCTTCCGCAAGGATCAAATCCAGGGGCGTGGTGATCTTCAAATTCTCCTCTTCCCCGTCCACCAGGAAGACGGTCTTCCCCAGCCGCTCCACGGCGGAGGCGTCGTCGGTGACGGGGGCCTCCTGCTCCAGGGCGGACTGGAGGGCCGCTTTCAAAAGATCGGCCTGAAAGACCTGGGGCGTCTGGACGGCCCGGAGCCGTCCCCGGTCCAGAGTCTCCTCCACGGCGCCGTCCGCACCCGCAGCCTTAACCGTGTCCTTCACCGCCACGGCGGGCGCCGCGGCCCCGCAGCGGGCGGCGGCGGCGGCAACCCGGTCGATGAGCTCCGGCGTCACCAGAGGGCGGGCGCCGTCCTGCACCGCCAGAAGCTCCGTCTCGGGGGCGGCCTCCAGAGCGGCCAGCAGAACGGAGTGGACCCGGTTTTCCCCGCCCCGGACGACCTTGGTGCACTTTGACAGCCCATAGGTCCGGCAAAGCTGGGAAATTTCCAGGATGTCTTCCTCCCGTGCGGCGACAATAATCTCGTCCACGCTGCCGGCGACCTGAAGCGCCGCCAGCGTCCGCACCAGCACCGGCACGCCCTCCAGCGGCTGGAGCAGCTTGTTCACGCCCCCCATCCGCTGAGAACTGCCCGCCGCAGCCACCAGCGCGGCGCAGCGGGGCCGCCTGGCCTCCCGCACTTTCTTGAAAAACCGCAGCATCGCAAATACCCTCTCTGCCCTGACGGGCGCCGTATTCCATAGACCGATTGCCGGCAAGACAGGAAGGGACCTCTGAAAGAGGCCCCTTTCGTTTTTGAACGCTCAGGAAGGGCTGATCCCGGGCTTCTGCATGACGGCATGGTCCAGCCGGGCTTCCGCGTCCTGATAGGCACAGCCCTCCACCAGCGCAATTTCCGAAATAATGATCTGCTTTGCGCTGTGGAGCATCTTCCGCTCCCCTGTGGAGAGCCCCCGGCGGGACTCCCGCCGCATCAGGCCCTTGACGACGCGGGCCACCTCGTTCAAGTCTCCGCTTTTCAGCCGGAGAAGATTCTCCTGATAACGCTTGTTCCAGTTTGCGTTGGACTCGACCTCCAACGCGGGGATTCCGGCGAAGAACGCCTCCGCCTCTGTTGGCGAGATGATGGACCGGATGCCGATGGCCTGACAGTTGGCCGTGGGAATCTTCAGGACAAGACCCCCCACCGGCATTTTGAAGACATAATACTCCTTCGTTGTTCCCGCCACCTTTTCCCGGACGACATCATCGATGATACCCGCGCCGTGCATGGGATGCACGACCAGGTCCCCGATTTGGAACATGGACACCCCTTTCTCTGTCGCGGCCTCTGCCGCATATGCTGTCTGCCTCTTTTCAATACGGATTCCATGCTGACTTGAAGATTCCATGCCAAGACTGATCAAAACTGCTGATTAAACGAAGCACCCACTCGATGAGACAAACACCACACGGCAGAGGCCCCGCAAAGAGCGGCGGCTCAGCGCTTGTTCGAGCGCCGCCAGATGTGCATTTTTTCCGCCTCGGCAATCAGCTCCTCCCGGAACTGGGGATGGGCCAGGCCGATCAGGCCCTCCGCCCGCTCCCAGGTGGACTTGCCCTTGACGTTGAACTTGCCGTATTCCGTCACAATCCAGTGCAGGTTCGTGCGGGTGGCGGTGACCACGGAGCCCTCCACCAGCGTGGGCCGGATGCGGGATTTCAGCTGGCCGGTCTTTTTGTCCATGAAGGAGGAGGAGCAGCAGATGAAGCTCTTGCCGCCCTTGGCCAGATACGCGCCCATGACGAAGTCCTGCTGCCCGCCGGCGCCGGAAATGTGGTTGATGCCGGAGGACTCGGAGGAAACCTGGCCATAGAGGTCGATGTCTACCGCGCCGTTGATGGAGGTGAATTTGTCGATCTGGGACACCCGGGCAATATCGTTGACGTAGCTGACCGGCGCCGCCATGCACTCGGGGTTGTTGTTCAGGAAGTCATAGAGCTTCTGCGTGCCCGCGGCGAAGGCATAGGTCTGCCGGCCCCGGTCAAAGGGCTTGCAGGCGCCGGTAATGCGGCCCGCCTTGGACATATCCACAAAGGCGTCCACATACATCTCGGTGTGAACGCCCAGGTCCTTCAGATCGGACTCGGCGATCATCTTGCCGATGGCGCTGGGCATGGAGCCGATGCCCAGCTGCAGGCAGGCGCCGTCCTCAATCTCCGGAACCACCAGGTTCGCCACGGCCATATCCACCTCGGAGGCCGCCCCGGCGCCGCCCAGAGTCTCCATGGGCGGATTCTCCCCTTCCACAATCATGGCCACGTCGTCGATATGGACGCAGTTCTCAAAGCCCCCCAGGCAGACGGGAATATTCTTGTTGACCTCCACAATGATGGTCTTGGCGCACTCGCACACCGCCTTCAGATGGGAGCCGCCGGGGCCGAAGTTGAACCAGCCGTGCTCATCCATGGGGGCGACCTGGAACATGGCCACGTCCAGGGTCTTGATGCAGTCCCGGTAATAGCCGGGCAGCTCCGAGTAGCGCAGGGGGATGTAATACGCAAAGCCCTCTTTGATGGCCTTCCGCTCAATGCCGCTCATATGCCAGGAATTCCAGGCAAAATGGCTTGTGGCGTCCGGCACGTCGAAAATGGCGGGCCGGCGGGTCAGGATGCCGCCCCGGATGTTCACATCCGTCAAGTCCTCCATCCGGGCCGCCAGGGCCTTATCCAGGGCGTTGGGAGAGCAGACGGTCCAGCCATAGTCCACCCAGTCGCCGGAGTTGACGGCCTTGACCGCCTCCTCCGCGGTGGTCAGCTTCTGCCGGTATTCCTCCTGATAGCTCATAGTTGATTCCTCCACTTTCATGATAAATTTCTGTTTCTTCGCAAAAACGAAGGGCAAGCTCCTGTCGTATGACATCTATGGTCAATAGTATAACATCTTTGCCAAAATATTGCAATGGAAAACGTGAAAAAAATAACAGGTTTTTTCAAAAAAAGGCAGGCCAAACGGCCTGCCTTTTCCTATTTCGCGGTTTTTGCAGTTTGCGGAAACTTACTCCTCTTCCGCCTCGTCTCCCTCGGGCTCCTCCACAGAGGGGGCCAGCAGGGCGCGGATGGACAGGGAAATCTTCTTCCGCTCCTCGTCCACGGCGGTGATCTGGGCGTCCACAATCTGCCCCTCGGACAGCACGTCCTCGGGCTTTTCGATGCGGCGGTCCGCAATCTGGGAGATGTGAATCAGGCCGTCCACACCGGGAACCACCTCGGCAAAGGCGCCGAAGGTCATCAGCTTGACAATGCGGACGGAGGCCACGTCGCCCACCTGATACTTGTCCATAAAGACCTGCCAGGGATCCACGTTGTGGTCCTTGACGCCCAGGGAGATCTTCCGCTTCTCGGGGTCGAAGGAAATCACATAGACTTCCATGGTGTCCCCCACCTTGCACACCTCGGAGGGAGTCTTGATGCGGCTCCAGCTCAGCTCCGAGATATGTACCATGCCGTCCACGCCGCCGATGTCGACGAACACGCCGTAGCTGGTCATGGATTTCACGGTGCCGGTGTAGCGCTTGCCCACCTCGATGTTGGCCCAGATCTCCTCCTGCGCGGCCCGGCGGGCCTCGTCGGAGACGGAGCGGATGGAGCCCACCACCCGGCGGCGGGCGCGGTTGACCTCCGTGATGCGGAGCTGAACCTTCTGGCCCTTCATGGCGGAGAGGTCGGCTCCTCTGGGCTGGCCGCTCTGGGAGGCGGGAACGAACACCCGGACGCCCTTGACGGACACCACGATGCCGCCCTTATTCTCCTCCGTGACGGTGCCTTCCATTACGGTTTTTTCCTCCACGGCCTGCTCGATGTTCTCCCAGACCTTCACGGCGTCCAGCCGCTTCTTGGACAGCTCAGCGTAGCCCTCCACGTCGTTGACGCGGACAATGTAGGTTTCGATCTCGTCGCCCACCTTCACCACGTCCTCGGGCTTGGCGGCGGGATCGTCGGTCAGTTCGCTGAACTTGATGTAAGCGGCCTGCTTGGCGCCCACATCCACCTGCACCTCCGTCGGAGTGATGGCGGTGACGATGCCGGTTACCTTCTCTCCTGTATTTAAAGTTTTGAAGGACTGGTTCAGCAGTTCCTCAAAGGACTCCTCGTTGTTCTCGACCGCTCTGATTTCTTCACTCATGGCTGCATATACCTCCTTAATAATGCCCGCTGGCGTGGAAGCACCGGCCGTAAGGCCCGCAACAGAACAACCACTGAAAAAATCCGGCGGGAGCTCGTCCGCGTTCTCGATCTGAAGGACACGGGGGCAGCTCTCCTTGCAAATTTCCGTCAAATGTTTGGTGTTGGCGCTTTTACGGTCTCCTACCACGACCATGACGTCCGCTTTCGCGGCGAGTATGGCCGCTTCAGACTGACGCTTATGCGTAGCGGTACATATTGTATCAAACTTTTTTGCGTTTGTACACTCTTTTTTTACGATTTTCCAAGAAGTTTCAAAAAGTTCACGAATACACGTGGTCTGCGCCATCACCGTCAGGGGCGTTTCCCGGGCCTCCGGCTCCCGCTCCAGCCACGCTTTCACCGCTTCCGGACCGCGGAACACCAGGGGATGGCGGCACCAGCTGGCAATTCCGGCCACTTCCGGGTGCGACGCGTCGCCAATGATAACGGGGGTCCGGCCCTCCTCCTCCGCCCGGGCGGCCAGCGTCTGGATACGGCGGACATTGGGGCAGGTGGCGTCCACGCAGCAGACGCCTCCGGCCTCCAGGGCATCCAAAACCTGCTTCAATTCCCCGTGTGAGCGGATGACCACCGTGTCTCCACGCTGTAAAGCCTTAATGCTTTCTACCTTTTGCACCCCAAGACGTTTTAGTTCCTCTACCACATGGGTATTATGAATCAGATCCCCCAGCATCCAGCATCCGGCGGTTTCCCCGGCGGTCTTCCGGGCCAGCTCCACCGCCCGGCGCACGCCGTAGCAGAATCCGGCGCTCTCCGCGAGAATTACCTGCACAGCGGCCTCCCTCCCACGGCCTGGCCGCCCAGGGCATAGGCGGCCTCCAGAAGGCCGTCGGCAATTTTCTGCATTTCCTCGGAGGTGCCCCGGCGTCCCGTGTAATGGGGCTCATAGGGATCGCCGAAGATGATGCGGGTCCGGCGGAAGAGCCTCTTCTCCCCGTCCACGAAGACGGGCACCAGCACAGCCCCCGTGCGTACGCCGATCATCGCCACGCCAGCCTTGGCATGGGCCGGAAGGCCGTCCGTATAGCCCACGCCGTTGCGGATCGTGGTCCCCTCGGGGAAGATCAGCAGGTTGTCTCCTTCCTTCAGGGCCTGGATGGACTGTTTAACGGCGTTGATGTCGTTGCTGCCCCGGCTGACGGGAAAGGCGCCCACCTTCTTCAAAAGCCAGCCCAAAAGGGGATTTTGGAACAGCTCCTCCTTGGCCATGATATGGAGCCGGTAATTGACGGGCAGCTTCAGCGCCACCAAAATTGGGTCCCAGTTGCTGGCGTGGTTGGGGCAGAGCAGCACGCCGCTCCGGGGCAGCTTTTCCATGCCCTCCACGGAGACGGGATGCAGGACGCCGGCAATAAAGCCCACGAAGTAATAAATGAAGACAAACAGACGGTTGAACGGTTTCATGCTCCCATCCTTTCCTGGATAATGCGCAGCAGGGCCTGCCGGCTCTCCGAAAAACTCATCGTCGAGGTGTCCAGCAGCACGGCGTCCCGGGCCTGCCGCAGGGGCGCGGCGGCGCGGTGCGTGTCTTTCCAGTCCCGGGCCTCGATGTCCCGGAGCACCTCTTCAAAGGGCTGGGGCGTTCCCCGCTCCTCCAGCTCCCGGCAGCGCCGCCGAGCCCGGACCTCCGCAGAGGCGGTCAGAAAAACCTTGACCTCCGCGTCCGGCAGAACCACCGTTCCGATGTCCCGGCCGTCCATAACGACGCTGTTCTTCCGGGCCAGCTCCCGCTGGGTTTCCAGCAAATACCCCCGGACGGCGGGCAGGGCGGACACCACGGAAGCGCAGCGGGAAATCTCGGGCCGGCGGATCGCCTCGCTGACGTCCCGGCCATTGAGCAGCATCCGCTGCTGTCCGGCCTCATCGTACTGAAGCTCCACCCGGAGTCCCGGCAGCGCCGCCGACAGCGCCGCCTCGGCGCCCGGGTCGATGCCGCTTTCGCAGGCATAGAGGCCCACGGTCCGGTAAATAGCGCCGGTATCCACATATAAAAAACCCAATCCGGCGGCGGCGGCGCGGGCCAGGGTGCTTTTTCCCGCGCCGGAAGGGCCGTCGATGGCGACGCGAATGGTGCTCATAAAAAACCTCCCGACTTTCTTTTCCCAAAAACCTGTATCCGCAGCTTCCCAGGGTCTGTTCACCTAAACCAAATGTGCGGATTTCCGAGGAAATTTTTGCCGGATGCAAGGCAAAAATTTTTAACGCCGCAGGCGGCAACATTTCCCGGAAACACGTGCGTTTGGGCTTATGGGAACAGGCCCTAGTCGGCCGACGCTGCGGCTATGCCGGCGGCCCGCCCCGTGGACCAGGCAATCTGCAGATTGAACCCCCCCGTATAAGCGTCCACATCCAGAAGCTCCCCCGCAAAAAACAGCCCCTTTACAAGCTTGGACTCCATGGAATCCGGGCGAACCTCTTTGACCTGAACGCCGCCGGACGTGACGATGGCGTCCGTCACCGGGCAGGGTCCGGCAATCACCACGGGAAAATGCTTCAGCACCTGGAGAAGCCCCCGGCGCTGCTCTTTTGTGAGATCGTGCACCTTCCGGCGGGGATCGATGCCGGAGGCACGGACCATTATCGGAATCAGCTTTTTGGGCAGCAAATCGTCCAGGGCGTTGCAGAAATCGTGATTGCTGTATTTCTCAAAGTCGGACAGAAGCCTCCGGTCCAGGGTCCGGTCCTCCAGCCCGGGCTTCAAATCAATTTCCAAATGATAGGCCCGCTCCCCGAAGCGCCGCATATGGGCGGAGGCGGAGAGTATCAGCGGCCCGCTGACGCCGAAGTGTGTGAACACCAGCTCCCCAAAATCCCCATAGATTTTTCTGCTGTCCTCAAACACCGTCAGGCCCACATTCCGCAGGCTCAGGCCCTGCAGCTCCCGGCCCACGCCAAAGTCCCGCAGGGGCACCAGGGAGCCCCGCAGCGGCGTCACCGTGTGCCCGGCCTCCGCCGCCATGCGGTGCCCCTCTCCGGTAGAGCCGGTGGCGGGATAGGAGACTCCCCCGGTGGCCAGGACCACCCCGCCGGCGGGATAGCGCCCCTGCTCCCCCACAGCGCCCCGGATCCGGCCGTCCGCGATCTCCAGGGATACGGCCCGGTCCCGGACAACGGACACCCGCAGCTTTCTCAGCCGCCGTTCCAAGGCCGCGCTGATATCAAAGGCGCTGTCCGACACGGGAAACACCCGGTTCCCCCGCTCCGTCTTCAAGGGGACGCCCAGGGCCTCAAAAAACGCCATTGCATCCTGGGCATTAAAGCGAGACAAGGCGCTGTAAAGGAATTTTCCGTTACGCGGAATGTTGGCCAGCAGCTCCTCCAGCCCGGTGTTGTTGGTCAGGTTGCAGCGGCCCTTGCCTGTGATGTTCAGCTTTTTCCCCAGCCGCTCGTTGGGTTCCAGCAGCGTGACGGAGGCCCCCCGTTCCGCCGCGGAAACGGCGGCCATCATCCCGGCGGCGCCGCCGCCGATTACCACAATGTGTTTACTCATCGTCCATCTTTCCAAACACGCCGTAAGCGTTCCAAATATCCTCCAGCTCCGCAAAGGTGCTGGAAACGTCGGTTCCCGCCCGGTTGGACAGGGCCACCAAAAGGGCGTTGATCAAGGACAGCGGCGCCACCATGGAATCCACAAAGGAAATCATCTCGCAGGGGGCCAGCAGCGCCGCGTCCGAGAGCTCATAGATCGGGGAGAGCTCGTTGTCCGTGATGGCGATGATCTCCGCCCCCCGGTCCCGGGCAAATTTCACGGTATTGATGGTGACCTTGGAATACCGGGGAAAACTGATGGCAATCAATACGTCCCCCTGTCCCATGCGGAGCATCTGTTCGAACATCTCCCCCGCCGCGTTGGACTGGATCAGGGTCACGTTTTCCGAGAGAAGGTGCATATAAAAGTGCAGATAACCCGCCACAAAGGAGGAGGACCGGACCCCCAGTATATAAATGTGGCGCCCGGTTCTGATCTTGTCCACCACCCGGTCAAACTCGCTCCGGCTGGCCTGGCCGATCATCTGGCGCAGCTTGTCTATGTCGGACTGGATCACCGCCGGCAGCACATCCTGGCCGGAAAACAGGTCCCCCGCCGCCTGGATGCGCTGGGTGGAGGTCAGGCGGCTCCGGATCATATCCTGCAGGACCCGCTGCATGCCGGGGTAGCCGTCGTAACCCAGCTCGGAGGCGAAGCGGACCACCGTGGATTCGCTGACGCCCACCAGCTTCCCCAAACGGCTGGCGGTCATAAAGGCGGCCTTGTCATAGTTCTCCAGAATGTAGGCCGCAATGCGCTTCTGCCCCTTGGAAAAGCCGCCCATCCCCTGTTCCAGGGAATGCAAAATATTCTTTGCCACAGTTTTCTCCCCCCGGAATCCCATTTTCCAGGAATGATTTCCCTCAATAAAATCAGTTTCTCCGGACTGCCAGGCTGTCCGCCAGGTCCCTCAGAAACGCCGTGTCCCCGGCCCAGGCGCAGCCGTTCAGGGCCTTCTTGGCAAGGGCGGTGTACGCCAGCACCCGCTCCTCACAGGCGTCCACGCCCAGGAGGGTTACATAAGTGGCCTTCCGGTTCGCCGCGTCGGAGCCGATGGGTTTTCCCAGTTCCTCCCTTGTGGAAACGGCGTCCAGAATGTCGTCCCGGATCTGGAAGGCAAGGCCCAGATTCGCCGCGTACTCCCGGGCGGCGTCCATACACGCGCCGTCCACCTCCCGGCGGCCCATGGAGGCCGCCACGCCCATCATGCAGGCGGCCCGGAGGAGGGCCCCGGTCTTCCGGTCGTTGATCTCCGTCAGGCTCTCGACGGTGCGGCTGTGCCCATTGCCGACGGTATCCCAGTACTGCCCGCCGCACATGCCGGTTTCCCCGGCGGCCTCCGCCAGAATCTTCGCCGCCAGGGCCACGGCGATTTTTCCGCCGTGCCGCCACGGGCCCTCGGCGGACAGCACCGTCCGGAACGCCGCCGCCTGGAGGGCGTCCCCCGCCAGGGTGGCCACGCACTCGCCGAATTTCTTATGGCTGGTGAGCATCCCCCGGCGCAGGTCGTCGTTGTCCATACAGGGCAGGTCGTCGTGGATGAGAGAATAGGTGTGAAGCATTTCCACTCCACAGCCAAAATCCAGGGCCTCCGCCATGGTTCCCCCCGCTGCCTCGCAGAATTTCATGGTCAGAATGGGCCGGACCCGCTTGCCACCGGCCAGGAGGCTGTACCGCATGGCCTCCTCCAGGCCGCCGCCCGGGAAAAATTCCGCCAGGCGGCCCTCCACCAGGTTCCGGGCCGCTTCCAGCTGCTGTTGGAACTCCATGGCTCATTCCTCCTCCGTACTCGCAAAGGGCTGCTCCACCGGCGCGCCGTCGGGGCCCTTCATCAGCTTTACCACCTGCTGTTCCGCCTGGTCCAGCTGCTTGGTGCAGGCGGCGATGAGCTTTGTCCCCTCCTCAAAGAGGGACAGGGAGTCCGCCAGCGGAACATCCCCCTGCTCCAGGACGGAGACAATCTCCTCCAGCCGGGTGATCTGCTGCTCAAACGTCATTTTTTTTGCGGCCATATCTGCTTTTCCTCCTTATAAGGCTCCTCCACCGTACAGAGGAAGCCTCCCTCCCCCAGCGTCACGGCGGCCCGTTCCCCGGTTCGCACATCTTTCCAGGAGCGCAAAATATTCCCCGACGGCCCCCGGGCCATGGCATAGCCCCGGCCCAGAACCTTCAGGGGACTCATCGCGTCCAGCGCCGCCCCCAGCACCGAGAGCCGCCGGGCCTTCCCGGCCACCAGGGCGGCGGACAGGTCCCCCAGCCGCTGCTGGACGTGGACCAGCTCCATCCGCTTATCCTGCACACAGGCCAGCCGGTCCTTCAGGACCCGCTTCTCCGCAAGAGAGTCCAGCCGCTGCCGGAGGGCCGCCAGCCGGGCGGACTCACTCCGCTCCATGCGCCCGGCGGCTCCGCCCAGCCACTGGCGGAGGGCCTCCCGGTCCGGCACGGCAAGCTCCGCCGCGTTGGAGGGGGTGGAGGCCCGGGCGTCCGCCACAAAATCGGAAATCGTCACATCCGGCTCGTGGCCCACGGCGGAAATAACGGGCAGCTCCGAGTCATAAATGGCCCTGGCCACCCGCTCGTCGTTAAAGGCCCAGAGGTCCTCCATGGACCCGCCCCCCCGGCCGGTGATGATCACGTCCCCCACCCGCCAGCGGTTGGCATAGCGGATGGCCCCGGCAATCTCCGGCGGAGCCTCGGGTCCCTGCACCCGAACGGGCAGAAGAACCACCTTTGCCAGGGGATACCGCCGCCGCAGGATGCGGATCATGTCGTGGACCGCCGCCCCGGCGGAGGAGGTGACCACGGCGATCCGCTCCGGATAGGGCGGCAGGGGCTTCTTATGGGCGGGGTCAAAGAGCCCCTCGGCGTAAAGCCTGGCCTTCAGCTGCTCAAAGGCCACCGCCAGGTCCCCCGCCCCCTCGGGGGTCAGGGCATTGCAGTAGAGCTGATAGGCCCCGTCCCGGGGGAAGACGGTGATCCGCCCCTGGGCGATGACCTTCATGCCGTTTTCCGGGCGGAACCGGAGACGGGAGGCCTGTCCCCGGAACATGACGCAGCGCAGGGCCCCCTCGGGGTCCTTTAAGGTGAAGTAGTGGTGCCCGGAGGGATACATTTTATAATTGGAGAGCTCCCCCCGGACGTACACGTCCTGGAGCATGGGCTCTCCGTCCAGCAGGAGCTTCACCAGCCGGTTGACCTCCGTGACGCCGAAAATGTGCTGTTCCATAGGCTACCTCTCGTCGGAGCGCCCCGCCAGGTAATCCAGGCTCACGCCGAAGTGGTCGGCCAGGGCGCAGAGATTATAAAAGTTTGGCACGCTGGTCCCGCCCTCAAGGCCCTGATACTGCCGGGATGTCATTCCGATTGCCGCCGCCACCTGCACCTGTGTTTCCTTACACTCGGCCCGCAGCGTACGCAATCTCTCCGAAAATTCCATAAAAACTCCTTGACACGAAATGCGTTTCATGCTATCCTAAAAACACGAAATCCATTTCATGTTTCTCGCACTTGATGAAAGGACGGTACGCACAATGTCTGACTTCCTGCTCTGGCTTCACGCCAACTACATCCGGCCCCAGCTTGACGCTGTGGAAAAGGACAGCTATGAATTTGACTTCGACCTGGTGCGGGAGGAGCTGGTCCCCGCCGCCCACAACAGCCTGGACCGGGCGCTGACCTTCACGGCCGTTCAGGCCTTCCTTCTGGGCTTCCGCACCAGCGAGGGCCTGACCCCCCTGCCGCCCAGGCGGCCGCTTCCGGTTTCCGTCAGGAAAAACGCGGCCCGGCAGACTGGCTGAGGACTTTATCCGCCCCACGGGAAAAAGCAGAGCCGGACATGGTTTTCCTCCATGTCCGCTCTGCTGTTTTTTATTCGGAGAGCTCCTGCCTGGAGAAGCTGCCCAAAATGCCGTTGATGAATTTCACCGTCTCCGGCGTTTCGTACTTCTTGGCGATTTCCACCGCCTCGTTGATGGCGGCGGCGTTGGGAACGTCTGGCATATACATGACCTCGTACATGGCCACCCGCATAACGGCGGAGGCCACCAGGGGAATGCGGGAAAAGCTCCAGCCCTTGGCGTACTTGGCAATATAGCCGTCCAGCTCCGCGCCGTGCTCCTCCACGCCCCGGACCAGGCGGCGGATATAATCCGCCTGCTTGGCGTTGGGGGCCTCCTGATAAACGGCGTCCTCCTCCGCCAGCCCGGCAAAGGCCTCGGCCGTCAGCCGCTGGTCCAGCAGCGCTTCCACAGGCTTGTCGGTAAAGCTCAGTTCATACGAGAGATGGATGGCGATCTCCCGGGCGGTGTTCCGTACCATAGTCTTACGTCCTTTATCGTTCGTTCCGGCGCTCAGTTCAGGGTCACGCCGCCCACATGGATGTTCACCGCCTCCACGGCGCAGCCGGTCATCGCCTCCACGGCGCTGGACACGGCCTTCTGGGCGTTCCCCGCAACCTCGGGAATGGGATTGCCGTACCGGACGGTCAGATACAGGTCCAGAACCAGCGCCGCGCCGGTCATGTCGATCTTCACGCCCCGGACGCCCTTCTGGGCGTTTTTCCGGTTGTTCACCAGGTCGCTGACGCTGCTTCCCAGGTTGGTCATCATACCGGAGACGCCCTCCACCTCCCGGACCGCCCCCACGGCGATGGCGGCGATGACCTCCTCCGAGATGTTGATGCTGCCGTTTTCCTCCGGCAGGGTCATGTATTCCTTGCTCTCGGCCATGCTGTACCTCTCCTTATTCCTTCCTTTGTGAAATGGACGCCATTCCACAGCGGGTTTTCGTTCTGAAATCATGCGTTTGTATTTTATCATAACCCGCCGGAAATTACAACCACTAATTTGCCGCCATAATCTTGATGCCGTCCGCCGGGAGTCCGGTTTCCGTTATGGTGATGTCCGTGATCTTCGCCACGTCCTCGGCGGTCAGCTCCCCGCTCTTGGTGGACACCACCACGCTGACGCTCTCGTCCCCCATAAAGGCCACGCAGTCCGTATAGCCCTTGGCGGTGACCAGGTTTTCGATCTGGGCCTCCTTCAGCGTATAGGACGCCAGAACCTGAATGCCCTCGGAGGCCTCGTTGGCCACGGCCTGGTCCGCGTTCTCCTGGTCCGCCGCCTCCTGCAGAAGGGAGATGGCGTTGTCCCGGGCCTGCTGCCGGGTGAGCCGCGCGGAGGCGAAGTAGTCCGAGCCGGTGTAGACCGTCCCCTCGTCCGCCGGGGCGGCGGCGTCCTCCGCCCGGCCGGGCGCCGGCTCTCCGGAGGAGGAACCCGCGGGCTCCTGTCCCTCCGTCTCCTGCTTGGAAACCAGGGTGGCCTCTCCCAGCAGCTTGCCGGAGGCCTCCTGCACCTCCCGGCCGGTGTACATCCAGTTCAGCGCCACCGCCGAGCAGACCAGCACCGCCATGACCGCCACCACTGCGTTCCGCTTCCATCTTGCACTCATAGACCCGTTCCTCCTCCAAATAATTACTGCCATTCTGCCACCGTGACCCGGTCGGTGGAAAGCCCGGTGAGGGCGGCCACCGCCTCCGTCACCGCCAGGCGCACCTCCGCCCTTCCGCCGCCCTGGCAGACCACCAGCGCTCCCCGATAGGTGGGATACGTCGTCCGCACCACCACCGCCTCGTCTCCCCCGGAAGCGTCCACCAGCACCGTCTCCGATTTCCGGGAATAGTCCTCCGGAGCGGCGGTGTCCCCGCTGTAGCTGAGCTGCGTGTCCTGCGCCAGCTGGCGCTCCCCGTCGGAGTCCACCGTCAGCATCACCTTCACCTGGCCCACGCCGCTGATCGTCCCCAGAATCTCTTCCATCTCCTGCCGGACGTCCCGGGCGCTCTCCCCGCTCCGGTCCTCCCGCCGGGGCGGCGCCTCCGGCGCCCCAAGGCCCGGCCACAGCAGCAGTCCCGCGCCGATCAGCGCCACCAGAGCCGCATACTTGTACCTGTCCCATATCTTTTGCACTCCTTTAGTTTTTTCCTTCATGCCAAACCTGCCTCTCCGCCGGAATTCCAAGCTCCCCCGCAATCCAGTCCGCCAGCTCCCGGGAATAGGGCCCTGTCAGCTCCGCCGAAACCGGGATGGGAATTCCCTCCTCCGGCTCCGTCTGCACCCGGACCGTCACCGCAAGACCCAGCGCGTCCGCTTTGTCCGATATATATGCCGCAGTCCGCCCGGCTATGATTGCCGCCAGCTCTTCTTTTCCGCCGGCGTCCAGCTCCTCCGCCCGCTCCTCGATGGCTGCGCGATAATCGGAAAAGTCCAGCCGCAGCCGCTCCAGGTCCGTCCGAAGCACCGGCTGAAGCAGCGCCGCCAGCAGCAGCAGCCCCCCGGTAAAGCCGGTGATCCTGCGGACGGTTCCCTCCGGGACCAGGGTCTGGACCACGGTCAGCATCAGCGTCACCGCCGCAATGGAGGTGAGCCAGCCCCGCACCGCCCCGATCATGGCGTCACCGCCGCCACGGAGCTGAGGACCGAAACCAGCAGCAGCAGGGCGCAGCTCCCCGTCATGCCCAGGACCAGGCCGAAGGCGCCCCCCAGGCCGTCGATCAGCTTGCAGAGTCCCGGCGCCCCCACCGCCGCCGCCAGAAAGGCGGACAGCTTGTACAGCAGATACTGAACTCCCAGCTGCAAAAACGGGTAGGCGCAGGCCGCCAGGATCGCCAGCATCCCAAACACGCCGATGGTGTTTTTCAGCATCCCCGCCCCGGCCAGCACCGTTTCCGACGCCTCGGCGATGATGCCGCCCACCACCGGCACCGCCCCGGAGATGGCGGCCTTGGCCACCTTCACCGCCGCTCCGTCGGCGGCCCCCGCCACCACCCGCACGGTGGAGAGGTAGACGGTAAACAGCAGCAAGGACGAGGTCAGAATCCAGGTGATGATCTTTTTCAGCGCCTCGGCAATGGCCCCCAGCCGGTTTTCCGGGAGGCACGCCCCGGCGGCCAGGGCCCCGATGTACAGATACACCAGGGGAATCAGCAGCCCGTCCATGAGCTCCATCAGAAGGTCCGCCAGAAAGACGGTGGTCACCTGCTGAAAGGTGGCGGTGCTCACCGCGCCGGAGGCCGCCGTCGCCGCCGCCAGAGTGGGCAGCAGGGCCTTGGAGAAGAGATTCAGCTCCCGGATGGTCTCCGCCCCCAGGCCGATCAGGTCCTCCAGGCTTCCCGCCGTCAGCAGGGTCACCGCCAGGGCCCCGGCCATGGGGAGAAACACGGCGGTTTTCCCCTCTCCGGTCCCATGGGAGAAGCCCTCCACCGCGCCGCAGGCCACCGCCACCAGCAGGATGGACGCCGCCCCCCGGAGGCGCTGGCGCAGAACCCCCCGAACCTCCGCCGCCAGGCGCTCCGCGATGCCCGCCACGCCCTGGGAGAAGCCCTCCGGACCGGAGAGGCCGCCGATCTCCAAAAGGTCCTCCGCCGCCTCCGGCGCGGCCTCCGTCAGCTCCCGGGGCAGCTCCGCCGCCCGGGCGTCCGCCGTCAGGACCAGGAGGAAGAACAGAAAACAGATCCATTGTCTCATCGCATCAGCTCCAGCAGCAGCGCCAGCACCGCCCGCAGCAGCGGCAGAGCGGCGACCAGCGCGCAGACCGCCCCCGCCGTTTCCACCACCGAAGACAGGGCCGACTCCCCGGCGTCCCGGCAGAGGCTGCCGCCCAGCTTCACCACCAGGGCGATGCCGACCGTTTTATAAAGGGGAATGAAGAGCTCCCGCGACAGGCCGCTCTCCTCCACCAGCCGGCCCAGGAAGTCCATAAGCAGCTTCAGGCTCCCGGCCAGGGAGAGGAGCACCGCCGCCGCGGCCCCCAGCGTCAGCAGCAGGGCCGACTCGGGGCTCCCCCGCCGCACCACCAGCGCCAGCAGGGCCGCGGTGATGCACAGCACCGCCGCCTGAACGGACAGCTCCACGGTTAAAAGTCGAAAAGGGTCTTGATGAGGGTAAAGAGGTCGCTGATCTCCTGGACCATTATCATCAAGACCACCACCAGGCCCGCCAGCGTCGTCATCATAGCCTGTTCCTCCCTGCCCGAGCGAACCAGAAGCTGATTCAGCACCGCCACCAAAATGCCGATTGCGGCAATTTTAAAAATCAAATCCACATCCATGCGTCTCGTCCTCTAAATCAGTAAAATCACCAGCAGGGCCGCGGCGGAAAACCACAGCGCGGCCGCCCGTTTTTCCTCCTCCGGGCGTTTCCGTTCCGCCTCCTCCGCCCGCTTCGCCAATAAACAGGCGACATGGGAAATTGCTTTACAGACCTTCTCCTCGTCGCCCTGCAGGTCACAGGCCAGGGCCGACACGGCGGCTCGGGCCCCCTGCTCCAGCGTGAGCGCCTCCGCCAGACTCCGCCAGACTCCGGGGAGATCCTCCCCCTCTCCGGCGGCCTTGGAAACGGCGGAAAAAAAGGCGGCGGCTTCCGGCCCGCAGTCCGCCGCAAGGGCGTTCAGCAGCGCCGGCAGGGGCGTCCGGGTCATGCGGACCTCCTCCCCCATCCGCTGAAGGGCGCTTTGAAAATCGGACAGCGTCCTCCGGTTCCGGCGGCGCTCCGCCTGCTGGAGGTACCAGGCCAAGGCGCCGCCGGAGGCGACGCACAGGCCCCCCAGCAGCTTCAGCATGGCAGCTCCTCCAGGGCATAGACCCGTCCGTCCCCGTTCCGCAGGATGCGGACCGCCAAGCGGAAAACCTGCTGTTCCAGCAATTGCCGGTAGAGGGGCTTTCGCAGCAGCTCCGGCACGTCCGCGGCATGAATGGTGGCCAGCAGCCCCACGCCGCAGCCCGTCGCCAGGCTCATGGCCGCCAGGTCCTCCCGGACGGTGATCTCGTCCACGGCAATAATCTGGGGATTCATCGCCCGAAGAACGATGGGAACGCCCAGGGATTTGGGGCAGGCGTCCAGCACGTCGGTCCGGGGGCCCACATCCATCTGCGGCGCTCCCCGGCAGACCACCGCCACCTCTCCCCGTTCGTCGATGAGGGAAATTCTCTGGGGCGGATGCTCCGGCCCTCCCTCGGAGAGGCAGCGGACCAGGTCCCGGAGCAGCGTCGTCTTCCCGCCTCCCGGCGGGGAGAGGATCAGCGTGCTGAGGAAGCCTCCGTTTTGAAACAGCTTCGGGGCGATGCCCTCCGCCACGCCCCTCCGCTCCCGGGCGATGCGGATCACCGCCGAGGAGAGGTTTTTTAGGTTGGTGTTTATCCCGTCCTTCATCACCGCCGTGCCGCATAGCCCCACCCGGAAGCCTCCCCGGACGGGAAGGAAGCCCTCCCGGATGGTTTCCGCCGCGGCATAGCGGGAAAACTCCGTGGCGATGTCGCACAGGGTTTCCAGCTCCTCCGGCTCCACCTCGGCGTCCAGCGCCGCTTCCCCTCCGGGCAGAAGCACCGTCAAAGGCCGCCCCGCCCGGAGGCGCAGCTCCTCCGCCGCCGCCTTTTCCCCGTCGGAGACGGCCAGCGCCGCCTTACGCAAACGGCTGGGCAGGATGGCGGCGGCCTGTTCATAGCGGGAAACAAGCTCGTTTTTTTGCAAGGGCGATTCCCCCTTCCTTTGGTTGCTACACTCTATGAGGGCCCGTCCCGCTCTATGCCAGGTTTGTCCCAAAAATTTATGGAACCGCACGGCAGGCAAAAGGCGGCCGTCGGCCGGGCATCCCCGCATTCCCCCGGCAAGCCGGAAGGGAGGGAAGCGGCGGCAGAATCCGGAAAGCCGATACTTCCGGCGCGGCTGTCGTCCGGAACACAGGTATATGCAAAAGGCCGGCGCTGAAAAGCGCCGGCCTTTTGCCGCGGATTCTATAAGAAAGAGAAGATCATCGTACATATTTCCCGACCCGCCGGGACAGCAGCACCGCCAGGGCCAGCTTGATCAGGTCCGGAAGGATGAACGGAAACACACAGTAGCCCAAGGCGGCCAGCACCCCCATGGGTTTTCCCGCACGGGCGTAGAGAGCCAGATACCAGGCGGTCCCAAAGGCATAATAGGTCGCCATTCCCAGCACACCGGCGGCGAGCTTCACCGGCAGGGATTCCCCCAGCTTCCCGGTCATCCCCCAATAGAGCAGCGCCGTGAAAAAGAATCCCAGAATATAGCCCCCTGTGGTCCCCAGCAGCACGCCAAGACCCCCCCGGAAATTGCTGAATACCGGCGCGCCCACGGCGCCCAGCAGCAGGTAAGCCGTAACAACATAGGTTCCCCGCTTTCCCCCCAGGGTCAGCAGCGCCGCGAAAACGGCGAACGTCTGCATGGTAAACTGCACAAACGGCGCAGGCACCGGAACGGAAATCCAGGCGCAGACCGCCGTAAGCGCGGTAAACACCGCGATCAGCGTCATATCCCTGGTTCGAAGGCGGGACGCGGCTTGTTCAGACATAATACAGCCTCCTTTTATAGTCGGTGCGGTTGAAGAGGATCTTACGGTTTCTCTTCGACGCGGCACCGTCAAGCGCCGCCAATGGCTCCTGGAATTGAGCATAGCGCAAATCCGTTCAATTGTCAACCATTTTTTCACAAAGGTTTACAATCATGGGTTTTTTCAGGGGAGGGATCTCCCCTCCCCTGACGGTTACTCTGCGGCGCGCGGGTCCCGCGTAAAAATCCGGAGCTCCGCAGAGCGGAAGCCACACGGACGGAACTGCGCTTCAGGGCCCCCGGGAAACATTACAGCTCCGTATGCTCGCACAGCTCCCGGGCCTTGGCCTGGATGGCCTTCAGGTCCTCAAAGGTGGCGGGGCGCTTGTTGACGTCCCGCAGCAGGGCCGCCGGATGATAGAGGGCAGTCATCCAAAGGCCGTTCCGCTCGAACCACTGGCCGTGTTCCTGGGTGATGCGGAAATCGTCTTTGATGATGACCTTCGCGGCAATGCGGCCCAGGCAGACAATGATCTTGGGGCGCAGCAGCGCCGTCTGGCGGCGCAGCCAGCCGATGCAGGCGTCCTGCTCCACGCTCAGAGGGTCCCGGTTCTGAGGCGGACGGCATTTGACGATGTTCGCGATGTAAACCTTGCTCCGGTCCAGGTTTACCATCTCCAGCATTTCGTCCAGAAGCTTTCCCGCCCGGCCGACGAAGGGCAGTCCCTGCTCATCCTCGTTCTGCCCCGGTCCCTCGCCGATAAAGAGAATCTCCGCATTCTCGGCGCCATCTCCAAAAACCACGTTGTGACGGGTGTCCGCAAGGGAGCAGCCTTTACAGGCAAGGCACTCCGTTTTCAAGCTTTCCCATGTATCCATCTGATCGTTCTCCTTCTCTTTTTCCGCGGTTCTCCGGCCAACGCGTCGGACTTCCGCAGCATGGCACCCTCCGGGCATAAGAACCGGTTTTCGGACATTATACCATGAAAAAACTCCCGGCGCAAGCGGCGGATACCTCTTTGCCGCTTGGAGAGACTAAGCCGGGAGGTGACGCGCGATGGCTTCTCTGCTTTGGTACTTCTGGATTTACAGCTTCCTCGGCTGGCTGCTGGAGCTGGCCTTCGCCGCCGCGTCCCGGTCCAGGGAGCGGCGGCGGCGCTGCCTGCTGTTCCTGCCCCTGTGCCCGGTGTACGGCCTGGGGATGCTGGCGGTCCTGGCCCTCCCGCCCATGGGCCGGCTGGGGCAGGTGGTTTTCGGCGGCCTTGCCGCCACGGCGGTGGAATACGTCTACCACTGGGGCTGCGAGCGCTTTCTGGGCGTCCGCTTCTGGGAATACGGCCGGGTCCCCGGTAATCTCCGGGGGCGCGTCTGCCTTCCCTTCACGCTGGCCTGGGGACTGCTGACCTGGGCGGCGGTCCGCTTCGTCCAGCCCGGCGCCGCGGCGCTCGCGGGGGCGGTTCCCGCGGCGGCAACGTATATCTGCCTTCTGGTCTTCACCGCGGACCTGGCCTGCTCCCTCTGGTTCCTCCGGACCACAGGGGATCTGGAGGGGATGCGGGCGGCGGGACCCCTGGGCTTTTAAACCCACTCCCGCAGCAGCCCCAGAACTGCTTTCGCCGCAATCGCAGAGGCTTTTTCGCAGTTTGCCTCAAAATCCGCTTCCCTGCTGCCCTCTGCGGTGTCGGTAATACTCCGTACCGCCAGGAAGGGAACGCTGTTCACATAGCAGACATGGGCGGCCCCCGCCGTTTCCATATCCACCGCCAGAGGAGCGTAGGCCTGGCAGAGGCGTTCCCGGCCCTTGCCGCTGACGAACATCTCTCCGGTGGCGATGGTCCCAAACCAGAGGGGAATGTCCTGAGCTTTTGCGTATTTCTCCGCCGCGGAAAGAAGCCCTCTGTCCGCCGGAAAGTAAACCGACGGCATCCAGGGGTGAAACTCGGTCAGGATATCTTCCGCCACGTCGTGGTAAACCGAGCGCTCCGCAACAACCGTGTCAAAGAGCTTGACCCGGGGGGCCATCCCTCCCGCCGTCCCGGCGTTGACTATCCCGTCCACGCCGAAGCATTCAATCAAAAGCTCCGCCGCTATGGCGGCGTTTACCCGGCAGACGCCGCTGTACACCGCGACCACGGGGATTTCCCGGATGTTTCCCTCCCAAAATTTCAGCATCGCCTTTTCCGTGCTTCGGACAACCTCCAATTCTTGTAAAAACGGAGCCAGCTCCGTATCGCTGGCGCACAGGATTCCCACCTTTTTCATAACAACCTTTCCTCCTTTACACAATTTGGAACAAATAAAATTTCAGATAGCTTGTCTCCTCCACACCCCACAAAATCGGGTGGTCGCAGCTCTGCTGCCGGGCCTCGACCTGGCGGAGGCGGACTCCGGCGTCCCCGGCGGCGGAACGGAGCATCGCGGCAAACTTCTCCTCATCGGCAAAGTGGGAGCAGGAGCATGTGGCCAAATACCCGCCCCGGGGCAGCAGCTTCATGGCCCGGTAGTTGATTTCCTTATAGCCCGTCATGGCGTTGGCCGCCGTTTTCCGGGATTTGGTAAAGGCCGGCGGGTCCAGAATGATGAAGTCGTACTTCCCCGGTTCCCGCTCCAGGGCCGGAAGCAGTTCAAAGACGTTGGCCGCCAGGCACTCCACAATGTGGCCCAGGCCGTTCCGCTCCACGTTGGCCCTGGCCATCTCCACGGCGGCTTCCGATACGTCCACGGCGGTGACGTGCTTTGCCCCGCCCAGGGCGGCATTCAGGGCAAAGGAGCCGGTGTGGGTGAAGCAGTCCAGCACCGTCTTTCCCTCCGCCAGCCGGGCCACTGCCCGGCGATTGTATTTCTGGTCCAGAAAAAAGCCGGTTTTCTGGCCGTTTTCCACATCCACCAGATAGCTTACGCCGTTTTCCAAAATCTCCGTCACCGGAGATTCCGGCGCCGCCTCCCCCGGCAGGGGAAACCAGCCCTTGTATTGCGGCAGGCCCTCTTTTTCCCGGAGGGCCGCGTCGTTCCGTTCGTAAACGCCCCGGATAACCTGGCCGTCCTCCCGAAGGAGGCCGGCCAGCAGCGGCAGCAGCAAATCCTTGACCCGCTCCATTCCCACCGACAGCACCTGAACGCTGAGGAGGTCGTGGAACTTATCCACCGTCAATCCGGGAAACATGTCCGCCTCTCCGAAGATAATCCGGCACGCGTCCAGATCCTCCGGGGCCAGAACCGTCTTCCGGTACTCCCAGGCCCAGCGGAGCTTCCGTTCCCAGAAGGCGGCGTCAAAGCGGTCGTTTGCGTTCCGGGAGAGAAGCCGGACCCGGATTTTTGACGCCTCAGACAGGAACCCGGTGCCCAGGTACTGTCCCCGTTTCCCCAGCACGTCCACCAGGCCGCCGTTTTCCGGCGTCCCCTCCAGGGTCAAGATTTCCGCATCATAGATCCAGGGGTGGCCCCGCAGGACCGCACGTTCGGCCTTTGGGGTAACCACGACTCGGGGATAAGCGCGTTCTGCTTTCATAAGCCCTCCTGTTAACGGTTTTCTTCGCCGCAGCGGCATCCCGGATGGTATCATTCCCGCGGCCCGAAGGCGGCAGCCGGCTCTTTGGAGCGCCCGGAGGCGGTCCATCCGCCCTCCGGCCCACAGCCGCCCGGCAATCCGCTTCCAGCGCGCGGATAAAATCCGGGGTTCTTGTTATGGCCATCATAGCACACATTTGGCAAAAATTCCATAGGATTCAATAAGAAGGAGGAATCACTATGCCTACGATCTATCTGAGCCCCTCGACCGAGGGGCTGCTTTTATGAGAGCAAGCCGCCCTCTTCCCTGCCGGAAAGAGCCGTTCCCGCCCCCGGGCGCCTTTCCGCAGGGGAAACGGGCCCTCCGCACCAAAGTCCCGCAGGCTCCCGTTTCGCTCCCATCAAGAAAACTTCTCTTGCCAAGCGGCAAATTGTTGCGTATAATGGTAGTAATTCATCAACTTAACAGCGAACGGAGGTCCCGCAAATATGTCTTGGAAGGAAAAAATTGCATCCCTTCTCTTTGGCTCCCATGGGGAGGAGAATGCGGACGAAGCGCTTCCCGCAGAGCGGGAGTATACGCCGCCGGAAGCGGAGAAGCCCCCGGCCTTTGAGGATCCGTCTCAGCTGGAACTGCCCCAGGACCATCCGATTCGCCAGCTCTACAGCCTCCGCCAGCAGGAGTCGGGGAATCTGCCCCCCATCCGGCTGTATATGGACGAGGACGGCTCCCTCCCTCAGGACATGATTGCAAAGGAAAAAAACCGTCTGCAGTCCTCCCTGAAAAACGTATGCGGTTCCCGGCTGAAGGCCGTCAAAGGCCGGACCCGGGGCAAACACAGCAAGAAAAAGTCCGCAGAGGAGGAGGCGGAGCCCGGAGAAGACGAGCCCCTGATCCTGGACGCCCGTCCCTGGATCTTTCTCTCCTCCGACAAGCTCTATGCCTGGATGCTGGTTTTTCCGCCGGTGGGGCCCGGCGCGGAGCTGACCCGGGAGATGGTTCTGCAGGCTCTTTCGGAGCACGACATTGTCTTCGGCGTGGACACAACCCTGGTGGACCGCATCGCCCACCAGCGGGACTGCTATTTCTCCCTCTGCCTGCTGGCAAAGGGAAAGCCCGCCTTTGACGGGCGAAACGGCAACATTGTGGACTATTTCCCCCGGGTCGTTGAGCGGCTGCTGGAGGTGAACGAGTTCGGGCAGGTGGATTACACCGCCCTGAATCTGATCAGCAACGTGGAGGAGGGCCAGGAGATCTGCCGCCTGATCCGCCCTACCGAGGGCGAGCCGGGCCGGACCGTGCAGGATCAGGAGGTCCCCGCCAAAAGCGGAAAGTCCGTTTCCCTTCCCAAGGGCCGGAATACCGATATCAGCGAGGACGGAGACGCCCTGGTCGCCACCATCCCGGGCCATGTGGAATTCACCGGGCACAGCTTTCAGGTAAAGCCGGTGCTGGACATCGACGGCAATGTTGATTTTTCCACCGGAAAGATCAAATTTGTGGGGGACGTCAACATCAAAGGGGACGTGCTCAGCGGCTTTTCCGTCAAGGCCATGGGAAATATTTATGTGGGCGGCGTGGTGGAGGCCGGCAGCACCGTGGAGGCCGGCGGCGACCTGACGGTGGTCAAGGGCATCCTGGGCGACGGAACCACGGTGATCCGCGCCGGACGGTGTATCTTTGCCAAGTACATCGAAAACGCCACCATCTTCGTCCGGGAAAATCTTCAGACCGACTGCATCGTCAACGGCAGGATTTACTGCGACGGCGAGGTCCAGGTCCGCTCCGGCCGGGGGAGCATCATGGGCGGCCGGGTATGGGCCGCCGAACGGGTCAGCGCCAGCGCCGTCGGCGCCAAGTCGGAGGTCAAAACCTCCATCGCCCTGGGCGGCATGCCCTGCGCCACCCTGGAAAAGGACCTGGTCAGCAAAAAGCTGGCGAAGCTGGCCGCGGAGCTGGAAAAGCTGGACGCCCAGCTGGACAATCCCGCCAAAGCCAGCCTTATGGGTAAGGTCCGAATGAAGATATCCGTATCCGAGCACCGGCTGAGACAGCTGGAAGAGGAGCTGGACAGCGCCAAGGAGGCGCAGAAGGGCCTGAAAGACCAGGACCGGGGCCGCATGGAGTGCGGAGTCGCCTATGCAGGGACAGAGGTCAGCTTTGGGGACCAGTTCCTCCGCCTGCGGCAGGAGGCGCACCAGTGCGTTGCGAAACTGGCCTGCGGCGAGATTGTGCTGATGTGAAGGAACCTGCTGAAAGGCGGCGGGCACTTTATGCCCGCCGCCTTTTAAGACGTCAAAAAGCTTGGAAACCGCAGGATGAAAAACGAGAGGAACCCGGAAAGGGTTCCTCTCGCAGTATTTTTCTTCCCGTTGAAGGAGCTTCTTGCCTTTTCGGCAGCCCGAAAGAGACTCTCTTATAAGGGTTTTCTTTCGCAATATAAGCTTCCTTCACGCCGAGACGGCGGATGGGGCCGTCAATCCCGGGCTTCAAAATCCTTCACAACCGGAGGGAGCTGGGAAATCATGTTGTCCATGTCCTCGAACATGGCGCTCTTGGTCGTTCCCAGGCGGCTGGCCTGCTCAATGTGCTTGACGACCTCCTGATACTGCTCCTTGATTCCGTCAAAGAACTGGCACAGAATCTGCAGCTCCCCCTGAGAAGAATCGATCACTCCGGAAATCTGGGCCTGCACCGCTCCGGCGCCCTCGGCGGCAGACGTGATCTTGCGGAAGCTCTCATCCGTCTTGGCGACAATGCCCACGCTCTGTTCCAAGGTTTCCTGGGACATCCGGATGCTGCCGCTGAGTTCTCCGGCCCGGTCCTCCACGTCGCACACGCCGGTGTTCACCTCTCCGGCCAGGACCTTAATCTCCTTGGCCAGCTCCTTCACCTGGGCGGCCACCACGGCAAATCCCCGGCCCTCCACGCCTGCCCTGGCCGCCTCAATGGACGCGTTGATTGCCAGAATGTTCGTCTGGTCCGCAATGGAGACGATTTTCCCCATGCACTGCTGAATTTCCCGGATGGCGGTCTGGAGCTTGGAAAAAATCTCCGCCATCTCGTCATAGGAATGCTGGACCTTCGCAGACGTCTGCCCCAGCGCCTCCATCAGCTCCTGGGCCTCGGAAACCGCTCCGCCGACTTCCGACCGGACGTGGACGAACTGCCCCGCGGCATCGTCGATGTTGGCGAAGGACTGGCCCATCTTCTGAAGCTCTTCCTGAAAGTGGTCCGCCTCCTTCAACACACCGGCGAAGGTGTCTCCCACCAGGCTCAGTTCCGAGAGGGAGGCGACCTCCTTTTTCACCAGCTCCTTTTGGTACTCCTTCAGGCTGTCCGCCACATGCAAAACCGGATAAAGGCTTTTTTCTTGGCAGGGCTGATCCGGCTGCCTCCGGTTCTTTCCCGAAAATAACATTCCGAATCCCCCTTACTCAAAGACCACGCAGGTCATGGATTGATTGACAAAGCGGTTGTTATAATGCTCTCCATAGCCGACAAAGCCGGCGTGGCAGCCAAGGGCGGCCATTTCCCGCAGATAGGTCTGCATGTACCCGCGCTCCGAGAAGAGCTTGTAGCGGAACAGGCAGTTCACGGAAAAAACCGCCGAGCGCCGGGGAAACTCCTGCTGAATCTGCTGGATGGTGCTCCGGGTGATGGCCTGATAGTCCCCCAGCTCCAGCAGGATCAGAACGTCGGAGTCGTTGACCTGCCGGAAGCAGGCCAGGGCGTTGCCATTGACCTCTTTGATGGAGATGATACAGGTGTCGTCCCCGTTGATCTTCCCAAAGGGATTTTGGAAGGTGCGGGTCAAGATCTCCTCGTCCGTCACATGGAGAATGCTCTTATACACCTGCTTGGCGGGCTTGCCGTTCAGGGAACCCAGTATGTAGTTGGCCCGGTCCGTATTGGAGGCGATGAACCGATAGTCCCCCATCTGGTGGTAAATATTTTCCTTATAGGTCTTCACCCGCCCGCCCTGGTTCCGGACCAGCGCATAGGCCACGGCGTCCTGATAAATCCGCCCATTGGCGGAAACCCTGCCCTCGCCGCCGGTGCCTCCCACCAGGGAGATGCCCCGCTGCCGGAGAGATGTGTAAATCGTGGTCAGCACGCAGGCGTCGTTCCCCGTACAAAAATCGATGCACACCGTATCCCGTCCGGCGCCGCCCACGGCGTGAATATCCTGCTCCAGACGGCGGATATACTTCACCGGCATCGTGGACACCTGCTCCAGCACATTGGCGGCCGCGGTGACGCCGTCGGAAAAGGCGATTACCCCGACGCCGTTTTCCACAACGTTTACCTGATAGCTCATGCCGATGCAGCCGATGCTCGGAACGCCGGGAAAGCGCTGCTCCAGCGCCCGCACATGAGTTTCGAACTGGGAGTTGTTTGACAACAGCATAATAAACTGGGGGCTGCGGAGTCCTCTGACCGCCTCCTCCAGATTTCCGCTTGGGCTCATGCCAATAAATTGCTTCACGGCGCTGTCTCCTCTCAATGATTCTGGGAGATTTTATTATACTGGAAAGTCCTGAGCATGTCAATAACTGCCGATTGAGGAAGATCCATCCACCCCATGTTTTTCACGAAAAATTCTCTGCGTATGAGGGCGTCTGTTTTTATGCCGACAAGCGTTTTACCTATACATGCCTTACAGAGAACCTTATTCCCCCGGAATGGCCGCGGCCAAATCCTCAAATGAGCCGTATAGCCGCAAAACAAGCGCAGGCGGAAACGCACGTCCGAAGGGCCGCGGAGCCCGGCTATATCCGTTCCTTCTTCTCCGCCGGACGCTCTCCATCCGTCAGTTCCCGGACGACGGCGCCGCGAATCTGAACCCCCCGCCCGGCCGCAGTCTCCGACGCAAGAAACAACCACGCCTTCTTAAAAAGCTCCCGCTCCCGTTCCTCCATAAATCCGCCTCCCCATTAGGATGCTTCATCCTATGCCGCGGGAGGGGAAACAATCGCATTTTCGGAAACGCCGGCCAAATCCGGCCAAGCGGCGTCCGGGACGGTCCGTTTTCCGATCCGGGGGATTCCCCGCGGAAACACCGGGCGGCGCAGGAAGAAATCCGCAAAAACCGCCTCCGGCGTCAAAAACGCCGGAGGCGGCACTCACGCAGGGGGCCAAAAATAAACGGCGGCTGACGCTGCAAAGCACAAAACGGCGGGCAGCCAGCGCAAAAGCGCGGCTTTTCCCCCCTTCCGCGGATACACAACTCCGTTCAAAAGCGCCACCAGGAAGCCGACGCACCCAAGGAGCACGGAATTGTACAGCAGAAAGTCCCGCAGCGACACCGCCCTGGAAAGAAAGGACAGATTCGTCGTGAGAAAACTGAAAAGGGCCACAAACACGGTGAGGATTACCAAGACGTTTGCATAAATCGAGTGCTCGGCCGACTCCAGGTCCTTTTCCCGCTTTTCGAGCTTTCGAATCTGCCTGCGGTAAGCGCCCTCATACTCCCCCAGGCCGGTAAAGTCAAACTCGTCGCTGAAAACACCCCGGTAGGGATTTTCCGGCTCCTCGGACAGCTGCTCAAAAAGCAGCATTACATATTTTTCCCCTTCCACCAGCTCCAGCTCGTCGTGGGAAACATTCGTGATCCGAAAAAATACTCTTGTCTTGTGCCCCGGCTGAATAACGGGGGCGTCAATCGTAAAGCCCTGACGAATCCGGCTGTTCTTGATGACCACTCTGCACAGCATATCCCGGGGAACCGTCAAAACCTCGACGGAAGCGACAAAGGCGGACTCGCCCGGCTGAAGGCGCAGCTCCTTCTTTTTTTCCTCGCCAAAGGCAAAGTATTTCGCCCGCAGGTCATAACCGACATTCGTCACGCATCTTTTATCATAGCTGTCCAGCAGGTCCGTGTTCTCCGCCAGCACCTCAATCTCCCGGTCCACAAGCACCATGCCGCTTCACTCCTACCCGCAGACTCATGCGGATCTTACTATAGGGGTTATTATACGATTCCGGCCGGAATATGTCAAATTTTTTTCAAACAGCGGGAGGGATTCCTACGAAGCAGGTATTTTGCTACGTCCGCGTCAGCACGGAAGAGCAGGCCCTTCACGGCCTGTCCATAGAGGCCCAGACCGAAGCGCTGGAAAACTGGGCCGCGGCCCACGGCCACAAGGTTCTTGGCGTCTATACCGACGCCGGCATTTCCGCCCGGAAGCCCGCCTCCAAACGGCCGGAGCTCCAGCGGCTCCTGGCCGACGTCCAGTCCGGAAAGGGGGACCTGGTGATCTTTACAAAGCTGGACCGCTGGTTCCGGAACATCGCGGAATATTACAAGGTTCAGGAAATTCTGGAGCGGCACCATGTGGACTGGAAAACCATCCAGGAGGACTACGATACCTCCACCGCTTCCGGACGCCTGAAAATCAACATCATGCTCTCCGTGGCCCAGGACGAGGCGGACCGCACCAGCGAGCGCATCAAGGCGGTGTTTGAGATCAAGCGCCAGAAACGGGAGCCGCTGACCGGGGACTGTCCCACGGGCTACAGAATTGAGGGCAAGCGCTTTGTCAAGCACCCGGACACCCAGGCGGCGGTGGAGCGCTTCTTCCGGACCTTTCTGTCCACAGGCTCCGTTTCCCGGTCCATGGAGGAGGCGGAACGCTGCGGGCTCAGAATCTCCTACCATCTGGCCCACAAAATGCTGGGCAGCCCGACGTATTGCGGCCTCTGCTACGGCGTAGACGGCATGACGCCACCCTATATCACCCGGGAGGAGTACGACAAAATCCAGTCCATGCGCAAACGCGCCGTGCGAAAGACGGTAAAAAACAGGGTCTATCTCTTTTCCGGCCTGATCTCCTGCGGGGACTGCGGCTCCAGAATGGGGGGGCGGATCAACTCCCGGCGCAATTACCGATATTACAACTGCACCGCCCACTATATGAAAGCCGCTCCCTGTGAAAACAGGGTAAACCTGGGCGAGCGGAAAATTGAGGCGTTCCTTCTGGACGCCCTTCGGGGCAAAATGGACCGCCTGAAGCTGGAGGCGCCGGCGCTCTCCCCCCTGGATGGGGCGAGGGATTACAGGGGGGAGCTCTCCGCCCTCCGGGCAAAGGCCAAGCGGGTGACCCGCCTGTATGTCGGCGGAATCATTTCCTTTGCGGAGTGTCAGGCGGATCACGCCCGCTACGCGGCTCAGATCGAAGCGCTGGAGCAGGAGGCGGCTCTGCAAAAGGAGCCGGACCTCTCCGCGGCGGAGGAACTCCTGTCCGGCGGCTGGGACGCGATGTACCGGGACCTGTGCCCGGAAAAAAAGCAGATGTTCTGGCGCATGGTGATCCGGGAAATCCGCATCCACCCGGACCGGCGCATCGAATACGAGTGGAACCTGTAGTCCGCCGCCTGGTTCCTCATACCGGCTCCGCCTCTACACAGGAGTGGAACGCTTACGTCACCGGAAGCGGTTCTGAGGAATACAACATGAACCGGCTGGCGGACGCGCTGATCCCCTATCTGCTCTCAAACGGAATTCAATACAAGCGGAACAAACCCGAGATGACCGCCGGCTCCTCCATCCGGGAGGCCAACCGGGGAACCTATGACCTTTATCTCGCTCTTCACTCCAACGGCGCTCCGGAGGGACGCTATGGCGAGGAACGGGGCATCATCGCCTTTTACTACCCCGGCAGCCGCCAGGGCCGGCGGGCGGCGGAACTCATCGCCCAGGAGCTGAGGAAAATTTACCCCCTGCCCAACAAGGTCACCACCCGGGCCACCACCACCCTGGGGGAAGTGGCCCAGTCCAACGCTCCGGCGGTGCTGGTGGAAATCGGGTATCACGACAACTATTCCGACGCCGTCTGGATCGAGGGGCACATGGACGCCATTGCCCAGCAGCTGGCCCGGGCGCTGACCGAGTTCTTCGGCCTGCCCTTCATCTATCCCACGGACCCCGTGGACGGACGGGTGGCCGTCAACTGGGGCACCCTGAACCTCCGGAGCTATCCCTCCCCCACCGGGACCATCCTTGCAAACCTCCCGAACGGGGCTCCCGTCACGGTTTACGGCGAGTGGCAGGGCTGGTACGTCGTCCACCACGGGGACCATGTGGGCTATGCCGCCGCGGCCTTTATCGACACATAAGCGGAGGCGCTTTCCGGCAGATTCCGCGGTTCTCTGCCTTTCCTGCCAAAATTTTCTTGCAAATTCGCCGCCGGTTTGATGTTTTTCCTTGACAGCCGTCCAGTAAACGTTTAAACTAAAAGAGGATTGCCGTCGGGGGGCAAAGGGGTGCCTCTCGGTTGTTTTCTAAAACACCCTGCTGGACCGGGGCCGTTTTGGAAACCGGCAATATGCCCAACGGCGAAAGCCATTCCGCCCCGCGAAGGCAAACGCCCCTCATCCGGGGCGCGGGCGGAGCGCAAGGAACCCCATGTCAGATCGCCGCGGCGGCCATACCGCCTGCGGACATCCCATGCCCTTGGAGGGGGAAGCCCGCCGTACGGGCGTGTTGACGGTTTTGAAACGGACTCCGGACGATACCAAAACGAAATGGAGGAACCAGAAGCCGTGATCCAATACATCATCGCCGCGTTTGTCGGTCTGGTGGTTGGCGGCGTGATCTTCTTCCCGCTTGGTATTCGCTACCGGAAGAACGTCTCTGAAAAAGAAATCTCCAGCGCCGAGGAAGAGGGAACGCGCATCGTCAACGAGGCCATCAAAAGCGCCGAATCCAAGAAGCGCGAGGCCCTGCTGGAAGCCAAAGAGGAGATCTTGAAAAACCGCAGCGAGTACGAAAAGGAAGTCAAGGAACGCCGCGCCGACCTTCAGCGGCAGGAAAACCGCCTGCAGCAGAAGGAGGAAAACCTCGACCGGAAGATCGAGGCCGTGGAAAAGAAAGAAGAGTCCCTGACGCAAAAGCACGCCGCCATTGACAAGGAAACCGAGGAAATCAAGCTTGTCAAGCGCGGCCAGACCGAAATGCTGGAACGCATCTCCGGCTTCACCACCGAGGAGGCCAAACAGTACCTCATCGACCAGGTGGAGGCCGAAGTCACCCACGAGACCGCCCTCAAGATCAAAGAGGTGGAATCCCGGATGAAGGAGGAGTGCGACGCCCGAGCCCGGGAGATCGTGGCTCAGGCCATCCAGCGCTGCGCCGCCGACCAGGTGGCCGACATGACCGTCAGTGTGGTTCCCCTGCCCAATGACGAGATGAAGGGCCGCATCATCGGCCGGGAAGGCCGGAACATCCGCACCATTGAAACCCTGACCGGCGTGGACCTCATCATTGACGACACGCCGGAGGCCATCACCGTCTCCTGCTTCGAGCCGGTGCGCCGGGAAATTGCCCGGCTGGCCCTGGAAAAACTCATTGCCGACGGGCGCATCCACCCCACCCACATTGAGGAGATGGTGGAAAAGGCCCGCCGGGAGGTGGACGCCACCATCAAGGCCGAGGGCGAGCGGGTCGTCTTCGAGTGCGGCGTCCGCAGCCTCCACCCGGAGCTGGTGAAAATGCTGGGCCGCCTCCACTACCGCACCAGCTACGGCCAGAACGTCCTGCAGCACTCTGTGGAGGTCAGCCACATTGCCGGCATGATGGCCGCGGAGCTGGGCGTGGACGTCCAGGCCGCCAAGCGCGCCGGACTGCTCCACGACCTGGGCAAATCCGTGGACCACGAAATGGAGGGCACCCACGTGGCCCTGGGCGTGGAATTCGCCCGGAAGTACAAGGAGCGCGAGGAGATCATCCACGCCATCGAGGCCCATCACAACGATGTGGAACCCAGGACCATCGTCGCCTGTCTGGTTCAGGCCGCGGACGCCATTTCCGCCGCCCGGCCCGGCGCCCGCCGCGAGAACCTGGAGAACTACATCAAGCGCCTGGAGCAGCTGGAGACCATCACCGGCTCCTATCCCGGCGTGGACAAGGCCTTCGCCATCCAGGCGGGCCGGGAGGTCCGGGTCATGGTCAAGCCCGAGCAGGTCAGCGAGGATCAGATGGTCATCCTGGCCCGGGACCTGGCCAAGAAAATCGAGGAGGAAATGGAGTACCCCGGTCAGATTAAGGTCCATGTCCTCCGGGAGACAAAAGTCGTCGAGTACGCAAAATAATTTCCTCCGCAACGGATTGCGGAGGACAAAGACGCAAGGAACAGAAAGCGGCCGTGATATGCTCACAGCCGCTTTCTGCTTTTTTAGGAACGTTCAAAAAGGAAGCGCTGCCATGAGCATTTCACCCCTGACCAACGCCTGCCCCGGCGCGGAAAGCCGCCGCCCCGCCCCCGGAAGGAGCGCCCCGGAGGGCACATCCTTTCAGGACCGGCTGGCCCGGACCTGCGCCGGCGCCCAGACCAAACCCTCCCCCGCCGCCCCGGACTCCGGACAAGCCGCCTTCAGGAAGGAACCGCTGCTCTCCGCCCTCTTCGACCTCAAGACCGCCATGCTGGACCGGATGAAATTGAGCAAGGAAAAAAACGAGGAACAGCAGGCGTGGGAAAAGCTTATGAAGTACCTGGACGCCTGGATCGAATCCCTGCGGGAGGGAAGCGCCGACATTGAGAAAACCGCCCGGGCCTATGCCGCCCTCCAGGCCGATCTGGAGGGCGGGGATACCGGCCGGGAGGACCTTGGCCGCTACATTTTGGAGCAGCTGACCGAGCGGCTCTCCAACGGATAAAAGATTCCCGGGGCGCAAATGCGCCCCGGGAACCTCCGGGCCGGCGAGAAAATGCGGGCACGTCCTTCTGCGGGGAGGAAGCGCGTTACGAGCGGAACCCTCCCGGGTTCCGCTCGTTTTCGATCCCCCTTTCAGGCGCGCGGCCCGGAGCACCAGGGCGACACGCCCCAATAAACGCCGGCGCACAGCGCGGGCAGCAGCCAAAGGCTCCCTCCCGTCCGCCAGATCACGCATCCCAGCGCCGCCGCCAAGACTGCCGCCGTGACGGTTCCGCTCCACCGGACCGCCGTCTCCCCCGTCCCCGGGCCTCCCGCCCAGGCCGCCAGCAGATACAGCGCCCGCCCGCCGTCCAGGGGGCGGATGGGCAGAAGGTTGAAGATGCACAGCACCAGGTTTGCTCCCACGGCGGCGGGCCAGCGGCCCTTCCCCAGCGCCGTCAGGGCCAGGGCGGCCAGCAGGTTGGCGGCAGGCCCCGCCAGCACCGCCGCCAGCTCCCCGCCATAGGACAACCGGCGGCTGTCCGTCTCCAGTTCCGCCCCCAGGACGCTCAGGCGGAAGCCCGTTACCTTCGCTCCCAGCAGGCGGAGCACGGCCCAATGTCCCAGCTCATGGAGGGCGGCGGCCCCCAGTATGGTAGCCAGGGGCTCCCAGCCGCAGGCCAGCGCAAACCAGACGGCCAGGAGGACAAAGCCGCCGGTTGCCTGCACCCTACAGGGAGGTGACATAATAGATGGGGTTCAGGTACGCGCCCTCCCGCTGAAGCTCAAAGTGAAGATGGGGTCCGGTGGCGATGCCCGTCTCCCCCACCTCGGCGATCTTCTGTCCCCGGGTCACCGCCGCGCCGGAGGAGGCCGTAATCCGGCTGCAGTGGGCATAAAGCGTGGAGTATCCCCCCTTGTGGGACACGACGCAGTAGCGGCCATAGCTGCTGCTGTCCCCCACAAGGGTGACCACTCCGTCGGCAAAGCTGCGCACCTCTGTTCCAACGTCTGCTGCCAAGTCTATGCCGTAGTGAAACCGCTCCTCCCCCTCCACCGGGTGTTCCCGGTATCCAAAGTCGGAACTCAGAGCACCGGACACCGGGACGCAATAGTCGAACCCCAGAATCTCCTGCTCCATGCTCACCCCCTCCGGGAGGTTCTCCTCCGAGTAGAGCACATACGCCAGATTCGAGGCGGAAGGGGCCGCTTCCGCCTCCGGAGGCGCCTCCTCCTGAGCCGAGCCGCCGCTTTTCTCCCGGTAGCTCCGCAGAAGCTCCAGCGCCGCACCGTCCTGGAGCTTCGGCGCCGGGACGTCCGTTCTCCCGTTTCCGGTCTGAGAAACGGCCCCGGTCCGGACGTCCTCTTCCTGGGGGTGGAACACCGCCTGGTAGACCTCCCCAACGCTCTCCTCTCCGGAAAAAGCCCGGCCCACGGCGGAAAACACCGCCTGCACATCCATATTCCGTTCCATGGCGGCAGACAGCTTCTCGTTAAACCCTGCCATTCTCGCCGGAAGCAGCAGCTTTGCCGCCACCAGCGCCACAAAAATGCTCCCGCAGGCCACCAGCTGCAGCAGCAGCCGAAGATCCCTGGCGCCCAGCGGCTCATTTTTTCCGCGGCGGGCCCGGCTCCGGACGCTGCGGGCGCACGGGGTCCCAGGCCGCCGGCGGGTCATCGACGCGATGCGCCGCCCTGTCTGCCGTGAGGTCATGTCCGTCCCCTCCTTTTGGGTTCTTTTCCTGTATTTTATGAGCTTGCCCTTCCAAACATGCTGAGAAGCTGTACCAATAGGCGCCGGCACCCATCTCGCCGGAAAATTTTTCGTCCGGACCGCGTCAAAAACGCTTGAAATCCGTCAGGATTCCTGCGCGTCTTTTCCTTGCCGGACAAAAAATTTTCTCGCCAATCTGCATACCGCCGCCTATTGGTACAGCTTCTGAAAATCCGGGGAAGGTCCCCGGATGAAACGGTTCTTCCCCCCGCCCTCGGGAAGCTCAAGAAAATATGCGGGAAAATATGAAAAAAAAACCTTGCTTTTTGGAGCTTTCCCTGTTAGAATATAGGTCTGTACGGTAGGACTTGTCCTGCCCGCATGAACTCAACGGCCAAAGGAGGTGTTTGGTTTGCCGAATATCAAGTCTGCCAAGAAGCGCGTCCTCATCGGAAAGGCGAGGAACGCCCGCAACAAGGCCACGAAGTCCGATCTCAAGACCGCGATCAAAAAGTTCGAGGCCGCCGCGGCGGAGGGCAATCGCACCGATGCCGATGGCGCTTACAAGGTTGCGGTGAAGAAGGTCGATCAGGCTGTGGCGAAGGGTGTTCTCCACAAGAACGCGGCCGCTCACAAAAAGAGCGCCATGACCCTGAAGCTCAATCGGATCGGTTGATCCAACATATCCCCGTCTCCGTGGGAATGACGCTTCCGTGTGTATGCCCGGAGGCCGTCAGGCCAAAAGGGCATCCGTCCGGATGTCCTTTTTGTTTTGTCAGGAGGTTCTGCCTATGCCGATTTTCGATACCCATGCCCACTATGATTCCAATGGCTTCCATGCCGACCGGGACGGGGTCCTCTCCGCCCTCCCCGCCGCCGGGGTGGGGTTGGTGGTGGACCCGGGCTGTGAGCTGGAGAGCTCACGGGCCGCCCTGGCCCTGGCGGAGCGCTATCCCTTCGTCTATGCCGCCGTTGGGATCCACCCCTCCGACTGCGCCGGGACGGAAGAGGCGGACTTTGCCGCCCTCCGGGAACTCTGCGGACACGAAAAGGTTGTGGCCGTGGGGGAAATCGGTCTGGACTACTATTGGAAGGACAACCCTTCCAGGGAGTTTCAGCAGGCGGTCTTCCGGCGGCAGATCGAGCTGGCCATGGAACTGGATCTCCCCGTCATCGTCCACGACCGGGAGGCCCACGGGGATTCCCTGGCCGTGGTGCTGGACTACCCCGAGGTCCGGGGGGTGTTTCACTGCTTCTCCGGCAGTCCCGAGATGGCGGAGGAGCTTTTAAAGCGGGGGTGGTTTTTGGGCTTCGACGGGCCCATCACCTATAAGAACGCCCAAAAGGCCCCCGAGGTGGCCGCCGTCACGCCTTTGGACCGGATTGTTGTGGAGACGGATTCCCCCTACCTCTCCCCGGTCCCCTTCCGGGGAAAGCGGAACGACAGCCGGAATCTGCCCTATATCCTCGAAAAATTAGCGGAGTGGAAGGGCGTCACGCCGGAGGAGATGACCCGGATCACCTGGGAAAACGGCCTGCGGCTGTTCCCGAAGATCACGCCGGATGGAGGAACGGAACATGTTTGAGAATCTGAAAGCTTTCTTAGCCTGCCCCTGCACCGAGATCCCCGCCGGGACCCCGGTGGAAAAGATTATGGAAGCCTATCAAGCCGCAAAAATACGAAGCGTAACAGAGGGCTTCGTGCCGGTGCTGGTGTCGGCTGCGGACTGGGAGGAGATGGAGGACCTGCGGGAGAAGTCTCCGGAGGCATACCTGAAAAAGCTCCGGGCGGCGATGCCGGAGGGTAAGGCCTTCTTTGCGCAGCGCCGCGCCTACTTCAAGGAATCGGCGGAGGAGGATGGGTATACCTGGCCGGACGAGGCGGTCCTTGGCCCCATGGAGGGCGGCGAGGCCGTTGACCGCTTCCTGGGCATCTGCAACTACCAGGACAAGACCATTCCCATGGTGTTGGCTGAGATTCCCGCCCAGCACCCCTGGGAGGTCTTTGCCTGGGTCCCCTTCGGCGGCTGGAACGAGTGCCCCAGCGACGAGGAGCAAATGGCCGCCGCGAAATATTGGTATGAAAAATACGGAGCCGTCCCGGCGGTGATTACCCGGGACGTGCTGGAATACGACCTTCCCGCCCCGGTAAAGCGGGAGGAGGCCATGGACCTGGCCATGGAGCAGTACGCCTTCTGCCCGGACATTGTGGACCAGGGCTGTGAGTCCATAGGCTATCTTGCGGACTCTCTGTCCAAGTCCACCAAGTGGTTCTTCTGGTGGGACTGACCTGCTTTTTCTCGAGAGACTGGAACGACACTTGATTTTGCTCCGCGAAATCTTAGTGGAGTACGTCCCCGAAGGGGAAAAAACAGGCAAAAAGAGCTTTCGCACGCGCTGATCGTCTGGAGGGCCACCAAGCTGAAGCGACGGTAACGGAAGACCTGCTGGGATTGGGGCTTATTGGATTACGAAATAAAGGAGACGCAGGATCTATGAGAAAACGACTGCTCTTCCTCCCGGCGCTGGCGCTGGTCCTTCTGATCGGATGCGGAGTCTCCGCCCCGGCAGAGACGGAGCCTTTGCCGGACGAGCCCCCGGCGGCAGAGGAAACCATCTCCCTGCCGGAGCCCCGGCGGCTGGAACCCATCTCCGCCCCCGCTATTGTGACGGAAGGGCGGGCCCCGGCGGAGGTCTACGACCTGCCGCCCCTTCCCTTGGATACAGACTGGAGGACATACCGGAATAACGCGGAGCGCTGGGTCACCGACGGCCCGAACATCGCCGTCCTGGCGGAGGACCGGGAGGCGGACGCGGTTCTTTACGGTCTTCCTCTATATGCCAACACCTCCCAGGAAACCGCCCTCATCCGCTGGGGGGACAGCCTAGCAGAGTTTGACTGGACGCTCTTCCCCGGCCCCAACATGACCCTCCCTCAAATAAAGGGCCTTGATGGCGGCTTCGGAGCGGAGAAGCTGGCCGTCATCTGCTGGGTGGGCGGCGGCACGGGAGTCTCCATTGCAGAGCTGCATATTTTGGAGAAAGGCCCGGACGGGACCCTGACGGCCTACACCTTCCCTGAAAGCCTCTGGCAGGAGGAACTGCCTAAGCTGTTCGATACCGCCGAGCTTGGCGACAGGACCTTCGCCATGCTGGGCCATGAGCTGGTGGAGTTCAATCACGAGCATGATGGCCCGGAGCTGGACCTGGAGAAGACCTCCTCCGGCATGATCGCGAACTTCGAGACAACGGACTGGGGCGGCCTCCGGTTCCGGGGCGCCTTCTGCCTGAGCCCACCGGACAGTGCGATGCCCTGCTATGTGGCGGAGACGTCCGCCGAAATTCTCTATGAGGACGGCGTGTTTACCCTGCAAGATTTTCACCTTTACAGCTATGACCAATAGGGAGATTTTCCATGAAAAAGCGAATGCTTTCCCTGCTTCTCCTGCTGGTTCTGACCGGCTGCGCCTCCCCCGCCCCGGCGGAACCGGATGCCCCGCCCGAGGAGCCTCCGGCGGTCTCAGAGACCGCCTCTCTTCCCGCGCTGACCCCGCTGACGGAGCTCACCACCCCCGCTGAGATCACGGAGGGCCGGGCCCCGGCAGGAGGATACCAGCTGCCGGATATCCCGCCCCTGGGCCCTTTCACGGACGACGACTTCCCGGTGCTGGCGGCGGAGCTGCCGGAGGTGGACGCCGCTTTCTACGGCCTCCAGTGGGACAAGGCCCTCATCCGCTGGGGGGACAGTCTGGCGGAGTTCGACTGGCCCTGGCTGACGTCCCAGCAGATCCTCCCCCGGCTCTACTGCTTCGATCTGGACGACGACCGGGAGGACGAGCTGATTGTCATCTGCCACCCCGGCACCGGGACCGGGGTCTCCGTCGACAAGCTGCACGTCCTGGAGAAGAACCCCGACGGGACCCTGACGGACTGCGCCCTCCCCTGGGAGTTTTTCAGAGAGGACCTGAGCGAAGCCATGTCCGTGGAGACGGTCAACGGGCGGACCTATTCCATCCTGGGCACGGAGCTGACGGACATCACGGAGCTTTTGCAGGAGCAGGAGGATGGGGACCCGGCGTGCATCGAAGGGTTCCGCTTCGGGGACATCGTCAGCTTTGAGGTCATCCCGGAGCCCCTCTTTTACGGGGAGAGCCTCCGCTTCCGCGGGGCCGCCTGGCTGGACGGCGAAGGCTTCCATCCCACGCTTTCCTATGCGGCGGAGGTAGACGCGGCGGTCCTCTACCAGGACGGCGTCTTTACCCTGTCCCAAATCCATCTGAGCTAATATTTTACAAGGAGTGGACTCTATGGAAAAAGGCTTTACCATCACCTATGAGTACGGGGAAAACCTGTACGTCAACACCACAAACCGCTGCAATTTCAACTGCGAATTCTGCCTCCGGCATAACGGGCACGGCGGAAGCATCTACACCCACAACCTGTGGCTTACGCGGGAACCCACCCGGGAAGAAATCCTGGCGGACATCGAGGGGCGGGACCTCTCGAAGTACAAGCAGCTGGTTTTCTGCGGCTTCGGCGAGCCCAGCTACCGGATCGACGACATCTGCTGGGTCGTCGACCAGCTGAAGGCCAAGGGGAAAAAGCCCTTCGTCCGCATGGACACCAACGGCACCGGAAGCCTGATTCACGGCCGGGACATCTGCCCGGACTTCGCCGGGCGGTTCGACATGGTGTCCATCTCGTTGAACACCGACACGGCGGAGAAGTACGACGCCCTCTGCCACCCGGTCCAGCAGGGGGCCTACGAGGCCATGAAGTCCTTCGCCAAGGAGCTGCGGCAGTACGTACCCACAGTGATGATGACCGTGGTGGACACGATTTCCAAGGAGGAGATCGAAGCCTGCCGGAAGATCTGCGAGGAAGAGATCGGCGCAGTTTACCGGGTGCGGGAATATATTGAGGATTGAGGAAGGGGTGTAACGTATGCATTTGTTTGGACTGCTTGGCTCCCTGATTATGGGCGCCCTGGTAGGCTGGATTGCCGGAAAACTGATGGACGCCGAAGGCAGTCTGCTCCGCAATATTTTAATCGGCATCGTGGGCTCCGCCGTGGGCGGCACGGTCTTCAGCCTGCTGGGCTTTTACGCCCACGGCTGGATCGCCAACCTGATCGTCAGCGTCGCGGGCGCGTGCCTGTTCATCTGGCTCGGCCGGAAGCTGTTCCACTGAACCAGCGCACAAACAAAAAAGGCTTTCGCCCGATGGCGAAAGCCTTTTTACTTTACAGCATTTGCAGCAGCTCAATCTGCTCCCCGGAGGGCCCGGTAAAAAACCAGTTCTGCAAGCCCCCGAAGAGCTCCGGCAAAACCTTCTTCTCCGGCGTCAGGAAGGTATCCACTCCCGCCGCCCGGATCTCTGCCGCCGCGGCGTCCAGATCGTCTACCAGGATGGCAAAGTGAGGAATGTTCCCCTCCTCCATGGGCATGGCCCCGGGACTCTGGATCAGCTCCAGCGTGACGCCGCCATAGGAAACCAGCGCCAGCTTCTTCTCCCCCTCCGGCGTGGAGACGGCGCCCCGGCCCTTCACGGAGCCGCCCAGCTTCTCATAAAAGGCAACGCTCTCCTCCATATCCCGGGTGTAAACGGCCACATGGCCCAGGCCCCGATAATGCTCGTTCATGTACATCTCTCCTCACAGCCAAAGAGGGGCCCGAAGGCCCCTCTCTGCAGTTTCCAAATGTGTGTGCCGCGCCCTCAAACGCTATCGACATCGCAATCCTGCGTTGCCGTCGCTTCAGCCCGGTCAAACACCAGACAGCCAGAGCGCGCGAACGCTCTTTTGAATCCTTTTCCCCTCCGGGGACGTACTCCACTAAGATTTTGCTTCGCAAAATCAAGTGTCGTTACAGTCTCTCAAGAAAAGCAGGTCAGCACTTCTCGAAGACGGTGGCGACGCCCATGCCGCCGCCGATGCAGAGGGTGGCCAGGCCCTTCTTGGCCTCGGGGCGCTTCTGCATCTCGTGGAGCAGGGTGACGATGATCCGCGCGCCGGAGGCGCCCACGGGGTGGCCCAGCGCGATGGCGCCGCCATTGACATTCAGCTTGGCGGAGTCGAAGCCCAGCTCCCGGCCCACGGCGATGGACTGGGCCGCAAAGGCCTCGTTGGCCTCGATGAGATCAATGTCGTCGATGGTCACGCCGGCTTTCGCCATGGCCTGACGGGAGGCGGGCACGGGGCCCACGCCCATGATCTTGGGATCCACGCCGCCCTGGCCCCAGCCGATGAGCTTGGCCATGGGCTTCAGGCCGTACTTCTCAACAGCCTCGCCGGAGGCCAGGATGATGGCCGCCGCGCCGTCGTTGATTCCGGAGGCGTTGGCCGCGGTGACCCGCTGCTGGCCCTTATCCTCGGTTTCCTTCTTGCCGGTGACCTCAAAGGTATGGACAACCTCGGGGTTGGGGGACTCGGGACCCACGGGGAAAGCGCCGCGCAGCTTCGCGATGCCCTCGGCGGTGACGCCGGCCTTGGGGAACTCGTCGACCTTGAAGTCCACGACCTGCTTTTTCACCTTCACGGGGACGGGGACGATCTCCGCCTCGAACTTGCCGGCTTTCTGAGCGGCCTCGGTCTTCTGCTGGGAGGCGGCGGCAAACTCGTCCTGCTCCTGGCGGGTGATGCCCCAGATGTCGTTGATATTTTCCGCAGTGGTTCCCATGTGATAGTTGTTATAGGCGTCCCACAGGCCGTCCTTGATCATGGTGTCCACCAGCTTCTTGTCGCCCATGCGGGCGCCCCAGCGGGCGTCCATGGAGGCGAAGGGAGCGGCGCTCATGTTCTCGGTGCCGCCGCAGACCACAATATCGGAGTCGCCGGCCAGGATGGAGCGGGCGCCCTCGATGAGAGACTTCATGCCGGAGCCGCAGACCATGCCCACGGTATAAGCGGGAACGGAATAGGGGATGCCGGCCTTGATGGAGACCTGGCGGGCCACGTTCTGGCCCTGGGCGGCGGTGAGGATGCAGCCGAACATGACCTCATCCACGTTCTCCGGCGCCACGCCGGCGCGGTTCAGGGCCTCCTTGACCACGATCGCGCCCAGCTCCGCGGCGGGAGTGTTCTTCAGACTGCCGCCAAAGGAGCCGATGGCGGTACGGCAGCAGTTCACGACATAAAGATCTTTCATGATGTTCCTCCGTTTTGTAATATTTTGGCGGCTCGGCGGGCCGCCGGAGTCTCAACGGGCGAGACGGGGCGCGGATTGCCAATTTTTTGACAAGCCGCTGACCGCCTTTCTCTGTATATCATTATAGAGACTCCTCCCCATTTCGTCAATGGTCTTTCGTCAGGTTTTACAATTTCGTTAAATCTTTGACAAAATCGGGGCCGTTTTCGTCAAGGTGACGAAAATCCATGGTTTTCCAGTCCCGCCCCGGCGCCGCTTCCCGTTTTTGGCAGTCCTTCTCCCCTCCGGCCGGCTCAGCGGGTGTTTAAAGACGGACCCTTGGGGAGCCCTTGCCTCATGCGCTCCGGAGCTTTCCCGGGTTTCCGGTCCGGGCCGCGGGTCCCCCGCAGTTTTGCGGGACGCCGTCACTCCCGATTTTCCCGCAGCTCCAACAGGGCCGCGTCGAAGGCGGCGGCGTCCAGGCTGTCATAGGCCGGGGCGGTCTGAACCTGCGCCCCTTCGGCGGCCTCCTGCAGCAGGCGGTCGAAGACCTCCCCCGCCAGGCTCTTTCCCTCCCCTGCCAGGCGGCGGAGAATGGAAAAACCCTCCTCCGACTCCAAAATGCCGGAGTACTGGCCCTCCTCCAGGGCCTCCGCCGCCTCCTCCAAAGCCTGCGGCAGCGTCCCGTCCCCCGGCAGAAAGGTCCTGGGGCCCGCCGGGTCGTCCCCCTCCAGCGCCAGGGCGGAAAAGGCCGCCGCCGGGTCCTCCGCGCCGTTGAGACGGGAAAAGACCTCCGCCGCTTTCTCCCGCGCCGCCTCCCGGTCCTCCCCGTTGCGGATCAGAATCCGGTCCACCGTCAGGCTGTCTACCGTTCCCAAAAGGCCCGACAGCTCGCTGCCCTCCACAAGGCACAGCTGGTAGAGCTTGGCGTAAAGCATCCCCACCTCCGTCAGCTCCTCCGAGCGGAGGCGGTCCAGGCCCAGGTCCGCCAGTTCTTTCAAATACGCCTCTTCCCCGCCCCGGGCCTCCGCCTGCTCCCGCCAGGTTTCCACCAGGGCCGCCCGTTCCGCCTCGCTGAGGACACAGCCGTAGCGCTCCGCCCAATTTTCCACGGTGGCATAGAGGGCCGTGTTGGCCAGGGCCTGATCCTTGGCGTAGTCGGCCAGGGTGCCGCCGGTAACCGGCGTCTCCCAGTCCAGGGTCAGCCCGGAATCCTTGTATTTCTCCCGGACCTGATCGCAGGTGAACGCCAGCCAGTAGAGATAACGCCAGGCCGGAATCTCCCGGCCGTCCACCGTCAGCAGCGCCAGCTCCTCCCCAAACCCCGCCGCACGGCCCAGCAGAGACGCGTCCTCTCCCTCTTTTTTCAGGGCGCAGCCGCCGAGCACCAGGCAGAGGGCCAGCGCCAGCGCCGCCATCCGTTTCCGCATCGCTCCCACTCCTCCCATAAGGTTGTCCGAACCATTATATGGGAGGTTGGCGGGCATTATGACTGGAGCGGGTCCGGCAAAGCCGGGCCCCGCGCTCCCCAGGGCCGGCGTCCGGCAGGGACGTCCAAAGCAGAGCGGCCAAAAAGACCCGCCCTTCAGCTTACGGGAACAGGCGGCATGCACAGGATTTGGGTTGATAAGGCCGCATGGTCATGCTATACTTGGGCTGCGGCAAAGTCATTTGTGGGCCCTCACCCCTTTGCGATGCCCAAACACAACCGCAGGAAGTACGTCAGGTTCTATACTGTAAGGAGATCTGTGCATGCTGATAGTTCTCTTGGCCGCGCTGGAGGGCGAAGAAGACCGCCGGAAGTTCACGGCGATTTATGGGCAATACCATACCCGGCTGGAAGACGCCGCCATGGGTATCCTCAAGAATCAAAGAGACGCTGAGGACGCGGTTCAAAACGCCTTCATGCAAATCATCCGGCACTTTGAAAAAATTTCTGAAATTCCCTGTGAGGAATTGCCCTTCTGGCTCATTTCCATAGTGAAGAATGAATCGCTTATGATCCTGCGGAAGAGAAGCCGAATCGTTCCCCTGCCGGATATGGAGAGCCTGGAAAACGCCGCTGAATCCGTATCGGAATATTCGGAACTGGTCGCGTTGTTCCGGCAGCTGCCCGCTACATACCGCGCGGTTCTGGAGATGAAACTTCTCTTTGGCTATTCCGACCGGGACGTCGCCAAACGCCTGGGCATCTCGGAAACGGCGGTCAGCTCACGGGCAAGCCGGGGGCGCGCGCTCCTGCGGGAAATTGCGGAGAGGGAGGGGTTTCATCCATGACGGAGCAAGAACTGGACGCGCTGGCGCGGCGTGTTTTACTGGATACTCTCAAGCTGGATTGGGATAAAAGCGCGAATCCGGGCCCCCCCTTTGAGGCGTCGGCCCGGTACCGGCGGGAGGTCCGTCATATGCTGGCCGATCCGCCGGCATGGGCGCGAAAGCGGGCAAGGCCGATGTGGAAACGGGCCGCTCAGCGGGCCGCCGCGGTCCTGCTGTTCGTCTCGGTTGGGTTCGGCAGCCTGCTGGCCGCCAGCCCCACGGTGAGAGCCGCGTTGCTGCAGTGGGTTACCGAATGGTATGAAACGCATATCACCTACCGATATACGGGGGAGGATATGGCCGGACCAATGCCCCGGTATGAAATTACGGAATTGCCGGAGGGTTACGCCGAAGTTGAGAGCGAACGGATAGACTGGCCGGGGCAGGTGGATATTGTCTACCGGAACGAAGAAACCGGGGAGACCATTTATCTGGGCTATATGCAAATGTGCCAAGGCAGTGCTTTTCAGGTTGTTATCGAAGACACAGAGATCACACCCGTCACGGTGAATGGACTGGACGGCCAGTTTTTCAAAACAGAAAAAGGAGAAAGGAACCTGGTCACTTGGATTGACCCGGAGCATGGATTGCACTTCTCCATTGACGCACCTCTTGATAAAGAGGACATTTTGCACATAGCTGAAAGCGTTTCTTTGGTGAATTCGACAAAATGAAATTTCTTCTAAAAATGATGTGAGGATGAAGCCTTCTTCCGCATTTGTAAGGTAGGATTTACAGTATCCTGCCGCCGAATGCGGAAGGAGGCGTTTTTTCTGAAAGGCGCCTTCGCCCCGGAACAGGCGGCTGGACGGAGAGAATCCCAGGATATTGAATTACCTGTATGGAGGAAGGAATCGCTATGAGAATCGAAAGCGCCCCCCAGGTCCGTCCGGAGTACCGGAAGTCCACAGCCTCGCCCGCGCCGTCCAAAACCTTCGGCCAGGTGATGTCCCAAACGCAGGACCGCTACGTCCCCAGCGCTCCGCCGCCCCGGACGGAGCCAGAGTTTTCCCTGGCGGAGCGGACGAGGCCCAGCGGCGTTACCGTCAGCAACGCGACCCACGCGAAGCTGAAGCAGCTGGCGGAAATAGACGCCCAGGCCGACTATACCGGCATGAGCCCGGACGAAATCTATGCGGAAATCTGGAACCGCTATAGCGAAGCCTTTGGTGAGGATATGATCGCCATTAGAGGCTGTATTGCGGGACCAGCAGAATGGTGCGTGGTTAACAACCAGTTTCAGGGCGAAATCGTGCATCATATTTTTAACCCCGCCATAAACGCCGCCTGGAAAGAGGGCGTGAAACTCGACGGCAGACCGTATACGGAGTGGACCTATGAGGAGGAAAACGCTCTGGACCGTTCTTGCAGGGAGAAAGCGGATAAGGTTGTTTATGATGCGAAGATGAAGGCTTTAGGTTACGACGGGATGGACTTTGACCAGCGGGAGGCCGTAATCCGGGAGAAATACGCCGGCAAGAATACGACTTCGGACTTTTTAAAAATGCAGAGTGAATTGAAACTGTCCGGCGTCCTGCGGCACAAGATGGGAGAAGATCAGGCGGACACCTACTGCGCCATGCTGGATGCCCAGTTTGAGAGAGCTTTTAATCCGAACTACATTATGATAGTTGGGCACGAGAAGTCTTCTTTTATGACGGCGGACCAATGGTACCGCGTGGCGAACCAGCCCTTTGACACGGTCCAATTCGCGGCCTCCATGAAAGAGAATGTGCACCAGGTCAGCGGACACAACGGCTGGACCGAGGACTACGTCAAGCTGCTGGAGAGGCTCTTTGACCACTTTGTCACCGGAGCGGTGGACGAAAGCCTGGACCAGCTGCTCGGCTCGGAAAAACAATAACTGCTGGAGGAAGGAATCGCTATGAGAATCGAAAGCGCCCCCCAGGTCCGTCCGGAGTACCGGAAGTCCACAGCCTCGCCCGCGCCGTCCAAAACCTTCGGCCAGGTGCTGGCCCAAACGCAGGACCGCTATGTGCCCAGCGCCCCGCCGCCCCGGACGGAGCCGGAGTTTTCCCTGGCGGAACGAACGAGGCCCAACGGCATTACCGTCAGCAACGCGACCCACGCAAAGCTGAAGCAGCTGGCGGAGCTGGACGCCCAGGCCGACTATACCGGCATGAGCCCGGACGAAATCTACGCGGAAATCTGGAACCGCTACGATGAAGCCTTCGACGGGAATATGATTGCCATTCGGGGCTGTGTCGCCGGACCTGCGGAATGGGGTGAAATCGGCTATCAGTTTTATACCGAGGTTACGCGCCATATTTACAACCCCGCCATAAACGCCGCCTGGAAGGAAGGCGTGGAGCTGGACGGCAGGCCGTATACGGAATGGACCTATGAAAAAAAAACCGCCCTGGACCGTTCATGCGTGGAGAAAGCGGACAAGATTGTTCACAACGCGATGATGAAAACCCTGGGTTACGACGGGATGAACTTTGGCCAGCGGGAGGCGGCCATCCGTGAGAAATACGCCGGTAAAAATACGACGCTGGATTTTTTGAACATGCAGAGCGAGCTGAGCATGTCCGGCGTCCTGATCCACAAGATGGGGATGGACCAGGCGGACACCTACCTCGCCATGATGGGGGTTCAGTTTGACGAAGCCTTCAACCCAAACAGTATTTACAATGTTGGACACGAGAAGGCTTCCTTTATGACGGCGGACCAATGGTACCGCGTGGCGGACCAGCCCTTTGACACGGCCAAATTTGCAGCTTCCATGAAAGAGAATCTGCACCAGGTCAGCGGACACAACGGCTGGACCGAGGACTATGTCAAGCTGCTGGAGGGGCTCTTTGACCACTTTATCACCGGGGCAGTGGAGGTCAGCCTGGACCAGCTGCTCAGTACGGAAAAGGAATAACTGCGCGAAGCGATTGGAGGACACGATGCTTTCAGTAAATAACCAGCGCCAAACAGCGGTGCCCTTGGCCGCCGCCGCTCCGGCGGAAGCCAAAGCCGGAGAAGCTGCGCAAAAGAATGGTCTTCTTACAAAATCCACGGATACCGTCACAATTTCCGGACGGCCGGAGAAGCCTACGGTAGAACTCCCTCTGAATTTTGCTTGCGCCTTTGACGAGGACGAAGGTCTTACAGTCCGGCTCCACAACCAGCTTCCGCCCATGTTTTACGAATACGCCACAGGGAATATTGATAAAGAGTCCGTACTGCGGACGCTGGACCACGCCATATCTGATATTGTGTCGTTTTGGGGAGACAAAGGTTTTGACCCGGCGGACATCACACAAAAAGTGCTGGGCGATTGGTACAGGTACAGCCGAATTCTTATGGTCAGTTCCATGAACAGCGCAAGCAGCGTGGAAGGCAGAGAAGTCGCCAAGGAAATGGGATGCACCAGCTTCACCGCCTATTACAACTCCGACTACTATTATAAAACGGAGGACCTGATCGACACCGTTCACGACCACTTTGAAGCTCTTTCCGTTAAGTACGGCTGCGGCCCAATGGAACTGCCCCGGAATTTCCCGGAGGGAGATGTCCGCAATACCCGTTACGCCTCCTACAACACCGGGTTCAACAACGCCCTCCGGGAAACGGGCGGAAGCATGATTGACTGGACGATGCCTCCGCCGAAGGGATTTAAGATGCTTTTCGACTCCAACTGTATGGGTCTAAACCAATACCCGCCGTCCATGGGGGAGGAGATTCCCGGAGAGCCGTCGCTGTTCGACAGCGCCGTGCATATCCAGTATCAGGGCTGGAGCTTTTCCCACCGGCTTCCCACCCGGATGGACCCGACCCGGTATCCTGTCAGCGTGCACCTGATGGATGTAATCCGCAGCTCCGGGAAGGGATATCCCAAGGAGCTCGAGGCGCTTTTGGACAACTTCGACTTCTACGCCATCAACGTCGGGAAGCTGTACACGGACGCGCACCCCTTGGTTTACTGATTTTTTGTTGCAGGATACAAAGCAGGTATGGAAAATACGAGACATGGCAGAAATGATATGACGCCGAGGATGCGTGACATGCACTTCTCCATTGGAATTCGTGTACTCAAGTTGAATCGTACATAAGTTATCGGAGGGTACTATGCTTTCAGTGAACAACCAGATTCAAGCACCTGCGCCCTTAGCAGCTGCCATTCAGGCAGAAGCCAAAGCTGGGGAAACCGCCCAAAAGGACGGTTCCCCGGCGAAATCTATGGATACCGTCACGATTTCCGGTCGACCGGAGAATCCCTCAGTAAAAAGGCCCCTAAGTTTTGGCTGTGCCTTTGGCGAGGACGAAGGGCTTACTGTCCGGCTTCATAACCAGCTTCCGGCCATGTTTGATGAATACGCCTCGGGGAATATTGACAAGGAGTCCGTACTGCGGACGCTGGACCATGCCATATCTGATATTGTGGCGTATTGGGGTGACAAGGGCTTTGATACAGCAGAGGTCGCACAGGAAGCCCTAAGAGACATATATGGCTATAGCCGAATCCTCATGGTTGACACCATGAAAAGCGCAAGTTACGTGGAAGGCAAGGAAGTCGCCAAAGAAATGGGATGCACCAGCTTCACCGTCTATTACAACTCCGATTACTATTACAAAACGGAGGACCTGATTGACACCGTTCACGACCACTTCGAGGCACTTTCCTACAAGTACGGCTGCGGCCCCATGGAGCTGCCCCGGGATTTTCCGAAGGGAGACGTCCGTAATACCTGTTACGCCTCCTATAACGTCGCTGTCAATGGGTTGCTCCGGGGAACGGGCGGAAGCATGATTGACTGGACGATGCCTCCGCCGGAGGGGTTCAAGATGCTCTTTGACTCCAACGGCAAGGGCCTGAACCAGTACCCGCCGTCCATGGGAGAGGAGATTCCCGGAGAGCCGTCGCTGTTCGACAGCGCCGTGCATATCCAGTATCAGGGCTGGAGCTTTTCCCACCGGCTTCCCACCCGGATGGACCCGACCCGGTATCCTGTCAGCGTGCACCTGATGGATGTAATCCGCAGCTCCGGGAAGGGATATCCCAAGGAGCTCGAGGCGCTTTTGGACAACTTCGACTTCTACGCCATCAACGTCGGGAAGCTGTACACGGACGCCCATCCGTTGGACTACTGACCCTTCAGCCGCTCTCTCCGGGGTTCCCGGGCCCTATTCTTCCCCGCCGCCCCGCTCCGTCGGGCCCGGCCAAAGCCCCGGCCGCAGCTCCGGCCTCCCGGCCCGAAAGGCACCGCGGACTAAGCGTTCCGTATGAAGCGCAAGCTCCGCGGCCCGCCCAGCCGGATGAGCGGCAGGCTTCTTCCGGGCAAAAAGAAGGGACCTTTCGGTCCCTTCCGCAGTTATTCAATCCTCCTCGTCGGTGACGATCAGGCCATAGCCGCCGCTCTTCCGGCGGTACACGATGCACAGGCTGTCGTCCTCGCTGCTGCGGAAGACGAAGAAGCTGTGATCCAGCAGATTCATCTGCAAAATGGCTTCCTCCGTGCTCATGGGCTTCACGGCAAAGCGCTTGGTGCGGACAACGGCGAACTCCTTTTCCTCCGCCACGTCAAAGTCGCTGACGGGGGCGGGAGGCGGGAAGCCCTCGCTCCGCAGGCGCTTGGAGAGCCGGGTCTTGTTTTTCAAAATCTGGCGCTCGATATAGCCCACGGCGGCGTCCACAGCGCCGCGCATATCCCCGTCCGGCGCCTCGGTCTGCGCGCGGAGCAGCGCGGCGCCGCTCCGAACGGTGATCTCCACCGTACAGCGGTGGTCCTTCTCCACAGAGAACGTCACAAACGCGGTGGTGTCCTCCCGGAAATATTTCTCCAGCTTGGCAATCTTCTTTTCGGTGTAGGCCTTAATGGAGTCATTGAGGGAGACTTTCTTGCAAGCGTAGGTGTACTTCATCGAGATCGCTCCTTTCGTGTGAAAGAGGACTGGGGAAGCCTCTTTTGTATAATATAACATATTTGTATTGAAATGGAAAGAGGAAACCGCACTTTTTTCAAAATTTTCACAAAAACCTTCCCTCCGTTGCCGGGGCGGCGTTTTTCGGCAAAAGAAGCCGAAAAGCGGCAAAACTTTCTATTTACAAAAGAGGAAAATTATGGTACTTTGATATAGGAAGCTTTCCAATATCCCACCCGCTTGGGCCGCACGCCATCTGCCGTGCGGCTCCTTTTTTTGCCCGGGGCAGGAAAAGAACCGCCCGTTTCCAGGCGGTTCCCGTTATCTTCTTCGTCTGCCCCGCTTGCCGTCCATGCTCCGGTTCAGATCTGCCATCTTCCCCTCGGAGGAGGAGAGGAACTGCTTCAGCTTGTCCTCAAAGGCCTGATCCCCCGACGGGGGCAGAGGCGCAGGCCTCCCCCGGCCCTGTGCCGGAGGCTGCGCGGCGCCGGACGGCGCCGGGCGGAAGGGCGCTCCCGGCCGGGAGGGGCGGACCGGCCGCCGCTCCTGCTGGGGCAGGGCCTTTTTAATGGAGAGGTTCACCCTCCCGTTCTCCGCGGACAGAACCAATACCTTCACGGCCTGCCCCGTCTGAAGGTGGTCGTGGACGTCCTCCACAAACGTATTGGCGATCTCCGAGATATGTACCAGCCCGGAGCCACCTCCCTCCAGCGCCACAAAGGCGCCGAATTTCATAATGCTGGTGACTTTGCCTTCCAGAATGCTCCCAACCTGAGGCTCCATACGGTTTCTAGTTTCTCCTTCCCTTGATTCATGCGGGGAAAATGGCCCAAAGGGCACGTCTCAGCTCCCGACGTCGAACACATACTCGCCGGGCAGGACCCAGCCCAGCTCCCGGCGGGCGATCTCCTGCATCTTTTCAGGCGTGCAGCCCTCTTCGATGTCCGCCGCCAGGGCGTCATTTTCCTGGCGTTTGCCCTCCACCAAGGCGGCGCAACGCGCCCTTTCCGCCTCCGCTTCGGACACCTCTTCCCGAAGAGCGTATACCTTGCAGACCAGCGCGGCCAGCAGGATCACGATCAGCAGCTTGGTCAGCAGACCCGTGCGGAGCTTTACCGCTCCCGCCGCCTTTTTTTGCCTTGCCATTTCTGCCGTCCCCCTTTACGGGCCTGCGCCCACTTTTTCTTATTGTAAAGCATTTGCTCCAAAAATAAAAGAGGTTTTTTCCCCGTCGGGCAATTTTTTTGCAAAATTTTCTTCCCCACCAGAGAGGAAGGCACAGCAAAGACCACAAAAAGGCCAGCGTATCCGCCCAAAATGCCCACACGGGCCGCAAAAGCTCCGAGAAAGCGCAGAAAAACAGCACCGCTCCCCCCAACGCCCCCACAATCACAAAGCCCCGGAGCTGCCCCTCCGCCCGGCGCAGCAGAAAGAGGAACACCGCTCCCCCCACCGCCAGGCAGTACGCGCCGTCCAGCGCCCCGGTAAAGCGGGGGGCCCGGACGCGAAAGGGGCGCAGCAGGTCATACAGCAGCCCGGCGGACAGCCCCAGCAGAATGGACTGCCCAAACACCAGCAGCTGCCCCGCAGCCTGGCCCCCCATCCTTATCCGAACAGGCGGCCCAGGATGCCGCCCCGGCCGGGGCCCTGGTCCTCATAGGTCAGCGAGTCAATTCTTCCGTCCACATGGAGCTCGCCCCCGTCCAGGGACAGTTTTCCGATATGCAGGTCTTCCCCCGTAATCACCAGGGTTCCGACGGCGGTGGACATGACGATGCCGGTCTCGTCAAAGCGCTCCAC
>CANPTW010000006.1 GCA_947577075.1 uncultured Oscillibacter sp. | reverse complement strand
GGGTTTCCTATTAAACCCCCCCGGCGCCGGGTGGAAAAACCAATAGCGTTTTTTCCTTTGCTTTTTTTTTTTTGGTGGGGGGGGGGGGGGGGCCCGGGGGCCCCCCCCCCTCCCCCGTCCCGCCGCATCTCGCCGCCCCGCCCCACAATTGGGGCGGGGCTCCCGTCCGCACCGCTACATCTTGGATATCCGCGCCAAAAAAGCCGGGAAAAAATCGTGGAAATTACGGAAAACTGTCGTGGCTTTTTGGCCGGAACTATGATACATTAAATATAGGAAAGCCCCCCGGAGCGGACGGCCCGCCTTCCGGGGCGGCAGAGGAGCCTGGCTTTGAAAGGGGGGAGGCCGTCATGCGGAAAACGACTGCCGCGCTGCTGCTTGCCGTTTCGCTGGCGGGCTGTGCCGCCCCCGCCGATCCGGCCCCCGTTTCCAGCGCCCCCGCCCCCGAAATTCCGCCGGTCTCCGCGGAGCACATGCGTTCCGCCCTGGTGGAATCCGCCGCCCGGCCCCTATCGGAAAGCGAAATTCTGGACGCCTACCACCAGGCCCAGAGGGTTTACGGCTGGTTCGACCTGGCCCCGCTGCCCACCTCCGGCGAAACCGTCCGGGAAAACGGCGCGGTCTTTTACCGGGTGGACATGGACGGCATCGAGGAGCTGGAGGACCTGCGGGCCTATCTGCGGGGCGTCTTTTCCCAGGAGCTGGCGGAAGCGCTGCTCGGCGGGGAAGCCTCCCGCATCCGATACCAGGACATCGGCGGCGCGCTTTACTTCTCCGGCAGCAGCCGGGACCGGGAGAACGGAAAGGGCGCGGTCCATGTCGAGGCCGAACAGCTGGAGGAAACCGCCTACTCCGTCAACGTGATGGTGGACCTTTTGGCGGAGGACGGGGAAACCGTGGTGGGCCTGGAAAGCTGGTCCTTTCCCTACGCCTTTTCCGAGGGCCGCTGGGTCTTCACCGATTTTCAGCTGGTCTATTGAAGCCTGAAAAACGCTTCCCCCCTGGACAAACGCCTGTCCAGGGGGCTTTTTCGTAAAGCGGTGCGTTAAAATGGGGGCCCCCGCTTGAGGGGAAGCGCAAAAAATCACGCAAAATTTTTGCTTTTTGCGTGAATATATTGAATTTTTCAAGGCGGCCTCCCCAAAGTCCGGAAAGATTGTTATGAAAATGTCAAAATTTGCGCTATAAAACCAGCACATTTACGAAAATTTTCCCGGATACTAAAGCAACATGCCCATATTTACAAGCCCCCTTTTGGTCAATTGTAAGAAATACAACGTTTGCGTAAGAAAAAGCCGATTCATCTCTTGAAAAAATGTTTGGATATGTTACAATAAGCCTAACAGCCAAGGGTTGCAAAACCAAAAGGAGGAGAGAAATCTATGGAAAACTTGTTTTGGATTGGCTTTATCGGCGCGCTGGTCGCCGGACTTTTTGCCGTTATGCAGGCAAAAAAAGTGCTTTCTTACTCAGAAGGAAGCGAAAAAATGCGCAAAATCGCGGCTAACATCCGCTCCGGCGCAAACGCTTACTTAAAGCAGCAGTACACCACGGTATTTAAGGTCTTCGTCGTGGTCTTCGTCATTCTTCTGGTGATTGCGTTTGCCACCGGCGGAAAGATGCTCTCCAAGTTCACCCCCTTCGCCTTTGTCACCGGCGGCATCTTCTCCATGCTGGCGGGCTTCATCGGCATGAAGATCGCCACCAACTCCAACGCCCGCACCGCGCAGGCCGCCTCCGAGAGCCTGAACAAGGGCCTGCGGGTGGCCTTCTCCTCCGGCTCCGTCATGGGCTTCACCGTGGTGGGCCTGGGCATGCTGGACATCACCATGTGGTTCTTCCTGCTGCGGTACGCCTTCGGCGTGAACGATCCCATCGCCCTGGGCAACATCATGGTCATGAACGGTATGGGCGCTTCCTTCATGGCGCTGTTCGCCCGGGTGGGCGGCGGCATCTACACCAAGGCCGCCGACGTGGGCGCGGACCTGGTGGGCAAGGTTGAAGCGGGCATCCCCGAGGACGACCCCCGGAACCCCGCCACCATCGCCGACAACGTGGGAGACAACGTGGGCGACGTGGCCGGCATGGGCGCGGACCTCTACGAGTCCTATGTGGGCTCCATCCTGGCCACCTTCGCCCTGGGCGCCGTGGGCGGCTACGGCTGGAACGGCATGCTGCTCCCCGTGGCCCTGGCGGTCTGCGGCATCATCTGCTCCATCTTCGGGTCCTTCCTGGTGAAGACCCGGGAGGACGCCACCCAGGAGTCCCTGCTGAAGAGCCTGCGCACCGGCACCTACACCGCCGCCGTGCTGGCGGCCGTGCTGGCGGCTCCCCTGACCTATTGGATTCTGGGCAGCTGGGGCGTGTACATCGCCATCCTCTGCGGCCTGATCGGCGGCTGCGCCATCGGCTACTTCACCGAGTATTACACCTCCGACACCTACAAGCCCACCCAGGAGCTGGCGGCGGCCTCCGAGACCGGCTCCGCCACCATCATCATCGGCGGCATCTCCCTGGGGCTGAAGTCCACCATGACCTCCATCCTCATCGTGGCCGTGGCCGTGCTGGTGAGCTACTTCGCCGCCGGCGGCACCATCCAGATCGTGGACGGCGCGGGCCACTTCACCGCCGCCTTCAACCAGGGCCTCTACGGCATCGGCATCGCCGGCGTGGGCATGCTCTCCACCCTGGGCATCACCCTGGCGACGGACGCCTACGGCCCCGTGGCCGACAACGCCGGCGGCATCGCCGAGATGAGCGGCCTGCCCGAGACCGTCCGCCAGCGCACCGACGCCCTGGACTCCCTGGGCAACACCACCGCCGCCACCGGCAAGGGCTTCGCCATCGGCTCCGCCTCCCTCACCGCCCTGGCCCTGCTGGTCAGCTATGTCAACATCGTTCAGGACAACACCGACGAGATTCTGAACTTCACCCTCACCAGCCCCACGGTCCTGGTCGGCCTCTTCATCGGGGCCATGCTGACCTTCGTCTTCACCGCCGAGACCATGAACGCCGTGCAGAAGGCGGCCCAGTCCATCGTGGTGGAGGTCCGCCGCCAGTTCAAGGAGATTCCCGGCATCATGGAGTACAAGGCCGAGCCGGACTACGCCTCCTGCGTGGGCCTTTGCACCAAGGGCGCCCTTCATGAGATGGTGACCCCCGCCGTGCTGGCCATCGTGGTGCCCATCCTCACCGGACTGATCCTCGGGCCTACCGGCGTTGTGGGTCTGCTGGGCGGCGTGTCCGTCTCCGGCTTCGCCATGGCGGTGTTCATGTCCAACGCCGGCGGCGCCTGGGACAACGCGAAAAAATACATTGAGACCGGCCACCACGGCGGCAAGGGCTCCGACCAGCACAAGGCGGCGGTGGTGGGCGACACCGTGGGCGACCCCTTCAAGGACACCTCCGGCCCGTCCCTGAACATCCTGATCAAGCTGTGCTCCACCGTGTCCATCGTGTTCTCCGGCCTGATCCTGGCCTTCAACCTGATGAGCTTCCTGTAAAATCTGCTTCTTTTCTTCCTTTCCAACAGGCAGAACGCCCTCCGCTTTCGGCGGAGGGCGTTCGCCCGTTTCCGGTTACGCTTCCTGCCCGCCGGGGGACGGCTCCTCCGGGTCCAGCAGGCGCATCATGGAGACTTCGTAGGCGGTCCGTTCTTCCGTTTCCCCGGACTCCAGCGTCTTGTGGTATGTACGGCTCTGGACCCGGCCCTCCAGGGCCAGGGGGTCCCCCACGCGGAGGCGGCTGGCCTTCACCGCCAGCTGGCCCCAGGCGATAACCGGCAGGTAGTCCGCCCGGCCATAGCGCCGGGGCACGGCCAGCATCAGGTCGCAGATGCTCCGCCCCAGGGGGGTCCGGCGGAAGATGGGGGGCTTGCACAAAGCGCCGGAGAGGGTAATCTGATTGCAGGGCTCGTCCCGCCCCGGCTGCAGCTCCTGGGCATAAACCGTCAGCACCAGGCGGCTGCCCACGCCGCTGCGGTTGTTGAAGGAGCGGAGCTGCCCCCGGACCTGCAGGGAGCGGCCTTCCGCCGCCTGGGCGGCCAGCCCGCCCGGCAGCAGCACGGGCAGCAGATCCGTCTGGCCGCTGAGCCGGGGGACCTGAAGGTATACGCGGTAAAATTGCGTGCCGTGGTTCTCATGGGACCACTCCGGCTCCCCCAGGACCAGGCCCTCCAGCAGCACTTCGTTTTTCGTCGTCATGTTGTCCACCTCTCGGTTGTGATATAGGCAAACACAGCGGGCCGCTTACGCGGCGCACGGAAAAGAATCCCATGGATTCTTTTCCGCCGTGCCGACTATACCGCATTGTATGAGAGGGGCGGGACGGTTAGAACCGGAAAAGAGGCGCGGCTTTCCGCCGCGCCTCAGGCTGTCAAAAAAGAATTTTTTGCCAGCCTGCGCAAGTTTTCAGAACCCGTGAGAAGTTCTGAAAACTTATGATTTGAATGGCGCAGGAAACCCTTCCTGGGTTTATCTCCGCGCTAAGAGCCGCCGCAAGCGGCGGTTGCGTTCCGAAACGCGCCTGCGGGCGCAGCCGCGCACACCCTTCCTTCCCGTTGAAGTAGTTTTCGGCTTTTCTTTGACAGCCACAGTCTGAGGCGCGGCTTTCCGCCGCGCCTCCCGTCAGGATTCCGTCAGATTTTAATCAGCTCGTACTTCCGGGTTCCCAGGCCCAGCTTCTCCGCGTGCTCCAGGCAGGACTGCCAGTGGGTGTCCGGGTGGGCCGCCTGGAAGACGTCGCCGCAGGAGCAGTCGAAGCCCTCGTCAAACAGCACGGAGCCCGGCAGGGGCGGCTGGGAGACTACCGCGTCGGCGCAGGCCTGATCCAGGGCCACCGGGTCGAAGGAGGCGAACATGCCCACGTCCGCGGCGATGGGCGTGTCGTTCTCCCCGTGGCAGTCGCAGTTGGGGGAGACGTCCAGCACCAGCGACACGTGGAAGCAGGGCCGCCCGGCCACCACGGCCTTGGTGTATTCGGCAATTTTGTAGTTCAGGATGGTGGGGGCCTCGTCATAGAGGCAGTCGATGGCGTCCTTGGGGCAGACCGCCAGGCACCGTCCGCAGCCCACGCACTTGTCCGTGTCGATGGACGCCCTGCCGTCCGGGCCAAACTGGGGGGCGCCGTGGGCGCAGATCTTGGCGCAGGCCCGGCAGCCGATGCACTTGTCCCCCTTTACGAAGGGCTTTCCGGAGTTGTGCTGCTCCATCTTCCCCGCCCGGGAGCCGCAGCCCATGCCGATGTTCTTCAGCGTCCCGCCCATGCCGGCCTGCTCGTGGCCCTTGAAGTGGGTCAGGCTGACGAAGACGTCGGCGTCCATGACGGCCCGGCCGATCTTCGCCTCCTGCACATATTCCCCGCCCTCCACGGGGACGGACACCTCGTCGTCGCCCTTCAGCCCGTCGGCTATGAGGACGTGGCAGCCGGTGGAATACGGGGTAAAGCCATTGACATAAGCGGACTCCAGATGGTCCAGGGCGTTTTTCCGCCCGCCGATATACAGCGTGTTGCAGTCCGTCAGGAAGGGCTTCCCCCCCTGGGACTTCACCAGGTCCGCCACGGCTTTGGCCCAGTTGGGCCGGAGGTAGGCCAGGTTCCCCGGCTCGCCGAAGTGCATCTTGATGGCGACGAACTTGTCCTCCATGTCAATTTCACCAAAACCCGCGGTCATCATAAGGCGGGCCAGCTTCTGGGTCAGGTTCTCCCGCCAGCTGGGACAGCGGAAGTCCGCAAAGTAGACCTTGGACGTTTCAGCCATAGTATCTTCTCCTTTTTACGAATCCTTTTCCGTCCGGATGATTTGGCAATCAGTGTATCACATGGAGTGGGGTCCATGTCAAGCCCTTTCCGGCGCTTTTCCGGAGGGAATGGGAAAAAAGCGTTTTTGCGGTTGTATTTACCGGCGGCTTGTGCTAAACTATAGCAGATTATAATAGTTTTAAATAGGCGGCACGCCCGGCCGGAACGGCCCGCCTGCCGGATTCCTGTTGCGGGAGGAACCATTATGAAAATCGTTGTATTGGCCGGGGGGCTCTCCACCGAGCGGGCCGTGTCCCTGGTGACGGGGACCGGCATCTGCCGGGCCCTGCGGGAGCGGGGCCACCGGGCCATTTTGGTTGATTTGTTTTTAGGGCTGGAGGAACTCCCGGCGGACCCGGAGACCCTCTTCGACGCGGCGGACGGCCTGTGCCCCGAGGCGAGGATTGAAACCGCGGCCCCGGACCTGGAGGCCGTCCGGCGGAGCCGGAGGGACCAGAGCCCCCGGGTTTTCGGCCCCCACGTGCTGGAGCTGTGCCAGCGGGCAGACGTCGTGTTCCTGGGCCTCCACGGCCGGGACGGGGAGGACGGCCGGGTTCAGGCCGCCCTGGAGCTTTTGGGCGTGCCCTATACCGGGTCCGGATACCTGGCCTCCGGCGTGGCCATGGACAAGGCAGTGGCCAAGCGGATCATGAACGCGGAGGGCATCCCCACGCCGAAGTGGGGCGTGCTGGAGTACGGTCCGGAGGACGCCTGCCGGCTGGCCTGGGAGCTGCCCATGCCCTGTGTGGTGAAATGCACCACCGGCGGGTCCTCCCTGGGGGTCTTCCTGCCGGAGAGCCGGGAGGAGCTCCGGGACGCGCTGATGCAGGTCCGGAGCTTCGGCGGGGAGGTCATCTGGGAGGAGCGGATCTATGGCCGGGAGCTGACGGTGGCGGTCCTGGGGGACCGGGCCCTGCCCGCCGTGGAAACCACCCCCGCCGGAAAGGATTTCGACTACGCCGCCAAGTACCAGAAGGGCGGCGCCGAGGAGGTCTGCCCCGCCCCGCTGACGGAGGCGGAGGCCGCCGCCGCCGGGGAGCTGGCCCTGCGGGTCCACAGGGCCCTGGGCCTGGCGGTCTACTCCCGGACGGACATGATTCTGGATAAAGACGGACAGCTCTGGTGCCTGGAGGCCAATTCCCTCCCGGGGATGACCCCCACCAGCTTCGTCCCCCAGGAGGCCGCCGCCGTGGGCTTGTGCTACGGAGAGCTCTGCGAGGAGATCGTCCGGCTGTCCCTGGGCATCCGGCGGCGCTGATACATAAACGAGTTAGGAGTGCGCGCCCCGTCCCCGGGGCGTGAGAAGGAGGATGGAATGGAGCCCATGACTGCCGGCCGGATCGCCGCCGCCGTGGACGGCGTATGGCTGAACCCCGGAGAATACGCCCCCGCCGTCACTGCGGTCTGCACCGACAGCCGCGCTCTGACTCCCGGCTGCCTGTTCCTGCCCTGGGTGGGGGAACGGTTCGACGGGCATGACTTTATCGCCGCCGCCCTGGAGGCCGGCGCCGCCGGGTGCCTCTGCGCCCGGGTGCCGGAACCCCTCCGGAAGGACAAATTTTATATCCGGGTGGAGGATACCCGGCTGGCCCTGCGGGCCCTGGCCTCCGCCTATCGGGACCTCTTCCCCATCCCGGTGATTCAGGTGACCGGCAGCGTGGGGAAAACCACCACCAAGGACATGATCGCCGCCGTCCTGGGGGCGAAGCTGAAGGTCTGGAAAACCCCGGGGAACCACAACAACGACGTGGGCGTCCCCCTGACCCTTCTCGGTCTGGAACAGGACCACGAGGCGGCGGTTGTCGAAACCGGCATGAACCACTTCGGTGAGATCGAGTACCTCTCCGCCATGGTGAAGCCGGATGTGGCCGTCATCTCCAACATCGGAGACGCCCACATCGAGTATCTGGGCAGCCGGGAGGGCATCTTAAAGGCCAAATGCGAGGTCTTCGAGCACCTGCGCCGGGACGGCACGGTGATCCTGAACGGCGACGACGCTCTGCTTGACACCGTGGCCGTGCCCTTCCGGACCATACGCTGCGGCAAATCCGGCCACTGCCAGGCCCGAATCACCGAAATTGCCGACCACGGAATCGACGGCATCAGCTGCGCCGTCGTCACGGAGCGGGACCGCTATGAGCTGTGCATCCCCGCCCCGGGCGAGCACATGGCCTACGCCGCCGCCATCGCCGTGGCGGCGGGGGAGGTCCTGGGCCTGAGCCGGGAGGAAATCGTCCGGGGAGCCGCCGCCTACGTTCCCACGGGAAGCCGGATGCGGGTGCTCCGCCTGCCCGGGCGGCGGGTGCTGCTGGACGACTGCTATAACGCCAATCCCCAATCCGTGGCGGCGGCCCTGGAGATCCTGGCCCGGACGGAGTGCGACAAGCGGGTGGCCGTCCTGGGGGACATGGGGGAGCTGGGCGCCATTGGAAACCGGGCCCATTTCAACCTGGGGGCTCTGGCCGCCATGCTGGGCATCGACCTGGTGTTCGCCATCGGCAGCGGGGACCTGGCCGGGAAGATTGCTGACGGCGTGGCCCTGAGCGGCGGGTCGGTCCAGTACTTCCCCACGAAGGAGGAGGCCCTTCCCGAGCTCCGGCGGCAGCTGGGCCCGGGGACCGTCATGCTGGTGAAGGCGTCCCACGCCATGAAGTTTGAACGGCTGGTGGAACAGCTGAACAAGACCGCAAACGAAGAATGAGAACAAGGTATTATGATTGAGATACAGATCCGCTCCCTGGTCAAATCCTTTGAGGTGGGCCGCAACGTCCTGGACGGCCTGACCTTCCAGATCGACCAGGGAGAGCGGGTGGGCCTGCTGGGCCGGAACGGCGCCGGCAAGACCACCCTGTTCCGCATACTGACGGGAGAGCTGGACCACGACGAGGGGCAGGTTTCCGTCGCCGACCGCCGCCGGCTGGGCCTGATTTCCCAGATTCCCGTGTATCCCGCGGGATACACGGTGGAGGACGTGCTCCGCTCCGCCTTCGCCCGGCTGGAGAGCCTGGCGGGGGAGATGGAGGCCCTGGAGGGCCGCATGGCCGCGGGGGAAACGGACCCCGCCCTGCTGCGGCGCTACGGGGCCCTCGCCGAGCGGTTCGAGGTCTTCGGGGGCTATGACACCGACGTGGCCGTCAACAAAATCGCCAACGGCCTCTCCATTCCCCAGGAGATGCGGAGCCAGCTCTTCGACAGCCTCTCCGGCGGCGAGAAGACCCGGGTGAACCTTGGCCGCCTCATCCTGGAGGACACGGACATCCTGCTGCTGGACGAGCCCACGAACCACCTGGACCTTCACGCCACGGAGTGGCTGGAGGAGTATATCCGGGGCTTCCGGGGCACCGTGGTGGCCATCTCCCACGACCGCTATTTCCTGGACCGGGTGGTGACCCGGGTCATTGAGATTGAAAACGGCAAGGCGGAGTTTTACAGCGGGAACTACAGTTTTTACGCCGTGGAGAAGGAGCGCCGCTATCAGGAGCGGCTGAAGCAGTACCAGAAGGAACAGGCGAAAATCGAGCAGCTGGAAAAGGCGGCGGACCAGCTCCGCCTCTGGGCCTTCCAGGGCATGGACAAGACCTACCGCCGGGCCATCAACATCGAGCGGCGGATCGAGCGCATGCGCACCACCGAGAAGCCCGCCAAGGCGCGGAAAATGGACGCCCGCTTCTCCACCGCCGAGTTCCACGGGGACGAGGTGCTGGGAATCCGGGACCTTGCCAAGTCCTATGGGGACAAGCACCTGTTCGATGGCATCACCTTAAAGGTGGAGGGGGCCGAGCGCATCGCCCTCATCGGGGACAACGGCACAGGGAAATCCACCCTCATCAAAATGATCATGGGGGAGCTGTACCCCGACCAGGGGCGGGTCCGGCTGGGGCCCCAGGCGAAGCCCGCCTACCTGCCCCAGATCATCCGCTTCGACCACCCGGACTGGAACCTGGTGGAAACCATGATGGCCTCCAAGCGGGGCCTCTCCGCCCAGAGCGCCCGAAACCGCCTGGCGGCCTATGACTTCCGGGGGGAGGACGTGTTCAAGCCCGTTTCCGTCCTCTCCGGCGGAGAGCAGAGCCGGCTGCGATTGTGCATGCTGATGGACGGGGAGATCAACTTCCTGATCCTGGACGAGCCCACGAACCACCTGGACATCGCCTCCCGGGAGTGGATCGAGGAGGCGGTGGAGAGCTACGACGGGACGCTGCTCTTCGTCAGCCACGACCGCTATTTCATCAACCGCTTCGCCACCCGGATCTGGGAGCTGGCGGACGAGACGATTACGGACTACCCCTGCGGCTTCGCCCAGTACCGGCAGATGAAGGCCCAGGAGGAGGCGGCGAAAATCGAGCCGCCGAAGCCCGCCAGGGAGAAGGCGGAGCGCCCCGTCCGGGGCAACCGGGCCCAGCAGAACGCCCGGCGGCAGCTCACCATCTGCGAGCGGGACGTCGCCAGGGCGGAGGAGCGCATCGCCGCCCTGGAGGCGGATATGGAAGCCGCCGCCTGCGACTATGAGCGGCTGACGGCTCTGACGGAGGAGCGGGAGAGCGCCCAGGAGGAGCTGGACGCCCTGTACCAGCGCTGGGAACAGCTCAGCGAGGAGGCCGGGGAGGCGTGACGCGCCTCCGGGCCGCCGGGTGCGGCGGCTCTTACAGAGGATCAACGATGGGAAAGAATTTCACATATGCCTGCATCGCCCTGCTGGCCCTGACGGGGCTGGCCGTGGCGGTGATCCCCAACGGGATGCGGTTCACCGGCTGGCTGCTTCTGGCGGCGGCGGCGGTGTGGGCCGTGGGAATGGCCGTGGTCCGCTGGGGGCGGCGCTCCCGGGCCGGAACGGTCTGCCGGCGGATCTTCTTCACGGGTTTGGCCCTGGGCCTTGCGGCGCTGGCCGGGATTGAGGCCGCCATTGTCCTCCGGGGGGAGGCGGACAACTCCGGCCTCCCCGTGGACGCGGTGATCGTCCTGGGGGCCGGGGTCAACGGCGAGGAGCCCTCGGCGGCCCTGTGGAGCCGGATCCGGGCGGCGGAGGCCTATCTGGAAAAGCACCCGGATATCCCGGTGGTCCTCTCCGGGGGACAGGGGCCGGGGGAGGCCGTCTCCGAGGCGGAGGCCATGCGCCGGGCCCTGTGGGGGGAGGACGGGGCGGAAAACGCCCGCCTTCTTCTGGAGGACCGTTCCACCAATACGGCGCAGAACTTTGCCTTTTCCAAGGAGCTGCTGGAGGCCCGCGGCCTGGATACCGAAACGGCGGTCGTCGCCGTGGTGACCAACGACTTCCACTGCTTCCGGGCCCGCATGATCGCCCAAAAGCAGGGCCTAACGACCATAGCCGTCCCGGCGGAGCTGCCCTGGTGGTGGCTCACCGCTAATTACTATCTGCGGGAGGCCTTCGCCGTGGTGAAGACGGCGCTGTTTGACTGATGCAAAGGAGATGAACGCCAAGTGGCATGGAACAATGTGCTGTGCGTCTACTACTCCCGGACGGGGAACACGCGGGCAGCCATGGAGGAAATCGCCAGGGCCCTGGGGGCGGAGCTGGCGGAGCTGCAGGACAACGTGGACCGCAGCGGCTGGGGCGGGTGGCTCCGCTGCGGCGTGGACGCCATGCGCCGCACCCTGCCGCCGGTGAGCTGCACGGCCCGGTTCCCCCTGACGGACTACCGCCTGGTCATCGTGGGTTCCCCGGTGTGGGCGGGGCGGTGCTGCTCCGTCGTGCGGGGATTTTTGAAGCAGAACGGGAAAGATATCCGTAACGCCTCCTATGTGCTCACCCGGGGCTGCGAGGATAAGAACGAGGAAATCTTCGAGCAGATGGACCGCTATACCCCCTGCGGGCACCGGACGGCGGTGTCCCTTCGGAGCGGGTCCGTGGGCTACACGTTCTGGCAGGAGGAATTCCTGCGGCAGACCCAGGAATTCCTGCAGTCCGGCGGGCGATAGCTTTTTTCGGCTTGGACGACTATATTTTTGTCTGGGAGAAACGCGATGCTGGAAAAACTAAAGGAACTGGCCCTCCGCCGGGACGACCTGGAGGCCCAGCTGGCGGACCCCGCCGTCTATAACAGCGGGCGCCTGGCGGCCATCCAGCGGGAGCTGAAGGAGCTGGCCCCGGTGGTGGAGGCCGCCCAGGCCCTGGAGGACGCGGAGCGCCGCCGGGAGGAGGCGGAGTCCCTTCTCCGGGACCCGGAAATGCGGGAGCTGGCCCAGGAGGAGCTCTCCGCCGCCCGGGCGGACGCGGAGCGCCGCCGGGAGGAGCTGAAGCTCCTCCTCCTGCCCAGGGACCCCAACGACCATCGAAACGTCGTTCTGGAAATCCGCAGCGGCGTGGGCGGCGAGGAGGCGGCCCTCTTCGCCGGGGAGCTTCTGCGGATGTACACCATGTATGCCCAGCGCCGGGGCTGGCGGACGGAAACCGTCAGCCTCAGCGGGACGGAGCTGGGGGGCGTGAAGGAGTGCAGCGTCTTGATCGAGGGCGAGGGGGCCTTCTCCCGCCTGAAATTTGAAAGCGGCGTCCACCAGGTCAAGCGGGTGCCGGAAACGGAGTCCAGCGGGCGCATCCAGACCAGCACCGCCACGGTGGCGGTCCTCCCCGAGGCGGAGGAGGTGGATGTGGAGATCGACCCCAAGGACCTCCAGATCGACACCTACCGCTCCTCCGGCGCAGGGGGGCAGCACATCAACAAGACCGAGTCCGCCATCCGGGTGACCCATCTGCCCACGGGGCTGGTGGTGACCTGCCAGGACGAGCGGAGCCAGTATAAAAACAAGGACAAGGCCATGAAGGTCCTCCGCTCCCGGCTCTATGAGCAGGAGCGGAACCGGCGGGACGCCGCCGCCGCGTCGGAGCGCCGGAGCCAGGTGGGCGGCGCGTGGCGGAGCGAGAAAATCCGGACCTACCGCTTTCTTCAAAGCCAGGTGGTGGAGCACCGGATCGGTTTGACGGTGTACCGGCTGGACGCCGTTTTAAACGGCGACCTGGACGAGATCATCGACGGCCTGATCACCGCGGACCAGGCCGAGCGGCTGAAGGGCGGCGGAACGTGAAGCGGGCGGTACGGCGGCTGGGATGCGCGGCGGGCGCCCTTCTGACGGCGGCCCTCGCCGGGCTGGAGCTTCTGCTCTTCCGGGCCTGGCTGCGGGGGACGCTGTACGTGATCCGGTACGGCGCGGAGGAAAATCCCTATGCCGCGGAGGACGCGGAAATTGCGGGAATCTGCGCCCTGCTGCTCCTGCCGCTGTGCCTGGCGGCCCTGGCGTGGAGTGTGTACAAGGCGGTTTTGCGGCGGAAAAAGCGGGCGGGAGCCCGATTGGAGAGATAGAGGCGAAGAATATGCAGACGATATACTACGACTTGCGGGACACGAAGGGGCAGCAGAAGGAAATCGAGGACAAGATTTCCGCCGCCGCCAAGATCCTCCGGGAGGGGGGGCTTGTGGGCATCCCCACGGAGACGGTGTACGGCCTGGGCGCCGACGGAAGCAACCCCGCCGCCGTCCGGCGCATCTTCGAGGTGAAGGGCCGGCCCCAGGACAATCCCCTGATTCTCCATGTCACCGGGGCCCAATGGCTGCCCCGGTACTGCGTGGACATTCCCCCGGTGGCCTATACCCTGGCCAGGAAGTTCTGGCCGGGCCCCCTGACCATGATTCTCAAGCGCCAGCCCGGCGTCCCCGACGAGACTACGGCGGGGCTGGACACCGTGGGCATCCGCTGCCCCAACCACCCCGTCACCCTGGCCATCATCCGGGAGGCGGGCATGGCCATCGCCGCCCCCAGCGCCAACACCTCCGGCCGCCCCAGCTGCACCACGGCCCAGGACGTGATGGAGGACGTGGGGGGCCGGGTGGACATGGTGGTGGACGGGGGGCCCTGCACCGTGGGCGTGGAATCCACGGTGCTGGACCTGACCTGCGAGCCCCCCAGGCTTCTCCGCCCCGGCGGGCTGCCGGTGGAGGACATCGAGCGGCTCATCGGCCATGTGGACGTGGACCGGGCGGTGGTGGCCTCCCTGGGGCCGGAGGAGCGCCCCGGCGCCCCCGGCATGAAGTACCGCCATTACGCCCCCAAGGCGCCGGTAACCGTCGTCACCGGCGCGCCCATGAACTCCGCCCGGGAGATTGAGCGCCGGGCGGGTCCCGGCGCGGGCGTCATCTGCTTTGACGAGTACGCCCACCTCTTTCCCCAGCAGCTGGTCCACTCCCTGGGCCCCAGCAACGACAAGCAGCTCCAGGCCCAGCGGGTCTTCGAGGCCCTGCGGAGCTTCGACGCCACCGGGGTCACGGAGATTTTCGCCCAGTGCCCGGACAACCGGGGCCTGGGACTGGCCGTCAGCAACCGCCTGAAGAAGGCCGCGGGCTTCCATGTGATCGACGCGGACAGCCAGCGGATCATCCTGGGCATCACCGGAGGCACCGGCGCCGGGAAGACCAGCGCCCTGGACGCCCTCCGCAGCCTGGGCGGAACCGTGATCGACTGCGACGCGGTGTACCACGCGGTCCTCAGCGGAAGCGAGGATTTCAAAAACGCCATCAACGAGAAGTTCCCCGGCGTCTTCTCCCAGGAGGGCCAGCTGAACCGCAGAAAGCTGGGGCAGGAGGTCTTCGCCAAGCGGGACCGGCTGGACCAGCTCAACGCCATTGTGTTCCGCTTCCTGATCCCGGAGCTGGAGCGGCTGGTGGCGGCCCAGGAGGGGCTCTGCGCCCTGGACGCCGTCAACCTCTTTGAGAGCGGCCTGGACCGCCTCTGCGACCGGACCATCGCCGTCACCGCCCCCACCGAGCTGCGGGTAAAGCGCATCATGGGCCGGGACCGCATCAGCGAGCAATACGCCCGGCTGCGCATCAACGCCCAGAAGCAGGACGAATACTACCGGGGCAAATGCGACTGTGAGCTGAACAACGCCACCGAATCCCCGGAGGAGTTCCGGAAGGACGCGCTGCTGTTCTTCGAGCGCCTGGTCGAATCCATCCGGGAGGAAAAGCGGCACGGCTGACAAACGCCCCGTTCCCCGCCGCAGATCCGCGGGGAGGGGGGACAAACGCGATTTTTAAGGAGGCACACCCATGGAAAAATCCGAGTACAAGGAGCTGAAAGAGCAGCTCCTCTCTTCCAAGAAAAACGGCTATGACGTCCTGTCCGAGGCGGACCGGGCCGCCATGGAGGACTACTGCGACGGCTACAAGCGCTTCCTGGACGTCAGCAAGACCGAGCGGCTCTGCGCCGCGGAGACCGTCCGCCTGGCGGAGGCCCGGGGCTACCGCCCCTACACGCCGGGAATGGCCGCGGCCCCCGGGGACAAGCTTTACGTCTGCAACCGGGGCAAGGCCGTCATGCTGGCCCACATCGGGCGGGCCCCCCTCTCCGGGGGCATCCAGCTGGCGGCAGCCCACATCGACTCCCCCCGACTGGACCTGAAGCCCAACCCGCTGTATGAGGACAGCGAACTGGCCTATTTCAAGACCCATTACTACGGCGGCATCCGGAAGTACCAGTGGGTGACCATCCCCCTGGCCCTCCACGGCGTGGTGATTTTGAAGGACGGGACCCGTGTCACCGTCCGCATCGGCGAGGAGGAGGGGGAGCCCCGCCTGGTCATCACGGACCTGCTGCCCCACCTGGGGGCCGCCCAGAACAAAAAGCCCCTGGCGGAGGCCATCCCCGGTGAGACGCTGAACCTCCTTCTGGGCAGCCGCCCCATCGGCGGCGAGGAGGAGTCCGGCCGGGTAAAGCTGGCGGTTATGAAGCTGCTCCATGAGAAATACGGCCTTGTGGAGGACGACCTGACCTCCGCCGAGCTGGAGGCCGTCCCGGCGGTAAAGGCCTGCGACATCGGCCTGGACCGCTCCATGATCGGGGCTTACGGCCACGACGACCGGGTCTGTGCCTACGCGGCCCTGAAGGCCCTTCTGGACCTGGAGGAGGCGCCGGAGAAAACCGCCGTGTGCATCCTGGCCGACAAGGAGGAAATCGGCTCCGACGGCGTCACGGGCATGCAGTCCGCCGCCTTCGACGCCTTTATCGAGGATCTGTGCGCCGCCCAGGGCGTGCCGCTCCGGACCTGCTTTGCAAATTCCTTCTGCCTCAGTGCCGACGTGACGGCGGCCTTTGACCCCAATTTCCCCGACGTGTTCGAAAAGCGGAACGAGTCCCAGCTCAATTACGGCGTCGGCCTTTGCAAGTACACCGGGGCCCGGGGCAAGTCCGGGGCCTCCGACGCCGACGCGGAAACCGTGGCCTACGTCCGGCGGCTGTTCGACGAGGCGGGGGTCATCTGGCAGATTTCCGAGCTGGGCAAGGTGGACGCCGGAGGCGGCGGCACCGTGGCCATGTATATGGCCAACCGGAACATCAGCACCCTGGACGCCGGCGTCCCGGTGCTGAGCATGCACGCGCCCTTTGAGACGGTTTCCAAGCTGGACTGCTATGAAACCTATAAGGGCATGAAGGCGGTTTTCAGCCACCGCTCCTGAAAAAATTCCGGAAACGCAGCCGGTTAAAACGGGAACCTATAAACAGGCGCTTTGCGCTCGGATGGAGTCCGTCCGTGCGCAGAGCGCCTGTCCGCAGACCGCCCGGCGCGCGCCGGAGCCTACCGGATAAATCAAGAGAGCCGGGCTGTACACACAGCCCGGCTCCCGGTTTGTTCCTTATGAAAGCGTACAGCTTACCTCGCAGCCGAGCTGATAGCGGCTCAGGGAATCAAAGTCAAACGCGCCGCTCCTCATCAGGGTGAGCCGCCAGCTGACCGTGCCGCCCATCCGGTCGTCCTCCCTCTCGCTGACGGCAAGGACGGCGTCCTGCCGCTCCCCCGCCATGTTGGAGAAGTGATAGCTCTGGTGCTCCCCCTCCCAGGGGATCATATCGGCAAAGGCCTCATCCCAGCGGAGATAGGTGAACATGTATCCCTTTCCGGGGTTCTCCGGGTCCTCAAACCGGACGGAGTAGCTGCACGCCTGGTAGAGGGGGAAGGGAACCTGGACGGTAAACACCGCCTCATAGGGGGAGTAGACGTCCACGGTGACCGCGGCGTCATAGACGTCGTCGCTGGTAAACTCGCTCCCGTCCAGCCCCAGGGAGTAGGCCTTCCCCTCCCCCGTGTAGGTCCGCAGGGGGACGCCTTCCTCCTCCGTTTCCCGGACGGAGGAGGCCGAGGGGACCGGGTCCTCCGGCAGCTCGGGCTGTTCCCCCGCCTCGTTCAGGCAGCGGTAAAGGAAGGTGGCAATCTGCCCCCGGGTACAGGGCTCGTCGGGGGAGAAGGTGGTTTCGGAGGTCCCGGAGGTAATGCCCGTCTCCACGGCCCAGGCCACCGCCTGGGCGTAGTCCGCCTGGGGGGCCACGTCGGTGAAGGCGCAGGAATCCTCCGGCGCGGGGGCGCCGATGTAGCGCCACAAAAAGCGCATGGCCGTGCCCCGGCCGCAGGGGGCCGAGGGCGAAAAGGACGCACCGCCGCTCAGGATGCCCGCCTGGGAGGCCCAGGCAATGGCCCTCTGAAAATCCGGGTTCAGGGGCTCCTCCGCCCCGCCGCCGGGCTGCGCCTCCGCCTCCGGCGATCCGGCGGCCCGCCACAGGAAAGTAAGAATCTGACCCTGGGTGCATACCGCGTCGGGGGAGAAGGTCGTTCCCGTGGTCCCGGTGGTAATGCCCCGCTCCACGGCCCAAGCGATGGGCGCGGCATAATACAGCCCCTCGTCCACATCCGAGAAGGCGGAGGCCGGAACCGCCAGAACGGTCAGGGCCAGGGCCAGAGCGGCCAGCTTCTTTTTCATGATCGCGCACCTCGCTTCTTTCGAGTCTGTAGTCACAACCGGGGAATGCCGGGTGGCAAAAGTCCTGCAACCTATTGTAAAATATTTTTCCTCTGCTGACAAGCCTTTTTTGCGAAATCCAAAAATTGGAGCGCTTTGCCCGTTTTTCTTAGAGGGTGTCTTCCAATTCCCGGAGTGACGGACCGGGGCAGATTTTTTCGCCAGGCAAGGCGCTTTGGCGCGGGAATCCTGACGGATTTCAAGCCGAAGCAACGCGGCATGGCGGAAAAAGATGCCGCCGGACCGCGTTTCGGAAGCTTGAAGACGCCCTCTAGGGTCTGTTCACATAAGCCCACATGTGCGGATTCCCGAGGAAATGCTTGCCGGATGCAGGGCAAACATTTGCGGGCGGGCGCCCGGCAAACATTTTTAACGCTGCAGACGGCAACATTTGCCGGAAAGACCTGCGTTTGGGCGGATGGGAACAGTCCCTAAAGAGGCGCCCCCCGGTTCCGCCCATCCGGGCGGACCGCGCCGCAGGGCCCCGGGCGGGTTTTCCCCGGGGACGGCCGGCGGGCGCGGTTCCCGGCCCCAAGCGGCGGCGGCCATTCTCCCGAAAGCCTGTCTTTTCTGCGTCCGGGAACATATCCCACCGCCCCGGCGCATAGGATGGACCAACAAGAGGCAGGGAGTGAGGGTGTTTTGAAGGGAAACATGGAGGAGCGGGCGGAGCGCCTGGCCCTTTACATCATAGAGAACCGGTCCACGGTCCGGGCCGCCGCCCAGAAGTTCGGCATCAGCAAAAGCACGGTGCATAAGGACATCTCCGAACGGCTGCCCCTGTTCAACCGTCCGCTGTACCTGCAGGTCAAGGAGGTGCTGGACGTGAACAAGGCCCAGCGGCACATCCGGGGCGGCATCGCCACCCGCAAAAAATACCGCGGCGACTGACGCCGCGCGAGGAGGGACCCCTATCATGGCAAATCGTCAACACGGCAGAGGCCGGAGCCAAGCCGGCGGCCGTACCCCGCGGACCGTGCCGGTCTCCCGCTCCCCGGCGGCCGGACGGAGCCAGGGCTGGTCCGCCGGGGAAACCTGGACGCCGCCCCAGCCGGGCACGCCCGGTTACGTGGAGCCGGAGGTCCGCCGCTGGCCCCATCCCCTGGAGGACCCGCCCGCCGGCTCCCCGCCGGAGCCCGCGCTCCACTATATCCGCTGCGCCCTGTCCTATCAAAACCAGCTCCTGGCCGACATCAAGGCCCTTCTGGAGCAGCTGGCTCTGGACCGGGCGGCGGCGCCCTCCCCGGCGGAGGCGGCAGCGCCGGGCGGAGGTCCGGCGAAGTTGTAAACTTTCTGAAAACAGTTTCGTTCTCTTGTAAGAAATGACAGAAATAGCGGGATTTCAACCAAAAAAATAGCGGCTCCGCCGCTATTTTTTCTCTTGTCTTTTTTCAGGTCCGGTTTTATAATCAAAGAAGCGCGCGGCGGCGGACGCCCTCCGCCCCATCAAAAGCGGCGGCTGTTTCCGGCCTTCCGCCGCCTGCGGCAGGCCCGGACCTCTTTTCGGACGGGCCCCGCTCCGCGCGGACACTTCTTTTTATAACACGCGCCTCAGCGGCGCACAGGAGGTTCCCATGGCATCCAGACTCCGCCGCCGGAAGCGCAGCCCCTGGGGGCTCACGCTTCTGCTGCTTTTCATCCTGATCGCCCTGACCTACGCCGTCGTCCGGGTCTACTTCCGGGCCCCGGACCAACGGGCCGACGACCCCGTTATGATTCAGCGGGTGGACAACCCCGCCGTTTCCCAGGACCTCACCGACGAGGAGGCGGAGGCCCTCCGCTCCCACTATGAGCGCAAACCCGGCTTTTACACCATCCTGGTTTCCGGCGTGGACGACGGAAACGGGGGCAGCGACACCAACATCCTGGTTTCCGTGGACACGGAAACCGGCTATATCTACGGCGTCAGCATCCCCCGGGACACCAAGGCCCACATCAACGGGAAAAACCACAAAATCAATTTCGCCTACAACTCCGGCGGCATGGAGCTGATGGCGCAGACCGTCTCGGAGCAGCTGGGCCTCCCGGTGGATTACACGGTGCTGGTGGATCTCCGCGCCTTTCAGGCCCTGGTGGACGCCATTGGCGGCGTGGATTTCTACATCCCCGTGAACATGGATTACGACGATCCCTATCAGAGCCTCTCCATTCACTTCTCCAAGGGAATGCGCCACCTCACCGGCTCCGAGGCGCTGAAGGTGGTCCGCTTCCGCCACAACAACGACGGCTCCGGCTACGGCAGCGAGGACATCGGCCGGATGCAGACCCAGCAGGACTTTTTGAAGGCCGTGGCCAAGCAGACGCTGACCGTCTCCAACCTCACCAAGCTGGACAGCTTCTGCAAGATTTTCCAGCAGTATGTGGAAACGGACCTGACCGTGGGCAACCTGGTCTGGCTGGGGGGCGAGGCCATCGGCATGGGCGCGGAGAACATTGACTTCTCCACCCTGCCGGGAGAGTGGAAATCCCCCTATATCTATTTGGACCAGGCGGAAGTCCTGACCCTGATCAACCAATACCTGAACCCCTATGTGGAGGACCGCACGGCGGAGGACCTGAACATCCTGGCCTGATCCCCGGGGCCGCCCCGCGGGGGACATCCCCCCCCGCCTTCCCCGGTTGTGTATACGGGTTCCAGCCCCCCGCCGATTGGAAAGGAGCGCCATGAAAAAACACATTCCCGCCCTGCTGCTGGCCCTGAGCCTGCTGCTGACGATCCCCGCCCAGGCCGCCCAGGAACCCGGCTTCACCCGCCAGCGGACCTACGCCGGGGAGTTCTCCGACCTCACGCCCGCCTCTCCCTTCTACGACAACGTGGCCGCCCTCTACGAGTACGGCCTGGCCAACGGAAAGGCCGACGGAACCTTCGGCCTGCAGGACCCCCTCACCGTGGGGCAGGTGGTGATCTTTGCCGGGCGGGTCCGCAGCCTCTGGCAGGCCGGGGACCCGGAGGCCGGCGCCGCCGCCTGCGCCGCCGAGGGGGACTCCGCCGCCCTGCCCTACCTGCGCTATCTCCAGCAGGAGGGCGTCCTGGGCACGGAGCTGGACGGCAGCCTCTCCGCCCCCGCCACCCGGGCCCAGGTGGCCCACGTGCTGGCCGGCACCCTGCCGGAGGAGGTCCTCCCCAGCGTCTACGACGAGCTGGTCACCCAGGGCTATGCCTCCCGCCGCTTTATTGCCGACGTCAGCGAGTACACGCCCTATTACCAGGATATCCTGGCCCTCTACCGCAAGGGCGTCTCCGCCGGCAGCGACGCCGCCGGTTCCTTCCTCCCCAACGAGCCCGTCACCCGGGGAGCCGCCGCCGCCATGCTCACCCGGATGGTGGACCCCGCCCTGCGGGTCCAGCTCCGGTGGGATCTCTCTTCCCTCTACAGCGCCGCGGGAACCACCCTGGCGGACCTGGTGGAGCCGGGGACCTACGTCCTGGCCCCCGCCACCCAGGAGGAGCTGGAGAGCTCCATCCGCTACATGCTCGCCCACGGAAACGACCAGCTGATCTTCTACTACCCCGGCGTCTCCGACGACGAGGCCCGGCAGCTGATGAACCGCTCCCTGTCCGTGATGAAGGCCTACTGTGAGCAGGGGTACAACGAGGTCCGCTGCACCCGGGGAACCGGGCTTCTGACCCTGACCTTCGGCGCCGCCGGAGCCGGCTCCAGCCTGCAGGACTACCGGGCCGCCGCCATGGAGGCCGCCATCGCCGCCCACGACCAGCTGTGGGCGGAGGGAACCCTCCGCCCGGACATGACCGAGCTGGAAAAGGCCCGGATTTACTACGGCTGGATCTGCGACAACGCCATCTATGACTACCAGGCCAGGGACAACTCCCTCAGCCATATCCCCTATAACCTGTTCGTCAACCACCGCGCCGTCTGCGACGGCTACACGGGGGCCTACAACCTCCTTTTAAAGCTGGAGGGCATCCGCTGCTCCACCATCATCCAGGGGGACCACATCTGGACGACCGCCACCCTGGACGGAACGGAATACCACATCGACACCACCTGGGGGGACAGCGCCGGCGCCGTCAACTACGACTATTTTGCCATGACGCCCCAGCAGTCCCAGGAGCTTCACGCCCGGGGGCGGTGAAACGGGATACAGCGGCGGCCCGGAGGAGCTTCCTCCGGGCCGCCGTTTCGTTCTCAGGCCCCGCCCTGCCGCCGGATGTCCAGGGCCCGGCACACCTGGGCCAGGGTCAGGCGGTACACGCCGTACATAAGCGCCGACACCGCCGCGATGACCAGCAGCGCCATCAGCAGGCCCGCCGCCTCGCTGTAGGTGATGCCCGGGGGGCTGCCGTTGAAGTACATGACCATGACATAGAAGGCGTAGATCAGCCCCGTGCCCGCCAGGGCGGGCACCAGGAAGACCCGCTTCACCTGCCCCCGGACGGAGCGGCGGAGATAGGCGTTGGAGGCCCCCAGGTGCCGCAGGTCGTCGTAAACCTTCCGGTTCGTCAGGGCGATGGTCAGGCACCGGGTGTAGGCGATCACAAACACGGCGGCGAAGCACACCACGGCGATGAAAACGAACAGAATCAAAAACACCGCCGCGGTCTTCACAAAGTCCGCCTTGTCCAGGACCCGGAACTCCGGCATGTACTGCCAGCCCAGCCGGAAGGCGGAGCTGTCCCGCTGGGCGTAGTCGATCTTGGAGAACCCCGCCTCCTCCAGGTACTCCGGGTCCAGGAAGTAGAAGCCCTCCTTCGCGATGTCCCGGTCCCGGACGACCGGGTCCCAGCTGTCGTACCGGGCCACGTCCTCAGTGGAGCGGTCCACGATCTCGTTGAACAGGGCCTTGGCAAAGTCATAGGTCGCCCCGCAGTTTTCCACGTTGAAGCAGACCTGCGTCTCCCGCCACTCCTCCGGGAGGCCCGCCCCTAAGCGGGCGAAGTCCTCGTCATTCATGACGTTGCGTCCGAAGAGGCTGTCATAGCGCAGGGGCCCCAGGGCCGTGACGGGGAGCCGCTCCTTCGTCAGGTAGTTGGTCACGAGGCTTTTGCTGGGGTCGAAGAGCAGCTTGCTCCCCTCCGCATCGAGAACGCCCCGAATCTCGCCGCTGGCCAGGTCCACCCGCTCCCCCGTCAGGGCCTCGTAGCCGGAGGCGGAGAGGAACAGCTCGCTTTGCATAACCTCCTGGTATTCCTTCCGCCAGGTGACGCCCATGGGGCCCTCCTCCTCAATGCGGTCGTCGCCGTCCACCGCCAGGCGGACCATGGGGGCGGCGGCGAAGTCCGTAATGGTGACGCCGTACTCCTCCGCCAGGGCCCGGACCTCATCCTCCAGGGGAATGTCCTGGTCCGCCCGGAAATGGTAGACATAGTCCACGGGCCGGGCATCATAGCCGATCATGGCCCCGGTGCCCATCGTGGGGGTGTAGAAGCTGCCGAAGTAGGCCCCCGCGATGAGCAGGGTCATCACCAGCATATTCCGCACCGTCTGCCGGCCCTGGAAGCGCATCTGGCTGGTGGCGATGAGGTCCTTGTAGAGCTTCCTTTTCCCGTTCCAGCCGTTGACCACCGTGTGGAGCAGCATCATGTAGAGGCCAATCAAAGCGGGGAGGTAAAAAACGGCGGTCAGCCCCTCGGGGGGATACCAGTGGAGAACCTGCACGAAGAAGGCGGAGGACATATAGCCCAGGAAGGCCCCCAGGGCCAGCAGGCCGATGCCAATGAACCCGTACCACCGGGGCACGTCCCGGATGGGCTCGGACTTGTGGGACTCCTGGACGATGTCGATGATGTTGGTCCGCCTCACGGACCGGCTCCCCAGGAGGAACATCATGGCGATGACAAAGACGGAGAAGGCCAGGGAGAGCACATAGGCGCTGGGGTCAAAGACCAGGCGCATCTCCTCCGTGTCCACCACGCAGAGCCTAAAAAGCTGCCACAGCATCCAGGCCAGGGGCCCGCCCAGGACGGCCCCGGCGGCGCAGGAGCCCAGGGAGATGGCCCCCAGCTCCCGGTACAGCTCCCCCCGGATCTGGGCCCGGGAGGCCCCCAGGGCCAGGAACACCCCGGTTTCCCGGGACTTCTGCCGGAAGAAGAGGCCGGAGGCGTAGGTGGTGAACACGGCGCAGCCGATGGCCGCCAGGGTGAAGATCATCATGACCTGCTTGCGGCTGTCGCCCCCCTCCGGGAGGACGTTCAGCACCGTGGGGGCCCGCATCATGCAGACGTAGGCCGTGATGAGCAGCACGGAGAAAAAGCAGCACCCCGCCAGCAGGGCGTATTGTTTCTTATTTTTACGGCGCATGAGGGCGCAGACTTCGGAAAAATGGCGCATAGTCATTCCCTCCCCATCTCGCGGACCGCATCCAAAAGCAGGTCCTGGAACTTCTCCCGGTCGGTCGTCCCCTTCTCCAGCTCTCTCCACACCACGCCGTCCCGGAGAATCACCACCCGGTCGCAGAAGGAGGCGGCATAGGAGTCGTGGGTCACCATGAAAATCGTGGCCTCCAGGGCGCTTTTCGCCTGCTCGAAAGAGCGGATCACCGCCCGGGTGGACTTGGAGTCCAGGTTGCCCGTGGGCTCGTCGGCCAGGATTAAAAGCGGATGGTTGATGAGGGCCCGGGCCACGGCGGTGCGCTGCTTCTCGCCGCCGGAGATCTCCGCCGGGTACTTGTCCCGGATGCCCCCGATGCCGAAGACCTCACAGAGCTGATCCGCCCGGGCCTCCGTCATGTCGGAGACGACGCCGCCGATGATGGCGGGCAGGAGGATGTTCTGCCGCACCGTCAGGCCGTCCAGCAGGAGGAAGTCCTGGAAGACGAAGCCCAGCTGCTTGTTCCGGACCTCCGCCAGGGCGTCCTCCCCCAGGCGGGCCAGCTCGGTCTTCCCCAGGCGCAGCCGGCCGGAGTCCGCGGGGATGTAGCAGGAGATGCAGTTCAGGAGGGTGGTCTTGCCGGAGCCGGAGGGGCCCATGACGGCCACGAACTCCCCCTTCCCCACGTGGAGGGAGACGCCCTTGAGAACCTCGTAGGAGGTCTTCCCTACCTGATAGGACTTGTGCAGGTTTTCAACAGTCAGCATAACATTCATTCCTTTCTTACAGCATGAATCGAAGGGCGGCGATAACCGCCAGGTGGGCAGGGTAGAAGGCGTAGAAGAACCACTTGGGGATCTTCAGCCCGGAGCGGGTGGGGAGAAAGATCAGCGGCGCGGCCAGCAGGGCGAAAACGGTCCAGTCGATGGCGAAGCCCCCCAGCTTCAGGGCCAGCGGGTCCCCCATGTAACCGTTCCAGAGGCAGGGAAGGTACATCAGCACATAGAGAACCGCGCCAATCCTGGGATGGTTCCGGCAGAGGAAGAAAACCAGCATCAATTGAATCCCAATGCCGGAGTAGTCGAAGTTCCACCAGCTCACCGCGAAGAGGGCAACGAAGAACAGCCACCACTTCCGCTCCTTCAGCCCGGCCATGGCCAGGAGGGAGAGGAACAGGGTGAAGAAGATGTTCCAGTTCGTCCAGTTCCGGTCCGCCATCCAGTCGTGGGGGTGGAAGGCCAGGACGTAGAAGGGCTGGGAGATCAGGGCGAAGACCGCCAGGCGGCCCAGGTAGCGCTTGACATCGTGGGTGTACAGCAGACCCACGGTCATGCAGTAGCAGAAGATCGGGAAGGCCAGCCGCCCGATCCAGCGGAAGGGCCCCACCTCCGGGAAGAAGGCCCCGCCCACGTGGTCGATGAGCATGGAAATAATGGCAATGAGCTTCAAGAGGTCCGTGTCCAGATTCGTTTGCAGCCGGGGCCCCTGCCGGGGGACCTCTGTGGGGGTGGTCAGGGCGGTGCGAATCGAATTCCAGTTCATAGCAGGCACTTCCTTCATCCGGTGTTGTTTAGGATACGGAAGCCGTTTGGAGCATTCTTCACTTCCGTTTCCACTGCCAGCGTAACGCAAAAAAACGGCCCCCGCAAACGGGGCCGTTCTCTTCGGTGGGTCTGATGTAAAGTTTGGGGGCTCCAACAAATCCGATGTCATATTTGGCGGTTTCGCCGTCATAATTGGTTTGGCGTATCCCGGACAATGTGCTATAATAGCCGCAGCAAACCGCAAGGAGATGAGATCATGGTGCGAATCGGCATCTGCGACGACAGCGCCGAGGCCCGCATCGCCCTCCGGGCCGCCCTGGAGCGGGCCCTGGAGCGGCGGCGGAGCGGCGGGGCGTCCTTTTTTGAGTTTTCCTCCGGGGAGGGGCTTCTCCGCTGGCTGGGCAGCCACGCCGGGGAACTGGACCTGGTGTTTTTGGACATTGAAATGGGGGAGCTGGACGGCATGGAGACCGCCCGCCGCCTCCGGGCCGCCGACGAGGGCCTTCAGCTGGTCTTCGTCACCGGGTACACGGACTACGTCTTCGACGGCTATTCCGTGGGGGCCCTGGGCTACCTCATGAAGCCCCCGCAGCCGGAGAAGCTGGACCAGGTGCTGGCCCAGGCGGCGGAGGCCCGGCTTCGGGAGGGGGACAAGGCCTTCCTCTGCCGCAGCGGGGAGACGCTGTACCGCATCCCCAAGAAGACTATCCTCTACTTCGCCTCCGACCGGCGGCAGGTCACCTGCGTCTCCACGGCCCGGACCTATGTCTTCTACGGCAAGCTGGACGACGTGGAGCGGGATGTGGGAGAGGATTTCGTCCGGGTCCACCAGCGCTACCTGGTCCGGGTCTCCGCCATAGACCGGATGGAGGGGAATCAGGTCTTCATCGGGGACGCGGCCATCCCCGTCAGTCGGGCCTGCCGGTCCGCCGCCCTGGCCGCCCTGGCCCGGTCGGCCCTGGAGGGCTAGGCCGTGGAAACCGTGCTGTTCTTCCTCTCCCGGATGGCGGAGTATATACTGCTCTACCTCCGGCACTGGTCTTGGCTCCTCCTGATTCTGGCCAGCGGCTTCTTTCTCTTCCGGCTCCTCTCCGCCTTCCTGCCGGTGAAGCCCCGGCGGGGCTGGCGCGCCGGCCTGGTGGTATTCTTGGGCGTCGTCTCCGGGCAGATCATCTGGCTGGGGGACCCGAACCTGCTGTTCGCCCTGCTGGCTTTCGTTCCCGCGCTGATGCTGGCCTCCAGAGGGGACCGGGCGGGGCGGCTGGCGGTGACGGTAATTTTCTTCTGCCTCATCATGCCGGTCTGCGCCGTCTTGGACTCCTACTGCGCCCCCATCATGGCCCATTTTAAGCTGGACGATGTTTACTACTACTCCGAGAAATTCATCCGCCTCGCCGTCTGGGGCGGCTTGTACCTGGGGACCCGGAAGCGCCTGCCGGAAACCCCGCCCCGGCTCTCCCCCCGGTTCTGGCGGCTGGTGCTGCTTCTGGCGGCCATGCCCTTCAGCGCTCTGCTGGCGGTGGTGCTGCTGACCTTCGAGGGCGGGATCGGCACAAACTCCGCCGCCCACAGCCTGACCATGAACTTAGGGGTGGTGGTTCTCCCCTTCGTCTTCCTCACCGCCCTGGTCCTGCTGTACGCCATCCTGGTCCTGGAGGGCCATGAGCGGCTGGAGCAGGCGGACAAGCTGGCCTCCCTCCGGGAGAGCTACTACCAGGGCCTCCGGCGGGAGGAGCGGCAAGTCCGCACCCTCCGCCACGACCTCCGGAACCACCTGACGGCCCTCCGGGGGCTGCTAGACACCGGGGAGGCAGACAAGGCCCTCCAATACATCGACCAGTTGGCGGACTCCCCGGCCCTCCGGGGCGGGAAGCGGCTGTGCGAAAACGACGCGGCCAACGCCGTCCTCTCCGCCAAGGCGGAGGCCATGGGCCGGGCGGGCCTGAGGCCGGACTTTGCCGTCTCCCTGCCGAAACGTCTGCCCCTGGGGGATGCGGACCTGTGCGCATTGCTCGGCAACGCCCTGGACAACGCCATGGAGGCGGCGGAGCGGGCGGCGGACAAAACCGTCCTCCTCCGCTGCCGGGCGGAAAAGGGGCTCTTCATGCTCCGGGTGGAAAACGCCTACGCCGGGGAGCTGGCGGCGGACCTTGCCACCACCAAGGCGGACAAGGCCGCCCACGGCTTCGGCCTCATGGGAATGCGGGAGATCGCGGAGCGCCTGGGCGGCTCGCTGGAAACCCGGGCCGGGGGCGGGCGGTTCGAGCTGGTGGTCTGCCTGCCCCTTTCCCCATAAAAAAGCGCCCCCTTCCTCTCGGGAGGGGGCGCTTGCATGACGCCGCAGCTGTACAGGATCACGGTCCCATCACAAAAACAGCTGCAGCGTGAACTGACCGTTTTCCGCCAGGAAGGTACACCCGCCGCCATATTTCTTCACGAGGGACCGGATGCTCTGCACCCCGATCCCATGGCCGGGGCGGTCGGACACCGGCAGGCCCTTTTCAAACCGGACCTCTTCCCGGCAGGGATTGACAACCTGCAGGAAGAGCCTTCCACTCTGCTTTTGAAACGAGAATTTCACGCCGATGGTACAGGCCGTTCCCGCTTCAGCCAGGAGCAGGCAGGCATGGAACGCGTTTTCCAGCGCATTGGAGAGGATGACGCACAGGTCGCTGTCCACAACGGAGAGAACAGCGGGGAGCGCTCCCCGCACGTCCATTTCGATTCCGGTCTTCTCCGCCCGGTCGGCAAAGGCGGAGAGGATCAGGTTGGCCGCCTCGTTTTCGCAGTAGCGCCGCACCTGCTGGGCCTCAAGCTCCGCGCATATGCCGGAAATATAGTCCCTTGCCCGCTCCGTCTGCCCGTTTTCGATGCAGGAGAGCAGATATTGCAAATGATGGCGCAGGTCGTGGCGGTACCGGGCGGCCGCGGCCTGGGATTCCCGCAGCTGGGTGATCTCATGGGCGGCCTGGGCCACCTGCAGCTTCAGGTTTTCCTGCGTCTGCCGAAGCAGGGTCCGCTTGCGCTCCTCGGCGGAGTTATACAGCAGAAAGATGATATAGGCTCCGCAGCAGACTGTGGGCATAAACTCCACCACCACCGGGGAGCCCCGGGACAGCAGGTCCGTATAAATCCGCGTGAGATAGTCAAAGCCGTAGTACAGGGCCGGGATCAGGCCGAACTGGCACTGCATCCTCGCCGGATGCTCCATCATCTGCCGGACGGCGGGGGAGGCAAAGCGCAGCAAAACCACCAGCCACGGCACGGTGAACGCCAGCTCCGCCAGCTCCTGCGCCGCCGGCACCCTGGGCAGCAGCGCCGCCACCAGTAGCGCCGGCCAGCGCCGCATCTGGCAGAACAGATAGGCGGACAAAATGGAGATCGCCGGCCACAGCCACTTTCCGGTGAGAGCGCGGAGCAGAAACAGCAGCGGGATGTGCACAAGGAGCGGATAGAACTGAGCCCAGTGTGCCGTGCCCCAGAAGAGATACGCCGCGCTCTGGGGAATCAGCATCAGCGCCGCGGCCAGCCAGAAGGCCCGGCGGCCGCTCCGGGCGGCCAGCGCGCCGCTGAAGGAGGCGGACAGCATGCTGCCGAAAACGCTCACCGCCGCGCCGTTCAGCAGGGAAATGATCATCTCGGTTTTACTCATCGAATCTCCATGCCCTTGACCCGCAGGCGGTTCATGGCCCGGGCCAGGGTGGCCTGGGCCAGCTGGTACTCCTGCCGGCTCTTTTTCTGGAGCATGGCCTCCCGGGCCTCGTCGGCCTCCCGGCGGGCCCGGGCGGCGTCGATCTCCTCGGGCCGCTCCACGGAGTCCACCAGGACCAGGACCTCGTTCTTCTCAATCTTCACCATGCCGCCGGACACCGCCGCCAATTGTACCGGCCCGTCCGGGACCTGATAGCGCAGGGTCCCCGGCAGCACGGCGGCAATCATGTCGCTGTGGTGGGCCAGGATGCCCTGCTCCCCGTCGCTGGTGGGGACGGTCAATCTGATGCAGGGCCCCTCGTAGAAGCTCCGGTCCGCCGCCAGGATGTGGGCCTGAAAGACTTCCATCACGCCTCACCCGCCTCGATCTTTTTCGCCTTCTCCACCACGTCCCGCCAGGTGCCCACGTTGTAGAAGGCCGCCTCCGGGTACTGGTCCAGCTCGCCGTTCACCAGCTTTTCAAAGCTCTCCAGGGTGTCCTTCAAGGGCACGTAGACCCCAGGGATGCCGGTGAACTTCTCCGCCACCGTGGTGGGCTGGGCGAAGAAGCGCTGGAGCCGCCGGGCCCGGGCCACGGTCTTTTGGTCCTCCTCGCTGAGCTCATCCATGCCCAGGATGGCGATGATGTCCTGGAGCTCCATGTACTTCTCCAGAATCTCCTGGCAGGTCCGGGCCACCCGGTAGTGCCGCTCCCCCACCACGTCCGCCTCCAGAATCCGGGAGGAGGAGGCCAGGGGGTCCACCGCCGGGTAGATGCCCTGCTCGGAGATCTTCCGGCTCAGCACCGTCGTGGCGTCCAGGTGGGCGAACGTCGTGGCCGTGGCCGGGTCCGTCAGGTCGTCGGCGGGGACGTAGACCGCCTGGACGGAGGTGACGGAGCCGTTCTTCGTGGAGGTGATGCGCTCCTGGAGCTCCCCCATCTCGTTGGCAAGCGTCGGCTGATAGCCCACGGCGGAGGGCATCCTGCCTAAGAGGGTGGAGACCTCGCTGCCCGCCTGAACGAAGCGGAAGATGTTGTCGATGAAGAGCAGCACGTCCTTGTGCTCCTTGTCCCGGAAGTGCTCCGCCATGGTCAGGCCCGACAGGGCCACCCGCATCCGCACGCCGGGGGACTCGTTCATCTGGCCGAAGACCAGGGCGGTCTTCTCGCTGACGCCGCTCTCCCGCATCTCCCGCCAGAGGTCGTTGCCCTCCCGGGAGCGCTCGCCCACGCCGGTGAAGATGGAGTAGCCGCCGTGCTCCATGGCCACGTTGTGGATGAGCTCCTGGATGAGCACGGTCTTGCCCACGCCCGCGCCGCCGAAGAGGCCAATCTTGCCCCCCCGGGGATAGGGCTCCAGCAGGTCGATGACCTTGATGCCCGTCTCCAGGATCTCCACCGCCGGGCTCTGCTCGTCAAAGGCCGGGGGCTTGCGGTAAATGCTCCTGGTGGGCGTGCCCTCCGGCACCGGGCCGCCGCCGTCGATGGGCTGGCCCAGGACGTTGAACATCCGCCCCAGGGTGGCCGTGCCCACGGGGACCTCGATGGTCCGGTCCGGCACGTCCACGGCCAGGCCCCGGGCCAGGCCCTCGCTGGGGGAGAGCATGATGCAGCGCACCGTGTTTTTCCCCACGTGCTGGGCCACCTCCATCACCCGGAGGCCCCCGTCCTTCTCCACGGTCAGCTCCTCCCGCAGGCGGGGAAGCTCGCCGCTTTGCATCTCCACGTCCACCACGGGGCCGGATACCTGTACAATAATCCCTCTTTCCAAAATCGGTTACCTTCCCTTCTTCTGACGCTGGGCCCTGGCCCCGGCGGAAATCTCCGTGATCTCCTGGGTGATGGCCGCCTGCCGGACCCGGTTGTACTGGAGGGACAGCTCCCCCAGCAGCTTCCCCGCGTTCCGGTCCGCGTTGTCCATGGCGGTCATCCGGGCGTTTTGCTCACAGCAGAAGCTGTCGATCAGGGCGCTGTAAATAAAGCCGGTGACATAGCTCCGCATGATGCTGTTCAGCACGGCGCCCACGTCGGGATAAAACTCAAACCGCTCCGTCATGGCGCTTCCCCCCTGGGGCGCGCCGGCAAAATGGGTCCGGTGGAAGGGCAGCAGGCGGGCGGCCCTGGCCTGGAAGCTCATGGCGCTTTCCATGTCCGTGTAGATGACGTAAATCTCCTTCAGCTCCCCCCGGTCGAACCCGTCCAGCAGCAGCGCGCTGATCTCCCGGGCCCGGGCCATGGTGGGATTCTGGGCGGTGTAGAGGAAGCTGTGCTCAATGGGGATTTTCCGCTGGTCGAAAAAGCGCCGCCCGTACTCCCCGACGACGAAGAGCTTCGTGTCCGGGTGCCCCTCCAGAAGCTTCTGGGCCTCCCGGATGGCATTTTGATTATAGGCCCCCGCCAGGCCCTTGTCCGCGGTGATCAGCAGGCAGCCGTAGGTCCCCTTCAAGGGCGCGTCGCTGCCAATGGGATAGAAAAAGCGGCTGTCCACATTATAGGCCGTGCGGAAAATCCGCCGGATCTCCCCCCGGAGGGCCTCGAAATAGGGGCGGGTCTGGTCCAGCTCCTGCCGGGCCCGGCGGAGCTTGGTGGAGGCGATGAGGTACATGGCGTTGGTGATTTTCCGGGTCTCCCCCACGCTCTCGATGTGGGTCTTGATCTCCTTGGTCCCCGCCATGTCAGCCGCCCCGCTTCCCGCCAAAGCTCTCCCGGGCGCGCTTCGCCAGGGAGACGATCTCCTCCCGGTCCTCCGGGTCCATCTGCCCGGTGCGGTCGATCCGGGCGCAGAGGTCCGGGGCCTCCTCCTCCACCGCTCTCAGCAGGTGCGCCCGGAAGGCGTCCATCTGCTCCAGGGGCACGTCCTGCATGACGTGGGCCATGGCGGACGCCAGGACCACCACCTGCTGGTGCTGGGACAGGGGGGCGTACCGGGGCTGGCGCAGCAGGCGCATCAGCCCCTGGCCGTAGCTGAGCTGGCGCTTCGTGGCGTCGTCCAGGTCGCTGGAAAACTGGGTGAAGACCTCCATCTCCCGGTACTGGGCCAGGTCCAGCCGGAGGGTGCCCACGGCCTTTTTCATAGCCTTGGTCTGGGCGTCGCCGCCCACGCGGGAGACCGAGAGGCCCACGTTCACCGCGGGCCGCTGCCCCGCGAAGAACAGGTCGCTCTCCAGGAAGATCTGCCCGTCGGTGATGGAGATGATGTTGGTGGGAATATAGGCGGACACGTCCCCCGCCTGGGTCTCCACGATGGGCAGGGCGGTCATGCTGCCGCCCCCCAGCTCGTCGGAGAGGTGGGCCGCCCGCTCCAGGAGCCGGGAATGGAGGTAGAACACGTCGCCGGGGTAGGCCTCCCGCCCGGGGGACCGCTCCAGCAGGAGGCTCAGGGTCCGGTAGGCGATGGCGTGCTTGCTGAGGTCGTCGTAGACGATGAGCACGTCCCGCCCCTGGCGCATGAAGTGCTCCCCCAGGGCGCAGCCCGCATAGGGCGCGATGTACTGGAGGGCCGCGGAGGCGCTGGCCGGGGCGCTGACCACGGCGGTGTACTCCATGGCCCCCCGGCGGCTCAGGTTCTCCACAATCTGGGCAACGGAGCTGGACTTCTGCCCAATGGCCACGTAGATGCACACCACGTCCTTCCCCTTCTGGTTCAGGATGGTGTCCAGGGCGATGGCGGTTTTGCCGGTCTGGCGGTCGCCGATGATCAGCTCCCGCTGGCCCCGGCCAATGGGAAACATGGAGTCGATGGCCAAAAGACCCGTCTCCATGGGGGTGTTCACCGGCTGTCGGTCCAGGATGCCCGGAGCCGGAGCTTCCATGGGCCGGTGGGACTCTGCCATGATTTTGCCCTTGCCGTCCATGGGGACGCCCAGGGCGTCCACCACCCGGCCCAGGAAGCCCTCGCCCACCGGCATGCCGGCGGTCTTGAGGGTTCGCCGGACCATGCTCCCGGCAGAGACCTCCTCGCCGCTGCCAAAGAGAATGCAGCTGACGCCATCCCGGCGCAAATCCTGGACCATACCCTTGACGCCGGAGTTGAAGACCAGAATCTCCCCGTACTGGGCGTGGTCCAGGCCCTTGACCACGGCGATCTCGCCGTCCACGGACACGACCTCGCCGATCTCCTCCGGGTTCACGGCCACGGTCCAGTCCTCTACCGCCTGGCGCATCAGGGGCAGAATGTCGTTGGAGCCGCTCTCCAGTCCCCGGACATAGTCCCGGAACTGCCGGACCCGGCCCTGCATGGTCCAGTCGTACATGTCCGCTCCCGCCTGGAGGCGGAAGCCCTGCTTCAGGGCCGGGTCCTCCTCCCAGCGGAGGGGGATCTTCCGCTTGTACCTGCCGGCCAGGAATTTCTCAAAGCGCCGCGTCTGTTCCTCCGTGGGCCTCACGGCGCTGCGGAGCACCGCCGTCAGCGCGCCTCTAGTGGTCCTCATGGGGCATTCCTCCCTCCGCCAGGTCCAGGAACTGGTCGAAGAGGTCCGTGTCGGCCTTCACCGTCAGCTTCTTCACCGCCGCCACCGTCAGCTCCCGCAGCTCCCGCTGGGACTCTTTGATGATCTGCTCCCGGCTGCTGGCGGCCTCCTCCTTGGCCTTGGCCACAATCTGCCGGGCCTGGGCCATCTGCTCCTCCACGGACTGCTGGACCGCCGCCTGGGCCTTGGCCCGGGCCTGGTGGATCTCCTCCTCCGCCCCGTCCAGCTTGGCCTGGTAGGCGGCCTTCAGCTCCTCCGCCTCCCGGAGCTTCCCGGCGGCCTGGTCCTCCATCGCCCGGTAGTGGGCCTCCCGCTTCTCCATGAACTGCTTCACCGGCTTATAGAGCAGGAAGTACAGCCCGCCGGTGAGAATCGCCAGGTTCATCCAGTGCAGCAGAATCTGCTGCCAGTCGATATTCAGGGGGATATTCACAGCCTCCACCTGCCTTACAACACGAAGATGATGAGGATGACGACCAGCAGCGCGTAAATGATGGCCGTCTCAATAAAGACCAGGCCCAGCATCAGCGTGGTGCGGATCTTGCCCTCGGCCTCCGGCTGGCGGCCGATGCTCTCCGCCGCCTTGCCGGTGGCGACGCCCATGCCCAATGCGCCGCCCAGGGCCGCAAGGCCGATGGCCACGGCGGAGGCCATGGTCTTCCCGCCGGAGGACTCCTCCTGGGTCTGCGTCTGCGCGGCGGGCTCTCCCGCCTCCTCCCCCGCCGCCAGGGCGGGCACGGCCAGGGAAACCGCCAGCGCCAGCGCCAGGCCCAGCATCCACAGCTTCTTTACAAACTTGTTCATCACAGAAAACCTCCCATTATGTTCTTCTTCCAGGGTCGGGCCGCGCTCAGGCGGCACGGTGTTTTTTCTTCTCCTTCGGCGGCGAGGGCTCGGACACCTCGCCGTAATACAGCGCCGTCAGCATGGTCAACACATAGGTCTGAATCAGCGCGTGAAGCAGGGTGAACAGCACCCCCACCACCACCGGCAGCACAAAGCTCAAGCTCACGTAATAGTACACCAGCTCCGTCACCAAGAGGCCGCTGAGCAGGGCCCCGAACAGCCGGAAGCTCATGGAGATGGGAAGGGAGAACTCCTTCAGCGTCTTCCCCACGCCCTTGGCCCCGTTGACGGCCACGCCGCCGGAGAGGATCACCAGATAGGAGAAGGTCCCCATGGCGATGGCGGCGTTCACGTCCGACAGCGGCGCGGGAAGGGTGACGGCGTGGCCGTGGACCGTGACCGCCTGGAGGCCCAGCAGCTCAAACAGCGTTCCCACGAAGATATAGGCCCCGGCGGCGAAGACATAGGCCCCCAGAAAGCCGCAGCGGTGGGGGCTGCTGTTTTTCGCCATGCCGCTGAACAGGCCCACGGCCTCCTCCAGCAGCATTTGGAGCCTCCCGGGCTGGTATCGGAATTTCGGAATCACGAAGATCCGGATGCAGGCGGCGGCCAGGAGCAGCAGCAGCGTCACCGTAAACGCGGAAACCAGTCCCGGATTCACCTCCTTGATCCCAAAGAGGCCGATCCGGTTCACGTCGTGGAGCACGGCGTCCCGCATGGCTTCCTTCACCGTCTCCGTCCGGCCGGAAGACCCGGCAAACAGAGCGCCGGCCAGCAGCAGCAAAACCGCCGTCAGCCACAGCGCCAGGCCCTTTTTGTGTTCTTTCATCTGGCATCCCTTCTCTCAGTCGGCTCCCCGCGCCCAGGCCGGGAGGCGCGAAGGCGGAATCGATACGGTTCGATTATAGTAACTCCTGCAAAAAAGTCAAGGGTTCCCGGAGTGAAAACGCCTGCGGGGCGCGAGGTTCCCCCAGGTTCTTTAACAGCTTCTTTATGCAGGCGCAAAAAACCGGGGCTTCCGCCCCGGTTCCCGCCGCAAAAGCCCCGGTTTCCCGGCTCTCAGCGCGTCAGATAGATCTGCGTATAAATCCCAATCCAGTGCAGGGCCGCCCCCGCCAGGACGAAGACATGCCAGACGCAGTGGTCGTACTTCTTCTTCCCGGCGAAGGGAATCATCCCCAGGGTATAGGCCAGCCCCCCCGCGAAGATGAACCACAGCAGGGTCCGGCTCTCCAGATACATCCGGGGCAGGAACACCAGCCCGCTCCACCCGATGAGAAAGTACAGCGTAAAGTGCAGCGCCCGCCAGCGGCCGGGGCCGAAGACCATCACCAGCGCCACGCCGGCGAGGATGACCGCCCACTGGACGCAGAAGACGGCCACGCCCGGGGTCCCCCCCAGGTACAGCAGCAGAATGGGGGCGAAGGTGCCGCCGATGAGCAGATAGATGGACGTATAGTCGAAGCGGCGGAGAACCCGCTTGCCCCTCGACCCGGCGGGCAGGGCGTGATAGACGCAGCTCATCAGCATCATCACCACCATGCCGATCCCATAGACGCAGGAGGCCAGCCGCTCCATGGCCCCGTGGGACCGGAGCAGCAGCAGCGTCAGCGCCGCCGCCGCGCCCAGGGCCCCCAGCCCATGGCTCACAGCGTTGAAAACCTCCTCCCCCACCGTCAGCCGGGGGGGTTCGTTCCGGGCCTGCGCCTTCGCCCGGCGGACCGCCCGCAGACGGGCCCGCTGCAGTTCCCGTTTCGTCAAAGCTGCTTCCATCGTGCTCCTCCTCAGCTTGCGCTGTTAACACCGTGTAATATAGTTTTCAGTACTATATTACACGATATACCTTTATATTGCAAGTAGTTTTTGCAGATTATTTTGAACTATCCCAATGCCTCGGATTTTAGCACAATGGAAGTGCAAAATCTTTGGGTAAAACGACGAAGTTTTTTGTCTTTTTCTCCCTCTGTCCCCAAAAACGGACCGGAAAAAGCCCCCTTTTTCAAGGGGGCTTCAGGCTGGCGAAAAAGTATTTTCGCCAGCCTGCGCAAGTTTTTCAGACCTTAAAAAGTTCCGAAAAACTTATGATGGAAAACGAAAGGAACCCCTCCTGGGTTCCTCTCGTAACGCTCTTCCTTCCCGTCGAAGAAGGTTTCACCATTTTTTGACACGCTGAAGCCCCCTTTTTCAAGGGGGCTTTCATCTTCCCTATGGAAGGGGGGCGGAACCGCCCTCCTTCTCCCGGGCCGCCCCGGAGGACCGCGTACTTCTCAGGGCATCGCCTCCAGAACGTCGGGCAGGGCGCTGTTCAGATCGGAGAGGCAGAGGTGTCCGCCGCCAAAGAGCCGGGCCAGCTGGGTCCGCTCCCGGATGGACTGGCCGTTCAGATACCAGATTTCGCCGCCGGACTCCCGGGCCAGATAGGCGCAGGCATAGCGGTCGGAATAATGGCTGCGGATTCCCCGCTCCTCCAGGAGGGCGGTGATCTCCTCCCCGGAAAGGGGAAGGGAGTCCTTGCCCTGCCACTGCGAACCGGCGGAGGTGAGCAGCAGCGTCAGCTTGTCGGCGTCCACCACGCCGCGGAGGCGGTTCAGCGCGTAATAGATCTGCTCCAGGGGCTCCAGCGGGGCCACGGTCCGCTCTCCGGCGGAGTCCGCCTTCTGGGTGAAGCGGAGAATCAGGCGGTCCGCCGTCTCGCCCAGGGCGGCATAGCCATAGCCGAAGATGGTCCCCTTCCAGGAGGGGGCCTCCGCGCTGATGTACAGGAGGCGCCGGCCCAGCTTCTCCCGCAGGAGGCGGGCCGTGGCGGTGAGCTCGTCGCTCTGGGTGTTGGTGGTGAGGCCGGAAATATCCAGGAAGAGGCCCTCGTACCGCCCCTCCTCCACGGCCTGAAAGAGGACCTCGGCCATCTTCTCCGCGTCCCCCTCCCGCAGGTGGTAGGTTCCCCCGGCGACATAGAGCAGGGGCTTCGACCCGGCGGCGGAGACGGCGGCGCGGACGGCGGCGGCCTCCTCCTCCTCCAGCAGGGGGGAAAGCTGGGGCGCGCCGTTGTAAGCCAGCTTGAAGGCGGCCACGCCCACCGCCTCATAGCCCCCGAGCTCCGGAAGGCCCTCCGCCGCCGTGGCAATGCCGATGGAGCTGGCGGCGGTGCCGCTGAGCTTGTCGTGGAGGCGCATGAAAATGGCGGCGGCCTGCTCCCGGGTGACGTGCCCGCCGGGAGAGAAGGCGGTGACGGAGGTGCCGTCCATCAGCCCCAGGCCATAGGCCATGGCAATATAGCCGTTGTTGGCCTGGACGTCCCGAAAGGGCAGGGCCATGTCCTGGACAAGCCCGGCAATGCTGCCGTACCCCAGGGCCCGGACCAGCATGGCGGCGGCCTCGCTGCGGGTGATGAGGTCCTCCGGGCGGAAGCTGCCGTCCTGGCTGGTGATGGCCCCCTGGTGATAGGCGGTTTCCACCGCCCCGGCGTACCACTCCTTTTCCTCCACGTCTTCGTAAACGGCCCGGGCGGGAGAGGTGGGCTTCCACCCCAGGGCACGGCACAGCACCACCACGAATTCGGACCGGGACATCTCCTTCCCCACGCCGAAGACGCCGGCGGACTCGGGGTAGAAGTACCGCAGCGCGATGCAGCGTTCAATGTCCTCCCTGGCCCAGAAATCCTCGGGCACGTCGGAGAGGGCGGCGGCGGGGACGGCGGCGGTCCCCGCCAGAAGGGCACACAGCAGAAGGCAGGCAAGGGCCTGCGGCAGTCGTTTCATATTGCTCAGCTCCTTTATGGATGGCTTGGTTTTCCTATAGTAACAGATTTTTTCCCGTTCGTCAAACAGAAGGCTGTCGAGGGGAACCGGAGGAAACGCGAAAAAGCCCTTGACTTGGAGTCCCCTCCAGGTAGTATGCTGGAAGAAGAAAGAAGCGGAAATCCGCGCGGTAAAGAGGAGGCCGGCTATGACGATCTCAGAGGTGAGCAAAAAATACGCCCTTACAACGGACACGCTGCGGTATTACGAGCGCATCGGCCTGATTCCCCGGGTGCCCCGGAACAGCAGCGGCATCCGGGATTACGACGAGGCGTCCCTGGGCTGGGTGGAGCTGATCAAGTGCATGCGCTCCGCCGGCGTGGGGATCGAGGCGCTGATCGAGTACGGCCGCCTGTTCCAGCAGGGCGAGGCGACCATAGCGGAGCGCAAGGCCCTGCTGGTGGAGCAGCGGCGGCAGCTCCTGGAGCGGATGGAGGACATGCAGCGGTCCCTGGAGCGGCTGGACCGGAAAATCGAGTGGCATGAGGAGCTGCTCGGGGGCAAAGCGGCGGAGCCGGGGGACTGCTGACGCGCGTAAGCGGGGGCGGCCGCGCCGCTTTTCCGCCGGTTCTTTTTTCAGAAGAGGGTGAATGTCAAGAAGAATTTAGACAGACCCCCTGGGGGTATGCGGGGATGTAACACAGGAGGCGACCTGGCGGAGCTGCTGCGGGCGAGAGAGCGTGTTACAGACCGCGCGGCGGGGACGGGGGGAATAAGGAGCCCCGGCCATGCCGGGGCGGTGGCACAATAACAGTTGGCCGTCAAGGGCCGCAAAATAATTTCTCAGGTTCCGAAGAGCCTGAGAAATTTTTTTGCTTTCCGCTTCGCTCCAACCCTTGACGGCCAACAGTGATTGCGCCTGCGGTGGGCAACCGAAATCGCCGCAGCCGATTTCGGCAGGCCGACACGTTTTTATTTTGGGGCCGGGCAGTTCCTGGAGGAAGGAGCAGAACATGGAAAAGCAGTTATGGGACCTCTGCGCGATGTGCCAGCACTACGGGAAGGAGTGCCCGGGGCACAAGGACAACGGGACGGCGTACACCTGCTATGCCTACGAGAAAGCGAAGGAGGGATAAGGAATGCTTGTACTTAGATTTTCACACCGGCATAATTACGCAAAGGCTTTGCGCCATATGTTGGAGCATCCTGAACGATATGAAATAATTTCTGCCGGCCGGGATTACAGCGCAGAAGTGAAAGACCTTACTTCTGGATGCGGGTGGTATATCCACTATCTGGACGAAAAGAAGGAGGCGTGAACATGGTCAAGGTGACGTTTCGGAGCCAGGAGGGGGTTTACTGGGCCGTGTGTGAGCGGATAAGCCGGGTGGCGGAGGGCGGGTTTTTGCTGGACAGCATGCAGGAGGACAGTTCCGGGCGGGGACCGCACGCCTGGGCGAAGGTGCCGGAGGATTGGAAAATCGTGTTTGTGGAGGAGGCGTGAGACATGGCGAGTAAACCGAACATTCGGAGCATCCGCTTTTCCGACGAGCTGGCGGAGCTCATTGACCGGCAGGTGGGGAACAGCTTCACGGAGAAGTTCGAGAACCTGATTACCCGGTGCGTTTGGGAGCTGCCGCAGAAGGAGGCGGAGTTGGAGCGGATAGAAGAGGATATCCGGCGGCAGCGGGCGCTGTTTTGGAAACTGAGGGATAAACGGCAGAAGCTGGAGCAGACCATGGAGGGCCTCCAGCGGGAGCTGGACCGCCGGTTCCGAGAATTGGAGGAGCTGTAACACAATCTGACGCCGCTGCTTCGCTGATCCGGAGCGGCAGCCGCATGGCATTGTGTTACAGTGCGGCGGATGTCGGGAGCTGGGGCCGGGGGCCCGGTAGACAAGGAGGGATAATCAGGGGCCACGGCTGGAGGCGGAAGGGCTGACGGACCTGGGACCACGTTCGGAGGCTGGGCCAGGGGGCCCGGGGGAGCATACATGCGAACCGGCCAGAGGCCTCCCGCATCTCCTTGAAGAAGCTGTAACACAACTTTGCTGAAGGCCTCCGGGCGCAGCTTGTGTAGGTGTGTTACAATAGGGACCGCCCACGGCTTCGGTCGTGGGCGGCGGACTGTCGGGAGGAGGATACCATGGGACGAGGGACACAGCATTACATGACCAGGGACGAGCGGTTTTTGCTGGAGGGCATGTATATGGCCGGGGCCGGAGTGACGGAGATTGCCCGGAAGCTGGGGTTCTGCCGCCAGACCATCTATAACGAAATCAAGCGGGGCCTCTACACTCACCGCTGTGATTATTGGGACGAGGTACGCTACTCGGCGGACAAGGCCCAGCAGATTCATGACTACAATCAGACCGCCAAGGGACGGCCTTTAAAAATCGGGAACGACCATGCCCTTGCCAACTTTCTGGAAAAGAAAATGCTTGGCGTTCAGCCGAACAGGAAGCAGGACCGGCGCAAGCGGTTCTCTCCTTCGGCGGCGCTGGCGGCGGCCAGAGCGGAGGGGTTCACCACCTCCGTCTGTCCTTCCACCCTGTACAGCTACATAGACAAGCGTGTGTTTCTCCATATTACCAATAAGGACCTGATCGAAAAAGGGCGGGTACGGCGGAAGGGAGAGAAGCCGGAGCGGCGGACCGTACACCCGGCTTTGCCCTCCATCCTGGACAGGCCGGAGGCGGCGAACCGGCGGATAGAGGCAGGCCACAAGGAAATAGACCTGGTAGTCGGATGCGCCAATACCAAAGCGGCTACGCTCACCATTACGGACCGGAAGGGCCGGGAAGAAATGGCCTTTGTTCTGCCGGATAAACGGGCGGCGTCGGTCCGGGCCGTCTTTGATAGGCTGGAGCGAAAAATGGGAAAGCAGAAATTCCGGGAGGAGTTCCGGAGCATCACCACAGACAACGGGCCGGAGTTTCTGGAGTATGACTTGCTCACACAGTCCATCTATGGAGGGAAACGGTTCGAGGTTTATTACTGCCATTCTTACTCCGCCTGGGAGAAGGGGACAAATGAAAACCACAACCGGCTCTTGCGCCGGTTCTTTCCGAAGGGGACGGACTTCACAAAGGTTTCCCAGCGACAGATACAGGAGGCCGTGGACTGGATGAACAATTATCCAAGAAAAATCCTTGGATGGAAAACGCCGGCGGCGGTCGGAAAAGGCCTGTAACCACTACGGCACAAGGGATGTACGGACCGCTTAGAAGCTGTAACACAAACGGAGCTGCCGGCGAGCTGCTGCAGCGCCGGGCATGTGTTACAACAAGGGAAGGGGGCCCCGCGCGGCTAAAGCCGTGCGGCGGGGCCCCCTCCAAATCACTTCTTGTTCTCCCTGCGCTTCATCCTCCTCCACCGTTTGGAGGGTTTCAGAATGCCCTCCATGTTGGGCTCCTGGGTGTTCTGCTGGAGCTTCAGGATTTCCTCTTCGCTCATCATGTCTCCGGCTTTCATGGCGTGCTTCAGGTTGCCGACACAGGCCAGGGTGTCATAGGCGTTGTAGTCCCGGTCCCGGACAAACCAGCATTTCTTGTTCAGCGGCGTCAGCAGCCGTGGATTCGTGGCGTTCTCCATCTCCCAGGCGTCAAAGGTAGAGAGGCGCTGGAGCCGCCAGAGCTTGTCGCATTCAATCACGCAGCTTGTCACCTGACGCAGAAGCGCGTCCACGTGGCCGAAGCGCTGGGCAGTGTAGTACAGGCTTATGTAGTAATGACGGCAGGTCAGGATGGTATTGAGAAACAGCGGGTCGATGTTCGTCTTGAAGTTCCGGCTGTTCATCTGCACGCTGAACTCGTCCCCCAGGACCAGCGTCACGGTCAGGGTTTCATTCTGGTCGTCGTATTCCGCTTTTCGCTCAGCGTCCAAAACCACCTGTTCCAGGCTGACGAAATCCTCATAGGGGATGCTCAAAGAGACGTTGGAAATGACCTTGATGCGCTGGGTGACCATCTTCTTACGCCGGGGGCACCAGACGGGCTTGCCGTCATAGCGGCGGTAGGCGCTGACGACCTTGTGAACGGCGGAAAGGGTTTTCCCTTTACCGAACAGGCCGCAGAAGGCGACGAGCTCCCCGGAGGAGCAGCGGTTATATTCCTTGTGCCGGAAGTAGAACCATGCGTCCCTGCCGCTGTTCCAGGCCATGAGGAGGGGATGGAGCAAAGCGCAGCGGATGGTGGGGAAAATGGCCAGGACCACCAGGAGAATGACTAGGACTACTAAAATCATAGCTTCCCTCCTTACCAGCGCCTAAAGTCCATCAGCAGCTCCACGAGGCGGCCAATGACCCGGAACACGCCGGAGACCAGGGCCACGCCGACGAAGACCGTCAAAAGGTATGGGATGAGCTCACCCAGGGTTTGGGGGGCGTAGGCGTTCAGGCCCATGATACCGAAAAATTCAGCGACTACCGGAGCCATGCAAAGCCTCCTTTCAGCAGCTTGGCGCAGGCGAATACGAATACGGACAGCAGGAGGAGTAAAAGAAGTCCCTCCGTAACGGTGTAATCCTCAAAGGGCGTGGTCATAAGGGGATGGTCCAACGTCTCTTGAATCGTCCCCGTATATTCCAGAAGGTCGTCCATACCGACGACTTCAATGGGGCCTTCCAGGGTCCCTTCGGCGGGCGGAGCGTCGCCGCCGGGGAGAGGCGTTTCCTCTCCTTCCTGGGGCGGGGCTTCCTCCCCGTCGTCCCCAGTTTCTTCTCCCTGACTTTCGCCGGTAAGGCGGTCCAGGAGGTCTTCTATGGTAACGACCTCCACCGGAGGGGCGGGAGTCTCCGGCTCCGGGGCGGGGGCCGGTTCTGGAGCAGGGGCGGGCTCCGAAGCGGGTTCTGATTCTGGGATATACTCTTCCGGTTCAACTACGATGATTTCGTCTTCAGTCACCGAAAAACACCTCCGCTAAAATTTTGCCGACGATTACCGTGACGGCGCTGAACGCAAAGACTTGCCAGAGGGAAAAGGTGAAGCCGTACAGGGTAATGGGCAGGTCGAAAATACGCATGGTCCAGGACATGAGGGCGGCGAAATCCTCCATTATCTTCTCACCGCCTTTATGATGCCGATGAAGACCACGGCCAGGATACCGAAAGTCAGGATGGTCATGAGCTCCGGGGGGAGGAAGGGAAACAAGGCCACAAGGAAATCCAGGAAGCCGCCGAAGAGCGCGGGGAGCTCGTCGAAGATGGAGAGGACGGCCTCGACCACCGTTTTCAGCTTCTCCATCATCTTTTCAACGAGGGCGATGAGAGCGTCCAGGACCTTGCCCAGGGCGGCTTCTATGAGGCCGATTACGCCGCTTCCAAGGGAGCCGACAAGATTGCCCAGCTTGTCCCAGATGGTTTCTTTGTCCTCTCCGCCTGGATCCGTGCCGGAACCGCCGCCACCAGGGGGAGCGGTGCCGTCGGTGGACTTGTACTGCTCATGGCAGCGGGAGCACTCGAAGATGGTATAGCCCTGCTGGACGAGCTGGCCGGTTTCGTCGTACTGGGTGGTGACGGTCTGCTTGACCTGCCAGTTATGGCCCAGAGCGGGGATGGATTCGGTTTTCGTCTGCTGGCACTTGGAGCAGACGTAGGAGGCGGAGCCGGGGCGGACGCAGGTGGGGACAACGGCCTCTCCCTTCTGCCAGTCGTGGTCACAGGGGGGAGTTGTGGAGCTGGAGCCGTCTATGAGATAGTAGATGGTGTAGTTGTTGGTGACGGTGTCCCCTTTGGAGTTGTCTATTTCCTGGATGGTGATGTATTCGTCTCCATAGGTGATGGTGGAGGTATTCGTTACCGTGTCTCCGGTGGTGTTGGAGGTGGTGTAGTCCACTCTGTAGGAGCGGTCCGAGTAGTCATAGCTCCAATTGGTCATGGGGAAGGTTAGGCCCGTGGCGGGGTTATAGTAGGTGTTGTTCGTTTCATTGACTATGGTGGAGTTGTCTTCTACTTTGGTGATTTGGCCGTTGTCTCCGACTATACCATAGTTGCCGCCACTGATGGAGGTCGGGCGGGTGGTGGTGTTGTAGGTGTCGCCGGAGGGGGAGGCGACAGGGACAACATCAATAACAAGCGGCATTGGATTAAAAGATGCAAAAGAAAATGCTTTACCGACGAAACCCAAACCATTTAAAACGCTATCCACCGCATAACCATCTTCATAAAATACCGCTTTAGCAGAGTTGGTTGGCGAATAAATCTTTTTTTCTCCATTTTCAGAAATCAAATAACCTGAGCCAAAGCTAGATCTCATAGTATAGAAGCCGGAAACAGGGGCAGTCCAGCAATATGAAAAATATACACCCAAAGAATAAGACACAGAAAGAATTGTGGTTTTACCGGAAATGGGGGAAATAGTAATGTTATGGGTGCCCTCATCGCACGAAAAAACGAACGGAAGTTCCCCACCAGCTTTATCACCTAAATAATGAGAACAAGCAGCAATACAGCCAGCACTACTACGCTCAACATAAACAGAAGTGACTGGAACCACAATTTTCAAATGACCATCCGAAGTGTAGCCGCTGGCCGGGAGGGTGGTGACGTAGTCAGAGTAGGCGGCGGAGAGGTCCGCATCATATACCGGAAATTCTGCTGAACAGTAATTGCATATGGCAGTATACGAACCATCAGAATTTTGAGCATAGGTTTTCAAAGAGCCATGATGCCTTGAATCAGGAGATTCAGAACATGCACTGTCAGCAAGATGTCCGATTAAGAATTCAGAGCCAAATCCAAGCCACCATTTTTCTTTCAGGCTCGACCAAAAGGTCCCTGTTGATGTATATTCATCAGTCACTGCATAACAAGGAACGACCGCCGCAGAAAGCAAAATCACAGCCAATAAGGCAGCGCATAACCGTAACACTCTTTTTTTCAAGAATTGACACCACCCTACTAAATATGATAAGCTCTTGCAAAAAGGAGGGAATGCAATGAACAGCTACATAAAAGCGCAGATTCTGAACATTACCACCATGACAAAAACCTTTGAGCAAGCCTGTGAAATGGCAGCAATGAAAGACGATGGGAAAATCAGCCGGGAAGAAGAAAAGCAACTCAAGAAAATAAAGGCTGCCTCTCAAAAATTTAGGAAAGAGCTTGAGTCCATCAAATGACGGGAGGAAATATGAAAAATCCAATTGTCAAAGCATGGATTATCACACTAATCTGTTTTATTTTCATTTGGCCTATCGGCTTAATAGCTGCTTGCGTATCCCTATACATAACCATCAAAGAGCTACCAGCCCGGCGAAGCTCCGAAGAGGCCGAAGAGTTAGCCCGCCAGCGGGAGACGGAGCGGCGGGAGGTCGAGATGGTGCGGAAGTCGAATGAAATCCTGCTGCATCTTATCCAGGACGAGCACCGGGAGGAGGAGCGCTAGGGGCGGTTATCTGGAATGCTTTCGGTGACAGAGAGGGCAGTATTTATCTTTGCGGTTCACCGTGACCAGACGGCCGCAGGAGACACAGCGGACCTTGATGAACATAGAGAAATCAGAGGAAAGCAAACACCATGAATACATAGATACCTCCATAGGGCCGCTTAGCGGCCCTTCTTCTTTTGGCGGAGCCGGAGCCAGAGGGCGGGGGCCAGACGGGCCAGGGTGCGGCCCAGGCAGTAGGAGCCGTAGGCGATGCCATAGAGGGCAAAGGGCAGGGCGAAAACGAAAAGGGCAATCATTCTACATTCTCCTCGAGACAGATTTGAAGCCGGGGACAGTTCTTCGGGGAGGCCAGTTCCTGGGCCTCCTGTATCACAAAGTCCAGGGCGGAGCGGGCCATGGGCCAGTTGCTGCTTTGGAAGCGGAGATTTCCGAATGCGTCATAGACCATGAAAACCATGTCGGTCATAAAATCACACTCTCTTTCCACGACGCACAATCCAGGAGAAGATTCCAATGATAATCAGAAGCAGGGCCGTGCCCAGGAACAGGGCAAGCTCCGGAACGTCCAGGACCGCCCGCAGGGTCGAATCGAAAAGCCGGACAATGCCAAGCATGATATACCTCCTTAAAAGTGGGGGCGGGCTTTGCCCGCCCCCTTCTCCCGGTCAGCCCCGGGCGGCGTTGCGCAGGGCGGTGAAGATGCTGATGCCGATGGGCAGAAGCCCAGCGGCGCAGCACAGCGCGAGCAGGGGGTTGCTGGTCATCAGGTCCCAGCACTTGCTCATGAGCTGGATCACCGTGTCCATTGCGGCCATGATAGCGGCCATGCCGGTGACAGCGGTAGTAGCTTCGACGCTCCCTCCTTTCCCAGAAAGTCATGGTTGCGGGAGCCGGATTTGAACCGGCGTTCTCCAGGGTGAAAACCTGGTGAGTTAACCACTTCTCTATCCCGCGATATTTGAAAATGCGCTTGCAAGGCCCCGGCGGATTCATGGTTTGTTCATTAGACGAAGCGTCCTTCTTTTGGTAAAATATCAGTTGTCCAGACAAATAAATTACCTAACAGAAGGAACATCATCATGTTTGAAATCATCCAAGAAAGGGGGTGTTTCCAAGTGACACTAGAGATTGCAAAGGAAAGGAGGCGACTTCTGTGGAAATCTTCAAAACAGCTATCCAGTTCTTCACAAATCCCTTAGTTATTCTGGCAATTGCTTTGGGCCTTGGCGATAGAACTATCAGGCGGTAAGCTCCTTTCACCCGGCCGGTACGTGACAGCGTACCAGGCCTTGTCCGCTGGGGCCTTGGAAACGCATTTTCAGAAGATGCTTAGCTGTTCGCAGAACGGGTCTATTTCCGAGGGCCGGAAGCCCGCTTCCGGCTCCAAGGGCTTTGGAGGGTCCAGCGGAGCTTCGTTCACCGCTTCTACGCCGTCCCACTGATAGGGGAACATCCAGCTTGCGTCCTGGACCATGCCGGTTTTGCAGAAGTCGTGGTCGTGGACGCAGACGGCATCCAGGCCCGGGTTGTAGAAGTAGACGTTGGAGGCGTGCTCCGCTTTCTTCAGCGGCCTGGAGTGGAAGTACAGGTGCTTCCCCACGTCCTTGCCCCGGAGGGACAATTCCTTGCTCACGTACTTGGTTATGTAGAAGGATGTTGCCACCGGGTGCTTGACGGGACCCAAGGAGCAGAAGCCGAATTTCTGCTGGTAGTCCGGCCAGTTCATGTAATCGCTGTTCACCAGCTTCCAGGGCTCCGGGCGGCGGAACCGCCGCAGGGCCCCGTCCGGGAGCCCGGAGAGAAGGCCGTGGATGTGCCACGCGCCATCCTTGTGGTGCTCCGGGATAAGGAGATACTGCACCTGCGTGCCGTAGGCTTTGCGCTTGTCCCTGATAAACTGGAAGAGCTTTTGCTGGTACTCGTCCAGATCGTAACGGTTAAATTTGGTTTCATCCAGAGTGCCGGTAAAGAACCAGTCCCAGGGATTGCACAGGGCGTATTGCAGGACGAGAGACTTTGCCCGGCAAAACGCCTCGCTTAGCTTAGCGTCATAGTGCTGTTCATGCTCCTTATCCCGGACACGGGGATTTTCCGGGTCCCGAGCGCCTTTGAAGGCTACGACCTTGTAGATTTCCTCGCTGTACTGGTGGATGGAGTAAAGAGGCGAAATGCCCATAGCGCAATCACTTCCCGGAAAACGTTATGGAGTCAAGTACCCTCTGCGGGGCTTCCGCCCCGCTTTTTTCGAGGGCCTCGACCGTGCATATCTCCCGACATTCACCGGCGAGGATGGTTACAGGCTAGGGGTGGGGGTGGTCCGCCGCTTTATGGATCGTCGAGCAAGTCTATCAAAGCATCGTCGAAATCCGCCCATGAACGAGGAGATGCTGCGTTAAATGCCTCAATGTAAGAAGGACACTCCAAACACAACGGCGGGACCGGGGGAACGTCATGCCCCTGGGGATAGAGCGGGCACAGGTCGCAGGGGTCCAGCATGGCGGGAGCCATATCAGGCCTTTGCCATGCCGTCGCACTTGCCGTAGCGGTTGTACGAGACGTTTACTTTGTCTCCCACCTTCGGCTGGTACGTCCATTTGTTCAGCTTGGCGTCCGTGACGAAGATGCGTTCGGAGCCGAGGCCTTCCCCTTTCTCCAGGGGGTACGTCAGATAGAAATTCTTTCCCGTGACGTCGCCGCTGTCGCCTTTGAATGCCGTGGGTCTGATACCGATGATTTCCATATTGCCTCCTGCCTTTCTTTTTTCACGGGGGCTGAGGGGCGGCCCCCTAAATATAATTGGACAGCCGGACATGGGCTTGTCCGACTGTCCAAATTCAATATACAACTTGCCTTTTTTCAGAAGAGGCGTTTTCGCTCTTGCTTTTTGGAAAGAAACAGGGTATATTAACAGGGTACGTGCAGCGAACCTGCCGCCCTTCCCGCGCAGGCGCTTGGAAACTTTGAAGGAGGAACAGATATGTCCACGAAAGCTTATTACCCCAGAACTGAGATCGGCCCCGGCAAGGTCGGGTTCTCCAAGACCCGCTCTATCATTGAGGCCCCCTTCTACGGCAACAACGTCGTGAAGATCAACTCCCTTCGGGAAGCTTACGACATGGCCAAAAACTCCCCCGGCACCGTCGTTACCGATATGCCCGTCTACCGGGGGGAGGAATTCGGCCTGGAGCCCGACGCCAAGGTCCTCCTGTTTAACGACGGCTCCATCACGGGCCGCTATGCCGCCGCCCGGCGCATCACCGGAAAGCCCGGCGTGGACACCGCCGCCCTGGACAAAATCGTCATGGACGCCGTGTACGACACCCGCTGGAAGACCATGTACCACGCCGAGGTCTTCATCGGCCTGGACCCCGAGTTCATGGTCAAGGCCCACCTGCTGATTCCCGAGGGGGAGGAGAACCTGCTGTACAACTGGATGCTGAACTTCCAGTACCAGTCCGACGAGTACGTGAAGATGTACAAGAAGTCTCAGAGCGTGGGAGACGGCAACGAGGCCGATATCTATATCTTCTCCGATCCCCAGTGGACCGGCGCCCCCGGCCAGGAGGACATCTGCGACCCCAAGTGCCTGTGCTACTTCAACACCGACACCAACTGCGCCGCCATCCTGGGCATGCGCTACTTCGGCGAGCACAAGAAGGGCACCCTGACCCTGGCCTGGGCCATCGCCAACCGCAACGGCTACGCCTCCTGCCACGGCGGCCAGAAGGAATACACCCTGGACGACGGCAGCAAGTACGTGGCGGCGGTCTTCGGCCTCTCCGGCTCCGGCAAGTCCACCCTGACCCACGCCAAGCACAGCGGGAAATACCCCTCCATCAAGGTGCTCCACGACGACGCCTTTATCATCAACTCCGACACCTGCGCCTCCATCGCCCTGGAGCCCACCTACTTCGACAAGACCGCCGACTACCCCGTCCCCTCTGAGGACAACAAGTTCCTGCTGACCGCCCAGAACTGCTCCGCCACCCTGGACGACGAGGGCAAGATCGTCCTGGTCACCGAGGACGTCCGGAACGGCAACGGCCGGGCCATCAAGTCCAAGCTCTGGTCCCCCAACCGGGTGGATAAGATCGAGTCCCCCGTCAACGCCATCTTCTGGATCATGAAGGACCCCACCATTCCCCCCATCGTGAAGCTCAGCGGCGCGTCCCTGGCCTCCGTCATGGGCGCCACCCTGGCCACCAAGCGCTCCAGCGCCGAGCGGCTGAAGGAGGGCGTGGACCCCAACGCCCTGGTCGTCGAGCCCTACGCCAACCCCTTCCGCACCTATCCCCTCGTGAACGACTATGAGAAGTTCAAGAAGCTGGTGGCGGAAAAGAACGTGGCCTGCTATATCATCAACACCGGCGACTTCATGGGCAAAAAGGTCCAGAAGGAGGACACCCTGGGCATCCTGGAGGCCGTCGTGGAGGGCAAGGCCAAGTTTGAGACCTGGGGCCCCTTCGAGGATATCGAGATCTTCAAGTGGGAGGGCTTCGTGCCCGACCTGGGCGACAAGGAGTACGTGGCCCAGCTGAAGGCCCGGATGCAGGACCGGCTGAACTATGTCACCAACCTGGACACCGAGGAGGGCGGCTTCAACAAGCTCCCCGCCGACGCCGCCGCGGCCATCAAAAAGGTCGTGGACGAGGCGAACACCCTGTAATCATACCCCATACGGAGGGCAGACCATAGGTCTGCCCTCCTCCCCTATACACAGCGGAAAAGGAGGTTCCTATGGAATTCTGGAAAAAGCCCATCCTTCGGGTGCCCCTGGTGCTGGGGGCGCTGGGCGTCATCAACCGCCTGCTCACCTTGGCCGGGAGCATGATCTGGGTCTCGATCCAGCGGGCCCGGGGCCCGGGGCCGGACGGAAGCATCGTCATTGGCACCGGCTATTTGGGGGAAATCCTGACCGTTGCGGGTGCTCTGCTGTTCTGGTGGGCGGGGTGGAGGTTCGTCCGGGGACTGACCCGGCGGGAGATCTTCTGGTCCGCGTCCATCATGGTGCTGGTGAACGCCGCCCTGCTGGCGGCGGAGCAGATCAGCCTGCATGTATTCGGGTCTTACGGCTGGACGGTTTACAACCGGACGGTTTACCACCTGTCCGCCTTGGCGGATGGAACCTCCTGGGTCAGCCAGCTGTTCTTCCGGCTCTTTCTGGCGGCGGGGCTTACATCCAGCCTGTGGGTGGTCCCCGACATATTCGCGCCGTACCTCTATCTGGTGTTCGGGAAAAAGGCCGCTTCTCAATGACAAGGCGTTTCCGATAAGAAAAAGGCTCCTTCAAAAAGGAGCCTTTTCTTATCTGCTTCACCTGAAAAGGGGATGGAGCCCCGCGCCTCAGCCGCGCCGGCTTACAGGAATCTCTGCATCCCGTCGGTGGCGCCGCTGGGATCGGCGCTGATGGTCACCGTAAATTTAATATTGTTCCGCTCGCCGAAGCTGTCCAGCCAGTTCAGGAAGTTCTCCGTCTCCCCGTCCACTTCCCGGCCGACGATCTTGCAGAAGTTGTCAATAAACATGTGGGAAATGTCGTAGTTCCCCGCGTGGAGGCCGCTGATAAAGCCCTGGAGCAGGTCATAGCTGTTCAGCTTGTATTCATGCGCGTCGATAAGGCGGATGTGATAGTGGATATCGTAGGTCATATTGCGGTTGGCCTCGATGCAGACCACGTTTCCGGGTTCGTCCTTCGCCGCGTTGTTGATCAATTCGATGAGCTGCTTGGTTTTGCCGGAACCCTTCATGCCCATGATAAGTCTGACCATAGTTAAACACTCCTGTCATTTTAAATTGCATATTCGATCACGTTGACCTTGCTTTCAGAATACCACATTCCCTCGGAAAAAACAATCCAAAAAACCAAATTTGACAATTGTTCACAGAATCCCCGCCGGGACGCGCTCCCGGGAACCGGCCCTCCACCGCCCGCCTTCCCCGCCGGAAAGGGCGAGCTGTCCCGCAATCCGGGCCTCGCAGTCCTCCACGCCGGGACAGGCGAAGAGGTCCGCGTCTCCCATGCAGGCGGAAAGGCCGCAGACCCGCTGAAGGAAGGCCACGAGCCCGCCCAGGGCCTCCGCCGTCCGCCCGCCGGGGCGGAGAATCAGGTTCGGCACGCCGTGATCCGTGTGGGACAGCATGGTCCCCTCCTCCGCCGCCTCCCGGAGGCGGGACAGGGGCTCGTCCCCGTCTCCCTCCAGCCGGACCGCCGTCTCCACAAAGAGCCGGGGCCCCTCCTGGATATACTGCCCCAAGGTGCAAAACGCCCGGCTGTAGTCCACCGCCACCGGGAAAAGCGCCCGGCCTCCCTTCCCCTCGGCGGCGGCAAAGCGTCCCGCCGCCCACTCCAGAAGGGCGCAGAGGGCGGCGTCCCAGCAGCACAGCAGCTCCACGGTAAACCCGGAGCGGCAGAGCTGGCGGCGAACGGCGGCGTACCGCCAGGCGGGATTTTCAAAGGAGGCCGTCCCGCAGCGCTCCTCCATCGCCGCCGCCCCGGCCAGCAGCGCCGTCACGTCCACGCCCAGCACGGCCAGGGCCAGCAGCCCGGCGGCGGAGAACAGGCCGGCCCCCTCCTCTCCGTCCCCCGGCAGGCCGCCGAGCACATGGCGCTCCGCCTCCCCGCCGTACCGCTCTTCCAGCGCCCCGCGGAGGAGCGCGGCGGCCGGGGCGTCCCTCCTCCCGGCGGCCAGGAGGAGAATCTCTCCATGGGCCGCCAGCTCCAGCGCCTCCCGCAGCTCCCCCGGCGGGGGGAGCCCCCCCAGGAAGCGCACCCGTCCCGGGTCCCCGTCTCCCAGCAGGCCCGCCAGGCCCTGGACGCCGGAGGAAAGCCCGCCGTCCTCCACCACCACAAGCGTCCGCCCCTGGGCCCGGATGCTTCCCGCCAGGCCGCAGATCCGGAGCAGCGCCGGGCCCGTCCCCGGCGCCCCGGGCCCGGAGCGCCGGAGGGCGCTCCCCTGAAGCCGCTCCTGGGCCCGCTTCAGCCGGGGGGCCATCGCCTCCTCATAGGGCAGGGGCAGAAAGCGCCTTATTTCGTGCATTTCAAACAGCTCCGCCATCGCTATGTATCATCCTTTCCCCGGAGTCGGTCCGCCCTTTCCGGGGCGGTCCCCGGACCGCCGGCGGTTTTCCGGCATGTCTATCGCAATCCTCGAAAACAAATGCGCCCCCTGTATCCGCCGAACTGCTGCCGGTATTTGGGGGGACTGCCATAAAAACTCCAGCCCGATGCGCTTCTCATCAGGCTGGAGTATAGCACGGCCGGCGGGAAAAACATGTCGCAGAAGATCGAATGGTCCCCGCGGCGGCGGACTACCCCGCCAGGCAGGCCGTCCGCAGCAGCCGGAGCAGCATCTGCCCATAGGTGACCCTGGGCACCGCTTCCCCCGCCAGCAGGGGAATCTCCGCCACAACCTCCTCCCCGGAGGAGACGGTCAGCGTCCCCAGCCGGTCCCCCAGGGCCACGGGAGCGGCGACGCGCTCCTCCAGCGCCACGGACTGGCGGAGATCCCCGGCCTTGGACTTCTCCAGCAGCAGCGTGCCTCCCTCGCCGGGCACCGGCTGAACCGTGGCCTGGGCCCCCAGGTCCACCGGAATGGGGGGCAGGGCCCGGTCGGGCACGATCTTCCGCAGCGCGTAAGAGGCGAAGCCGTAATTCAGAAGCGTCTGGGCGTCCTCAAACCGCTGGGGGGAGGTGGCCCCCTTCATCACGACGGCGATGAGCTCCATCCCCTCCCGCTCCGCCGTGGCGGAGAGGCAGTAGAGCGCGCTGTCCGTGGACCCGGTCTTCAGGCCCGTGGCCCCCTCGTAAAACCGCACCAGCCGGTTGGTGTTCACCAGCTGGGACTCCCCTCCCCGGAGGGTGTCCATCCAGATGGTGGTATACTGCCGGATATCCGGGTGGCGCAGAATCAGCTCCCGGCTCATGAGGGCGATGTCGTAGGCGGAGGTGACATGGCCCGCCGCCGGAAGGCCGGTGGCGTTGCGAAACGTGGTGTCCTTCATCCCCAGCTCCGCCGCCCGCTGGTTCATCCGCTCCACAAAGGCGTCCTCGCTCCCCGCCACGGTCTCCGCCAGGGCCACGGCACAGTCGTTCGCCGACACCACACAGACGGCCTTGAGCATGTCGCTCACGCTGAGCTGCTCGTTCTCCTTCAGCCAGATCTGGGACCCGCCCATGGAGCAGGCGTGGGCCGAGGCGGTGATCATGGTGTCGTAGCTGAGCTGGCCGCTGTCGATGGCCTCCATGGTCAAAAGCAGCGTCATCACCTTCGTGACGCTGGCGGGCTCCCGCGGGGTATGCTCGTCCTTGGCGTACAGGACGGTTCCCGTCTCCTTCTCCATCAGGATGGCCGACGGCGCGGCCACCTCCACCGCCCGGGCGCCGGTGGCCAGCAGCAGCACGGCGCACAGCAGCGCGATTCCTTTTTTCATGATGATCCCCCTTTGCTTCTTGCTTGTCTGTTAAGCCTATGAAGGAGCGGGGACATTCATGCCGCGAAAACCCTTTGACCGGAGGGGAAAAATGTGGTATGCTGGTTCCATCAATTCAACGGAAAGAGGGAATTTCTATGCCTGCTCCCACTCCCTTCGGCGTCATGCCGGACGGAACCGCCGTAGACCTCTACACCCTGACCGCCGGCGCCCTCCGCTGCGGCGTCATCCCCTTCGGCGGCTCCCTCCAGTCCCTTTGGGTCCCGGACCGGACGGGGAAGCCCGTGGACATCCTCCTGGGCTTCGACGCGCTGGAGCCCTATCGGACCCACGGAAAATCCCTCGGCGCCCTGGTGGGCCGCTTCGCCAACCGGATCGGCGGCGCCCGCTTTTCCCTGAACGGCGCGGATTATCCCTTGGTTGCCAACGACCACGGCGTCAACCACCTCCACGGCGGCGGCCTGGGCTTCAACCGGCGGATCTGGAGGGTGGACGCCGCCTCGGACAGCGCCCTGACCCTCTCCCTGTTCAGCCCGGACGGCGAGGAGGGCTATCCCGGCGATCTCCTGGTCCGGGTCGCCTACACCCTGGAGGAAACGGGCCTGACCATTGATTACAGGGCCGTATGCAGCCGGGACACCGTCTGCAATCTGACCAACCACGCCTATTTCAACCTCTCCGGCCACGGCAGCGGCCCGGTGCTGGACCAGACCATCCAGCTGTTCGCGGACCGCTACACGCCCACGGACCCCCTGTCCATCCCCACCGGGGAGCTGGCTCCGGTGGACGGCACTCCCATGGACCTCCGGCGGCCCACGCCCATCGGCGCCCGCATTGACGAGGACTTCCCCCAGCTTGTCCAGGCCGGGGGCTATGACCACAACTGGGCCGTCAACGGCGAGGCGGGGGCCCTCCGGCCCGCCGCCCGGGCGTTTTCCCCCGCCACCGGCATTGCCATGGACGTTCTCTCCACGCTCCCCGGCGTCCAGTTCTACACCGGGAATTATCTGGCGGGCTGCCCCGCCGGGAAGGGCGGCGCGGCCTATGGCCGGCGCTGGGGCTTCTGCCTGGAAACCCAGTTCTTCCCCGATTCCCCCAACTGCGCGCAGTTCCCCTCCTGCGTCCTCAAGGCCGGGGAGACCTTCGCCCACACCACCGTGTTCCGCTTCGGGGCGGAATGAGCAAGTAAAACAGCGGGACCGGCCCTTCGGGCCGGTCCCGCTCAGGCTGTCGAAAAAGTATTTTCGACAGCCTGAGCAAGTTTTTCAGACCTTTAAAAAGTTCCGAAAAACTTATGATTGAAAACGAAAGGAACCCCTCCGGGGGAACCCTGATAAAGAAGTTTTTCTAGCGGGAAACAGCCGCATGATGCGAGAGTGTCATGCGGTTGTCTCTTTTTCATACTTGCTGTACTCCGGGGACAGATCAATCTCCCCAATGAAAGTGTAATGCACATCAATCCGCTGTACCCGGTGTCCGCTGGACTTATCCGGGGCGTGGACGACTACCTTCTCCACAAACTCCCGCAAAAGCGCCGGGGTCAGTTCCGTGGGCTCGGTGTACTTCTTCACGATTTTCAGAAAGCTCTGGACATTGACGGCCTGGGTCTCGGCGGCATTCACAAGAGCCTGAAGGCCCTCGGCGGAATGTTTCAATTCTGCCTGCTCCTTCTCGTAACCTTCGGACAACTTCGCAAACCGTTCGGCGTTCAGCTTTCCCATAACGTGATCCTCATAGAGCCTCTGAATAATGGCATCCAGCTCATTGATCCGCCGTTCCTGCTTCTCCAGGAGGCGCTTGGCCTGTTCCTGCTCCGCTCGCTGTACGGCGGTCTTGTTCTCCATAACACGCCGCACAAACTCGTCCTCGTCCTCTTGGGCATAGGCCACTACTCTTTGCAGGTTTTGAAGTATCAGCCGTTCCAGGACTATGGCCCGAATGTAATGAGCGGAGCATTGTTTTCTGGTACGGTAATTTGCGCAGGTATAGCACTCTGGCCCATTCGTATACGAAGAACTGCGGTGATGATACAGCTTTGCGCCGCAGTCGGCGCAAAAGAGCAGCCCGGAGAACTTTCCCATTTCTCCACTCCTTGTAGGACGGCGGCGCTGTTCCCTGACCTTCCGCACAATTTCCCAGGTCTCTTGGTCGATAATCGCCTTATGAGTATTTTCAATAACCACCCATTTCTCCGGTGGATTGTTGATTTTCTTCTTGCATTTGTAGGAGAGTTTTGCGGTCTTGAAATTGGTTGTGCGGCCCAGATAAGCGTCTTGATCCAAAATGTCCGCAATCGTGTCAGGGGTCCAATGGCAAGGGGCGTCCGGGTGATAGCGGCGGGTCCTGCCTGTACGCTGGAACTCAATGGTTCCCGGCGTGGGGATTCCCCGCTCTTTCAGCATCCGGGCAATCTTGCCGGGGCCGTTCCCTTCTACACATAATTGGAAAATCAGCTCCACCACCGGCGCGGTTTCCTCGTCAATCAAAAGATGGCCGTCCTCGGCTCTGGTGTAGCCATAGGGGGCATTGGTAGAAACTCTCTGACCAGACATCCCCTTATTGCGGAATACCGCCCGAATCTTCTTGCTCGTATCTTTCGCGTACCATTCATTGATGATGTTGCGGAAAGGCGTGAAATCATTAGAGCTTTGGTCCTCGCTGTCCACGCCGTCGTTGACTGCAATGAAGCGGACACCCATCTCAGGAAATCGAATTTCCGTATAAAGCCCTACTTCCAGATAGTTCCGGCCAAACCGGGACATATCCTTCACCACAACCATGCTGACCAGTCCCGCCTCAATATCCCCCAGCATTTCCTGGAACCCGGGACGCTTGAAGCTGGTGCCGGAGTACCCATCGTCTTTATAAATTTTGTACTTGGTGATGCCATGGTCTCTGGCGTACTTAGTGAGAATTTCGATTTGAGATGTATTGTGTAAAGGGTGGTTTCACCATCCAAATACACATTGGCTGATGGTTCATTTGTGGCAAAATGACACAGGCTGGAAAGGCGGTGATCAACCAGCAGGAGGGAACCGAAGCGGGAGCGTCTGGGGATGACCTGGGCGCTCCGTTCTCTTTGTCGGCCCTCTGCGAAGAGCGCACTTACTCACCACCGGCCAGGGGCCGATGGTGGTACTGCCTGACGGCAGCCATGCGCCCTCCGGGGGCGGCTCCGCCGGGGGCGTCCTGCCCTGCCGGTATATACCAGCAGACGCCAACAGCGGCTTGTGCATCGGGCGGAGCTGCGCCGATGCACTGGGGGCTTGGGGGCCATCGGCCACCAACAAGCTGTGCCGGGTATATACCGGCGCATTGCTTGCCACTACTATCAGCGCCTATAAATGAGGGTTGAATGTCATTCCCATTGGTGGTATACTTGGCTCGTGGTAAATCGGTAAATCAGTATTTGTGAGGAGGGACTATCAAAAATGGAAAAGCTAAAGAAATATAAAAAGAGTTTCTGGCGTATTCCTCTGATTTCAGTGATAGCGGGCTTGCTCTATACTCCTTGCTATGTCCGAATCGTATTGCGTTTTGGTGTGATTGAACCAGGTGTTATCGACAGCAAGGTGTCTCTTTTGACGAGTGGAGGACTATTGATAGTGTTCTTGCTTCTTGGCTGGATTGCTCTGCTACGTAATGAAACTCGCATGGAAATATTTGTTTCGGCATCTATTGTTGTTGTATATGGCCTTTTGTTATGGGTTATCCAAGTCCTTTCAGGAAGTACGACAGGCCCCGCCGCTGTAGTCTTTATGCGATTGGCAATGCCTTTGGAATGGATGGGGTTTCCGTCATCACTTGGTTTTTATTTGCGGGAGCATATGTCAATCACTATACCTTTTATTGGCTTTCTGAATTACTTTATTCCTTGGTTATTTGTCTTATTTGGAAAAAAGGCTTCAGTGTAAAATGCGCATAAGCAATTCCGGGTTATCGGGGGGATTTCATCTTTATGGTGAAATCTCCCTTGACAAATGTTCTCTTGGTGAGCAATGCTGTTGCTGTCCCCTTCGTTCTCGTCATCGCGGGAGAGGCGGACGTAGAGGGCTGTCCATTTCTCATTCATCGTTTGCAAGGTTGCCATTACCGCCCACCTCCAAACAGCGCCGCAATGGGCAGCGCAAGAGGGATAGGCCGCTCCGGTGTAATCTGCTCCTTGATAGAGTGTAGGCTGACATGATAGCGGGGCAGGAACGTTTCAATCCACTCGCTGATGATAATGTAGTCCCTGGAAAGGCGCGGCAGATCGAAAAGGACAAGGGCCGATACCTTACCGTGGCGGATGTCGTTTTCCAGCCCCACAAACGCCGGGCGCGTCTCATCATAGGCGCTAAAACCGCAGTCGGAGTAAACGCGGATATTCGTCAAGCCGTGTTCCCGCGCATACTCGGTAAGGGACGCTTTCTGATGGGAGATCGATTCTTCCGTGTCAAAATTCCCGCCGTCAACGCGGGTATAAATCGCTGTGATCTGCTTGAACTGCCTGTTCATCATAGCCTCCAATCCGGCAGTCACCGTTTCTTGCCTTGTGACACTTATATTATATCAAATGTCAAGAAAAGCGTCAAATTTTTGAGGAAGTCAGCAAGTTTTCTGCTTGGTTTCCTTGTCAAGTAAACGCTTGATTTTTTCAGAAACAGTGACGCCGCTGGCGGCGAAATATCCATTCACGATGTAAGTCGTGCTGCCGATTTTGATTTCTTCAACATCGGGCTGTCTATTCAAATTCTTACCAGCCAATGTGAACACCCTTTCTCATGGATTCGCGTCTCACCGTGGGATTTATTTTAGGTTCCCCCGCTTCCCCTGGATTTGTGTCTCACGGTGGGATTTATTGTTGATAGGGACGGCCGCACGAATGGCGTGCGGCTTTTTCACGGGCATGAATCGGACGGCTGGCGGCTCACCAGCTCCACGGGACTTTCACCCCCGCGTGGTCCTCACGCGGCCCTACCCATCGCCTGCGACGCTTTGAACGCTCGGACTGTGGCTGTAAGGGAGTATCTGCCCTGTTCGCGTGTCGTTGCCCGCAAGGTACCACCCTTGCTTTCCGGCGCGATGTGGTTCGCTCGGCTTTTCCCCGTAGGGGAAAAGTGTCATGGCGCATTCGCCGTCCGGCTCGGCGCGAACAGAATGTATCCGTTGCCCTATGCTGCACCGCCGTTATCTTGCGGGCTTTCTTTGTCAAGGTCCAGCAAGTTCAGCAGTCGGAACGGGGAAAGGGTAAGCCGTTCCGGCTGGTCTGCCTCGTCAGCTCGTGGTGACGATGGCCTGAATGAGCTTAATCTCCAGACGGCGCTTCATGTACTCGTCCAGGCACTCATGGGGGAATCCCCCTTCGTCATAGAGTTTCCGGGTGCAGAGCTTGTTTATGTAGCCTCCGTAGTACCGCAGAATCTGCTCCATGGCCTCGGCGTCCCCGGCCTGGGCCGCATGGATCACCGAAAGGGGCAGCAGCTCTCTTCCCTTGTGATGGGGCCGTTTCATTTGCTTTCAACCTCCCTTCGGCATCAATGCCGTCAAATTCACCCGAAGTCCCTCCAGGGTTTTTGTCCTGCGCCGCTGTACGGCGCTCCTGGACATTCCCAGGAGGCCGCCGATCTCCTCGTCCGTCAGGTCCAGCACACAGCGCAGAATCAAAATGCTCTGCTCCGTGGCGGACAAACCGGCGAAGGCATCGGCCACAAGCTCGTTGTCGATCAGCAGGTCATACCCATGCGAGGAAAACACGTGGCTGTCGCTGGGGTAATGGTCCACCGTGGAGAGCTTGTCCATTTCCTCCTGCGGAACAGCGTCCAGCGAAGTCTCATGCCTCCGCTGACGGCGCAGGTCCCGCATATGGTTCCGGGCTTCGTTTCGCAGGACCGCCTTGCAAAATGCGTCAAAGCGGACCCGCTCGTCATAGTCGCGGGGGATCGATCCCAATTTCTCACCCCCTTTCGTTGGGGGATAAGGTGGTCCTCTCCCTTTCCGCTACCAAGACACCGCCGCCGTCTTTCGCTGCCCGCTAAATGGGCCTTTTTTGAAAAATATTTTTGAAAATTTTTAGACAGCGGCGAAATTCGACAAAAAATGCCCGGCTGGTTATAGGCCAGCCGGGCGGGATATAAAGCAATATGAAATTTCCCTACATTGTATTTTATATCCGGGGGCATATAGCCCCCTGGTTGAAAAGGTGATTTTTGGGGTTGAAAGGAGTTTCTTTTTTCAAAAATGTTTTGAAGCAGCATCGCGGCATCCCTCTATGCCGCGGGCCCTCATTTATATGATAGATAAAAAGCGGCGGCTTTGATTTCTCAAAAGCCGCTGTTCAGTATAATGGAGCATAACAATTTTCTGCTGTACAACGGCTTTTTTCTTTTGCCGTTGTACGGCAGATAATTTGACATTATTCTTGAGAATTTAACGGTGTACCAGCTAACGAACTGACACTTATGGCCATCCTGTCATTCTCCCGAACAACAATCCACTGTATTGGGGGGCCAAGAGGACTTCAGGGGAAATAGCGTGAAAATGGAGCAATGGATTGCGCGGGGGCAATGTACATCGTATCCTCATGCAGACAATACGGTAGCGTGAATTGCTCGCTTTCGCCGTCAAGATATTGAACCGTAATAGTGATCGTTGCCGCACCTGGGGCGGCTATCATATCTTTCTCTCCCTCACCAGCGATGCGGTACTCAATTCCTTTTGCGATTTCAAAGAACTCCTCCAGTTCTAATTCATTCAGTTCAACCGTTTCCCCCTGGCCGTTCACTTTGACACTTGACACATCAGAGGAAATCAGGTCGGAAAGCAAAATGACTTCATCTTGTGGTTCCGTTCGTTGTCCCTTTGACAGCTCTGCCAGCCTGTCAAAATCAAATCCGTTTTTGACCATATAATTTCCATGTTTTAATGAACTGGCGGTTATAACCCTTCCGTCATTCTCCCAAGGGGCGATACACCAAGTCCAGAGCAATTTGTCCTCCTGATAAAATGTCAGGACAAAAGGGTCATCCGCCATGGAGCGATTGGTCGCATTTGTTTGGAGAGCATCGTACATTGCCACCAGTTCCAAAACCGTTATTTTATCTGTAACGGTTACTGTGGTATCTTGTGCCCCGTCTCCTGCTTTATGGTAAATCTCTACCCGATCCGCCATACAGGACTGGATCTCATGAATCTGACCGGATTCATCTTGATAAAACGCCATTGCGTTGTCTATGAGCTTTGCGAAATGCTGCCGCGCGGTTTCGCCCTTTGGAGTAATGATGTAAATCCTGCCAAAATGATGATATAGCAGGCAATCGTTTCCGCCAATCTGCCAATCATCAATATAGTAAGTGGGGATAGGCCACGGGGCAAGAGCGCAGCCTGTCACATCCTCCAGTTCTCCTTTCAAAACCATCTTTGAAAAAAATTGCAGGGTTTCTATATTTGCAAAGACGAGACGTCCGTTGTCGTATGTCACGTAGTCAACAGCATCTTCCTCAGCGGCGGCGCTTGCGCAGGAAATCCGCAGACTGCAAGATAGCCGCGCGGCCACAGGCATCGTAACCCATAATATGCCTATCAGAGAAACAGCTGCAAAAGCGATTATGACAGGCAGACGCTTCTTCTTTCTCACTATATACCCCCTAATCCCGTGAGTTCAAACTATGTTTTACTGACACCACTTCTCAAGATAAAGATTCGGATGTTTTGGGCTTCTCGTCCTGGAATCGGACAAAAACCCAATATTCCGGTCCCTCCAGCCCGCTCGAATAGTTGCGCAGCAGCAGAATATCCGGCTCTTTCGGATCGGCCAGCACCTGCTGTCCCGGAAGTCTATTGCATCCAAGTTCCAAGGTGGGCACCAGATCACGTTCGTCAAACACGGTTTTACCCACTGGCTGAAAACCCTCCGGCAATTCTCGAAGGACACTGTCATAAGGAACGGCGTCATACCGGGCCTGATCGGACGGGGCCACCTCTGTCTGATAGGGCAGATAATAGGTGTCGTTCAAAAAGATATAGACTTCCCCCTGATACCGAAGCAGCGTAACCCATCGAAGGACCTCCTCTACATAGCGGACATAGCCCATATAGGGTTCCTGGGTCTGCTGGCCTCGGCACTCCTGATAAATGTAAACCCACTCCGGGCGATCTGGATTGATATAGTAAGGTTTGAGAGTATCGGAGCCAGACACCGCGATTTCTCCGGCATAGGCGAAGCCCTCCGGGCATTCCGAGGCCCCCTCAAATACGCTGGTAATCACATAAGTCGTTCCCTTTACCTCAACGGAGGGTATCTGGGTGGTTTTAAGGGCTTCGCGATCTTTTTCCCCGTCTTGAAAGCCAGCTGTATGGAACCACAACGTGCTCAAAAAGAAAAAAGCCGCCAGAATTGTGAGGGCAAGAAAGATTTTCTTTTTCATTTGAATATAGGCCCCCTATTCTAAAATCAAAATCTCATTTGGAATCAATACCAATGCGCCGCGATCTTTTCTGCACGTTCGTGGCTGTTTCCATTTTTCTTCTCTAATCCAAAATTATATCACTCAAAATAGTAATCCAGGTATTGTTGCAGCATCTCCTCATATCTGCCCGTATCAGGAATACGGGCGCTTTCCTCCGGCCAGCCGCCGGGAGCAAGGAGCTTTTCTGCAATGTCCGTCAAGGGACCGCAGAATCGGTAAACGGCGGAATCGTCCTCCCCATCGCCAAATTCATCAAAGGAAACTAGGTTTCCGTCACGATCCAAAGCAATGGATGCCAAGTTATTTATGGATTCGTATGTATAAACCGGATTGCTGAGGTCGGCAAGTCCATTCCCGAGGTCATAGAAAAAGCATTTCACGAAATTGACAACATATGCGGTATTGCCCTCATCAGTTGTGTACTTGCCAAACACGCTAATGGAGGGGAGAATCAGATCCAAGTCACCGTCAGATGTGAAATACTCCGGCGTTTCGTTACGGTTGAACTGACTAACAGCTGCTTCATATAGACTGGCGTCCTCGCCCGTGAGGCCAAACGCTTCCGCCTCTGGAATGGGGAACTGATCCCAGGGAATCGTTTCACCATTTAGCCGTATTTTCGCCGGCTTCGGGGATTGCGGTGCTCCTTCACCTACTATGACTTCCAAAGCCTCCGGGGTTTCACTGTTGATAGAACGGATCTCCGCCGTCAGGTGCTGACTGTCCTTCCAGGTGAGGCCGCAGATATATTCGGACTCTGATAAATCCAGATCGGCAAGCAGGCCGCCGTCATAGTTGTATATCTCAGACCAGAGATTGTAAGCCGCTGTTGTAATATCATCGTCTCTCCAGGTCAGATTGGCTCCCTCAATGTCCTTTACAAACGTTTCTGTCTCCGTGTCGAAGATGCCATAATAACCCGCATCGGGACCAATGTGCCCCTCTACCACGATCACGCTACCCACCGGGGTCTCCGCCGTGAGCGCATTGACTATGGGGTTCCGCTCCTGTAAGTCGTAGTTCTTTCTATTATAAGTAAAAATCACGCCGGGAACGGGTTCATTGGCGGTTTCCACGGGCGGATTTTCCGGCGGGTCAACGGGCGCTGTTGACGAATCTGCGCCGCAAGCGGTCAGAAGCAGGCAAAGGACAATCAATATCCAAGTTTTTTTGATGAAATTCATAGACGGTCTCCTTATAGCATAATGGTAAATATAAATCCCATAGTGAGATTTTATTCCGGGCAGAAACCGGGGCTCACCAGTATACTACATAAATAAATCTCATGGTGGGATTTGATTCTGGTCGGGAATCGCGTCCCACCATGAGATTTATTTTTTGCTTGTTAATCTTTGTCCTTTCCTTTGAAAATCCTTCAAATTTTTTCCAAAATGCGCTGAAATGCCGCAATTACTTTTCTCCATAGCCGAAGGAGACTCCTTTTTGTTTATATCAAAGGTCGGGAGGATTCACCCGCGAAAGCGCCGTTTCATTTCTTCATTGGACAAAACGGTCAAACGCCCATCCTCCAGCGCATAAATTTGATCGCATAGAGTTTCCAAGTCCTCATAATTATGGGAAGTGAGTAGAATTGTTTTTCCTTCTGCGTGAAGGATACGAAGGATTTCTTTCATATCGTTATAAGTTTTGTAATCCAACGCATTGAAGGGTTCATCCAGAATTAGAATATCCTGCCCTTCCATGATAGCCTGCGCCAACCCCAGCTTTTGCTTCATGCCCAGGGAATAGTGCTCTACCTTCGTCCGATCCCCAGGGTCAAGGCCCACCTTCTGCATGGCGGCGCAGATTTCCTGATCTCCGATAACACCACGGATGCCCGCCAGATACCGCAGATTCTGCAATCCGGTGTTCAGGCTGATAAAACCAGGAGAGTTAATCAGCACACCCACATTATCAGGGAAATCCCTTCCCTCTCCCAGTTTTTCGCCCCGTACCCAAACGCTCCCACTGTCAGGACGGAGAAAACCGCAAATCGTTTGAAACAGGACTGATTTCCCGCTCCCGTTGGAACCGACAATGCCAACGGTATTTCCAGCCTCTACGGAAAATGAAACACCATCCAGAACCGAGTGGCCGGAAAAGTGTTTACTGACTTCCTTCAATTCAATAACCGCACTCATAGCAGACCTCCATATTTATCAAAAAGCTGTTGTATGCCGCGCTTGTTTAACCGTACCAGCAAGACGATCCATCCCAAAGCTAATTCCGAAGCTGCCATGGAGACCGGAACAGCACCGGCTGTTTCAGGCAGATAAATGCGGTACAAGCTGGATATTCCTACCGGAAACCAAGGAACTGGCAGGACGCATAGTAAGTGCAACATCAGAATACATAGAAATCCTATTGTGGCTCTTTTTGTATAACATAGAAGGAGAAGAAACAATAACAACTGTAATCCCACATCCAGGATGCGAAGTCCAATGCACATGGTTAAGAGTTTCATATCAAATGGAATTGACAGGACCAAAACCGGGATTACCGTCACACAAAGCAAACAAACGCCCCAAAACATCAGCCATAAAAAGGAAACCTGCAATAAAGCATCCAATAATTCTTTTTTGCGGCGCAGGCGGATAACCTGAAAAGCCGCCCCTCCATTTGTCACCTGAGAAAACAATCCTCCAACAGGCCATAGCGGCAGCACTTCTGCGATCAGCAGAGCAAAAAACTCCATCATGTGAAAATAACCCGTTCCGTGGCCCGCAAATAATCGTATGATCCATTCCGATCCGTCTTTCACTGGACCGCCCGAAAGGAAGGCCCATGCTGCCGACAGCAAGATCGAACCATTCAATAAAAGCAGATTTCCACGGATAAACAGGACACCTTGATAGTAGACCGCAAGTCCGCTTTTTTGTCGCCTGGATATAGCTGTGTCCTTTTGCCAGCACTGGTGAACGCTCCATAGCATCCCCGCAATCAAAATAAGCGCAACAATGAGTGTGAGAGGAAAGCGCCATGGCTCCGTCAAATTGTGCAAAAGCATTACCCAATGATTTAAGCAGGTCAGGATTGAAAGAGGCAACTTTGTGAAAGCGGGAATTTTAAGCCACGCAACAGTCAGCACATATAAGGCTGCTAATATTTTGATGCCCGAAGAATGGGAAAGGAAATGTCCCAGCCATAGGGTCATCAGTCCAATTAGGCAATATCCGGCCAAGAGATAAAACGCCACGCAAATAAATGCAATAAAAGGACTAGGGAAAATCTGCGCCAACAGAGGGAATATACTGTCTTGCGAATTAGACCATATGTCTGCCTTCCATCCTTTGACTGAAAGGGTTCCCAAACCGGATAAGAGCAGGGTTGCCATTTGTCCCAGCCATGCGGCGGAGCATAGAAGTATCAATGTCCGCCACTTTGCGAGAAAGTATCGACTATACCGGCCATACCGGAGGATGACAAGTTCTGATTCATCCTCCATAACACTGCCGCAGAAAAAAAGGAGTATTGGCAGAACTGCAAATATAAAATAATACTGGTCGTTCAACACCGTCAGGAGATGGACAAGAAGGGTTGTTTTCTGGTTCGTTCGACAGCTCAATCCAAATGCAAGAGAAAATCCCCATAGAAGCAGGAATTTCCCCCATCCGATTTTGGAGAATAATCTTCGTACCATATGTTGTTACATCTCATAGACGGCGTAGTGTTTGACTTTGGAATAATATAGCACTGTAATGCCAATTACGATGCAAAGCAACAATGGCCCGACAACAAAAGAAGCGCCTGAGACAACAGCAGAGGAAAGGCTGCTCGGTTCAAATGCAGTAATCAGGCGGTATTTCGGTATACCGAGAATAGCCCATCCGAAATTTTCCAATACAACGTATACAAATGGCGCTGTCAGAACAATAAAGAGGTTTTCGCTGTATAATGCCAACACAAATCCAAAAGTCATCACAAGAACGCCTAAAATACCTTTCCATAAGGACAGCAACAGGCTGTACACCAAGGGCGCTTCTTTGAAAAAGCTGTGAAAGATATGAATATATTTTTCACTCGGCGGCTGCAAACTTGGATTCGCAATGTATATAGAACATAGTGCGGAAAGGAAATAGGGAATAAATACGATCAAAAATGCAGCTAGGGCATAGGCTAGCCATTTGGCCCCCATGTATCGCTTTTTAGATATACGGGGCAATGTGTAAATCAGGAAGTGGTTTCGCCGTTCGTAGTAGAGCTGCCAGCAAATGGGCACTGTCACAAGCAACGGAAACAGGAGGCCAAAGTATTCTGTTCCGATTTCCCATGGGTCCAGCACAAAGCAGACTTGATAATCCCGGTATAGTGTACAGGTAAGAATGCAGGCCAAGATCGTCATACCAAAGAGAGTTATCAATACGGGTTTTCTTATTTTTTTCAGTTCCAAGCATAGCAGCATCGGTTTCACACCCTTTCGGTATCATTTTATCCAGTCCTACCATAAGGTGCAAGCTCTGGGGAACAAACAAGGTCTTTATGGGAATGAAATCCCCCCATAAAGACCTTGTCCACCCTTATGGAACCAATGCGCCGATTGTCAAATAGTTTTGCCCGCACATTCTTTCGTTCCGGATAATGATTTTCCCTCCATGCTGTTCAACCAGCCTGCAAGCGTTGAATAGTCCGTAGCCGCGTCCGGTATCGGCCTTTGTAGACCATCCTCGCTTGAACATTTCTGTCAGTTCTATGTTAGACACAGGGGAACAAGGGTTAGAAACCGTCAGGCGGACCATACCATTTTCATTTTCAGCCCGCAAAAAAATGGTGTCACCGGAGGCGGATGCCTCCAAAGCGTTATCAACCAGGATACCAATTAACTCTACCCAGCCGGTTTCTGATAAGGATCGATGGAGCAATGCGGCGGTTATGGCAATTTCCAATCGGATGTGTCGAAGTTCTGCCTGTTTGGTTTTGCCGAATAACATCCCGCTGATTACCTTACTGTCACATCTCAACAATTCCCGATCCGTGGCATCCAGCCCAACCTGCCCAACCAAACCGGCAACCGTGGTTTTAGCCTCGTCCAATGTGGCCGCCATATCAACCGCAGCTGATACGGCCAGCATCCGATTATTGAACTCATGCTGGCGAGCGCGGACAGATTCCACCAGTTCCTCCACCATGGGAAGGTATTGCTCCAGCAGTCTGCTGCGCTGCCGATTTTGTATGTGGTGCTGGTCCCATATAAAAGCAAGTCCATCTGCCAGTATAAGAATTGCTAATATGGAAATTGCCACGGGGAGCCAGATTCCACGGCTGAATGTATATTGCAAATATGCTGTCCATAGCAAAACCAAAACCAGTAAACTGTTGCAAGCAATCACTCGTATAAGTGTATCGCCATCAGAAAGACGATCTCGGAGCCAGTGAAGGGTTCCTGTTTCCCATAAGAGCCACCAAAGAAGAATTGCAAGCAGCCGACTTCCATAAACGGCCCAAAAACCGCTTTCTAAACCAATTAGCCCCAATCCTAAAGCACAGACGAACTTCACTAAAAGGTACAATGCAAACTGCGCCGTTGTGCCCCAGAATATATGACCTTCGCTGGCCTGGAACCATAAGCTGTTGAGCCACAATGCACCAATAAATAGAAATGGGAGCACCCAAATGCTGTCAGCCGGAAGAAGTAAATAATAAAGGGGGGTTTCACTGCCGCCCACCCAGGTGCGGAAGATCACGCACAGAGCGGAACACAACAGGAAAAGTAAACTCGGATTCCTTTTGCTTCGGTCAAAAAGGCCGATACTGCAAAGTGCAAGTAAAATTCCATCCAGTAAAAATTCCAACAATACCAGCATTTTACTTGCCCTCCCTATGGAGATTTCGTTGGTATCTTTCCCCAATCGGAATAGGTGTATCGCAGTCTTTCAACCATAATTGCCGTTCCCGTTTATCGATCTTTGAAATGCGCTGTGGGTTGATTAAATAACTTTTGTGGCATTGCAGAAAGTGTCCGGGAGCTAATTCTAAGAGGCGGGTCAAAGAATACCCAGAAATAGTATCTTCCAATCGTTTGCCTTCGGTAATGGTGTGGATTACCGTCTGTTTGCCAAATGATTCAATGTAGAGAACATTTTCCAGTTCATACTCAAGCACAAATTGTTTTTGCTCAATTCGCAAGAGAGCGGGTGGCTTTGCGAGGTTTTTCCCCATTTCCAACGCAGCAGTCACGGCCTTTTGAAACTGCTCTTCTGTAAATGGCTTGACTAAAAAATCATAGCACTTGATTTCCCGGTAAGCAGATAGTTCCTCACCAGCTAACTCCGTAGCAAAAAGAATAGGTGTAAAGCGGTGGTCCGGGAGCGCCCGCAGCTGTTTCCCCAGCTCTGTTCCGCGATAGTCTGGGAGTTGAATATCCAGGATAAATAAATCCGCTGGATTGTGTTTTACCCAGGCAAGGGTTTGGGTTGCATTAGGAAATATTGTAAGCTGATAGTCTGTCAGAAGCGTTTCAGCATATCGTTTTATCAATAAGGCCGCTGTGCTGTCATCCTCGACCAAAATTATTTGTGTCATCAAACCACCACATTTTAATCAAGTTTTAGAAATGTATTATATCAGGAACTTTATACAAATTCAACTCGCCCAAAATGTGCTGTCCTGCTTTTGCCTGTTACCAAATAGAAGGTTTTTGGGAATTGCTTTTGTGGCTCATGATAGATAATACGCAAAGACAATAAACTATAAGTCGTAGACTACATAAATAAATCTCATGGTGGGATTTGATTCTGGTCAGGAATCGCGTCCCACCATGAGATTTATTTTTGGCCCTTAATCGTTGTTAATGAGCTTCATTCTGGCCTCCCGATAGGCCGCCGCGTATATTTGGTTTGCCTGATAGCTGAATTGCAACTCCTCAAGCGTCCATATGTCCGACCAGGGATCGCCGTCACTGTTGTAGGAACTGTGTGAGGCGATCATGTGTCCATACACATCATAGATGTGCGCGGCGGCATGGCCGTCAGACGCGGTGATACTCGCAAAATAGAACGGCTCAATCAGGCAGAGAACGTGATTGCTGGGCGGTTGATCCGCGCCTAAATACTGGTTCATCAAATCAGAAACCCGTTCCATCGCGGGCTCCCGCTGCGGGGAGATATGCGTCTGCATATACGCTCTTTCCATTTCTTGGTAATCGTCCTGCATATAGATGTTCGCCTTGGCGTCACGTTCCGCATACGCTTTTACACTTGCGGCAAATTCTTCCGTCAAAACCTGTCTTACCTTTTCACAAGGAGGACCTATGATTAAATCATCAGAAAAAGGCTCACTTTCAAGAGTGCTGTTGATGTTGTTGGTATAGATCCTCACGCTCTCCGCAAATTGGATCAGTTCCTCCTCCGGCATCCGGGAAATCAGCCAAAGGGCATACCCTGTCTCGTTGTCCGCCCACGTCAAAACAGAATCCATACCGCCTTCTTCCGCCGGGTACAGCATCGCCGTGCCGCTTTCCAGCACAATGCTTTGTCCGCCTGTTCGTCCCGCATAAGGCGTTTTCCCGCTTTTAGAGTAGCAGAATGTAATCAGGTCCCCTTCGCCGGTTTCATAGACCGTATTTCCCTCGCCGTCTGCCTCCACGGACGAAACCAAAGCGACAGGCCCAGGCAGCCAGGTGGGGCGGTACACCCAATCCAGCGGCTCGGATTCCTGGAGGCTCTCCGCCGCTTGTATCAGTTCCTCCTCCGTGAGCTGGGCCGCAAGCCAAAATACAATGCCCTGCGCCTCGTCCGTCCATACGAGGACATTTGCACCGTCAGGCGTATTTTGATAGAGGTCCGCCTTTTTGCCGGATACTATAACCGGCTGTATGTTCGTGTTCTCCCATTCAACATGAAAGGTCATCTTTTCCAGGCCCACTTGATAAGCAAATGACAGCAGCGCACCGCTTTCATTTTGGTAGAGCGCACGGACAAACGTTCCCGGTTTCGGGGCCTCCACCTCCCGATAACCTTCCGGGAGCCATGCGGGAAAATAAACCGTATTTCTCGGACTGCTGTCTATTTCTCCTGCATAGTGGTAGGAGAACCATTCCTGTTGCAGTTCCTTGATCCAGCCGGCAAACGCCGCACGCGCTTCCGGGCTGACCGCCAGGACCGCGCAGCCGCTCAGGAGTACGGCCAATGCCAGACAGGCCGCAGCCTGAACGATGCGGTGCCGCACAGGATGATTGGCCCGGCGGATCATCCTGCGCATTTTCTTTTCAAACTCCGGGAGAAAATCGTGCTCCGGCATCTCCGCCATGAGACTGCCATACTCCTGATGGATCGCATCCAATAACGCCTGACGAGCCAGGTTGTCCAGCGCCTCATCAGTCAATCAGATTCCCCCCTTCCTAAATGCGATGAACCCCCACAGCCGTTTTTTCTTATATGCGTGTATCAAAGGATGCCTCGTTGGCGGATTCCGCCGCAGGAGCTTCCGCCGTGGCTTTCATCTCAGCCCGGGCCTCCCGATACGCTTGGTGGTAGACCGATGCCGTTTCACTGAAATACTTATGTTCTTCTTTGGTCTGAATGTCCGTCCAGCCTCCGCCCAGGCTGTTATAGCTTGCGATGTTTTCTCCGTTGGGAGCGTATACCTCGGCGGCTTGTTGAATCCCGCTTATTTTGAGATTTGCGGAGCCGCCCCCCGACAGTTTTTCCAGCATCTTTTCCAGTGCTTGCAGCAGCGGGTGGGGCTCCCTTAACGCCGCTTGGATAGCGGACATCACCTCGGCCTTCGGGCCGGAGCGGTCAGGAGATACGCATTGCTCCATACGCGCAAGACGAAATTGGATAAAGCCTTTCGACATATAGATGCCCTGCTTGGCGTCCTGCTTGGCGTATTCCTTTATTTTCTCAACAAAGCCATCGGTCATGGCACTTTCGGCGGTCCTTTTTTCCGCCTTCTGGATTTTGGGGCCCTGCCCCCATTTTACTGGAGTGCCGGTTCTATTTGACAACGGGCTGACCATATTGCTCCCTCCTTATCACACGCAAGCGTCAAAGGTTGCTTCGCTTGCCGGTTCCGGCGCGGGATTTTCCGCCGCAGCGTTGATTTCCGCACGGGCTTCCTTAAACGCGTCATAGTAAATCTGATCCGCCTGGTGCAGGAACTGGTATTCTGCCTCCGTAGAAATCTCCATCCAGCCGCCATTGCTGTTATAGGCGGCGATCATCTCGCCGTTGGGAGCATAAATCTCGGCGGTGTCTACCAATCCTCCTACCCATGCCTTCATGGAATACTCCCCCAGCAGCATGGAGAGAAGATCGGCGCTGCCCTTTCCCTTGGGCGCGCTGTTTATCGCCAAGGCTGCCCGGGAAATTGCCTCCTGGCGGTTCGGAGATACGCGCTGCTGCTTGTGGGAGTTAATCATCTGAATGTAGTCCTTCTGCATATAGACATTTACCTGGGCGTCTTTTTTGGCGTGCTCCTTGATCTGGGCCACAACGTCATCCGTCAAGGCGGCTTGTGCCTCCTTTTGGGCAGCCTTTTTCACTGCCGGCGACTTTTCAAACTTCGCCTTATCTCGTGCAATCACACTGTTTACATAACTGCGCATATAGTTTTGAATTTGCATAATCAGTTGCTCCTTCCTATTCTGGCGGCGTATACGCATAAAATACCCTCTACTATATTTAACGTTTTGAGAAGCCTGATTCTCACCGGAATTTCAAATTTTCTGAAATTTCGTGGATTTCGCTCACTGCTTATGCGGAGTTCCAGCAGTTGTATAGACAGCAATCCGCCCCCTCACGATCATTCAACCGGCGAGGGAGCGGATTCCAAAAGAGAAGTCAAGCGTCTGGAAACTATATAGACCTTTGGGGTGCTCTCCTATGCGTCCCGCAGGAAACCCTCTTGTTCTACAATGTTCCGCAGGAGCTTGCGGCCCCGGTTGATCCGGCTGCTGACCGCCGTTTTTGTCAAGCCCAGCTTGGCGGCAATCTCTCCATCAGAGTAACCCAGCAGCAGTTTCATTTCCATGACAGCCCGATAGATTTGGGGCAGGCGGGTAAAGCTGTCTACCAACGCATGGTAATCTGTGATCGTTTCTGATTCCATGACAAGATTTTCCCCCTCCTCCAGCGGGGCCTCGTCCCTCTTCTTCCGCCGCAGAGAGATGGCCTCGTTTTTAGCAAGGGCTACAATTTGGGGAGTTAATTCGTTGACGGGGGCGCTTTGAAACTTTCTGAAATGCTTGATAATCTGTAAAAAAGCATTGTGTACCGCGTCCTCCGCATCCTGGCGGTTATGCAGAATATGATCCGCCACATGGTACATAAGCCCGCGATATTTCTCATAGATTTGCTCAAACCGAATTTTCTCCTCCGGCGTATCGAGCATTTGCAGATAAAGAGCAAGCATTGAAGATACCTCCCGCTCCAGAATGTTGCCTAGTATATTCTATATCGACAAATTGCATAAAAAGTTTATATAAGCAACAAATTTGGGGGATTGAAGGATTTTATCTGCAATTTAAGAAATCATGTGTTTCTTCCTTTTGGGTTTGTAAGGCTGCAAGAAAATAAATCTCACGGTGGGATTTGGTTTCTTGCGGCTTATATGTCATGGTTTTTGCTTTTCAGAACGATTTGCAGCTATATTGATGATTTCCAGCTTGTGTTTTTCAGCATAGTTGACGGTATAAGCTGTACCGCCTCGCTCTTTCGTCAGGTAGCAGACACAAATGCCGCTGTTGTCCACAAGATAGCGGTTGCGCCTGTGCATACACCCCCTGGTATACTGCTGGGCCGTATAGACAACATGATCCGCCTGGGCCTTGATGCTTTCGTACTCCGCCGCATCCTCCGGTTTCCATCCCCGTGTCTGCGTCAGGCAAGGCAGAACAAGAACCAGCTTCATGCCGGGGCAGTTCTCCCGCAGGCGAAGCACCGTTCTGGCGGCAAGGGTATCAAAGCCTAGGGCGCCTCCGGCCTCGTAAGTCTGGATGCCCTGTTGATACAGACTGATGATGATATGTTCCAGCCTGTCGGAAATCCCCGCCCGTTCCTCTGGCGGTATTTTCCGGTGGCCGGTAAAGCAGCAGGTTTTCTCGCGCATAGTTTTACCCCTCTTTTGCAGTCAGCAGGCCGGTCACATGGATGGAAAGGCCGCCCGGTTCCTCCTGGGTGGATATAGAAATGTCATAGTCCCGGATCGTATATTTTGCGTTGTCTTTTATGGCATAGGTTGTTATACCGCTCAAATTGTAAAGGTCTGCTAAAACATATCCCTCTGTGGCCGTATCTGCAAGCAGCGTCCGGCAGCTGCGGCAAAAGTAAGAGGGATCTATCTGCGTCCATTCCCGCTCTTTCGGCAGGGTGACATGGCTGGAATGGTCACAGGTATCACGATACCCCATAATACCGGCGACATACAGAAAGGAGAAAGTGCCCGTGGATTGTTCTTCCGCGATTTCATTTCTCCGGTAGGGATCAGGGTCATAGACACGCAGTTCGCCGCTCTCTCCGGTAGAAAGGTTTACCACAACAGGAGCATGATATGATATGCCGCTCCCACTCCCGCACAAAGCGCAGACTTCCGGCTCCGGTGTTAGAACAATGGATTTCCACAATGCCATATCCCGGTCCGCAATGATGCCGCGCAAGAACACGCCAAGGGCGAAGAAGGCTACAAGCGAGATGCTGATTCCAATGAGTTTAGCAATATTTTGGTAGTAATTGTGACGTTTTCCTATATGTTTTTTCAATGCAACTCACTCCTCACTTCATATTCTGCACAACCCATAGATGTAACGATATAGTCAGGTATGATATTGAGAATCGTTTAATTATGATAGACTATATTGTGAATTATGAAATGTGCCCTCATTATATATAATTGAATCATCAAAGTAAAGAGGGACTCATTATGGATTATGGGAAACTGACGCTGAATCTTGAGCGCATTATGAATGAACGAGGTATCTCCAAGAATAGAATCTGTAAAGATTTGGACATACCACGCACGAATTTCAACAGATATTACCGCAATGACTTTCAGCGGATGGACGCTGGCCTTATCTGTAAATTGTGCTGGTATTTGGAGATTGACGCTGGGGAACTGATTGAGTATACGCGCCCGGAAACAATCAAGGATAATAAATAAATCTCACGGTGGGATTTGATTCTCGACAAGAATCGCGTCTCACCGTGAGATCTATTTTCAGCCGTAGTAGTCTGGCCTGCCTATGGTGGTGAATCCGGCTTTCCCGGTAATAACCACGTTATTCTGCCCGCTGGCACAGTGGATGATCTGGATATTTCCGCTCTCGTCCCAGCCGCCCACAATTCCAACATGGGTGTCCTCCGGGTAGAACACCAAGTCGCCGGGCTGGGCCTGGGACCAGGAGATGGGCGTACAGTAGCTATGCTGCATCCGGGCGCCTCCGCCATGGCCGATCACGTAGCTCCCGCCAGACATATTGTAAAATACCCAATCCACAAAGCCGGAGCAGTCCATGCCGTAAGGCCGATAGGTTCCCGTGGAGGGGCTGCCAGCGGCCCAAACCTTTTGGATAGTTCCCCAGCGGGAATCCCAGCCCAGCACCAAGGACTTGCCGCCCCAAAAATAGTTCAGTTTGCCCACCAGCTTGCAGGCCGTCTCCACCACGGTCCGGCGTGACCGGGAAAGGTCCGCGGGTAAGCGGCGCAGCAGCTCGGCGGCGTCCTCCTGGGTGACGCCCAGGTCTCCCAACAGTGTACCGATCCCGTTCAGCTCCGCCAGGAGCTCCGTCAAGGCGCTGTTCTGCTCGGGAGTAAAAAGATAGACCGTCCGCATTTCATCGGCGGTCCTGGCGGTGATGGTGATATGTAGAATCTTTTCTGTCCACGCCTCCGCCGTTCCGCTGGCGGGGTGGTCTATGGTTTCCACGCTGGAGGCGATTTCGCACATATCCCAAAAGACAGCTTTCAGCCGGTCTACCCGGTCAGGGGTCAGCGCGGCCACGTCCACGCCGTCCGTGCCCAGAGAGGTCTTGCAGGCGAACACCGCCGCCACCTCCCGCCAATCGGGGCCGGTTCCCTGGATGTCGATGCTGTCATAGTCCCCGGCTTGCAGCAGGGACAGCTTGTCCGTCAGTTCCACGTTGATCTGCGTCACGGCGGCGTTCAGCGGGACCGCTCCAGGGGATGGCTCGTTGGAAAAGAGAAGCCCGAAGGGAGAGGCAATCACAGCGGCAATCAGGAAGATCACACAGAGGGCGGCGGCGAGAGCAGCCCCGCCTACCAGGGCGGAAAGGGCGCCAATCAGGGATTTTACCGCGTTGGCGGTGGCTGCTGCCGCTTTCCGGGAGAGGTCCACGGCGGCCTTGGCCGTCTTTTTTGAGCCCTGGGCTATGGTCCGCTGGGCCTCTTTTTTTGCCTTCTGGCGTGCTCGATCCATGAAATGCTTTGCGGTGGTTTTCGCTTCTGCGGGGGCGGGAGCTTTCGGAGGAACTGCCGTATTCCCGGCGGCCTGTTCCACACTCTGGCGAGTCCTGGGGGTAATCGTCCAGCCCTGGGACTTCTCTTTCAGAATGGTGGAGGTTCGGGGCCTCTCCTTGATGGATGGATAGATAGATTGATTATTAAAAGAAAAAGGTTCTTTTGAAGGGGCGGGGCTGCCGGGGACTGCGGGGGATTTTCCATAATGGCTGACCGGGGGCTGTTCCCTATATTCTGGCGAGGCGGAGACTTGCCCAAACTCCTGGGCCTGTTTCTTCCGTTTGTCCACAGCCCATTCCCGCATACGCTCTCCCGGCGTTGGCGGGGCGGACGGCCTGTCCGCCGTCCATGGTTCAGTAAGCGGCGGTGCGGTTTCTGTTCCTGCCGTCCGTGTCCTGGGGACCGGAGGATCTGTCGGTATACCCGCAGGACGCACCTTCGGAGCGTTGGGAGCCTCCAGGCCGCTGGCGGGCCGTGTTTTCGGAGTTTTGCTGCGGATAGACGGAGCGGGCTTCTCCTTCGGGGCCAATGGCTTACCGTCAGTTCTGCTGGCCGCCTGGGGTTTGGAGCGCGGCGGCGTCCGGCTAGTCTTTTTCCTGGGCGCTGCGCGGTTCGGCTCCGGGGCGGGAGCCTCCGGCGTCTCCGGTATCAGAGGTTTCGGGGACGGCTCTCCCTCCTTCAGCTGATCCTGCCGCTCCTTGATTTTCCTACGCTCCTGCTTCACCTTGGTAACAGCCTGGGAAACACCTTGTTTCGTCCGGTGTCCCACTTCCTGGACAGCGGCCCCGGCGGTCTGCTCCATCTGCTCCACGGCCTCGGCGGTAGGGCTGGTGTCGCGGACCGTCTCGCCGCTGGTGGAACCGCTGGCGCTCCGCTTCTGCTGGGCCAGCTCCTTCCGCATTTTCGCCGTCATCACACGGCGGGCCTGATTCTGAACCAGCCCTCTGGCCTTGCGCTTGCCCTGGTTCTTGATCTTATCGTTTGGTTTTCGCTCCTTTGCTTTGGGCATGGCATCGCCTCCTTCATCAAAAATAGGACGCGCCCCGCAAGAGGCGCGTCCCGGTCAAATTATCTGTTCAAAACCTCGCTGATTCCCGCCATGATATAATCAGCGCAAGGCAGGGCAATGGAGTTCCCCAGGGCGCGGTAACGCTGTACCCCGCTAATCTCCCGCCCGTCCGCTCCATACTTCGTCCAGCCGTCCGGCAGGCCCATGAGCCGTTCGCTCTCCAGCTCCGTGGGGAACCGGATGCAGCCGCCCATGGAATCATCCTCGTACCAGAAGGCAAAGGGATAGACGCCCTGGGCTAGAAGGGTGGGAAAAGGGTCATTTGAGAATCCAAAGCTGTCCCGGAACTGGACGTGGTATCGGTCATTCGCAGCGCCGCGCATACGGAACATTTGAAAGGGTCGGACGATGGGTACTCGCCCCCCTGTTTCAATAACAGGGCCTCGATGATCTTCGGCGGCGGGCATCCCGCCTTCTCCGCAAGGCGGAGAAACTTGGAACATTGGGCGGGGCTTAAACAGTATTTCGTGAGCACGCCGCCCTCCAAAATCCGCCACGAGGAAGATACGCTGCCGTCGTGCCAGCCGGGGGCTTGCCCAATATTGGGCGTCCATGAGCCGCCAGCAGAGGTCAAGCCCTCGGCCTCGCACCATTCCGGCGTGTGCCCATGCTCCAGAAGCAGGAATTGGAATCTCGGCGTCTGTGAACGCCCGGAGTACGGCAGCAAAATCAAGCCGGTCGCTTGATGAAAGGCTTCCCATGACGTTCTCCCAAACAGCGATAACTGGAAACCGTCTGTCAGTTGCATCCCTCATTTCTTTGATAATTCGGATCGCCTGAAAAAACAGGCTGGATTTTTCCCCGGCAAGCCCTGTCCTGTTGCCGATCTGCGAGAGGTTCTGACAGGGGGAGCCGAAGGTCAAAACGTGGACGGCGGGAATTTTCCCGCCGTCCAGCTTCGTAATGTCCCCCAAATGCTCCATTTCCGGGAAGTGCCTCCGGGTGATGGAGATGGGGGCCTTTTCAATTTCACTGGCCCATAGCGGCGTGATGCCGTGGAGCGTGGCTGCCAGGGGAAACACGCCGATGCCGTCAAAGAGGCTGCCTAGAGTGATCTTCTCCATATTGCCGATTTGCGTCTCACGGTGGGATTTATTTCAACCCTCGCCGGGGGTGGTGGACATGAGCCGATACAGCTCCGTATCCTTGGGGATGGTGTTGGAGAAAGGCACCAGGGAGCCGCCGATCCGCAGGAGGCCGTGGCCTGCCTCGGCGTTGGTGATGTAGCTCATCTGCGTGTCGGAGATATGCAGCAGCTTCGCCAGCTCCGCCCGGTCCGTGGCCGCCTGATTGAACAGCAGCAAAAATTCGGAGTTCGCCAGCATAAGGCGGGCCGTCTCGGATTTCAGACATTCCTCAATATTCTGCGTGGCGGCGGTCATGGGCGCGGCGTACTTTCTGAACCGCTTCCAGGCCCGGTAGAGAAATTCCCCGGAGTAGTGGTATTTGAAATACAAATACACTTCATCCAGGAATACCCATGTGTACTTGCCCTTCTTCCGGTTCTCCATGACGCGGTTCTGAATGGCCTCCAGCGTGACGACTAGGGCCGTGGGCCGGAGCTGCTCCCCCATCTCATAGAGGTCAAGGACCACGATCCGGCTGTCCATGTTGACGTTGCCGGGGTGGGCAAACACGTTCAGGCTGCCCTCGGTGATCAGCTCGGCGGCCAGGGCGATCTCCCGGGCCTCCGGGTCCACCTGCCGGATCACCTCATTCCGCCAGTCCGTCAACAGAGGCATAGGGGCCTTCCCCCGGCTGCTGAAGTAGGTCTGGTAGACATTGGCGGTGCAGCGGTCAATGATGGACTTGTGGCTGCCGGTGAGCCGCCCTACGCCCATCTGCTGCTCCAAAATGCTGGTGATGATCTCGGATTTCATGGCAACGGGATTCTCCCCGTCCCCATAGTCCTCCGTCACCTCCAGGGGGTTGATATGGTGCTTGCTGTGGGGAGAGATTTCGATAACCTCCCCGCCCAGGGCGCGGGCCAGGGGGCCGTACTCCCGCTCGGCGTCAATGATGATAATATCGTCATTGGTGGCGAGGGCCACGTTTTCAATGGTGGACTTCATCGCCATGGACTTGCCGGAGCCGGAGACGCCCAGGTAGAAGGCGTGGGGAGAAATGAGCCGCTTGCGGTCGCAGATCAGGAGGTTTTTGCTGATGGCGTTGACGCCGTAAGGCAGGCCGCCTGGGTCCTGAATCTCCTGAACGCGGAAGGGCATCAGCACGGCGGCGCTCTCGGTGGTGAGGGTCCGCAGGGCCTTCACCCGGCGCAGGCCGTAGGGCAGAACGGTGTTCAAGCCGTCCTCCTGCTGGTAGCGCAGGACGGAGAACTGGCAGAGGTGTTCCCGGCCAATGGAAAGAAGCGTCTCCGTGTCGGCGTCCAGCTGCTCCAGGCTGTCCGCAATATGGACCAGCGTCACCACGGCGAACATCATGCGCTGGTCCCGTTCCGTGAGGTCGGAGAGAAATTCCTTGGCTTCTCCCCGCAGCTGCTCCAGGTCATAGGGCACCGTGGCGGTGAAGTTGTTCTTGTCGTTCTGCCGCTGCTGCCAGCGGGTGATGTCCGTCTCAATGCCCAGGATGCGGCCTTGTATCTCCTTTACGGCCTCATCCGTGGGAATGGGGAGAATGTCAATGGACAGCATAAGGTTCCGGGAGAAGTCGGAGAGGTCGGCAATCATGCTGTCTTTGATGTAGCTGGCGTAGTCTTTGAGGAACAGGACCCGGCCCACCTTGTCCCCCATCTCGAAGTGCCCGGCCCGGAACCGCAGCCCGTCCGGGCAGATCAGGTCCCGGAAGTCCAGGCCCCGGCGGACGGCGGCGGACTGGTCGAAGGTAAAATACTGTTCCTCGCCGGGGCGAAAGAAATCGTGCAAAATGCGGAGCCGGTCATGGGTGGAGACGGGCCGGGCGCCGCTGTCCAGGCGTCCGAAGCTCTTGGAGAGGTTGGCGTCCACCCGGCGGAAGTAGGCGCGGCTTTCCTCAATTTTTCGCTGGGGGATGGAGAGGGTGATGTACTTCTCCTGGACCAGATTGTTGCTCTCCGCCGCCCGCTGGGTGAGGATGCGGTTGGATTCCCGGCGGTACTTGTCCAGGCCGTCCCCCCGCTCCTTCATCAAGATGGTGCGCTGGAAGTCCACGGGGTTGAGACGGCGGTTGATGATGGTGATCTTGGCGGCGGCGTCCGTGGGCAGGGAATTGAGGACGCCGCCGTAGGAGAGGAAGATGCCACGCCGGTCATCCTCGGACGCGGCGGCGTAGTTCACATCGGAAAAGCGCCAGGTCCGGCTGTGCTTGTGGCCCACCAGCCAGATACCGTCCTCGTAGACGCATTTGACGGGGATGGACTGCTGGACGCTGCGGGGAATTTTGAACTTGTCCCGTTCGCTCTTGTTGGCGGCGGCAAGTGCTTTAATCAAAGTCTATAGCCTCCTTTCGGTGCAGCATGGTATAGTAAAAGTTTTCGGAGACGAACCGCCGTCCTCCGGCGCAGAGCAGCTCGGATTTGAGGAAGGTCCAGGCGAATTGCTCCAGGGTCAGGCCGTTATAGCTGAAGAACCCGGCCACGGCCATGGGCGCGGCGGCCAGGACGCAGAGCCAGCTTGCGGTCTCCTGGCCAAGTATGGGGCCCAGGCCCAAGTAGACGGCCACGGCGATCCCCACGGCGGCTACGGCGCAGAAGAATTGCCGGGTGGAGAGGCCAAAGAAGATGGTTTCCTTGTGCTGGCGAACTTCTTTGGGTATCTTGATTTCCATATTGTCACCTCACTATTAAAATGATAAAATAAGCATAATGTCGGGGGAGGTATTGAAATGTCCAATGATAGTGAAAATTTTTTGCCAGCAGTATCAGATTCCATTTATGCACCATTACCGGATTTGGGTTCCGACTATTTAGAACTAGGTCTTGATTCACTTCTCAAAGATGGTCCATTGCAAGAAATTCCCATAGTAAAAACAGTGGCATCAGTTTGTAAAATGGGACTTGGAATATATGAGCGTAACATGCTTCGCCAACTGTTTTCTTTTACACAGGAACTCAATTCGGGAACCGTTTCTTCCGAGAGGCTACAACAGCACAAAGAAAAATTAGAAAACGATCCTAAGCAGTTTGAAAAAGAGCTGGGGCGAATCACAATCATCCTGAACAGCCAGATTGATACATTGCAATCAAAAGTGTTTGCCGCACTCTATGGGTCTTATCTAAATGAGGAAATTGATTGGGAAAAGTTTTGCGAACTAGCAGAGGCAAACCGAAGAATCTTCGTTAATGATTACAAAATTATATCTCGGATATATTGGTCTACACAGAAAACGCCGGGAACTCATTCCCTATACCAGTTAGACCGGCTGGTTTCGGTTGGATTGATGCGCAACAAAAACAAAGCTGTCGCTGTTTTTTCTGGTGGCAACACCTCAGACCCGGAGTCGGATGAAAAGGATATGTTGCGATTTTTTGAGTTGACCGCCTTTGGTAAACTCTTCTGTCAAGCTGCAAGGAGTATTTTGAAATCTTTGGCTGAGTGATAATACTTTTAGTGGATTCTCGCCTTATTTTTAAGCCTTTATCCAGTCAATGGTGCTGTCCACTTCATTCCCCCAAACGTCCCAGCCGGGGGCGGGGCGGCGGGCGAACAGCTCCACGCGGGGCACGTCCCCCATCAGGGCCTCAATGCGCCGCCGGGCCTCCTCCGGCTTCTTGCTGTGTTCCTCAATGCGGGAAAGGATGACTTGGTGGATATTCTTTGCTTGGCGGCGTGGGGTCCCCCTGGTCGCCAGCAAACATAACTCTGCGTTGGCCCTGGTCCAATGGCCCATGCCCCAATACACACTGTCCGCCTTTTGGTTCAGCTTGATCCAGACAAAGGCGGCGGTCTTGTAGGAAAAGCCCCATGCCTCCATGACCTCCCACGCCTCGCAGAGCATGGGCATGGTGATCCAGAGGAACAGGGCGCAGTCGTCGGCGGCCAGATCGGAGACGGGCAGGGCCTTGATGTCCTCAATGGTCATGGTGGGATAGTGGTTCTTTGCCAGTCCGCCGCAGCTCCACATTCGGTAATTCCAGGGTGGATCAGCATAAATGACATTGTACTTTTTCCCTATAAGCCCAACATCTCCTTCACAATCCGGTCCGCTCCCTTCACCAGTCCCGTGAGGATCAGCATATTAAAAATGAGCTGTCCAATGTACTGCCACGCCATGGTGACAGCGGGCAGACTGGCATCCACGGCGGGGCTGCTGCTGGAGAGGAAAGCGGAGTAGATCAGGCAGGCCAGGACGATCACCGCCCCTTCCATGCAGACGCCAATGTAGCTTTTGAGGAACGCCTTGCCGCTGACGGCGGTGCCCTCTCCGGCGAAGGAGGCCAGGGGCAGGGGCGCCAGGGCCGTGAACATATAGAGCCGGAAGAACCGACCGTATACCGTCAGCAGCAGAATAAAGGACATGACCGTGATGAACAGGCTGCCCAGCAGAGAGACCAGCCACAAGGGGATGCTCTCCAGGAGGCCCAGGCCCTCTATGGCCGTCACGATCTCGCCGGGCAATGTGGCCGCCGTGGAGACGGAACCGCCCATGCCGTTCATCACGGTCGCCACGATCCCGCCGCATACGCTGAAAATGGCGGTCATGATCTCCATGCAGTTCCCCACGGCCACCTTCGCCAGAAGAAAGCGGATAAAATGCCGCAAAGCAAATTCCGGGCGCTGGAAATCCCGAAAGCTGGCGGCGCTCTGGAAGATGCCCATGGCGAAGAACAGGACCAGGAGGCCGTAGCCGATGCCCACCATGGCGGTGTGGATGCCGGAGACTGCTGTCCAAATATCGCCGCCCTTGAAGCCCTGCGGCGTCTGCGTCAGCAGGGTCCATATCTCGGACAGTTTGCCGTTCCAGTCCGTCAGGGCGCTCTCCAGGATGCTTACGATCCAGTTATCGCTTATTGAAAATCACCTCCATAGGGAATTACGTCCCACCGTGAGACGCAATTCCCGCTTTTGATTTTTACCGCGAACGCCTGCGGCGGGGCGGTGGCTGATTCACAATGGCTTTTATGCGGGATTCTTCCCGGCGCGCTTTTCTGGTGGCCTCAGCCTTGCTGTACCCGATGTAGTGCATTGTAAAAATTTCGCCGTTTGGCGCTTCAAGGCCAAAGCTCCAGCCTTGCACCGTTTGGTCGCACCAGAGAATCCGATTGTATTTCGGTTTCGTCATACCACACCGATCACGGACAAAATCTCTTTCGCAAAAGCAATCATCAAGCCGCCGAACAGACAGAGAAAGCCCTGGGTCCGCTGGCTGGCGTCGTGGGACTGAAAGCTCATGCCCACCTGCACGATCCCCCAGCCCAGGATGATGATGCCCAGGGCCTTGATGATGGAGAAGATGAAGTCAGACAGGTTGTTGACGATGGTAAGCGGGTCGCTGCCTCCGGCGGCGAGAGCCGGGACCGTCAGCGCCGCGCAGAAGGCCAGCGCCAGAACAGCGGAGAAGTAGAGACGGCGGGTCCTCTGCCGGAGCTGCTGGCGGGTGGGAGCGTTTCGGGTACTGCGGGAAAGGTGCTTTTTCATATTCAAGATTCCTCCGTATCTTCAAAGATTTCAATATCGTCCAGGGATGTAAAGGTAAAATCCAGGTCGTCCGCTCCGTAGAGGCAGCGGGCGCTGTGGGTGTAGGGGGCGGCCCCGCCATCGGCGGTCCGCTTGATGTTGGGGTGGCGCATGAGGTCATACTTGGCGTCGATCACCGGGGCCTCGCCCCGGATCAGGACCAGGGCGAGGCGGTTGTCCAACATCCGCACTTCATCCGGGGTCAGCAATTCTCGGCCAGCCGATTGAAAATTTTTGCTGAAAGAGCCGTTTCGTCCCTTGCTCTGGCTGCTGGTCTGCGTCTGGATCGTCTCTTTGCCCAGCAGTTCGGAGACATATTTGTGCGTACTTTGCTCATTTCCACCCAAATAGATAAAGGCGTCCGCATTGCCGATGATGCCCTCCCAATCGTCCTTGAACAGCGCCTTTAACTGTGAGATATTTTGCAGGATGATGGTCGCCATGACATTCCGGGATCGCATGGTGGCCTGGAGCCGGGCATAACCGTCCGGAAGGGCGACATTGGCGAACTCGTCAAACATGAGCCGCACCGGAATAGGCAGGCTGCCGCCATGCACCTTGTCCGCCTGATAGTACAGCTCCTGGAAGGCTTGCGTATACAACATTCCCACCAGGAAATTCAGAGAGGCGTCGTTGCTGTCCGGGATGATGCAGAATACCGCCTGTTTCCGCTCCCCCAGCTTCTCCAGCTCCATGGTGTCCCTGCTGGTGATCCGCTGTACCTCCGGCAGGGTGAAGGGGGCCAGACGGACGGAGGCGGTAATGAGGATGCTCATGGCCGTTTCGCTGGGGGCCTGCTTGAACACCTTGTACTGGCGGAGGGCGATATGGTTCGGGTTTTCTTCCTCCAGAGCCTCAAAGAGCAAATCAAGGGGTGATTGGTAGTCCCCGTCCCCCTCCTTCGCCGCGCCGTACTCCAGCATGGTCAGCATCATTTCCATAGTCTGTTCTTCCGGCGGGGCCTCGTGGAGCAGGTACAGCATGAGGGCGGAATCCAGGGCGATCTCGCTTTTCTCCCAAAAGGGGTCATTGGAATGGGCGTTCTTCGGCGTGGTGTTGCGGATGAAATTGGAAATCAGCTTCAAAACATCCGCGTCATTGCGGATGTAGTGGAAGGGATTGTAGCAATCGGAGTGTTCCGGGTCCACAAGGTCAATGACGCGGATGGTATAGCCCTCCCGCAGAAGCAGCGGAACGGCGGAGCGGGCCAGCTCCCCCTTCGGATCGGTGGCGATATAGGAGGCGTTGGCCTCGTAGAGATTGGGCTTGACCACATAGCGGGTCTTGCCCGCGCCGGAGCCGCCCACCACAATCTGCAAGAGGTTCCGCTGGTGTTTCCGTCCGTTCAGGCTCATGCGGAGGTTTTGGGTGAGGATGGCATTATTGCGGGGGTCTTTGTCCCGGTACTTCCGGTCAAGCTGGTACACGTTCCCCCAATGGGCAGAGCCGTGTTCCTCTCCGGGGCGGCGGTTCTGTTTGGAGGAAACGTACAACACAATGGCGAAGGCATAGACCACCAGCGCCCCCAGCATGAATTTGAGGGTGTAGGGGGTCCAATGGATGGCAAAGGGGCGTTCCAGCATGATACTGAAACATCCCATGAGGTCAAAGACGGTCATGCCCTCCCGGTAGCCGCTGGCAAGGGCCGCCCCCGCCCAAAGGACGGGGACGGCCAGCAGGAGCCACGGGAGAGGTCCGCCGCTGTTCTTCTGCTTCACGGAAACCTCCTGTTGATTCGTGTCTCACCGTGGGTAATGTCATTAAGTTAAAGGCATAAGGGAATAAATTTGAAAAAAGCGTAA
>CANPTW010000005.1 GCA_947577075.1 uncultured Oscillibacter sp. | reverse complement strand
CCACGGTGCCGATGGCGTCGGACAGCAGGGCCTCCTTCATGTTGGGCATGTTGCCCTGCTCATCCACCATTCCCGCCCGGGAGGCCGTGCCCACCAGGGTGCCGATGGTGTCGAACATGTCGATCATGCAGAAGGTGATGATGAGGGTAATGGAGGTAAACCAGCCCACCGACAGGAAGCCGGAGAAGTTAAACTTGAAGAGGGTGGTTTCCACCATGTCGGTAAAGGGAGGCACAAAGGAGGCTCCGGACAGGGAGGCAAAGGGATTCGCCCCCAGGAAGAGCGCGTCCCCGGCCCAGTAGACCACGGAGGCCACCAGCATCCCCAGCAGCACCGCCGCCTTGATTCCCTTCTTGGCCAGGATCACCATCACAAACAGGCCGATGAAGGCCGTGACCACCGTCAGAATCATAGGTCCATAGCCGGAGCCCATGGAGGACTGGGCCACGCTGGGCGTCAGAGCCCCGAAGAAGTCCCGCATCATAAAGAAGGGGCCCCCGGTTTCGGAGTAGATGCCGGCGTTGGACCCCAGGCCGATGTTCATCAGCATGATGCCGATGGCCGGGGCGATGCCCAGCCGCACGCCCAGGGGGATGGCATCCACAATCTTCTCCCGGATATTGAGGACAGAGAGAATGATGAAGACAATGCCCTCCACCAGGATGATGACCAGAGCCGCCTGGAAGCTGGCGACATAGGTCATGCCGGTCATGGCGGCAATGTTGCCCACCACCACGGCGAAGAAGCTGTTCAGGCCCATGCCGGGGGCCAGGGCAAAGGGCTTGTTGGCCAGGAAGGCCATGCAGAACATGCCCAGGGCGGAGGCGAGGCAAGTCGCCATAAACACGCCGTTCCAAAGGGACGAGCCGACGTCGAAATTCGTCAGCAGATTGGGGTTCAGGGCGATGATGTAGGCCATCGTCATGAACGTGGTCAGGCCCGCCAGAATTTCTGTACGGACGTTGGTTCCGTTTTCCCGCAGGCGGAACAGGTTTTCCATAAAATTCCCTCTCTTCTCTTTCAGATTTTCACGGTGGGGCGTTCGCGGCGAATCTGCCAAAGACCCGAAAACGCCGTCCGCATTTTTACTATACAGCATTTTGCCGAAAAAAGCAAGCTTAATTTCCCTGTCATTTGTTCCAAACATAAAAGGCCGACCTTTACGCCCTGTGAGAAATTTTGCCGTTTCAGACATGTCTTTTCCTTTGGCTATTGACAAACTCCCTGAGACAAGATACATAATATGGTAGGAATGAAAGGAGCGTGATCCCATGCCTGCCCACAGTGAGAGCCAAATCAGCCGGGAAACGCGGAAAAAGCGGCGGGTCGTCGATGCGGCGACGGGCCGGGAACCGGCGGACCTGGTGCTGAAAAACGCGTCTTATGTCAATGTGTTCACCAATGAAATCGTCACGGCGGACATCGCCGTGGCCGAGGGGCTCATCGTCGGCGTCGGGTCATACTCCGGCAGGACGGAGCGGGACTGCTCCGGCAAGCTGGTCCTCCCCGGCTTTTTGGACGCCCATATCCATTTGGAGAGCTCCCTGGTGTCCCCGGCGGAGTTTGCGAAGGCGGTGCTGCCCCACGGCACCACCACCGTGGTCACGGACCCCCATGAGATCGCCAACGTCATGGGAACCGACGGCATCGAGTACATGCTCCAGGCGACGGAGGGCCTGCCGCTGGACGTGCGGCTGATGCTGCCCTCCTGCGTCCCCGCCACGCCGCTGGACGAGTCCGGCGCGGCCCTGGAGCGGGAGGATCTGGAGGGCTTTTACAGCCGCCCCCGGGTTCAGGGCCTGGCGGAGATGATGAACTTCGTGGGCGTTCTGGCCGGGGACGAGCATGTTCTGGAGAAGCTGGCGGCGGCCCAGCTGGCGGACCGGCGGATTGACGGGCATGCGCCGGACCTGGCGGGGAACGGCCTCAATGCCTATATCGCCGCCGGGGTCCGCTCCGACCACGAGTGCCACGACCTTCAGGACGCCCTGGCCAAGCTGGAGCGGGGCCAGTTCATCATGATCCGGGAGGGCACCGCCGCCCGGAACCTGGAGGCCCTGGCGCCGCTGCTCTGCGGGAAGTACGCCGGGCGGTGCATGTTCTGCACCGACGACAAGCACCCCAGCGACCTCCTGGAAAAGGGGCACATCGACGGTATCATCCGGCAGGCCCTCCGCCTGGGCGCGGACCCCATGGCCGCCGTCAGGGCCGCCACGCTGAGCCCCGCCCAATACTTCCATCTGGACGACCGGGGCGCCGTCGCGCCGGGATGCCTGGCGGACCTGGTGATCATCGACAGCTTCCGGAGCTTCCGGGTGGAGGCGGTTTATCAGCGGGGAATCCTGCGGGCGGAAAACGGCGCTGCCCTGCCCTTCCCCGCTCCCGCCGTGGACCCCCGGCTGACGGAGCGGGCCCTTCACACCTTCCAGGTGGGCGCCCTCACGGCGGAGGATTTCCGAAGCGACGGTCCCCGGGGCGTGGTGGGCATGGTGAACGGCGAGATCACCACCGTGGACGGGGGCCTGGCCGAGGCGGCGGACCCCGCCCGGGATATTCTGCGGGCCGCCGTGGTGGAGCGGCACAGGAATACCCGGCACATCGGCGTGGGCTTTCTCCGGGGCTACGGCCTGAAATCCGGCGCGGTGGCCACCAGCATTTCCCATGACTCCCACAATATCATCGTCGTGGGCGCCAGCGAGGCGGACTGCGCCGCCGCCGCAAACCGGGTGGCGGAGCTGAACGGCGGCATCGTGGTATGGAACGGCGGGAAGCCCGCGGCGGAAGTTCCCCTGGCCGTTGCGGGCATCATGAGCGGCGAGTCCCTGGAAACCGTCAACCGGAAGCTGGAAGCGGCAAAGGCGGCGGCCTTTGCCCTGGGCGTCAATCCGGGGATCGACCCCTTCATGACCCTGAGCTTCATGGCCCTGCCCGTGATCCCCTCCCTGCGTCTTACCACCCGGGGCGTGTTCGACGTGGCGAAGCAGCGCTATGTATAGGCAAGCACCGTGAGCCGCTCACGCGGCTTACGGCGCTGTAAAACAGTGCCGCATGGAAAAGAATCCTTTGGACTCTTTTCAACTGTGCCGACTATATAAGAGCCGCCCTTCCGTCCTTAAACCCTTTTCTGCGAAAAGCGAGAGGAACCTTCTCCGGGTTCCTCTCGCTTTTCATCATAGTCCCTTTCAAATCACGGGCGGAATCCCGCCCCTGCGGACGCCGGAGCCGCTCCTTCAATTTACGCCGTCTTCTCCTGGAATGTCCACTGGGTATTGGACCCAACGTTGCAGTTGGTCAGGTCCGCCATCCCCAGCCCCGGCAGATAGAACCCGATGTAGAGGGTGCTGTTTCCGCCCTCCCGGACCTCCTCCGGGGAGGAAACCAGCCGCTGGTTGTGGAGGATCACCGCGTAGAAGGTATCCAGGCACACCTGATACCGCTCCCGGCCGTCCTCCAGCTCTCCCATGGCGTAGAGGAGGTCTGAGGGCCTGCTTCCGCCGGGGATGTACCCGTTCATATTGGCGGACAGCACTTGCTCCAGCTCCTCCACGGTCAGGCCGTACTCCGTCAAGGACGCTGCCTTGTCCATGGCCGCCTGGCCCCGGAAGACCTCATAGACGCCCTCGTAATACGGCTTTTCGTGGTCCTCCGCTGAACTGTACCAGCGGAAGTCCCCGCCGTCCCCGAGGCACAGCTGGGAACCGTCACCGCAGAGGAAGGTGTTGCCGGTGATCTCGTCCCGGGTCCCAATCTCAAAGGTCAGGCTCTCACACAGCTCATTCAGCTGGTCCCACACAGGCGCCGCATCTCCCAGCGTTTCGGCGTTGGCCTGGCCGCAGAAGGTCAGCACCAGGTTTTTCTGCGGCGCGGCGATCAGCTTTGTGCAGTAGAGAATGGAATCCTGATAGCCGGTCAGGTCCGCCGCGTAGCAGTCCACGCCGTCGGCGGACTGCCAGGCGCTCACGCTCTCCGCCGCCTGGAGGTCGGAGAACTGATTGGTGTCCTCATAGTGGCTGACCAGCGCCTCGTAGAACTCCTGGGGCGTATAGGAGCCCAGGGGGGACACGCCGTTAAGGCCGTAGACCTCCCGCCGGCCTGTGGCGTAGAAGAGGTCCGTCCCCTCCGCCCGGGTCCAGTCCGCCGGGACCTGAAAGGCAACGCCCTGGGTGGAGTAATCGGTGTAAGAGGCGTCTTCCTGCAGGCCGGCAGCCGGTTCTTCCTCCGGCCGGGCGCTGTCCGCAGCGCTCTCCTCCGGAGCGCCGCAGGCGGAGAGGACCCCCAGCAGAAGAAGGACCAGCGCCAGGACCCGGATTCTCTTGAAGAACACCATTCGATTTTTCATACCTGCAAATCTCTCCTTTTTATCATGTTATCGGCTTATAACTCTTCCCACTCCACGCAGGCAGGCAATTCCTCATAACAGGCGGGCCATTTCTCCAGCTCCGTAAATGCCGCCGCAGCCTGCAAAGCCTTGTGTTCAAAAATTGCAGGGATCATGTAAGTACCTCTTATGTTAAATTACGGCGTCACGCCCAGGCAAAGCTGTCCGCTATGGCCCGCGCCGCTTCCTCCGCGCTGTCAGAGCCGGTGAAGCTGGTCAGGTGAACTAAGCAATGGCGCTGATCGCCCACGATATAAAACTGCTTGGTCACCGCCTCCGCCTCGCTGATGGTGAAAATGTAAAGGACATCCTCCTGCGCGGTAAAGGTACCCTCTCCGGTCACCTCCGCGCCAACGCTGCCCGCCTGCACCGTGAGCTGGCGGACAATGGCGTCCCGGAACTTCATATGGTCTTCCCCGCCGTATCGGTTCGTCCCCACCTCAATGGAGATATTGTCGGGCAGCTCGTCCTCCTCGTGCCCCTCTTCCACATAGAAAATCTTATTTTCTGTGGAATACTGCTCCGCCTTCACCCAGCCCTCGGGCACCGTCCAGCTTCCGGGAAGGGCATGTTCTCCGGCCGGCTGCTCCGCTTCCGGCTGCCGGGCATCCGCCTCCGCCTGTTCCGCCGGGGCGCCGCAGGCGGAGAGGCACAGTATTGCAGCCAGCAGGAACACGCCGGCGGTTCTCCTCAAACCGGAGGACTGCGTTTTCACAGCAAATCCACTCCTTTATCGTTCCTCTCCAAAATAAGCCCACCAACGGGGGAAGACTCCGAAACCAGCGTTCCCTGGTCCACATGCCAGTGCTGTCCCCGATTCTCACCGGACAGGGCCAGAGACACCAGCAGATCCGCCAAATCTATCAAATCACAGGGGCCGCCCGCAACAATCAGCCCTCCGTTTTCCACCGTGATCACGAGCCCGCCGCCGGCTTTTCCGGCGTATCAGGATAGTCTCCCCTCTCCCGCAAATACGCCGATACAATTTCCGAATTCAACATTTTTAAGCTCCTGAACCGGGAAAATTCTGTTCCCCAATTACTCCAACGCTCCCGCGCCCTTCACCGCCGCACGGACGCCCCACTCGTTTGATTCGCGCTTCCTGCCGGCTTTAATCTGTTACCCTGCGTCCAGCGAAATGATTTTCGCGCTGGAGTCCTTCACATGGAACACCGCGGCATAGGAACGCCCCGGCATGGCCTCAAAGGCAAAGCGGGCCTGCATACTGCCGTGCTTCCTGGCGACATAGTAGCTCTTTGACCATGTGATCCTAACATTGAGCTCCACCTTTCCGGGCAGCACATGGCAGGCCACGCCCTTTTGCACCCTGGCCCCGGGAACCGTCCGGGGATCGTAGACCCTGGAAACCGTGCCTTGGATGCAGTCCAGTTCGGCGCTGTTGGAGGGCAGGTCCTCGCCGTACAGGTACAGGGTCGCCGCATTGGGGTGCTCCGCGAGGAACTGCCTGGAGACGTCCCTGGCTTTCTTATGTCCCAGCTTGATTGCCACGAAGATCACGGCGGCAAGGACTGCCACCAGAATCAGGGAAGAGGCGCCGCTCAGCGGCCGGTTCAGAACATCCAGCATTGTTGTCACTTCCCTCTCCCCTTATGCCTGCCTATCCACGCCCTGCGGATAGCCGTCCAAAATGCCGGTGTCAAAGGGCTTGCCCCAGTCCCAGCCGGGAACGCGCTGGTGGACGTACTCACCCAGCCGGGCGGCCTCGCTGTGGAAAATCTCATTCAGCGTCCAGGACGCGCTGAGCCGCTGCTCCGGCGCCAGGGACAGGGTGTAGTCCCGGATGGCCTTGCTGATGTCCTCGCCGTCGCTGACCCCATAGCCTTTTTTCATGTGGTCCAACGCGATCTGCTTGACCTGCCGCACCACGCCTTCATCCACAGGGACCATTTTCCGGTAGTCCCCGGCGTCGTTCAGGCTCATGCCGGGGGTGCCGTAGGGGTTGACATGGGGCTTCCCCTGCTGCCGCTGGTTCCGTTCTCCAATTCGCTGCTGCTGTTGATGCTTCACCAGTTCCGTGATCGTCATGACAAAATCCTCCTATTCAAAATCGCTCACCGGCCCGCCCGGCTCAGTCCCAAGTCAGCTTCGGCCACTCCATTCCCGGCGCATTCTGCGCAAGGCCGTCTTCCCCAACGGTCCACTCCTTCAGAAAGAACTCATAGCCAACGCCGGACTCGTCCCGGCAGAAGAACGTCCAGGTCAGCACATCCCCCGTTCGGCATTCCGCCGTGAGTTCCCCATTGCCAACATAGTCGCCCTGGGCCTGATCCGACCTCGCGGCGGGCTCCGCCGAGAGTTCCCCGTCCGCATAATTGCTCTCCTCACCTCCCGGCTCTGCGGCCAGCTCCGCCGCAAGCTTCCCGTTGCGCAGGAGGCGGAAGGTGTTGTCCGTCGTCCTGGGGACCTTCTCGAAATAGCCGTACACGCCGGTATGGAAATTTGAAATCGTAAACACCCCGCCGCCGTCTTTGCTTTGCTCATACTCCGGTCCGCTGATACCATAAGAGTCACATTGGACCGGCAGCAGCATGGCAGTGTCTCTCAGGTCCCCCAGGCTCTCCTGACGCCGGGTGTCCCCATTTTGGATGGCGGCGTCCAGGCTGACGATCCTGGAGCCGTCCAAGGGAATCTCCAGCTTCCCGGTAAAGCTCCCGGTGCCGTCGTAAGCCATCGGCAGGCTGCCCTTGCTGTCCGTGCTTCCCCGGGAGGTCCAAAGCAGCTCCAGGGCGGTGTCCTCCGTCCACTCCTTCAGCTTGACGGTTACTTCCACGTCCAAGCCCCGCCTTTCCCGGTTCAGCGCAGGCGTGCAGCTCCAATCCAGGACCAGATGATCCGCGCTTTCCAAATCAGAGCGCAGGGCGGCAACCTGCGCTTCCAAGCTGCTCACATTGTCCATGATGCTGTTCTGGGCGTTCCATACGTCCTGTTCCAAATCGGAAATCCGCCGCCGCTGCCCAAGGCTCAATAGCAGCAGGACCACACAGAGCGCCAGCGTCGGGCCCCGCATCCAGTCTCGTTTCCCTTCCAATGTTCTCGCTCCTGTCTCCGTGATCTCACCGCGAGTGGATGATGCCGTAGCAATAGGCCCGGCGGACGATCCGCCCGTCGTCCGTGCGGTAGCCGTGGTTCGGGTACTCCTCCGGCTCCACCGACGCCTCATACAGCTCCAACACCTGATTGAACTCCGCCTTTTTCAGCTCGTAGGGCAAATCGAAGCTCCGGGTGGGCAGATTCCCCGCCGCCACGTCGCCGCTGAGGACCTGGGAATAGAGCAGGTCAAACAGCGCCTTCTGTTCCCGGGTCAGCGCGTCGTAGCCCTCCACCCGGTCGCAGACGGGCACCGCCAGATCTCCGTACAGCCAGCACCCCGGCGGCGGAAACAGCGCCGCATCCTCTCCGCCGGTCCGCAGGACTCCCGCCCCGTCGGTAATCGAGAGAATGGTCCCCGTCTCCGGCAGGTACTCCACCCGGTAGGACGGCTGCATCAGCTGGGTCTCAGCAATCAGCGTCGCGGCGCACTGGAGGTCCCCTTCCGTGGCGGAACGGTAGTACACATACCGTTCGTCCGGTATCTGCTTGGCCCCGTCCCGCACGGGCCGGTCCACCAGCAGCAGGGGGCCCACGTAGAGGGCGGGGGTCCCGGCCCGGTACAGCTCCAGGTCCCGCCCGGTCTTCTCAATCTTCCCGTTCAGGCGGATTCCCAGAACCCCGAAGCCAAACACCAGCACCCCCAGGCCGCACAGGGCGGCGTAGGCGATCCACGGCGTTTTGGGCGGCTCCCGGCGCTCCTCCTCCAGCTGCCGGAGGTAGAAGGCCCGCCGCTCCTCCGCCGTGGCAAACTCCGGGGGCTTGACGCTCTCCCGCCGCCGCCGGGCCCGGCGCAGGGCCGCCCGCTCCAGCAGGAAGCAGGCCAGGGGGACGAAGGGCATCGCCGTCAGCAGGACGCCGCAGATGATTCGCCCCCAATACTCCCCCCGGAGAACCGACACCGCCGGGTCCGAACCGAACCGCCACCACAGCGCCTCCAGCAGCTCCGGCGCGCACAGGGCGGCGGCGGGCAGGGTGAAGGTCAGCAGGAAGGCCAGGAGCAGCCATTTTCGTTTCATCGCAGACTCTCCTCCCCGCAGGAAATCCACAGCACCAGGCGGCTACCCGGCAGATAGTCGATCCGCACCGGATAGGCGTACATCTCGTAGTCCGTCAGGTCAAACTGGAGCTGACCCATGCGGCAGTCCACGCCGTCCACATGGATATTCAGCACCCAGCGGTTGTAAATCCCCGGCATGATGGGCATGAGCAGCCTGGACCAGCGGGGATTGGAGTACCAGGGAATGGGGTCGTAGCCCTCCCGGGTCTCCCGGCCCAGCTGGGCCATGGCGTTATTCCAGGCGGTGTCCTCCTCCATCTCCAATGTGACGATGCCGGTAGACCACTTCCCCTCCAGGACCAGCGGCAGGTCCCGGGCATAGGGGACCAGGGAACACGCCGACCAGAGGGCCAGCGCCAGAGCCAAAGCCCAGGCGCCCCAGGCCCGGGCCCAGGGTGGGCGGCGGCCGAACAGGCGATAGGTCAGCACCAGCCGCTCATAGCACTGGACGGCCAGCAGCGCGTCCAGCGCCAGATTGAACAGCAGGGGAACCACGGAGGCGACGTACATATAGGGCCGGAAGGACCGTCCCAGGAAGGAAAACAGGTCCTGGAGCTGGTTTTCAAAGATGCCGCCGGAGGCCAATTGGAACAGCAGCGTCACCGCCGCCAGCAGAGCCGGGGCCCGCCAGAGCCGGGAGGCCGACAGCCGGGCCGCCAGGGCCTCCCGGACCAGCCGCCGCTCCCGGCAGGAGAACTGCTCCTGATGCTCCCGGAACCAGGCGTAGGCGTCGTCCCACCGCCCCTGGTCCGCCAACTCCGCCAGGGGCCTGAAAAATTCGTTTCTGTCCATGGCCGTCACACGCTGTTCCGGGCAATGGCGTTTTTCAGCACGTCCTCCTCGGTGAAGGAGAAGGTATAGGACACCTGCCCCTTGGTGTAGGAGACGGCGTTGACGTCTTCATTCTCGCTGAACCGATAGCCCTTCAGCGCCCCGTCCATATAGGCTTGTATTTCTTCCCTGCTCTGACTGTCCAGCTCCAGTCCGGCAATGGAGACCGGGAGCCCGCATTCCCGCATCTCAGTCACCTTGCAGGAGATGGCGCAGATCTTCCCCTCCCGAATCTCCACCTGCTCGGAAGTGGGATTGTAGAGCCAGCAGGAGAGCGGCGCGCCCGCGCCGTCCTTGGGCTTGAAGGGCACCGCCGTGTTGTAATAGGTCTTGGCCTCCATCACTGCGCCGCTATAGTTATATGTATAGACGGAATTCCCCTCCGTGGACATGGTGGCGAGGAGATAGCCGTCCCCCATGAACTCCCGCACGGTCATGGTCCGCATCTCATAGGTCTTTTCGCCAATGGTCATCTCCGCCTTGGCCCCTCCGGCCCGGAAGGTAAAGATTCCGCCGCAGATCAGAATTGCCAGGCAGATGACGCCCAGAATCGGATGCTTCTTTTTCATGCCAGTCGTTCCTCCTGTCGTTTGGTGCTTGGTTCTGCGCTCCCCCTATATAGGCATTATTGCCTATAACGGCTTTCTCTTATTATAGGCGATAAGGAAGGAAATTGCAAGAGGGGCGTGGGGAGAAATCATTTCAACTGTGCCGGCTATAGACCGGCGTGACGGAGCTGGTCATGCCCGATTCTTCAAACTCGCGGATCGTAGCCGAGAGGCTGAGTTTCCCGTCCGCCATGTTGCCCTGGTAGCTGCCGCTGACCATGCCGGAGTTCACCAGGGCGTTCTGGTCCGCCGTCTGAAAGTCGATGCCCATATGGGTGACCACCCGGTCCCCGTCCCTGGTGACGCCCATATACATGCCGGGCGTCTGCTGTGCCGCCTGGGCATAGAACGCATTCAGCCCGGCGATCGTTTCGTCGTCCAGTTCTCCGTCATTGGCCTCCGACACTTCCTCAACGCAGGCGATCATCTCATCGCCTAAAGCGGCAAAGTAGTAGGTATGCTCCACATTGTCTATGGTATTGGTGCAGACTGCCATCTGGAAATCCGCGTAGTCGTAGAAGCCGCCGGTGAACAGGTTCATAAAGTCGTGGTCCGTGTATCCCCGGTGATCGATGATATAGCCGCCGTTTTTATCCGTCGCCATGGCCCGGACAGTCTCCTCCCCGCCCATGGCCGCGTCGGCAATGCCCTGGCTCATCCATCCGGCGTAGTCCGCGAAGGCGGTCCCGCCCTCCCGGCACTGGATCTCCATGGCCGCCAGCATGGCCTCGTTGATGGCGGAGCGGAAATCATACTGGGCGGCGGTGATGTACACCATGCTGTTCCCCACGGCCCCCTCGTCCCCCACGCGGAAGGTCAGGCCGGTCATCTTCTCCCGGAACTGCCGGTACACGGCGTCCAGCTCCGGGGCGTCTTCCCCCTCCGCCGCGGGGAAGACGGTCAGAAGGGGATTCTCTTCCTCCAGGTAAGTCCTCGCCTGCTCGAACTCCCCCTTCTGCAGGTTTGTGAGGAAATGGACCGTGGCCTCCTCCGCCGAATCCGCCGCCTCCTGCTTAGGTCCGCCGCCGCCGCAGGCGGCCAGCAGCAGGCACAGCGCCAGGGCGCAAAGGGCCTTGATTTTTTGTAAGCGTCTCATGTTGAGTTCCTCCTAAACAAGATTTCTCTATTCCGCGCAACGAATTCCAAAAGAGGGAGGGTGTTTCCTGCTGCATGTCTTCCGATTTCATGCCGCCGCCGGAGCCTCCTGCGCAGCGATCCCCCATGGGAAGCCAGCTGGGCCGCCGGATTTTGGGAGAGGGCGCTGCCGCCTCGATGCTCTTTGCCATTTGACGGGACCACATGCGGGAGCATGGCCTCCGAGCCGCGGAAATAGCGTAAGGTAATGCATCCCTCGTCATTTTGATATATGGCCCTGTTCCCGCGTCTCAATGCGTTCCAGCCCCTGATGCCCGGCGGGGACCCATGCAAGCCAAGGGCGGCGGCTCCTCCCGTTTCTCCAGGCTTTCCCCAATCTGAATCAGCTCCTCTCCGGTAAAGGGGCCGGAAATCCAGAAAAATACGCCGCTCTCTCCATCCGCCCAGACCAGATGATGGGTCCCCTCCTGACCCGGGAACCAAAACCCTTGGTCCTCTCCAACCAGTACGGAAACCCCGTCCGCCTCGCAGGTGTCCGGGCGCAGGCCGGTGACTTCAAATTCTTGGGCATAGGTGATGGTCAGCGCCCCTCCTCTCCCGTCCTCATAGGTCAGGACGCTCTTTCCGGCGTTCAGCCCCTCGGGGACTTGATCCTCCTCGACCGGGTAGTCCTCGGCGGACGTCTCATAGTACCCCTCCGGCAGCCGGGACGGGCGGAAGATCACATTCCGGGGGACGGTCCCCACGCTCTCCGCCATCCTGAGCAGCTCCTCCTCTCCAAACGCGCCGGAAATACTGAACGCAAGCCGATTCACTTCGTCCACCCAAACAAGGATATTACTCTCTCCCTCTTCCGCGTCCAAGTATAGGTCGGCGGAGATTCCGTTGACAGCGACCTTCTTATAGGTGTCCTCGCTGTCCCGTGCAATCTGCATGACAGGCGAAGTCTGGTCCGTAAAACAGTGGAAGAACGCCAGGTTCCCGCTTTGATCGTTGATATAACCGATGATTGTAATGCCGGACAGCATACTCCTATACTCCATCCGGTATCCAGGCGGCATATAGGCCATCTGGTAGAAGACGTCCGCTTCTAATAATGAGGATTTTTTCTCCTCGTCTCCAAAGAATTCGTAACGGAAATAGTTGTCGTGAATCTCCCGCACCCAGCCTGCGAACACCTCCCGGGCCTCCGGGCTGACCGCCAGCACGGCGCACCCGCTGAGCAGCAGCGCCAGCAGGAGGCACGCCGCCGCATGAAGGGCCTGATACCAGACCGGATGCTTTCCCCGGCGAAGGAGCCTCTCCATCCGCCTCTCGAAGGAGGGGGAGAACCTATGCTCCGGCGGTTCTTCCAGCTCTCCGCCGTATTCCAGCCGGGCCGCGTCCAGCATGACCCGCCGGGCCAGTTGATTCAGGGCTTGCTCTGTCATGACCGCTCCTTCCTACACTTCCAGGCGCTTGTCCTCTACGGGGGATGCCGGTTGATCCAGATAGCTTCGCATTTCCCGGTGGCATTCGTGAACTCCCAGCGCAGGTAATACCTGCCGCCCGCGTACAATTCCACTCTTCCGGACGGACGGGGGCGGTTCAGCTTTAACAAGGGCCGCTTCCTTCTGTCCAGCAGAAAAAGCTCCGCCCCCCTTTGACAATTGCGCATTCAATGTCAGCTCCCAGGTGCGGTTCCCGCGGAACCCGGCCACATGCTGAACCCAGCCGGTACAGGAATCCAGGGCTGCCTTGTCCCCGTCTTTTCCTGAACGGAACACAAACAAAACCGCTTTGATACGCTTTGATACGGCTATTCCCCGGCAATACAGGCCGTACAGCACGGCGCAAACGAGAATCGCAAATCCGCCAAAGCAGGTCCATGTATTCAATGTCCGTCTCTCCCAACCGTTCTTTTCTGATGGCCAGACAGCAGAAAATCCGCTCCCCTCACTATGTTAACGCAGCGGGAGAGCGGATTCTCACATGATTTCAAGGGAAAGCAGAAAAACTTTTTTGAGCCATGCGGCGGTTACGCATCCATCCAAAAGCCTTCCTGTTCCACGATATTCCGCAGGAACCGGCGTCCCCGGCTGAGGCGGGTGCTGACCGCCGTTTTGGTCAGGCACAGCTTGGAGGCGATTTCCCCGTCGGAGTAGCCCGCCAGCTTCATCTCCAGGGCCGCACGGTACAGCAGGGGCAGCCGGGCAAAGGTCTCCACCAGGGCATGGTAATCGCTGACGGACTCCGCCGTTTCGGCAAAGGCGTTCCAGTCCTCCAGCGGAGCGGCGTCCCTCCTCTTGCGCAGGAGAGAGACGGCCTCGTTCCTGGCGATCACGACGACCAGCGGAGCCAGGTCCTTGACCGGCGTGTTCTGAAACCTGGAAAACGTTTTGATGATCCGCAGGAAGGCATTGTGAACCGCGTCCTCCGCGTCCTGGTCGTTGCGCAGAACACGGCTTGCCGCGCGGAACATGGCCCCCCGGTACTTCCGGTAGAGTTCCTCAAACCGGACCTTTTCCTCCGGCGTATCCAGCACTTCCAGGTAAACCATCAGCATGGGCTCCACCTCCTGACGGGCCTTCGGAAATCGAAAAACACGGTATGATCTATATAACCGCGCCCAAACGTTCCCCGCCCCTTATATTAGCGGCCGCCGGAGCAAAAGTCAAGATTTATGAAAATTGGAAGCCCTTTCTCCGGCACGGCGGGAACCGGGGAACGGACGCATCCCATACCGTCCGGCCGGTTATTCCAGCGTGTCCCCCACCAGCTCCGCCCACAGCGCTTCATAGGGCCGGGGCTTCACCGGGTTTTCCCGGGCGTACTCGCCCATGGGGCCGGTGACCCGCTCGGGGCGGTCCAGGTTGGCAAGCAGCAGGTCCAGGGCATTCCGCAGGGCGGGCAGATCGTGGATGAGATAGGCGGGGGTGACCTTGCCCAGGAAGCTGTCCTTGGGATACTTCTTCCCCTCCACGTCCATATAGGTCCACTTGTCCGCCGCGTGGAACTCCGCCGTTTGCTTGTCCTCCCGGACCCAGGCCAGGAGGAAGCGCCCGCCGTCCTGGCGGAGGACGATGTGCCGCCGCTTCCCCGCCGTCTTCCCCCAGGTGAGCCGGAGGGTTTGGCCGCCGCCTGAGAGGAAGTCCGCCAGGAGCTTCTGAACCTTGGGCCGGTTCCCCTCCGTCACCGCCAGGGTTTCCACGCTCCCCCCGCCGTCCACCCGGGCGGCGGAGCCGGGATACTCGTAGAAGTAGAAGGGCGCGCCGGGCCGGTTGTGGGCCCGCTCCATGGGGAAGCCCCCCAGAAGCTGCTTGTCCAGGTTGTACTTTACCCGCCCGTGGTCCACATTGACGGCATAGCTCCAGAGGCGGCCCGCCATGGGCTTGACGTTGTTGGGCCAGCTGACCTGAGAGAATATCTTCTCCAGATGCCGCCGGATGGTGAAGAAGTTCCTGTGAAGCACACTCGGGAACAGTCGGCTCTGCCGGAAGGGGACGGCCTGGGGGACGTGCTTGTCCTGCCCGTAGATCTCCGGCTTCTCCAGCAGGGCGTAGCTCTCGGCGCAGAAGTCGTCGAAGTAGAGGCAGGCGTACCGTCCGCCGCTCTTCATCAGCACCAGGGACCGCCGGGGCTCGCAGTCCATGGGCGGCTCGTCCACCGGGAAGGCGCACCTCCAGGACCACTCCAGCCGCTCTACCCGGCCCGCCCCAAAAAGCGTCAGCAGCTCCTCCAGCTTCTCCGCCGTGACGGCCTCCCCGTGGAGCTCCACCGGGGTGCTCCAAAGGGGCGGGAGGTCCTTGTCCTTACTGCGGACGGCATAGTCCCACTGGGCGAAGACCGCCTCCGGCAGGACCTTCAGCGCCTCCATGGGGAAGCCCCTGGGGTGGAGCCGGTCCTCCAGCAGCTGCTTTGCCAGGGTCTCGGCGGCCTGGGCGTCCCGGACGTCCTCAAATTGCTCCATCAGCTTCTGCCCGAAGGGCGTCTGCTGGAACAGGGCCAGCACCCGGTCCCGCTGGAACCAGATGCAGACGTACAGCACTTCCGTGTTCTCGGCGAAGATCTGATAGGGCAGGAAGCTGACCGGAGGCAGGGACCGGGCCCACTCCGGTTCCTCCGCGTCCTCCATGCCCACCGCGTCGGGGATGGGAAGCCCACAGACCTGATCGGCAAGGCACCCGGCGATGAAGGCCCGTCCCTCCTCCGGGGCAGCGGTGTCCTTCAGGCGGCGGAGGAGTTCCTCCCGCACCGCGCCGTACTGATTGTAGTCGGCGGCGGTGACGGGCAGAAGCCGGAGGAACGTATCGGTGTTCGGGGCCCACTCCATCAGCTGGTCCCAGATGAGGCAGGGGCGGTACACCGGCTCTCCGTTTCGCAGAAAGCTCATGTACCGAAGGTGGAATTGGACGGTGAACGTATCCTTCCCGAGCTTCAATGTCACGGAAACCGGCTCCGGGGTTTCCTCCCCCTCCACCCCCAGGAATTTCCGGCTCCACTCCGGCAGATAGGGAAGCTCCTGGTTGAGATACCCCAGCAGGGGCTGTTTCGTCTCCCGGTCCATGGAGTGGTAGAACCCGGTATTCAGCCAGTGGCGGAAGAAGGGCCGATAGGCAAGGGTCAATGCCTCCGGTATCTCCGCCTCGCTGTCCCGGCGGTTCCGCAGGTCGATTTCCCGGCGGCGGCGGGAGTCCTCGATCAGCCGCGTCAGCTGGGCGGCGCAGGGGGCGTCCGGGTTTTGCGCGTAGTAGTCCAGGACCTCCTGGGCGAAGTGCTCCCCGCTCCACTGGACATGGTACTTCATATGCTCTTCCGCGAACTTGCGGTTTCGCAAAGCCTTCTGGAAGTCCGGGCGGCTGAAAAAGGCCCTGACCTCCGCCCCGGCCTGTTCCCAGTCCTCCGGCTTTCCGGTTTCCTCCAGGGCCCGCGCCCTCTGGCGAAAGGCCTCAAATTCCCTGTTCAGCGTTCGGATATCCAGCTCTCCCTCGGCGATGTCGGGGAATTGCTCCAGCACCCGGGCTCGAAGATCCCCATAGAGCAGCTTGGCCCGGCCCATGAGGGCGGTTTTCAGCTCCAGCTTCTGCCAGGCCATTTGGTAGAGCTCCTTGGGCAGCTTCTCCCGCCGGAAAAAGTGGTTGATGAGCCGCATCCCCGCCGGGTGGCGCTCCGACGGCCCGGGGTTTTTGTCCTGGAAGTTCCCGATCATATAGCCGTCCAAAATGCTCCCCGCTTTTTTCAGCTTCCCCTCGGTCCAGCGGCCCTTCTCCGCCAGGCGGACAAGGGCCCGGTAGTCCGCGGCGCTCCGGGAGATTGCCCGCTCCGTGCCCTTGAGGGGCTTCACCGCGGGGCCCCGGGCGGCCAGCTGGAACAAGAACTCCTGTCCCTCAAACTGGGCGTCCTGTTCGATTCGGAAGCGGAACTCCGTCCGCTCACTGCCATCCGGGTTCCGGTACACCGCCCGGTCCACGGCAAACTGATAGACGGCGCACAGCCAGGTCAAAAACTCCTTATGGATGGGATACTCCTCCTCCAGCCGGACCGCCTGCTCCAGAAGAAAGCCCGCGAACCGCCGCTCCCAGCCAACATCCAGGAAGTCCCCGGAGGTGAAGTAGTCCATCCACGCCTGGGGGTCCTTCCGCCGCTTCCCGGTGTAGAGGTCCAGGAAGGCCACCGCCGCCGGGTGGTCCGCGAAGGGGTTCGGCCCCTCGTCAATGAGGTTGGGCCCGTCCGTCAGGGTCCAGCCTTCCTCTTCCGGTTCCGCCGCCTCCGGTACGGTGGGCGGGGACGCAGCTTCTTCCCCGCTTTCAGCATAAGCCAGCGCCGCCTGATAGGCCTGCCGCAGCTTCAGGAACCCCGCCGGGTCCTCCTCCGGGTGGCAGGTCTTGGCCTTCTCCGCGTAGGCCCGCTTAATGGCGGAAACGTCTTTCGTTGGGTCCAGGCCCAATGTGGTCCAAAGTTCATCCATACGGTCCTGCCTCCTTATGTCTCATGTACCAGCGCCGCCCGCAGCTCCTCATAGGGCGTGCGCACCTCCGCGAACTGGCCCGGCTGGTCCAAAACGGGGCCCGTGTTGTCGATGTCGTCCAGCAGCAGGTCAACGCCGTTCCGCAGCCGCTTGAGGTCCTCATGGACCAAACAGGCGGGCAGGGCACGGCCCATAAACCGCCGGGGTTCGTCCGAAGCGTAGGCCAGGGCCCGGCGGGCGCCGTCCTCCAGCCAGAGCATCATATACTTGCCCTGGTCCTGTAAGAGCACCAGATGCCGCAGCTCTGTTCCCCCCTCCGCCGGGCGGAAGATCCAGCTGACGCGGACGCCGGCCAGCCTGCCCATCATGAAGTGGACCAATCCCTCCGCCGCAAGGCCGTAGGTGCCGCCTCTCAGCGCCGTGACGGTCCGCTCTCCGCTCAGGTCCACCGTCTCCAGCTCCGAGGCGGGGCGGCTGAGGACGAATTTTGCCAGGTTGTAGTTCCTCCCCCGCTGGGCCGGGACGCCGCCCAGCTTCTGCTGGGCCATGAGGACCTTGTGCTTGGGGTCGTGGCGGCTCACGTCGCAGCTCCAGAGCCAGCCCCCCGGTCCTCCGGCCTGGAGCTGTCCCCAGCCCATCTGGCCCAGGACCAGATCGATGTCCCGGAGAAGGTCATGGGCACTGTGGAAGATGGAGTATTCCGCCAGCTTCCCCATGCCGAAGGGCACATAGGCGATGTCTCCGCAGTCCACAGTCTTGTAGGCTTCCACATCGGCCAGCAGGGCATACCAGTTCTCCCCCCGGCCAAAGCTGTTCTCAAAATAGAGGCAGGCGTACTTGCCGCCGTCCCGGCGGAGTACCAGACGGCCCTCCATCCACTCCAGCTCCAGCCGTTCCAGCTCATCCTGAGAGAAGCGGTACAGCAGGGCGGAAAGGGCCTCCCCGGTCACCAGGATTTCCGGCGGAATGGGTTCTTCCTCCTTCGGCTGCTCCTCCACAGCCCGCCGCACCTTGGCGATGATGGGCTCCATGTCCGGGGGGATTTCCTCGGCTTCTTCCCACTCCGCCAGGAACGCCTCGGCGTTGACCTTGGGCGGCTCCCGGAGAATGTCGATGTGGGACAGGCGCTCCTCCACGCCGCCGACGGGCGTGTAGAATATTTTCCAGGGCAGCTCCCGGAGGCGGGAGAGGTCGAAAAACCGGGGGTCCGTCAGCTCCGCCAGCCGCCGCCGTGCCGCTTCAAAGCCGCTGTCCGCGGTGAAGCGGATAGGGGGAAAGTCCTTTTCATGGTCCGGCGTCCTCTTCACAGAGCCGGGCGCCAACCTCCAGGTCCCGTCGACGTCCGGCAGCAGCTGTTCCTGCACCCGCCGCCCGGAGAAGGTCTGCCGGTAGATAGTTACAGCCGCCTCATCCTCCGTCCATTCGGCGGTGTAGAGCTTCCCGCCGCCCTCCATGGACAGCTCCAGGGGAAATGCCTCCTCCGGCGGCACCGGCTCTCCGGTCTCCTGGTCCAGCGGCAGGCGGCACACATGGCCCGCAATGCACCGGACAATGGGGGCCCGGTCCTCCTCCGGCACAGGCAGGTAATCCAGGCGGCGGAACATCTCTTCCGCCACCCGGTCAAAGTCCTTGTAGGGCGCCGCCGTGATGGGCAGGAGCAGGGCAAACCAATCGCCGCTCTCCTTGGCGGTCTGTTCCCAGGGGAGGCAGGGACGGTATACCGGCTTCCCGTTTACCCGGTACTCCAGATGCAGGGGATAGCAGTCGATCTCCACCAGCCCTGCCGCCGCTATGGTCCGGGGCGTTCCGTCCGCCCGCATCGTAAAGCGGCGGCTCCATCCCTCCTGATAGGGCAGGTACTTCTCCAGGTATTTCAGCAGGGGCGCCCCAGTATCCGGGTCCCTGGCGGTGTAAAAAGCGGTGTTCAGCCACCAGCGGAAGAAGGGCCGATGGCGAAGCGTCAGCCGCTCGTAGTAGGGAATCCCCTCCGGGTCCGCCGCGTCGTCCTCCCGGCTCCAGCGCTTGGCCTCGCAGAGCCGGAGGTCCTGTTCCAGCCCGGAGATCACCTCTTCCGCCCGGGGAATATCGGCGTGCTCCTGATAGTATTGAAGCATCCGGCGGACCAGGGTCTCTCCCATGCCCTCCCGCCGCCAGGGGGAGCAGGTCAAAAGCTGCTCCTCCAAAAACCGGGGCACCGGCAGGGCTCTCTGCATCTCCGAACTCTTAAAAAACGCCTCGGACTCCGACGGTTCTGTCTCCGGGGCCATTCGGATGCGTTTCTGGTAGGCATCCAGGTTCCGGTTCAGCTGAAGGAAGTTCACCGCCGTCTCTCCGCCGATTCCCGGCACCCGCTGGACTGCCAGCTCCCGGATGGGGCCATAAAGGACCTTGGCTCGGCCCAGCACAGCGCTCTTGAGGTCCAGCCTCTGCCACGCGGAACGGTAAACCTCCTCCGGCAGGTCCTCCCGCCTCAAAAAGTGGATGAAGACCCGAAGCCCGGCGGGGTGGCGCTCACAGTCCGGGGTGACCTGCTGCTCACAGCGTTCCCGGATATAGGCGGGGGCGTAGCTGTTCAGCACCTGCCGGAACGCCTCGACGGCCTCCTGATCCCAGCGCCCCGCCGCAGCCAGGCCGTTCAAGCGCCGGTAGTCCAGAAAACTCTGGAGGATGGCGAACTCGTTCCCTTTGGGCGTCTTGGGCGCGGGCCCCAGGGCGGCAATCTGGAGGATGTCCTTCATGCCGTCAAAGCTCCGGGCCTCCCCGCCGGAGAATTGGTAGGCAACGTTCAGCCAGGTCAGAAATTCCTTGTTGGGGGGAAAGTCCCCTCGAAACTCCCGGACCTTTTGCAGAAGCAAAGACGTAAACCGGGGGTCCCAGGCGGCGTCCAGAAAGGCGGCGGAGGTAACATAGTCCATCCACATGGCCGGGTTCTTCCGCTGCTTCCCGGTGTAGAGCTCCAGGAACTTCGTGATGGCCTCGCCGCCCTCAAAGGGGTTGGGGCCCTCATCCTCCTGCTCCTGCAGATACCAGCCCGGGTCCTCCGCCGCTTTCCCGCCCTCCGGGATTGGAAGTTCGTCCGGTCCGGCCAGGGAAAACCCCGGTTCTTCCCGCGTCCCTTCGGCATCGTCCAAGGCCGCCTGATACGCCTGCCGCAGCTTCATGAACCCTTCGGGGTCCTCCTCCGGGTGGCAGGTCTTGGCTTTTTCGGCGTAGGCCCGCTTGATGGCGGAAACGTCTTTCGTGGGCTCTATCCCCAGAGTGGTCCAAATGGTATCCATCCCTCACTCCTCCAAATCTCCGTCAAAATACTGGCCGAAATCCTCTTCCTCCGATTCCCCGAACCAGACGCCGCCCTCCAGGGGGTCCGCCTCCACAGCGGCCTCCAGCATATCCAGCCGTTCCTTGACCCGGTCATAGTCCCGCCGCCGCTGGATCCGGTCGCCGCAGTCCATCAGGTTTTTCCAATAGCCAATCAGACTGGCAACCATCTCCCGCCCCTGTCCGATGGTCTGAGTGTAGAGCCGCAGGGCCCGCTCCAGCAGAAGCTGGTCCCGCTGGTCCCCCTGGGCCGCCAGCTGGATTTGGCGGATGCGCTCCATGGCCCGCTCCTTGCCCTCCTCCGTCAGGTGCAGATTAGGGTTCAGAATCAGCCGTTCCCGGAAGTCCCCGCCGCTGCTCTGGGCGCTGACGTGGAGGATGCCGTCGATGTCGTATGTGAAGGTCACCACGGCGGACTGTTCCCCCGCCGGGCCCGGCGGCACCTGGACCTCCACCTCTCCCAGTTTCAGATTCTCCGAGGCGAAGTAGCCCTCCCCCTGGTAGATTTCAAAGCGCAGTCCCGTCTGGTTGTCGTTCAGCGTATAGAACCGCTCCTGGTGGCTGGCGGGCAGCATACTGCTCCTTGGGATCAGCACCGCCATGTGGGGCGTTTTGTCGTCCCGGCGGCTGTAGGTGGAGACTCCCAGGGAGAAGGGGCACACGTCCGTCATCACCAAGTCCTGGAGGTCCTCCGCCCGCTCCTTGATGCCCGCGCAGAGGCCCACGCCCAGGGCCACAATCTCATCCGGCGACGCGGCCACGTGGGGCCTCCGGCCGAAGAGCTCTTCGAGAAAATCCCCGAACACCGTCAGCTGGGCGGAGCCGCCCACCAGGATGACGTCGTTCAGCCTGCCGCCCCGGCCGCGGTCCTTCATGGCCCGGGTGATGACCCCCCGGACCTTCTGGAACACCGGGCCGCAGAGCCGGCGGAGCAGGTCGTTGGTGAGGACGAGGCTGTACCGCGTCTCCCCCTGCTGGAGGGAGATGGACGCCGCCGGGGCGCTGGAAAGGGCAATCTTGGCCGTCTCCGCCTGCCGGTAGAGGGAGGCCCGGAGGGAGGGGGACAGTCGTTCCTCCGCAAGGCCGTTCTCCTGGCAGAAGTGGGCGGCAATGGCCCGGTCGACGTCGTCCCCGCCCAGACGGTTGTCTCCGGCAATGGCCGTGATTTCGATGATGTTCTCGAAGCACTCCACAATGCTCACATCCAGGGTCCCGCCGCCAAAGTCCACAATCATCAGCTGGCAGTCCCCAGTCTGGGCACTGTAGCGGTGGTACAGGGCGGCGGCGGAGGGCTCGTTGATGAGCCGCTTCACGTTCAGCCCTGCCAGCTGGGCCGCCAGCTTGGTGGCACAGCGCTGGTCGTCGTTGAAGTAGGCCGGGACGCTGATGACGGCCTCCTCTACCGGCTCACCGAGATGCCGCTTCGCGTCCTCCAGGAGCTGGCGAAGCACCAGGGCGGAGAGCTCCTCCGGCTTGAAGGTCCGGCCCGCCAGGGTCAGAGGCTTCTCCGTGCCCATCCAGATTTTGAAGGAGGCGGCGGTGGCCTCCGGGTGGGAAATTAACCGCTCCTTGGCCGCCGCGCCCACCAGAACGGTCCCGTCCTCCAATAAGCTGACGGCGCTGGGGGTCTTGTACTCCCCCAGCTCGTTGGGGATCAGCTCCGCCCTGCCGCTGCGGTAGACGCAGACCAGGGAGTTGGTGGTGCCTAAGTCGATACCGATGATTGCCATATGAATCCTCCTGTCCGCGAAGGCAGCCGCCTCCGGTAAAAAGCTAGCTTTATTATAGTCTGTCATCCGGCTTTCGACAATCCCGTTTTTCAGGGTCTGTTCACATAAGCAAAATGTGCGGATTTTCGGGTAAATGTTTGCCGGATGCAGGGCAAACATCTGCAGGCGTTCCGCCGCCCACGCCGGATGCCCATGCCCTTTTGGGTGCGGAAGCCGGATCTGCGGCGGCGCGTCCAAGGGGAGCCGCCGCTCATAGGGGGAGTTCCGCGGGGCATAGAGGCTGCTGAGATATTCACAGGCCGGCGTCAGAGCGGGACGCAGATTTTCCCGGCGGCATTGGGCGGTCAGCGGCGCCACGTCCCAGTGCCCGGGCAGGAGCGGGGCCTTGCCGCAGCGATGCCGGCCCGGCGCCGGGCAGACGAATACCCGCGCGGCATCCCCGGAGAAAGGAGCGCCGCGCGGGTAGGGTTGGAGCTTGCCGAAGAGGCTTGGAATTGAGGGCACGGAACCGCTTTCGCGGGCAGCGCCCCCGTTTTACGCGCCTTCCATTGATCGAAACGCCTATACGGCCTCATCATGGCCCGCCGTTTGGAAAAAGGGAACCGCAGCGTCGTCCCGCCGCATGAACAGCAGTCCGAAGGACCCCGGGCCGCAGTTGCTGGCGATGGCGGAGGACGCCTTCTGCAGGTAGACCCGCTCAAAGGGGCAGTACTGCTGCACCAGGTTTTGAATATGCTGGAGCCGCTTTTCCTCCATCCCGGAGTATGTAATGAACAAAATGCGTCGGTCAATGTTTCCGGTATTCTGAAGCGTCTTTTTGACGTACTTTTTCGCCACATGGGAAAAGCTGCCCATCTCCATCCGGCTGACGACCATCCGGCTCTTTTTCAGCGCAAGCACCGGGTGCAGCAAAAGCGCGTCGCAGAGAATCTGGATGCGTTTCGGAATCCGGCCGGCCTGACACATCATATGGGTGCTGTTGATGATAAACGCGGAGGAAATGAAGCGCTCCATCCGCCTCACCGCCTCCAGGATTTCCTCCTTCCCGGCGTGATGCTCCGCCATATAGGCCGCGCACAAAACCGCCAGCCCCATGCTGCTGGAAAGATGCCCGGAATCGAGGACCGTGACGTTTTCAAAGGACTTCGCCGCCTCACAGGCGTTTTGATAGCCCTCGCTGACGTGCCTCGCCATTGTAATATGAATGACGTTCTGCGCCTCCGTCAGCTTCTGGGCGAAAAAGCGCTCGTAGTCCTCCACCTCGGGAGGCCGGGAGCAGCCCTTTCGCCCCCCGGCAATATGCGCCAGCAGCTCGTCCGGCCTCAGCTCCTCCCCGTCCAGGAAGCGCCCCTCCTCCGTGCAGACGTAATACGGGCATATGGAAAGGCCGAATTCTCTCCGGAGGGATTCCGGAAGGTCGCACACGCTGTCCGTCGTGACCAGGACGGAGCGCCGCTGCGCCTGCTCGAAGATCAGGATGTCCTTTTCGATATCCGCCTGCCGGGCTTCCTCGTTCAAACGCACCAGCACCTTGGGAAGGATGCTCAGCACCGCCGCCTCCAGCAGCGCGCCGCTGACCGGCTTGGCAAGATAGCCGCTGAAGCCCTCCTTCCGGTAAAGGAGCTGGTTGTCGCTGCCCGCGTTGGCGGTCAGCGCCACCACGGGCACGTCCTGGCACAGGCCGCCCGGCTGGACCCGCAAGGCGTGGAGGCACTCGATTCCGTCCATCTCCGGCATCAGGTGGTCCATGAGAATGCAGTCATAATGGTGGTTCTGGGTCAGCCGCAGGCATTCGGCCCCGCTGTGGGCCATGTCAATCTGAATGTGAGTCTCCGCCAGCAGCTTCTTCACCACCATCAGGTTCATGTCGTTGTCGTCCACCACGAGGATATGGGCGTCCGGCGCCTCAAAGCTCCGCCGGTAGGCTTCGCCCTCCCGCACATGCGCCCGGGAGGCCAGGGTAAAGGTCCCCAGCGCCTTCTCGTCCACAATGTCCTGATCCAGGACGACCACAAACTTGGAGCCCTTGGTGTAAACGCTGTTCACGCTGATCTCGCCGCCCATCAGCTCCACCAGCTGCTGCACGATGCTCAGTCCCAGGCCCGTCCCCTCGATGTAGCGGTTCTTCTCCTCATCCACCCGCCGGAACGCGTTGAAAATATAGGGAATGTTCTCCTTCTTCACGCCCTGGCCGGTATCCTCCACGGAGTACCAGACCCGCACCCGGTTGACCCCCTGGCGCTCGCACCGGACGGACAGGGTGACGGAGCCCTCGCTGGTATACTTTACCGCGTTGTTCAGGAGGTTGATCAGGACCTGCTTGATGCGCACCTCGTCTCCGCAGAGCATGCTGGGAATGGAGGAATCCACATGGAGCTTGAACTCCAGGCCCTTCTCCTTGGCCTTGATCCAGATCATATTGACGATTTCCGAAAAGAGGGCCCCGGTTTCATAGGAGACGTTGACAATCTCCATCTTCCCGGATTTGATCTTGGAGATGTCCAGAATGTCGTTGATCAGGGACAACAGCAGCTTGCTTGCCCCCTGGATATTCCGGGCGTTCTCCGCCACTTCCTCGGAAATGTCCTCCCGCAGGATAATCTCGTTCAGCCCGATGATGGTATTAATGGGCGTGCGGATCTCGTGGCTCATGCTGGAAAAGAAGTGATTTTCCGCCCGGTTCAGCTCCTCAATCTCCTTTTTCTGCCGCTGGGAGAGGGCGTTTTCCTCCTCGTACATCCGGCTCAGGAACATGAGCAGGATGCTGGTGAGCAGTCCCACCATAATCATGGAAAACGCGGAGTCAAACAGGGCGTCATGCTGCGTATTCGGCGCGGCAAGGGCCGGGTAGTAAAAGGCGGTGCCGTAGCACAGCAGCGTCTCCGCCGTGCACAGGCCGAAAAACACGGCTCTGCGCCTTCCCTGCAGGGTGATGCAGACATAGATGAAGCAGAGCACAAACCACTCGGGCACGCCGCTGTAAAAGCCGCCCGCGGAAAAAAAGGTAACGGGGAACAGCGTAAGCAAGAGGACCGCAATGAGCGTGGCGCCCGTGTGGATTCGTTTTTTCCGAATGCTGATTTTGACGATCACCGCCATGAGGACAAGGCTTGCCAGCATGATCAGGACGTTCCAGACGTTTCTGCCCATGGGCAGGGTGAACGCGATCGCGATCATGCAGACGCCGGTCACAATGCGGAACATTCGCTCCCGGAGGCTGATCCTGTGATCCGTAATAATCTCAAACCATTTTTTTATCACGAAGTCTTCCACTCCTCAGAACTCGACATTTTCAAGAAGAGGGCCGGGAGCCGTCAAATTCCCCCGGCAATCTCCGCGCACAGAGCCTCGTGGGCCCGCAGCAGGGCGGCGTGACGCTCCCGGATGAAGTCCGCGTCGCCCCGTTTCCCCGCCAGCTCCAGCTCCTTGGCCTGGGCGGAGAGCGCCTCCGCCCCGATGGTCAGGGAGGTGCTTTTCAGAGCATGGACCTTCACCGCGTAGTCCGCCCAATTGGCGCTTTCATACAGGGCGGCGATCTCCGCCCGCTTCTCCGGCCCCTGGGCGCAGAACATCCGCAGCATCTCCAGATAAAAGCTCTCGTCCCCGGCGCAGTAATCCAGGCCCAGCTCCGTGTTGACGCCGGCCTCTGCAAGATGGTCATAGGAAGGGCCGGGCGCGCCGGACGCCTCCCCGGCCTCTGCCGGAGCCTCCGGCCAGGCTTTGACGGCGAGGGGCTCCCGGGTATCCTCCGCCGAAGGGGTCTCCGCCGGCGCACCCCTGCCCGTGGGCCTCTCGCTGTATTGGATGCAGCTCTTGGGCAGAACCTTCCGGAGCACCCGCTCCAGAACGGTGCGCTCGATGGGCTTCGGGACAAACTCGGTGAAGCCCTCATTGCGGAACATCTCCCGGGCGCCGCTGACGGTGTTGGCGGTCAGGGCGATCACCGGCAGGTCCTGATACATGCCGTTTTTCAGCTCCCGGATTTTTTTCAGCGTCTCCACGCCGTCGAACCCGGGCATCATGTGGTCCAGGAAGACGATGTCATAGGAAATGCTGCCGCACAGCGCCACCGCCTCCCGGCCGCTCAGGCAGGTGTCCACCTCGATTCCATAGCTTCCCAGAACGCCCTTGGCGACGACGAGGTTCATCTCCTCGTCGTCCACCGCCAGAGCCCGGACGCCCACGCAGGTGAAGGGCTTCCGGCCCGCGGCCTGGTCCTCCGCGAAGCTCCGCTCCCCGGTTTCCCCGTTCAGCAGGTTCGCCACGGAAAGCGCGGAGAAGGGCTTGTGCATAATCGCCAGCCGGCTTCCCCGGCTCAGGTTAAACTCCCGCTCCGCGATTACAACGACCCGGAGGCTTTCCGCCAGCTCCTCGTAATACGCCGGGTTCTCCATGTATTCCGACTGAACGATGAACACATGGGTCAGCTTATGGCTGCGCTGCACCTTGAGAAGGCCCTCAAAATTATGTACCTGATAGCCCCGCGCGCCAAGCCCCTGCACCAGGCTTTGAATCAGGCCGTCGTAGTACTCCCGGACCTCGTCGCAGCTGTATGTCTCCGGCTTGAAATAGCACGCGATGCAAAGCTGGTCCGGATGGTTGAGCTCGATGCACGGGCACTCGTCCGCCACGCCCTGGGGAATCACGATGTGGGCGGACAGGCCCTGCCGCTCCCCGCTGGCGAAGTGAAGGAAGCCGCCCATGGCGTTCAGAAGGCCCTGGGCGATGGGAAGGCCCAGGCCCAGGCCGCCGGCGAAGCGGCTGCTGCCGGAATCCGCCTGGTAAAAGACATTGTACATCTGCGTCAGCTGGGTGTTTGTCATGCCGATGCCGGTGTCCCGGATGTCAACGATCAGATTGACGCCATAGCTCTCCCGGCGGCAGCCTATGCGGATGTTTACGCCGCCCTCCTCCGTAAATTTGATGGAGTTCTCCACCAAAATTTTGAGCACATGGGAAATTTTTTCCGCGTCCCCCACCAGGGCCGCCGGCATCCTCGGGTCGATGTCAAACACCAGCTCCAGGTGCTGGCGGTTGCTTTGCAGCGCGGTCATGGTAATGACGTCGTTCAGCACCGAGGTAATCATATACTCTTTTTTGGCCGGGGCCAGCGTGCCCTCCACGATCTCCGTATAGTCCAGCATGTTGTTGATCTGGTTGGACAGGCGCTTCCCCGCCATTTTGATGGAGGACATGTCCGCCCGGATATCCGGGGGCAGCTCCTTCCCCAGGGCCACCTCGCTGATTCCGATGACCATGTTGATGGGCGTGCGGAGCTCGTGGGACACGTTGGACAAAAAGACGGCGTTCTGCTTTCCCGCCGACTCCAGCTCCGCAAAGACCCGGTCATACCATTTCCGCTGCACACTCCGCCGGTTGACCCAGTACAGCGCCAGCGCCGTCCCCCCCAGGGTCACGGCCACGCCAAGCGCCAGGTGAAACGCGTCCCGGACGCCCATCCGATGGGAGATGGTATGGAGGATCAGGCCATGATACGCCAGCGCCAGCGCATACAGGGCCGCCGCCGCGTACAGAATCCACTTCTTGTTCAGCATGAACAGCGCCAGAATCAGGATGCAGGCCACGGCGGGCATATCAAAAAGGCTGGATTCATGCACACCGAAAAAGAAGAATTCGATAAGCATCAGTCCAGCGCATAAATTTTCATATAGCGTGTTTGACCCAAGCCGCGCGATGTGCAGAAGCCATACGCCGAAACAGCCGGCCATCATCAGCGGGATCACCCAGAATTCCCATGCCAGGAACAGCGTAATCAGTCCCAGCAGGCCGCTGAATACCGTAACTATGACCGCCAGCAGCAGGTGCCGGCTTGTCTGCTCCTCCGCCCTCATGCTTTCTCAAACTCCTGCGCCACCCGTTTGATCAGCTCCTCCGGACGGTAGGGCTTTTTCAGATAATTCACCGCGCCCAGCTTAATCGCGTTTTGCACGTCCTCCTCCAGCCCCGACGCCGTCAGGAAGATTACCGGGACAGCCACGGCGTTTTTCTTCATGCGCTCAAACGTCTCGATGCCGTTCATTCCCGGCATATCGATATCCAGAAGAACCATGTCAACCGCTTCGTTCTGCACCTTTGCCAGCGCCTGAACCCCGGAGTCCGCCAGAAGCACATCGTACTCCTTCCCAAGGATGATCCTGGTCCTTGCCAGATTCATGTTGTCGTCGTCGACCACCAAAATGCGTTTTTTCATACAATCGCCTCCCTGTTTTGCTGCCGGGGCACGGAGCCCCACGGGGTCTATTTTAAATGAAGCCCGTGGGAAAATCAAGCCTGTATTTTCACCCGGTCGGGCGTTCGGGAAACGCCCAGATTGTCCAAATTTTCAGGGTGGTTTCCCGGTCATTATAAAGAACGGGGTGGTTCTTCCCACCCCGCTCTTAAAGGATTCATTTGCTTTTCGGGAAATCATAAGCGCCCGTGCCGCCTGTATCCGCCGAACCGGCGTTCGTGAGGATCGTCTCAAATAAAGAAGCGCCCGCCGCCGTCCGGCCTCAAATCCCCCAAGCATCGCGGGGCCCGCAAAACCGCCTCCCGCCGGCCCCGGAACCACGGCGCAAACCGATTGCGGAGGGCTGCAAGAGGCTTTTCCATGCCGTCAGGATTCGCAGTCCGGGGCAGGCCGCTTCACGCCGGCAAAGGAATACCGAGTCCTTCGCTGATAAAGCCGCCCGCTTTTCAGCAGCGTGGAGGGAAAGTGCGCCCAGTGAACCGCGTCCGGATAGTCCTGGGTCTCCAGGCACAGCCCCGCGAACCGGCGGTAGGACTCGCCGTTTTTCCCGGTCAGGGAGCCGTCCAGGTAATTCCCGCCGTATACCTGCACGCCCGGCTGGTCGCTCTCCACCCGCATCGACAGGAGGCCGTCGGAGGAAACCACCTCCGCCACCGGCCCGAAGGCGCCCAGGGGCTTGGAGAGGACATAATTGTGGTTCAGGCCGGAGCCCTTTTGCATCTGGGCGTCCTCTGAGAAAATGCGCTCACCGATCCGGGCGCCCTGCCGGAAGTCAAAGGGCGTTCCCTCCACCGAAAAGATGCCGCCCGTGCAGGAACAGCTCTCGTCGATCTCCGTGACGGCGTCCGCAAACAGGGTCAGCCGCTCCCCGGTGATATCGCCGGCGTGGTCCTTCTCCAGATTGAAATAGCTGTGGTGCGTCAGGTTGACGACGGTGTCCCGCGTGCCGGCGGCGAGGTACTCGATCTCAAGGGCGGGGCCCCGGAGGGAAAACGTGATGCGGGTGTCCAGCTCTCCGGGGTAGCCCCCCGCCCCGTCGGGGCTGAGATGGCGCAGCGTGACGAACTCCTCCCCCGCCCCGGCCACTTCAAAGGGAAGGTTCCAAAAGCCCCGGGAGCCGCCGTGAAGGTGGTTGGGGCCCTCGTTGGCCTCCAGAGCGCAGGCGCGCCCGTCGATGGTGAAGGAGGCTCCCCGGATGCGGTTTGCGCAGCGCCCGATGACGGCGCCCACATAATAGCCTTGATCCACATAGTCCTCCAGCCGGGCAAAGCCAAGGACCACGTCCCTCCGGCCAAGGACCGGATCTTTGACCCACAGGCTCTGAAGGACCCCGCCAAAGCTCAGGATCACGGCGGAAAGCCGCTCGTTTTCCAGGACCACGCGCTCCACCGGGCGGCCCCGCACTTCTCCAATCGTCTCTCGTTTCATGGCATTCAGTGCATCCGCCACATGTTGTTTTTGACCTTCAGGTACTCATGCAGGCCATAGGTCCCGTATTCCCGGCCGCTTCCGCTGTTTTTGTTGCCGCCGAAGGGACAGGCCATGTGCATGCCGTTGGGCAGATTCACCCAGACGGAGCCGGCGTTCAAGCGCCGGGCGATCTGATAGGCCTTCTTCAAATCCCGGCTGAAGATGTTGGCGCCCAGGCCGAACTCCGTGTCGTTGGCCAGACGGATGGCGTCCTCGATATCCCGGTACTTGCAGACGCACAGCACCGGGCCGAACACCTCTTTCCGCCACACGTCCATCTCCGGGGTCACATCGGTCAGAATCGTGGGCATGTAATAGGGCGCTCCCGCGCAGCCGGGTTTCGTGCAGCGGTGGCCGCCGGCGTAAATCCCGGCTCCCTGCTCCACCGCCCGCTTCACGTGGGCGTCCACCTCCCGGAGGTGCTCCTCGCTGATCAGCACGCCCATTCTGGTGTCGTAGTTCAGGGGGTCCCCGATGGGAATCCGGTCGCATTTCTCCTTCAGCATGGCCAGATACGCGTCATACACGTCCTCATGGAGGATCACCCGCGTCATGGCGCAACAGACCTCTCCCTGATTGAAGGTGAAGCCCTCGATCTGGCAGGTGGTGGCGATGTCGAGGTCGGCGTCCGGCTCCACGATCACGCCGCCCTTGCCGCCAAGCTCCAGCACCAGCTTCTTCATGACGGGAGAATCGGCGGACAGGCGCATCAGCTGCCGCCCCACCGCCTCGGAGCCGGTGAAGCCCACGATATCGACCTCCCGGTTGCTGACCAGCGCGTTCCCCACCAGGCTGCCCTGGCCGTGGACCACGTTCACCACGCCGGCGGGGAATCCGGCCTCCTCAAAAACCTCCGCCATGACGGCCGCGGTGCTGGGCGTAATGGAGGACGCCTTGATTACGCAGGTATTCCCGGCGGCCAGGGCGGGGGCCAGGCTGCGGGTCAGCAGGTGCAGGGGAAAGTTGAAGGGCGCAATGATCGCCGCCACGCCGTAGGGCTCATAGGTCACAAAGTCGAAATCCCGTTGGTTGACGTCGCCCAGGGGGATCACCTCACCCCGGATTTCCCGGCAGAGGTCGGCGAAGTACTCAAAGGCCCAGATGGAAACCCGGGTATCAAAATCATAGGTGTCGTAGACCGGCTTTCCGGTTTCCATCGCCTCCAGCTCCGCCATCTCCCGGCGGCGGCGCTTCATGATGCCCGCCGCCGCCCGCAGGTACTCGCTGCGGGTCTCCCCGTCCAGCCCGGACCAGGCGGGAAACGCCGCCCTGGCCGCCCGGCAGGCCCGGTCCACGTCCGCCTCCGTGGCCGCGGCGAAGCGGTTGACCTCTTCCCCCGTCGCCTTGTGATAGGACGCGAAGGTCCCGCCGTCTCCGGCGTCCAGCCACTGATTGTCAATATACAGTTTATACTCCTTCATGTTCGGTTCCTCCCATATCAAAGGACGCTTGCATGATGGCGTCCTGGCTGAAATGTTCCCGGTCAAACTCCCCGGAGATCCGGCCGTGATTGACGACCAGAATCCGGTCGCAGATGCCCAGCAGCTCCAGCAGCTCCGACGAAACCACGATCACCGCCGTGCCGTTTGCCGCCAGTCCGTTGATCAGATTGTAAATCTCCACCTTGGCCCCCACGTCGATGCCCCGGGTGGGCTCGTCCAGGATCATGACCTTGGGGCTTGCCGCCAGCCATTTGGCAATGACGCCTTTTTGCTGGTTTCCTCCGCTGAAATTTTTGATCTGCCGGTCCGGGTCCCCGGGGCGTATCTGCAGATCCTTGATATACCGCTCCGCCAGCTCCAGGCGCTTTTTCCGGCTGACATGCCCAAGGCGGCAGATCTGCTCATGATTCGGAAGACATATGTTGTCCCGCAGGCTCATGCCCAGGACGACGCCCTCCCGCTTCCGGTCCTCGGGAACCAGAGCGATGCCCGCTTTTTTCGCCTGGTTGGGGGTGCGGATCGAAACCGGGACCCCGTCCACCAGGATTTCCCCCCTGTCGGGCCTGTCCGCGCCAAAGATGCTCTTCACGATCTCCGTCCGCCCCGCGCCCACAAGGCCGGAAAGGCCCAGTATCTCGCCCTTTTTCACGGAGAAGCTGACGTTTTCGTACGTTCCCTTACGGGTCAGCCCCCGCACCTCCAGCGCCGTGTCCGGGCGGATGGCCGCCGTCTTGGCGGGAAAGTAATTCCCAAGCTCCCGGCCCACCATCTTCTTGACGATGTAGTCCTTTTCCGTGTTCCGGTCCCGGTTGTCAATGGTTTCTATGATCCTGCCGTCCCGCAGCACCGTCATCCGGTCGCACAGCTCGATCACCTCCTCCAGGCGGTGAGAGATGTAGATGATGGACATGCCGTCATCTTTCAGCTTCTGCACCACCTGGAACAGGCCCTTGGTCTCCCGCTCCGTCAGCACGGCGGTGGGCTCGTCCATCACCAGGATGTCGATGTCGTCAAACACCGCTTTCCCGATCTCCACCAGCTGCTGCATCGCGACGCTCATATGCTTGACCTTGGTCCGCAGATCGAAATCCCGGACGCCCAGCTGGGCCATGGCCTTGGCGGCCTGCCGCTCCATCTCGCTTTTGCGCAGATGGCCGGGCCCCCGGATCTTCTCCCGGCCCAGGAACATATTCTCCGCTACGTTCAGCGTGGGAACCAGATTGAACTCCTGGTAGATAACGCCCACCTTGTTGGCGATGGAGTCCAGCGGCTTCGTGATGGCCGCCTCTTTCCCGTTGATCTCGATGCGGCCCTCGTTTGGTGTGTAAACGCCTCCCAGCACCTTCATCAGCGTGGACTTTCCGGCACCGTTCTCCCCAATCAGGGCGTGCATCTCCCCTCGCCTCAGCTCAAAATCCACGTTGTCCAGTGCGACGACGCCGGGGAATCGCTTCGTGATGCCCCGCATTTTCAGGATGATATCACTCATACGCGTCCTCACTTTTTCTTGACGCGGGTGTAGCTGTCGAAAATACAGACCACAATGATGATCAAGCCGACCACGACCGTCTGCCAGTACATATTGACGTTCAAAAGCACCAGGGCGTTTTTAATGACGCCCAGCAGCAGCGACCCCAGCAGCGTGCCAATCATGGTGGCGTCCCCGCCGGACATGGCCGTGCCGCCCACCACCGCGGCGGCAATGGAGTCCGTGTCAAAGTTCAACCCGGCGTTGGGGTTTCCCGCGTTCAGGCGGCCCACCATGATGATCCCGGCAATTCCGCACAGCAGCCCGGCCAGGGTGTATACCATCGTTTTATAGCCCTTGACATTGATGCCGGAGAGCATGGCCGCCGTCTCGTTGCCCCCGATGGCAATCACCCGGGTCCCAAAGCGGGTGCTGTTGAGCAGATAGGTGGAACCCGCCGCCAGGACCAGCATGATAACCGCCATGATGGGTACGGGACCCCAGTAGCCGTTGCCCAGCTCCCACACGAACTCGTTCTCCAGCGCAATGGGGAAGCCCTTTGTGATGATGTACGTAAGTCCCCGGGCGATGTTGGCCATTCCCAGCGTGACAATGAACGGCGGCAGATTGAACGCCGTGATGACCGCCCCGTTGAGGAAGCCGATCAGCACGCTGGTGGACAGGCCCAGCAGGATCGCCGCCCAGGGGGAGATCCCCAGCTCAAAGAACTTTGTCGTCACGATGCCCGCCAGCCCCAGGGAATAGCCCACGGAGAGGTCGATCCCCCCCGTCGCCAAAACAAAGGTCTGCCCGACGGCGATGATGCTGATGAGGCTGATCTGCTTCATCAGGTTGAAGATATTGTCCTGCGTCCGGAAGGTGTCCGGCCGCGCGATGGACATAGCCAGGAAGATCGCCACCAGGATCAGCGCCATGGAGCTCTCGCGCTTTAAGAACAGGGGCTTCAACACATTTTGTTTCATTTTGATCATAACGGACCCCCTCCAAAGTCGGCCACAGCGGGCAAGCGGTGATACCCTTGCCCGCCGTGGCCAGCTCACTCAGTCTTATTTTTCCACGTAGGACGGCTCGTCCACATAAGTCTCGATATTATCGATCGTAATTTCCACGGAGCCCGTGTCATTGTAGGGCTCCACACTGCCCCCGTCGCAGAGGGTGTTCAGCGTGTCGATAATCTGCTGGTGCCAGGTGGTCTGGCGCTGGGCAACAATCGCCTTGATATAGCCGTCGCGGACCCCCTGGAGATTGTCCGCCATATCGTCAAAGGTCAGGATCATGTGGGCGTCGTCGTTCTGCCAGCCCTTCGCCTTCCAGACCGACGCGGCGGCGGGTCCCGCCGTGGCGTCAATGCCCACCAGGGCGCTGAAATCGGGGTGAGCCTGGATCATGTTCTCGGTGCAGGTAACCGCCTTCTGGGGGTCGCCCTCGCTGGGCTGCGTGTCGACAACCTCAACGCCGGGATACTTCTCCGCCAGATACTCCTCGATTCCGCGGATGCGCTCGTTCAGGCTGAACTGGGTGGGCAGTCCCGTCAGGATCACGATTTTGCCCTCTCCGTTCAGATTCTTGCCGATGACCTCCCCCAAGTGGCGGCCGGCTTTATAGTTGTCGGTTCCGATGAAGCACAGCGCGTCGCTGTCCGCCGCTTCCGACTCAAAGCAGATGACCTTGATCCCCTTTTCCACCGCCTTGTTGATGGTGGGCACCAGGGCCGAGGTGTCGGTGGGGCCGATGGCGATTCCGTCCACATTCATGGCAATCAGGTTTTCCATGATTTCGATCTGCTGCTGCGCGTTGGAAGAGTCCGGCGCCTTGGTGATGATTTTGCAGCCGTGGGTCTTGGCGTATTCCTCTGCGGCGACGCCGATGGGCTCAAAGAAGGGGTGTACGATGGGGTACACGATGGCAAAGGTGCGCTCCGGCTCCGCTCCGCCCCCGGCGGGAACCTCCTGGCCGGCGGAAGGCTCCTGGGCCGGCTTATCGCCGCCCTGGCCGCAGGCCGTCAGAGACAGCAGCACGCATGCGATCAGCAGGCAAGAAAGCAAGCTTTTCCGAATCTTCATTTTCATAATTCCTCCTTTTTTACAGTGGCCCCGTTCTCATTGGGTGTCTGCATTCTAGCAAAAAATTACCCGGAGGGATACGTCTATTTTTTGGAAAAAACTTTCTTTTTTTTGGAAGTTCGGCAAAACCGGTGGAAAAGTTGCGGAACGGAAATTATAATATGCTTGTCGGCATCAGTCCCGCGTTTCCGCCCCGACGGCCGCAGACAAGAGCCCATCCGCCCCGGGACGGCCGGCCCCCGCCCTCCGGGCGCCGGCCCTTTGAACGGATAAGGAGTCCGCCTATGTATATCTCTTTCCACTTCAAGCACATCCCCCTCAAGCAAATGATTGCGCTGCTGTTTCTCGTATGCTCCTTCCTGCCCATGCTGATCATGAATTTTTACGCGTACACGGTGGCGGCGGACCAGGCAAAGGAACGGGTGGAGACCCAGGTCCGGCAGACCGCCCAGTATCTCAACTCCGAGATCAACACGGGCATCAACGAGGCCTCCCGGCTGATGAACTACACATCCTCCTATATCATATCGGACTTTCTGAACAGCAAAGCCGAAAGCGACCGCTACGACGCCGCCAAAGCGGTGGGCGAGGTTTTCTCCAGCATCCGCCAGACGCAGGCCAGCAGCTCCAATATCCTGGATATGAGCGTGATCGGCATAAACGGGCACTGCTACAGCGAGCGGAACGGCTATTTTACCCTGGACCGCCCCTTCGACGAATTCGCACAGTTCCGGTCCGTCCTGGAGGAGCCCCGGAAAATCCACGTCCAGGGCACGGCCGCCGCCCCCCAGGAGCGCGTCCCCAAAAACGACGCGCTGACCATCTCCGCCGCCGCATTCAAGATCAGCACCAATGAGATCTGCGGGGTAATGTGCGTCACCATCAGCAAGCACTTTATTGTCAGCATACTGGAAAACTCCCGACCCTGCGCCAGCGGGCAGGCTCTGGTGGCGGACCGTGCGGGGACGGAGCTCTTCGCCTCCAGCGGTCCGTCCGTCCTGTCCAGAGACGCGATTTGCCAGATCGCGGCCAGCCGGGAGGAAAGCGGCGTCCTTCAGCAGGACGGCGCCCTCGTCGTGTACGCCAGCCTCCCCTCCACCGACTGGAAGGTGATTTCCGCCGCCCCGACGGACGATATTTTCGCCGTCGTGCAGCGCATTCAGCGAAACGCCTTTTTCATGGTGCTGATCTCCTTTCTGCTGATCCTCCTTGTCAACCTGCTGCTGTCCAAATACATCGCCAGACCCGTCCTGCAGCTGAAATCCCTGATGCAGACCGCCGCCGCAGGAAATCTGGACATCAAGGTCCCCCAAATCGACGGCCAGGTGGAAATCATGGAGCTATTCAAGAGCTTTGACGTGATGCTCTCGGAAATCAAGGCCCTGCTGGCCCGGGCGGTAGAGGGCCAGAACAACCTGACGAAGTCGGAGCTGAAGGCCCTGCAGTCCCAGATCAACCCTCACTTCCTGTACAACACCCTGGACAGTGCCCTCTGGGCCGCGGAAAACGACAAAAAAGACGAGGTCGTGGACCTCATCTCCTCCCTCTCCGATTTTTACCGGCTGACTCTGCGCAGCGGGATGGACGTGATTTCCTTCGACACGGAGGTCAACCATGTGGCCTGCTACCTCCATATCATGCAGATGCGCTATCAGGATATTCTGGAATACCGGCTCAACGTGTCGCCGGACACGCTGAACGCCCAGTTTCCCAAGATCATCCTCCAGCCCATTGTGGAAAACTCGATTTACCACGGCGTGAAAAACAAGCGTTACCGGAGGGGAGAGAAGGGCCTGATCGAGGTGTCCGCCTGCCGGGTCGCCCAGCGCTTCCTGGTCATCACCGTGTCCGACACGGGAATCGGCATGGACGGCCCCACCCTTTCCGCCCTCTGGAAAAAGGTTCAGGAGGGCGTGCCCCGGTCCGGGCACAGCTACGGCCTTATCAATGTGCACATGCGCCTGCGCCTGATGTTCGGAAGCGACTATACGCTGTCCTTGGAAAGCCAGCCAAATCAAGGGACTCGCGTCACCATCCGCGTCCCGCTGCTGAAGGGAGCCCCAAATGAAGTATAATGTTTACCTGGCCGAAGACGAATACATGCTCCGGGAATATGTGAAATCCAACCGGATGTGGGAAGACGGCCCCTATGTCCTCTGCGGGGACGCCTCCAACGGCGAGGACGCCTGGGAGGATATCCAGGCCGCTCCCGTAGACATCCTGATCACGGATATCAAAATGCCCTTCATGGACGGGCTGGAGCTCTCCCGCCTGGTCTGCGCCAACCGGCCGGAGATCAAAGTGATCATTCTCAGCGGATATGACGACTTCGCCTATGCCAAGCAGGCCCTGACCCTGGGGGTCACCGACTATCTGCTCAAGCCCCTGAAGCCGGAGGACCTGCTGAACACCCTGGCACGGGCGGCGGAGCTCATCGACAAGGAGCGGCGGCAGCGTCAGTCGGTGTCCCGGCTGGAACAGCTGGCCAGCGAGTCCCTGGAAACCAACCGGCACAAGTTCCTCTCTCAGCTGTGCAGCGGCCTCCTCCCCAGGGACGTGATCCGCAAAAAGGCCCAGGCCCTCCAGCTGGAGCTGTCGGCCCGGTGGTACGTCTGCTGCCTTCTTACTGTCTGCGAGCTCCGCCGGGCGGAGGCGGACGGCGAGGCCTACCTCACGTTTGTCGACTGCTCCCAGGCCATGCGCCTCTTTGAAAGCGAACACCCCGACTGCGTCTGGTATTCCAACGACATCAGCCAGTTCCACTTTATCGTGCTGGGGGACTCCGAGTCCCAGGTGCTGGAAAAGGCCCGGGCTTACCTGACGGAGCTCCAGGAAACCCTGAAGCTCCGGCTGAAACTGACCCAGCTCTCCGCCGTGATCGGGACGCCCTGCGGGGACCTCTGCGACCTCTCCGGGTCCATGCTCTCCGCCCAGATTGCCGCCGGTCTGCTCCCCCAGCCCCGGTGCGGCGGTGTTTCCCTGGTCTCCGACTGCAAATCGCTGCTGCAAAACGACCATTACACCGCCGTGGAAAAGGACCTTTTCCGCAGCCTGCTGGCCACAGGAAGCCGGAAGGATGTGTCGGAGTTCATCGGCGCCATGGTGGGGCGGCTGGAGGGCACGCAGATGAGCCGCCTGTACCTGACCTACGTCTGCCTGGACATACTGACCGCCGTGTCGGACTTCATCCGGTCCCTGGACGGCGGCAAGAGCGTTCAGCTCTCCATGCCGGACCTGAACCAGCTGTTCAACTGCGGCCACGACCTCTCCGGCTTCCGGACGGCGCTGGAAAGCGTGGCGGCCCAGGCGATCCGGCTCCGGGACCAGAGCCGGGGCGGGAAAAACGATGACATCATCCAAAATGCCCGGAGCTTCATCCTGGAGCACTATACCGAGCCAACCCTGGACCTGTCCGCCGTCGCCGGGCATGTCAGCATCAACAGCGCCTATTTCAGCAAGCTCTTTAAGCAGGAAACCGGGCAGTGCTTCATCGAATACCTGACCTCCCTGCGCATCAACAAGGCCAAGGAGCTGCTCAGGGCCACCCATCTGCGGACCAGCGACATCGCCTACAGCGTCGGCTATACGGACCAAAATTACTTCAGCAAGCTGTTCAAAAAATGCGTCGGCATGTCCGCCCGGGAGTTCCGGCAGAGCTGATTGTCCGACGCCCCGGAAGTGCGCTGCAGGGGAGCTTTTTCACGGCCGCTCCGGGAGGCGGATTCTGCAAAATCCCACTCCGCGTGGTCACAACAGGATGGGCAATAAATTTCGGCGCAAGACCCTGAGCGTACCCGTACTCTTTTCGGGTATCAGCCGGCCTGAATCCGGCCCCATCTGTTTTATAGCAAAAAGAAAGCGCCCGCTTATGGACAAACTCCAAAGCGGGCGCTTTCACTGCTTATAGTCAGGTCTTGTTTGAACATTGGCGGAATGCCCAACGGCGAGAGATTTTTCCGCCGTTCAAGGCAGATGTTCGCAGACGGGCTGCCGCCCGGCAAGAACATGTGACGCACAGTGGCGGAACAGATCCGCCGCTTGGGCGTTTTAACATGTTTCAAACAAGGCCGAGCTTACAGCGGAAGGTAGGCCGGCGGGCAATGGAAGCAGGGAAACCGCCCCGCCGCTTACGGTTCCTTCCGCCGCCAGACGCCAAACCAGCTCTTTTTATAGTGCGTCAGCGCCTCCTTCGCCGGTTCGTAGTCCGCCCAGGCCGCTCTCTTCAGATAGGCCACGCCCTGCTCAATGTCCTCCCGGACGCCCAGGCCCTCGGCGTACATCATCCCCAGGCCGTAGTTCTTATAGGGCGAATCCTCGCTTCTCTCCAGAAGCGCCTTGCCCCGTGCCGGGTCCTGCCGGCAGCCGTATCCCAGCAGATAGCAGATCCCCAGCAGATCGTACCTGGCATAGTCCGGCTCGTCGTCCCTTTCTATCCACTGGACCGCCTTGGCATAGTCCACGGGCACCCCATGATAGCCGTGGAAATAGATCCGCCCCAGCTGCCGGCAGGCGTAGCCATCGTTGCCATAGCCGGCGGTTTTTTCATAGCACTCGACGCTATACGGAAGATTCCGCGCAACCGCCTTGCCGCCCCAATAGATATCCCCCACAATGTGCCAGCCCCAGAGGTGTCCGGCCTCCGCCGCTTTCCGCGCCCAGGGGAGGGCTTCTTCATCATTTTTCTCCGTGTAATACAGGTGGTTGGCGTAGGCGTACATCCACTCCGGATAGCCCAGCTCCGCGCCCCGGCGCATAATCGGCACAGCCTTCTCCGGTTCCGGCGGAATCAAATCTCCCCGGCCATGCTGATAATAGTGGCAGTAATTCCGCCCCGTCAGAATCATGCCGCCGGAAAACGCCTTTTCAAACCAGGGAAGACTTGCCTGCATCTGCTCCCGCCGCCAATCGTCCCACGCTTTCCGGCTCCCGAACTCCCGCTCCGACCGATCCCCAATCTCGATGACGTCCAGGAAGTAGTAGGTGTTCCCAATCATGTACTGGCAGAACGGACACCCGGCCTCCGCCTTTTCATGGACCACACCCCAGGCGGCCTGGGTACTCTCGAAGGGCATACTCTCCCGCATATCCGGCGTCAGCATATCCATGCGGATGGCCCCCAGCACTCCCACGGCGCTGCCCTTGGCGACAGACTCCCGCAGCATGGCATAGGCCGCCGCCTCGTTTTCCTCAAAGGGATGGTACTCCCAGCTGTAGCAGGAGCCGGAGAAGCACCGGGAGAGGAAGTAGCAGGCGTCCCCATCCCCCTCCTTGGCCGCCTGGAACAGCGCCTCCGCCGCGGCCTTGGCCCGGTCGTTGTCACAGCAGTAATACAGGTCTTCGATGGCCTTGTCCACCACGTCGCTGAAATATTTCCCCATGTCAGCCCCTTCCTTTCCTGCCCGCCAAGGCGGTGACGTCCTCCCAATATTCGTCCATCTGTCCCTCGTTTAGATATTGGAGCAGCCAAAACGCCGCCTGGGCGGCGGTGCCCGTCTTCCTGAAATACCTGCGGGCGTTTTCATCCCGGATATTGGTGCACCAGATCACCTGAAGCTGTTCCTCCCGATCCGGGAGAAGATCAAAGGAGGAAGAACCCCACTCCAAAGCGGCGTACTGATACTTCCCCTCATAGACCCCCTGGGCCGCCAGCTCCACATCACGAGCGGTAAAAAACCTGTGCTCGTTGCGCCATGCCTCCCCGACAATGACCAGTTTCTGGTGCCACGCGGTGAGGTTCCCCGCCCGGTTTCGCAGGACCCGGGTTTTGAATTCCTGCTTTTCCGGATCCCCGGCGTCCCGGGGATCGCCCGGAATCCCCTCCAGCGTCTCCCAGCCGTCGTTCCAGCCGGAGGAGTCTAAGGATTCCTCCAGCAGGCGCCGGAACCACCCGGCCGCCGCCTCAAAATCCATCGCCCTGGCGCGGAGCCGCCAGCCGCCCTCCGCCGTCCGGAAGAAGGCCAGCAGCGTGAGCGTTGGCCGGACCCTGCAGGAGATCTGCTGCAGCTCCCCCCACTCCGGAATCTCCAGGGGCGTCAGGAGCTGGAGGTGGAGGCCGTCCCCCTCCCGCAGCTTTCCCAGCTCCTCCCGAATCCGCTCCGCCGTGACATTGGAGGTGCGGTTCCCGGCGTCGTCCGCCAGGACGTACTGTGTCGGGGATGTCTGCACGGGCTTTTCCCGGGGGCGGAGTTTGTCCCGCAGGCCGTCCCAGACTCCAAAGAGGCCGAAGGCCATCATCCCCGCCCCCAGCGCCAGGCGGATGGGGCCGGCGGCCCCCCGCAGGTCCTCAAGGCCCGCCAGCACCAGGCCGAAACCGAGAAATACGGCATACACCCCCAGGATCAGCGCCGCCAGATGCAGCCGCTTCCTGTTTTTAGTTTTCTTCATGGTCCACCTCTGTCCGTTTCAAGTCTCCGCATCCCCCAGCTGCTCCAGCACCGGCATGGTCAGGCCGAAGATGCCCTCCAGCTCCTTCAAAAGCGGCAGGTATTCCCCGTCTATCTGCTCCGGCAGTCCGGTGATCTCCCGGAGAAGATAATACCCCTCCCACATGCTCTCGGCATAGAGCACGGCATTCCGCTTCCGGCCGTTCTCCTCATAGACCGTCAGCATACAGGCAGCGTCCAGGTCCTCCCGGTAGCTTTGATCGTCCACGCCGTCCTCGTGGACCTGTCCCGTGGAGGCCAGGACCCGCTGCCGGGCCTCTACGACCTCTTTGGCGTTCTCCCCCGGGAAGATGGAGGCGTAGACCCGGAGCCCGTGGGCCTCCGTGCGGATGGCCCGGCCCTCGGAGGCGTAGATGGGCGCGTCGCTGTAGGGGACGTAAACGTCCACAAGGGCCTCGTGCCCGAAGTGGTCCGTCTTGATGTAGGCTGTTGCCATATAGGCGCAGTTCCGCGTCTCCGACAGGTGTATCTTCGTTTGATAGTTCTCCTCCGTCACCTCCGGCCCCTCGAACCGGACGCTTTCCAGGGTATACATCAGGTTCGCCAGGACCTCCTCCGGGGACTGGCCCCCCTGGGTATGCTCCGCCTCCAGGGTAAAGAGGGCCCCGGTATCGGAGAGGGCGGCGGCGGTGTGGCGGATGGTCCCGTCCGTCCGGTACACGGACACGATGTTATATCTGGACGTTTCCCCCAGCGGGGCCAGCAGGTCCTCGCCGGAGTACACCGCCTGAAGGCGGTCATAGAGCGGATCGTCTGCCTGGGCGGTCAGGGTATCCCAGGCGTCCGCCGCGTCCACGCCGTACTGGGTATAGACCCGGTAGGAGGTTCCCGTTTTTCCGTCCAGAAAGCGGCGGCGGCTGTACTGAAACTCTCCGTCCACCCGGAAGCGGATTTCCGAAAGCACAAATTCCGTATACGTCTCCGGAACCCGGACGGGGATGTCCGGGAGGGCCGGTTCCTCCGGGAGGTCGCGGCTGTCCTGCGCGGGGGCATCCCCCTCGTTTTGGGATGCCCGCCGGCTGTCAACGGCAAAGCCCCCGCCCAGGAACACCACCGTCAAGACCAGCGCCGCCAGACCCGGAAGCCAGCGATAGGGCGCGGGCCCCTCCGCCCTCTCCATCCCCATGACGGGCACGAAGTCCGGGTATCCCTTGGGGATTTTCAGCTTCTTCCGGCTGCCGGAGTCCGTTTCGTAGGAAACGGTCCAGCTCCAGCGGTCCTCCCTCTCCGCCTGGATGTCCCGCAGCTCGGTGACGGCCCCGGAATCACAGGCGGAGCGATCGCCGTTTAAGATGTTCTCCAGCTCCCAGAGAATGTCGTCCCGGACCACCGCCTGCCGCGCCGGGGGCAGGGTCTCCCAGTCCCCCACACGGCAGAGCTTCATCAGGTTCACCCGCCAGAGCCGCCCCGCCGCCCGGACATAGAGAATCTGGAAGACGTTGCAGTACCGGGTGATGGTCAGAGAAATCCATAACAGAGGAAGGAAGCTGAGGAAAATGCCCGCGGTCATTCCAAACGCCAAGCGGATCTGAAACCGCTCCTCCAGCCTCGGCATCAGCATCATCAAGGCGACCAGCGCCACCAGGAGCGCCACAGCGGCCCCGCCGGCGCTGATGCGCACGGGCTTCATCCACGCTTTTCGGAAGAGATACAGGGTCCCCTGGAGCTCCGGCTTCTCCTGTTCTTGCTCCGGGTCTTTCTCTTGCTCCTTCCCCAGAAGAATCTCGTCCAGCTCCGCCTTTGTCCGGGCCCTGGGCTCCCGGAAAGCCCGCACCAGAATCGGGAGACTGCCCAGCAGGCAGAACAGATACAATACCAGCAGATGCCCCTGATACCAGGACTGAATCTCCCGGACCTCCGGGATCTCTTCAAAGCTCCCGAAGACCTCCACGAAATCACGTCCCTGGAGGGCATCCACTGTCTCAATGACCTCCATCGTGCAGTTGATCTGGTTGGCCCCGGCAATTACCGCCATCAGGATGATCACGCAGATTGCCGCCCCCCGCTTGCTCAGCCCTCCGGCCAGCTGCCGGTAGCCCTGGAAGACGGCAATGGCCGCCGCCACGCCGAAGATCGGGGAGAAGGTCCCGGCCGTCCGGTCCTCAAACACGATCACCGCGCCGCCCAGCAACGCCCCCAGCAGCGCCCCCAGAATGCCCCGGCCAATCCGCTCCTTTTGCGCTTTTTTCTCTGGGTTCATCTCTCCGCCTCCTAGTTCCGCTGGCGGCCCAGGTCCTCCATGACGGACACCGTAATGCCGCAGACCTTCTCCATCTCCTGGAAGACCGCCTTGTACTCCCCGTCCATCTCCTCGGGGAGGCAGGTCAGCTCCTTGTAGAGGTAGCAGCCCTTCCACTTCTCCATGGCCACCAGCGCCGTGACGCGGGTCCGGCCTCCGTCGTAGTAGACGGCCACCCGGCAGGCGTTGTTGCCCTCTTCATTATAGGCGTCCTCCAGGTAGTTCCCCTCGTCGTACTGCCGCCCGGCGGCTTTCAGGTCCTCGTAGACCTCCCGCACCACGTCCAGGGCGGTCCCCTCGTTCGCGACAATCGCGGCGGACACCCGGAGGCCGTGAACCTTGGTCATCATGGAGATGCCGCCGTCAAAATACTGTACCTCTCCGCCGCAGGGCAGGAAGGTATCCAGGTAAGCGTCGTAGGGGAACAGGCCCTCCGGGGCCTTGAAAAACGCCTGGCCGCAGTGGCTGAACCCCATGCTCACCGCCGGGTGGAGCTGATCCTGGAAGTTTTCCTCCGTAATGGCCGGGCCGGTGAACTGGAGGTTTTCCAGCATGTAGAGCATGGTCCCCCGGACCGTCTCCTCCCCGATCTCCTCCCCATGCGTACAAGAGAGAATCAGCATGGTCCCCCGCTCCGAGAGGGCCGCGCCGGTATGGGAGAGCCGCCCGTCCAAAAGGCGGACCGTCCGCAGGTTGTACTGATAGGCCACGCCGTTCTCTCCCAGCCGCCAGAGGAAGGCGTCCCCCTCCGGCCGCAGCCAGCGGACGTCCTCCCCCTCCGTTTCCGCCAGGGCCAGCCGGGCGGCGTCCTCTCCCACGCCGAAGCGCAGTTCGATCTGATAGAACACACCATGCTCCGGGTCGTCGAACCCGCTGGTGCTGGCCCGGAAGGCGTTGTCGGTCCGCAGGGTCAGGCCGTTCAATAGGTAGTCTCCAATGACCTCCGGGACAACCGGCTCCGTGGAGGCGGGGCCTGTCTTCTCAGGCGCTTCCACCGGCAGCCTCGGCGGCGGGACATCAGGGCGGCGCTGTTCCTGAACGCCCATGAACAGCCCCGTTGCCAAACACACGGCGGTGACAGCCACCGTGACAGCGGGATTGAGCCACCGGATGGGCGGGGCAGACTGGGCCCGCTCCGCCTCTCCGGGGATGGGGGTGAAACCGGGATAGACCTTGGGGATCATGTGCTGGCCGCCCCGGCTGTCGGACACCGCCCACTCCCAGGGGGACTGCCGGATCAGCGTGGGCTTCTTGATTTCGCAAGTCTCCAGCTCTCCCTCGGCGATCACCGCCGCCACCGTGGACCAGAAGGCCGTCCGCCGGGCCTGGGGCAGCAGGTCCCACACCCCGGCCAGCCAGGCCAGGGAAACCCGAAGCTCCGGGTCCAGAATCTGGTTCAGGGGGACCCGCCAGAGCCGGTTTTCCTGCCGGACATAGAGCCAATGCGCCCCGGCGCAGAGCCGTGCCGGGGGCCCCTGGAGGGAACCGATGATCAGCAGGCTGAACCCCATGCCCATGGCGGCCCGGTCCCAGAGGTCCGCCCGGCCCGTCAGGCGGCCCATCCAGAGGCAGAGGAACAGCAGCGCCAGCCAGATTCCCCGGGAAAACTTCCGCACCAGGAGGTGGGGCCGAATCCAGCCGGGGTCCGGCAGAAAAAACTCCATCTCCGCCGGGGCCGGGTCCTGCTCCAGCCGGACAGGCTGGAGGGCCCGGATGAGCCGCTTCCGGTCCTGCCCGGCCCGGCGGAACAGCAGCGCCCAGGCACAAAGAGACACCGCCAGCAGCGCCGCCAGCCGGGCCCAATACCAGCCGGGCAGAGCCCCCAGGCTGAGGAACGCCCGCCAGACGCCCGCCGGGTCGCCGGAGGCGGTCTCCAGGGCGAAATAGAGATGATGCCCCAGAAAGTCAAAGAGAAGCACCCAGGGCAGGGCCAGCTGCGTCCCGGCCCGGCCGATCCGCCCGGCGGTCAGCGCCCCGGCCCGGACGGCGAACAGGGCGGTCAGCGCCCCGGAGAGGATCAGCGGCACGTCGCCGAAGCGCACCATCGCCGCCAAGCAGTCCGCCCCCAGGGCCGCACCCAGGACGGCCCCCGGTATGGCGAGAGCGTCGCGGCCCTGTTCCCATTTCTGTTCCATATATAGATACTCCCCCCCGCATGGTTCTTTCAGCATCAGTTTACCATATCCTGCGGCTGGGAACAAGAAATGATTGCCTGCGCGCAAGTACCTCCCGTAAAATCTCCACCCCCTGCACTCATACCGGAACGGCGCGCAGGAAGAACGCCGTCCCGGCCTCATCCGGCGCGGAGGCGCGGGGGCCGTCAAATAAAGAGCTTCCAGTACATCCAGCACAGGCCCACGCTCAGCGCCGCGCACAAGATGCTGACCACCGGGGCCACCTTGCCCTTGGCCCCCCTCAGCTTGCTCACAAGAGACAACGCCAGTCCAACCAGGCAGACAGCCAGCCCCAGAGGCGGCATGAAAATGCTGAAAACCGCGCCGATGGCGGAGACGAACGCGCCAAAAACGCCCAGGCCCGCATTGTTTTCCGCCTTGATCAGGTCGTCCACACCCGGGTTTTCGGCGGCGACCCGCTGGCTGAGCGCCGTGGCAAAGCGCTCCAGGGAAGCGCACTCCTCCTGCTGCAGGATGTTGACGGGGAACCAGCGGCTTTTCCGCAGATTTTCCGCGTCCACCCGCAGCTGCTGGATTTCGTGCCCCTGCTTGTCGATCAGCCAGAGTTCCACGCGTTTTACCGCCCCGTCCTTCTCCTGGGACTTGACGGTCACCTTGCCCAAGGTTTCCGGAGTGAGGACCGCGGGCCTGCCCGCCTGTATTTCCCGGGTCTTTTTATCGATGCCAAGGGGGAATACCCACAGCGTTTCCCCCTGGAACGCCAGCGCATAGCGGTGGTATGTAATCCGGACCCTGCGGCCATAGGATTCCCGCTCCTCCCAGTGGGCATAGACCACCGGGGCGTTTTCCTCCGGCAGCTGCCCCACGGCCCGGCGGACGCGCTCCCGGTCCTCGCCGCTCTCCGCGGCCTTCCGGTTCCTGCCCTTCTTCACGAAGACATTGTAGACCACCGCGCCGATGATTACGACCCATAAGACAATCGGTACCAAGTTTCCCATAACATGTTCTCCTTTTGCAGCTTTTTTATTTATGTGCTCCCGCGCCTTTGCCGCAGGGGGTCACCTTGAACGGAGGCTGCCGCCCCGGCGGGCCCGGCGGACAATCCGCCCGCCGGACCTGCGGCAGCCGTGATTCGGGCAATCGCCTCGCGCGCAGGCGGCGGTTCCTCCGCTTTCCGTTATAGGCATTATTGCCTATAACGATTTTCTTCATTATAGGCAATAATGAAGATAACGTCAAGGGGGAGGTGAAGCAAATGATTTCCTACGCGCCGCTGTGGGCCACCATGGAAGAAAAGCACGCCACCACCTACACGCTTCAGGTCAAGGGCGAAATCAGCAGCTCCACCATCCGGCGGCTGAAGGCCGGGGAATCCGTGTCCACCAACACGCTGAACGCCCTTTGTCAAGTCCTGCGGTGCAGCCTTCCCGATATCGTGGAATATATCGACGAAGCGCCGCCGCCGGACCAAGCCCCTTAAAATCGGGTTTTCCCATGGCGCCGCCCCGACGGGGCGGCGTCTTTTCTTACTCCCCGGCCTTATACCGCCGTCAGGGCGGTTCCTTCCCCTTCTCTGCCCTTCACGGCCTATGGTCCGCTGTTTCCCAGGCGGCCGCCCCCCGTTTCCCCGCGCCGCCCCGGGGATTTTTCCCCTCATGCATCCGGCGCGGCCCGCCCATGGGCCGCGGCTCCCCCTGTGCCGAAGCCGCAGCTCCGCATCCGCTCTCCGCCGGACATAGAAAATCCGCTCCTCACTCTTTACTACGCAGCGAGGAAGCGGATTCTCACATACTTTTGAAAAAAACTGAAAATATTTTGTTTCCCGCGGCCGCAGAGCGGAGGCGCTCAGGACCTGTTCCCATCAACCCAAGCCCGCGTCTTTCCGGCAAATTTTGTCGTCTGCGGCGTTAAAAATTTTTGCCGGGCGGCCGCCCGCCCGCAGATTTTTGCCTTGCATCCGGCAAACATTTCCTCGGAAATCCCCACAGTTGGTTTATAGTCAGCACAGTTGAAAAGAGTCCAAAGGATTCTTTTCCATGCGGCGCTGTTTTACAGCGCCGTAAGCCGCGTGAGCGGCTCACGGTGCTTGCCTTCATAGGAAACGCACAGGCGCTTTGCGCCCCGGCGGGCCTATGGCCCGCCGGTTGAAAAGAAGGGTATGCTTCTTTTCAACTGCGTTGACTATATGGGAACAGGCCCTAGGAAATGATTCCAATATTCCAGGGCTGAAATTCGTCTTCCCCCACGCCCAGGAGCTCGCTTTTGCTCTTCTCTCCCGAGGCCACTTGAAGCATGCGGCGGAAGATCTCCTCCCCCAGCTCCGCCGGGGTTTTATCTCCGTCAATAATGACTCCGCAGTTGATGTCCATATCTTCCTCCATGACCCGGTACATGGGCGTATTGGTCGCCAGCTTAATGCAGGGCGCCGGAACGCCGCCGTAGCACGAGCCCCGCCCCGTGGTAAACGCAATGAGGTTGGCGCCGGCGGCCACCTGCCCGGTCGCCGCCACAGGGTCAAAGCCGGGAGAGTCCATGAAAATCAATCCCCGCGCCGTGACGGGCTGCGCATATTCGATCACATCCATCAAGCCGGTCCCGCCGCCCTTTTTTACGCCGCCCAGCGATTTTTCCAAAATGTTGGTAATCCCGCCCCGGTTGTTTCCCGGCGAGACTTTTCCGTTGATCTGCACGTCGCTCCCCGCGGAGTATTTCAGCCACCATTCCATCCGCTCCACCAGCTTCCGGCCCACCTCCGGCGTAACCGCCCGGCGGGTCAGCGTATGCTCCACGCCAAAGATCTCCGTCGTTTCCGACAAAAGCGCCGTGCCGCCATTGCGGATCAGAATATCCACAGCCGCGCCCAAGGCCGGATTCGCCGAAAGGCCGGAAAAGCCGTCGCTGCCGCCGCACTCAAGCGCTATCGTCAGGTGCTCCACGGACACCGGCGTGCGCGCCGCCTGATTGGCTATGGGCAGCAGTTTCTCGATTTCGGCGATTCCGCGCTCCACCGTTTTGCGGGTCCCTCCCATCTCCTGAAGGACCAGGCGCTTGAGGGTATCGGACTCCTCCAGGCCGAGCGCTTCAAACATTCCGTCAATATTGTTTCGCTCACAGCCCAGGGCGCAAACCACCGCGCCGGCCAGGTTGGGATGCTTGATATAGCCCCCGATACAGCGCCGCAGCAGCTCCAGCGGCTCCCCATAGGGCAGCCCGCAGCCGCCGTCAATGATAAAGGGAACCACCCCGTCCACACGGGGATATGCCTTCAGCCGCTCCGGCGTAAAGTAGCCGGCGATTCTGCGCGCCGCCGTCGCGGCGCAATTGCTGGCGGTAAAAACACCGATATAGTTCCGGGTGCCCACCTTGCCGTTTGGCCGCACGAAGCCCTGAAACGTTGGGCGCCGGTCCCGGGGGACGTACGCGGTCGGCACATACTCCCTGGAAAACGCGTAATCCTTATCGACGTCGTCCATGCTGATATTGTGGTTGTGCATAAGCGCTCCCGGCCGGATATCCGATACGGCGCAGCCGATGGCCGTATTATATTTCAGAATGCTCTCGCCCTTGCGAATTGGCCGGGCGGCAACTTTATACCCTCTTGGAATCTCGTCAAGCGTTGTGATCCCCTCCGCCGCGATATAGGCGCCGGCCGGAATGTCCTCCCTGGCTACGACCACATTATCCAAGGGATCAAGGCGAATCGTGGGATTGCTCTGCGCTGCCATATTGAAACCTCCTTATATTGATTGCCGTCCGGAACGCCCCTGCAAATCCGTCAAATTCCCCTGGGCGTCAAATGAAAACGGCGCGGGGTCCCCGAGTATTTCCATCCGTTCATCCTCCGCAGCCTCCCCCAGCATGTTTTCAGAAATCCAGATGCGCCCCAAGGTACGCGTATTATGAATACGCACCATGCGCACATCCCGGGGAGCCGGCAAATCCGGGCAGAGCTTTATCGCCGCCTGGAGCACCAGGCGGTCCGTGGGAAAGTGCATGGGGACCTTGCAGGAAAACGGCGTCAGGCTGGTCAGGGAATTCATATAGGACTGTTCATAATCCATCTCTTCCACGATCCGGCCGGCACAGACGTCCGCGTTGCCGATGCCCATAGCGTTCCCGTGGCTCTCCTCCGTCAGGCGCAGCACCGCCATGCGGCTGAATACCGCCGTATCCGGAACCGCCGGATTGGGAAAACGCCCTACCACCTTGGTGTCATAGCCCGCCCCGCAGATGTTCTTTCCAATTTGATCCATGACAAGCACGTCGAACCGCCCGGGATAGATGGCCGGCATCCTGGCCCGCGACTCCTTCAGCAGCAGCGGCTCTTCCTCCAGAATCCGCTCCGCCGGAACGGCCCGCAGCATGCAAGTCTCGTCATAGGCGTTTTCAATAATTCCAAGGGCAAAGGCAATGTTGCTCCGGGGAATCACAAACGCCGCGATTTCCTCAATCAGCGGACCCAGCAGATGAATATGCGTCCGGTGGCACTGGTCCGCGCCCTTCTGCTTGCCCAGGCCGATGACAATCATCTTGGCAAGTCCGCTTTCAATCCGATGGAAGAACGCGGGGTGCTCCTTCACCCGATTGACAACAATGGTCGCGTCCGCCTGCCAGGCGTGCCGGTCAAACATCGCGGCGGCTCCGCTCGCCGTAACCCCTATCTCCACGGGCTCCATGCAGGAATAAATGGGGCAGTTCAGGTATTCCTCGGTTATTCCAAGCGCCGCCAGAACCCGTGTCTGGCCCTCCGCCGTTCCGCCGCCGTGGCTTCCCATCGCGGGCACTACAAAGGGTTCCGCCCCCCGCTCCCTGACCAGGGCCGCCACGCTCCTGAGAATCAGGGCGATGTTGGCAATGCCCCGGCTGCCGCCGCTGACGGCCACCCGCATTCCGGGCCTTATCCGGTCCAGGGTTCCCGCCCGTTCCAGCGCCCGCGCCACTGCCGCGGGGATATCCCCGATCCGCTCCGCATCAAATTTTTGGCGCACCGGCGCCAGTCTGGGCAGCGGAATACCGCGCAAAAGCTCCTCACAAGGCATCTTCTCTCCTCCTGCTCTCAGCGAAACTGCGTCCGCTCCAACTCCTCCAGCCGTTTCTTCTGGCCGGTCAGAAAATCTGTGCGCCACTGCGGGAACCCCTCCACAAAGCCCGTTCCCAAAAAGGTATCCACGATTTCGCATCCCATGCCGGGGCCGACGATAAACCCGCCCAGGCACAATACATTGGCGTCGTTGATCTTTCGCGCATAGCCCGCGGCATATTGGCTCTCCACCACCGCGGCCCGCACGCCTTTGAACTTGTTGGCGGCAATGGCCATTCCCATGCCGGTCCCGCAGATTAAAACGGCCCGCTCCGCCGTCCCGGCTGAAATCCGCTCGCCCACCCCGGCCGCGATGGAAGTAAAGTCCTTACACGCATCCAGGGCGACCGTGCCCACGTCCTCGTATTCCACACCGGACTCCCGCAAATGAGCCAGTACCGCCTCCTTTAAATGAAAACCGCCCTTATCGGCGCCGACGAGAATTTTCATAATAACCTCCTGTCCTGATATGCGGATGTGCGTTCCGCGCCAGCCTCATTCCTCCGGCCGCCGGGGCACTTCCATAACCGCCCCCCTCCAGGCGTCCGTCACCAGAAAACGGAAGCGCTCCAGATAGCGGCTCACGGCCTTGGGCGGCGCCGGCGTCCACTCCCTTCTCCTCTTCTCCAGCTCCTCCTCCGAAACCTCCAGCGTCAGCGACTTGCTGGGGATATCAATGGAAATCAGATCTCCTTCCCGCACCAGGGCAATGGGCCCGCCCTCCGCCGCCTCCGGAGCCACATGTCCAATACAGGGGCCATGGCTGGCGCCGGAGAAGCGGCCGTCCGTCAGCAGGGCGGCACAGCCGCTCAAGCCGTAGCTGATCATCGCCGTCACGGGATTTTGCATTTCCCGCATGCCCGGGCCCCCTTTGGGCCCCTCGTAGCGGATCACCACAACGTCTCCGGCGCGGATCTGTCCTGATTTGATTGCGTCCACCGCCGCCTCCTCGCAGTCAAACACCCGCGCGGGACCCCGGTGGCAGAGCATCCCGGGATCTACGGCGGTCCGCTTGATAACCGCGCCGACAGGGGCCAAATTCCCCCTCAGCACGCACAGCCCGCTGTCCCTGCGCAGAGGCCGGTCCTTGCCGGCGATCACCTCTGAACAGGCGCTCCCGGGGCACGCTTCCAGCTCCTGCGCCCAAGTCCGCCCGGAAGCCGTCCTCTGCCCCAGGTCCAGATACTCCTCGCCCAATTCCTTCATCACGGCCGGAACGCCTCCGGCCTGCTCAAATTCCCGCATGGTAAATTTTCCGGACGGAATCACATTGACGAGGAAGGGCGTCGTGTCGCCTATACGGTCGAACTGCTCCGGCGTCAGCGTATATCCAAAGGAATCCGCAATGGCCGGCATATGGATCAGCATATTGGTCGACCCGCCAATCGCGGCGCCGACGCGCAGGGCATTGGCAAACGCCGGCTCCGTGATATAATCGCGGGGCTTGATATCCCGCTCCACCATTTCCATAATGCGTTTTCCGCTGCGGCGGGCATAGCGCAGCTTTTCCGCCGTCACCGCATGGCAGGCCCCGCACCCCGGCAGGGAAAGTCCCAGCACCTCCATCAGACAGGACATGGTATTCGCGGTCCCCATCATGGGGCAGGAGCCCACGCCGTCGCACACGCTCTTCTGCATGCGCTCATAGTCCTCTTCAGACAGCTCTCCCCGCATCACGCGGCTGGATGCCTCCCGGACCATCCAGCCGCCGCCCATGCGCCTGCCCTCGAAGGCGCCGCCCAGCATGGGCCCTCCGGTAACGATGATCGCGGGGATGTTGATCCGGCCTGCCGCCATTGCCATGGCGGGGACGATTTTGTCACAGCTCGCGATCAGCACAAGGCCGTCCAAACAATGCGCGTAGGCGTTGACTTCCACGGAGTCCGCAATCAGATCCCGGCTGGGCAGCACATAACACATGCCGGAGTGGCCCTGCGCCAATCCGTCGCACAGGGCGATGGTGTTGAATTCAAAGGGTTGCCCCCCGCCGGAAAGAACGCCCTCCTTTACGGCGGCGGACAGCTCTCTAAGATGCTTGTGGCCGGGATGAAGCTCGTTCCAAGTGTTGGCAATCCCGATAAAGGGCTTCCGGATCTCCTCCCGGTCCAATCCCACGCCATAGAGAAAGGCCCGGTTTCCGGCATTTGCATGTCCCGTCTTCATTCGGTCGCTTCTGTACGCTTTTTCTTTCATAAAATCCCCCCTCGGTCCGGCCCTGTCGGATGCGGCGAACGCAGCCGAAGGGCACGGAGCTCACGCAAACCTCCGCAGCAGCTCCCCCCACAGGGGCAGCGTCACAACCGACAGCGCCGTGCTGACAAACACCATGGAGGCCGCCAGCTCCGCGTTGCGTCCATATTGCTTGGCAAAGAGCGCCGCCATGCTTGGAATCGGCAGCGCCGCAAAAATTACAAGTTCCCGAAATACCAAAGGATCGATATCCGCCCGGCAGAGCAGTCCCCAGACGATCAGCGGAACCAGTAAATTCCGGCAGGCTGCCGCCGCCAGACAGCCGGGACTCAAAAGCGCGCTGGGAAAGCCCCCCTGGCTGATGTACATTCCGCAGGCCATCATGCCCAGGGGCAGCGCCGCGTCGCCCAGGCGGGTCAAGGAGGCCAGCACCGGCCCGGGAACCGGGAGTTCCAGCACCGCTATGACCAGCCCGGCGGCCGTGGCGCACACCCCCGGGTTATTGGCCGCCCGCAGAACGGAGCGGAACAGCTCCCGGGCGCCGCTTCCGGAAATGCCCTTGAAGAGCATCGGCATCAGGGTGTAGAACAGCAGCCGGTACGGTATCATGAAGAAATTCGCATATACCAGCGATTCCTCGCCGTACAGCGCCTGAATGACGGGAAAGCCAATAAAATTCGCGTTGATAAACATGACGCAGGGCAGCAGGACCGCTGAAAGATCATCGCTTTTTCTCCGGACCAATCCGACGAACGCCCCGGCGGCCGCCCCCGCCAGCAGAACCAGGACACAGCCCGTCATCATGCCGAGGCCCTTTGCCAGCGCGTCCGGCGAATACTGCCGGATCATCACGGAAACCGCCATGCAGGGAATCAAAAGCCTGGTAAGGACTTCCGAAAACCCCTCGATGAATCGGTCGTCCGCAATCCCCAGCCTTCCCGCCGCGGCTCCCGCGCCCATCATAACGATCAATTCTGCGCAAAACGCAAACGCCCCCATCTCCTCACCCCCCTGGAAAACGCCCACGGGCCAAGCCCCCTGCCGCTCTTCCCCGTTTATTCCAGGTAGCTGCGGATAATCCGCAGGTACTCATCCGGATAGAAGCCGATTTCCCCCTGGAAACGCGTCAGCGCGATGAGTCCCCCGTCCATTTCCGGAATCGCCGCAATCATGGCGGCGTTTTCTTCCTTCAGCCCACCGCCGTAGACCACCGGGCAGTCCACAAGGCTTTTGATAAAGCGGGCAACGCGCCGAATATCCTCCGCCGCCGGCACAGGGCGGCCGGGGCCTATGGCCCACAGCGGCTCATAGCCGACGACCACATTGCGCAAATCCGTGTTGGCCAGGCCCTCCTGCACCTGCCGGCGTATCACTTCCTCCCAGCGGTCCGTCTCGTCCGCATTCTCGCCGACGCAGAACAGCACCTTCAAGCCGGCCTCCTCCGCCCGCAGCGCCTCACGGTTTAAAATACCGTGCACGCCTTCGGATGTTCCGCCGCCCAGGGTCATCACCGCCGTCAGGTCCCGGCGCTCTTCGCAGTGGCCGATGATGGCGTACCTGCAGCCCAGCGCCGCCATGCTCTTTGCGGTCCGCCCGGTGGTGAAGGCCCCAAAATTTCCCCCCTTTGCCACATCTTCGCGGAACACGCCCTGGCAGCCTAAAACGCAGTGCCGCATGCCGGCCCTTGCCGCGGGGAGAATGTGCGCCTCCGGAAAAAAAATCACAAACTCCCCCTTTTCGCCGTAAACGGACAATGCCTCATCCACGGACCTGACGATGTACTCCGCCCACTCGGAGGGAGCGGCGACGGCGTTAACGCCGCCCAGCTCCCTGGGAATATCAAAGCGCTTTAAATTCAAGAAAATATGTTTCAAAGAAACTCCCCCTTTGCGATTCTCGTTCCTCCAACGGAAGGTTAGGCCCTGTTTGAGTATTGGCGGAATGCCCGGCGGCGAGAGATCTTTCCGCCAATCAAGGCAGATTTTTGCGGGCGGGCCGCCGCCCGGCAAGAAGCGTTAGCCCGGAGTGCCGGAAAAAGATCCGCCGTTCGGGCCTTTCGGCATTTCTCAAACAGAGCCCGGAGTCTGCGCGCGCCCCGCTCGCCGGCAGCCGTTCCCCGAAAGCGGCCGCCCCATTTCAAATCCGCGGATCACAGCGGGCCCTTCTTTCTGTTTACGGCCGTGGGGCAGTCTCCGGTTTCCAGCGCCGTCCGCAGGTTGTCAATCGCATCCCGGCCCATATGGATGGCCGCCTGCTCGGTAAACGCGCCGGTATGGGCCGTCATGACCACATTGGAAAGCCCCATAATGGGGTGCCGTTCGGGGGGCTCCCGCTTAAAGGCGTCCGCGCCATAGCCCGCCAGCTTGCCGCTTTTAAGCGCCTCGTATACCGCGTCCATATCCACCAGCTCGCCCCGGGCGGCATTGATCAGATAGGCCCCGTCCTTCATCCCGGCGATGCTTTCCCGGTTGATTATATCAAAGGTGCCCTCCATGGCCGGCAGATGCAGCGAAACCACATCGCTCACCCTCAGGACCTCGTCAACGCTCATCTTCCGGGCAACGCCGCATTCCTCGGCAAAGCGCTCCGGCCAAAAGGGATCGTACGCGGCCACGTGCATCCCCAGGGCCCCGGATACCCTGGCGACATGCCTGCCGATAGCGCCCAGGCCCAGGATGCCCAGCGTCCTGCCCTCCAGGCCGACGGACATTTCCCGCTCCCACCTTCCCGCTTTCACCGCGGCGCTGTCCGCGGGGATGCGGCGCACCACGGCCAGCATCAGCCCCACCGTCATCTCCGCCACGGCCATGGAGTTTGCGCCCGGCGTGTTGGTGACCAAAATCCCCCGCTTCCCGGCGGCCTCCAAATCAATGTTGTTGACGCCCACGCCATAGCGGGAGATGACCTTCAGCGTGGGGGGCGCCTTCTCCAGCACCTCGGCCGTATAGGGCTCCAGCCCGGCGATAATCCCGTCCACACCGTCCCACACTCCCATGATCTCCTCTGCGGTGTGCGGCCTGGCGGCGGCAAAGTTGATTACCTCGTCTGCAAAGCTCCTTAAATATTCCAGGTTGCCCGCCATGACCGGCTTACAGAAGCCCGCCCCTGTCACTAATACTTTCACAGCATCCTCCTTTGTATCAAAGCCTTCCGTCCTTCCCGAAGCGAAGCAGCCGGTCAGGCATGCCCGGCGCCCGCCGGCGGACGGCCGCGCACGCGGTCCGGCCGTCCCTGCAGGGAGCGCCGCCGCTTCCCCCGATGCGGCTCTCCGCAGCCGCTTTCATTCCATCACCTCCCGCTCCTGCATCGTTTTGGACGCTTTATATGTTTTTACCATAGCCATCCCAAGGAAAATGCCGGCAACCGCCAGGAAGAACAGCGCAATCGGCCGGGTCACAAAAATGAGATAGCTCCCCTTTGACATGATCAAGGCGTTTCGGAAGTTCGTTTCAAACACGGGCCCCAGGATAAATCCAATGAGGATCGGCACCGTGGGGAACCCGGCCTTGGGCAGCAAATAGCCCGCAAAGGCGCAGACGATCATGACGGTCACGTCAAAGAAGGAGTTATTGATGGCATAGGAGCCAATCACACACAGCGCCGCAATGACGGGGGTAAGGCACTTGCCCGGAATCTCCACAATGCGGGAGAAAATGCCGATCAGCGCCGTGCCGCAAATGCCCATAGCAATATTGGCAAGCAAAAACGCCAGCATAGTGGGATAGACAAACTCCTGGTGCTCCGTAAACAGGGCGGTGCCGGGGATCAGGCCCTGCATCATCAGGGCGCCCAGAATCACCGCGGTCGTCACGTCGCCGGGAATCCCCAGGGTCAGCAGCGGAATGAACGCGGCGCCGGTAACGGCATTGTTCGCCACCTCGCTGGCGCAAACGCCCGACAGGCTCCCTTTTCCGATGTTTTCGCGGTCCTTGGACGTGCGCTTTGCCTCGTTGTAATTGAGAAAACTGGCAATCGTGGAGCCGGTGCCGGGCATAGCCCCCACCAGGATGCCAATGACCGAGCCGCGGATCAGGTTCCCAAGCTCCGCAAAGAACTCCCGAAACGCCAGCCGCTCTCCCGCCACAATTTTGGGGACAATTTTCCCCTCGTTGGCAAAGATATCCTCAAACTGGGTGAATACCTGGCTCATGGCAAACATGCCGATCATACAGGGAACCAGCCGCAGGCCGTTCATCAGGTCGGCGTTTCCAAAGCCAAAACGGACACAGCTTTCAATCTTGTCGATGCCGATGAAGCTCATGCCAAGCCCGATGCAGCCGGCGATCAGGCCCTTGATCAGAGATCCGGAGGACATGCTGATGATGATGGTAAGGCCGAACAGCGCCAGGCAGGCCAGCTCCGGCGGGCCGAACTTCAGCGCAAACTTCGCAAGCTGCGGCGCAATTAAAATCAGCGCAAAGAAAGAGGCGATTCCGCCGAACACGGAGGCCCACAGGGCCATCTCCAAGGCCTTCCTTGCCTTTCCCTGTTTGGCCAGCTCAAAGCCGTCGATGGCAGTGGCGGCGGCGGCCGGCGTGCCGGGGGTTTTCATCAGGATTGCCGTAATGCTGCCGCCGTAAATTCCGCCGCAGTAAATTCCGATCAGCAAAATCAGGGAGGAAACCGGGTCCATTGCGAAGGTCAGCGGCAGTGCCAGGGCGACGCCCATCGTGGCGGTAAGGCCCGGCATCGCCCCAATGGTGATGCCTATGATGGTGCTGGCCGTCAGAATAAACAGGTTGACCGGCGTACACACGCTGAGCAAGCTGTTCCAGATTATTTCCCACGCCATTCACACACGCTCCTTTCCTTAAATCAGCAGCACATCCATCGTGATGGGAACCTTCAGCACAACGACAAAGATAAGATACAGGGCTATCTCGACAAAAACCGTAATAGCCGCCGCCATCCTGACGTTTACCTTGGTATAGCAGAACAGGAACATCATAAGGATGGCGCTCATCACGAAGAAGCCGACCTCCCGCACCAGCAGCGCATAGACCACGATGCTGAAGATCACAATTCCCATGGACTTCAGATTTTCTTTCGGAATCCACTTGTATTCCTTTGTATTTTCAAACCCCCGCCGCTCCCGGCCGGCCGCCGTCAGAATCAGGCAGATCCCCAGGAAAAACATAAAGGCGTACACCGCGGCGGGAACCGTGCGCGCATCCGTCCCAAAGCCGGTGATAAAGCGGTTCACCTTAATCCGGGTGCGGGAGTAGTAAAACAGCATTGCCGCCGTCAAACATGTCGCCGCGCCGCACGCCATGTTTTTCTGATTGCCGTTCCATTGCTTTTTCACGTTTTCCTCCTTTGCGTTCAAGGAATAAGCGGGGGCGGAAAGCGTCCCGCCCCCGCTTGCTTTCAAACAAAACTCGCAGGCAAATCAGCTGTTGGCGGCTTCCAGAGTAGCCTTAAAGACTTCAAAATCGGCCAGGTTTTTGGTCTTGTACTCCTCGCCGGTCTTATAGCCGATGGTGGTTCCCATGTCGGCGCACTTGCTGATGAACGTTTCATCCTCCAGGACGGATCTGCAGATTTCAACCAGCTTTTCCCGGACGGCGGGGTCCATGCCCGGGGCGACGACGAATCCCTTCAGCACGGCATAGACGTAGTCATAGCCCTGCTCCTTGAGCGTGGGAACATCGGGAAGCGTTGCCTCGCGCTCTTCGGTCATCGTGCCGATCACTTTCGTTTCGCCGGACTTGAAAGAAGAAAGCACCTCCGTGGGATGGATAAAAACATAGTCGACATGGCTTCCCAGCAGCTTGGCGACAGAGTCGGAGCCGCCCTCCGTCGGGACATAATTGGATTCAATTTCCAGGTCCATCAGCATGGTCAGCGCCGCGAAGTAATGCACGCCGCCATTGGAAGCGCCCCAAGTCAAGTCGTTGCCCTTGACCCACTCGACAAACTCGTCCATATTGCCGGCGGGGCAGTCCGCGCGGACGACCACGCAAAGGGGGTCCATGTTTACCTGGCACAGATAGTCCAGGTCCGTCGTCACGTCATAGGGGATGTCGGAGAGGATCGCCTGCGTACAGGTGGGCGCGGAGGCGGCATAGAGGATGTTGTAGCCGTCGGCGGGCTTGGTGAGGAACTCCGTGGTGGCGGGTACGCCGCCGCCGCCCCCCTGATCGACGATCACAAAGGGCTGGTCGCAATAGTTCTTGGCGGTTTCGGCGAAAAGGCGCGCCACCAGGTCGCTGGAGCCGCCGGCCGCAAAGGGAACCGTCAGGGTAATCGCCGCATTGGGATAATCCGTCGTTTCCGCCGGAGGCGCGGAGGGCTGCGTCTGCTCGGGAGCGCTCTGGCTTGGAACAGGGTCCTTTTGGGCGCCGCATCCTGCCAGAGGCAAGGCCATTACGACGGCAAGCGCCAGTGCAAGAATACGCGTTTTCATTTGTTCTCCTCCTCAAAATTTTATATTGCAACGGGCAAAGCTTCACTTTGCGCCGTTTGCGGCATTCATAAATCTCCTGTGGAACTGGGTAACCAGCGCGTTTGTGGTGTACTCTCCCAGCAGGGCCGGAGGCGCCGTCACTACGATGCGGTCCGTCATATCCTCAAACTCGGGCTCCATCAGCATACGGTCCACATAGGGCCAGACATACTCATCCTGGAAGTTGCAGATAATGAGCCTTGTATCGGGCAGATTGGCGCTGCGCAGCAGGCGGAGGTTATGGCGGATGCCGTCCAGGCCGTCCGCGCCGTCCTTGTCATAGCCGCGGTAGCGCAGGGTGTCCTTTGCCCGGGAGTAGGCAAGCTGCAGATCGCAGCCGCTCTCCGCCGCGCTGAGGTAATCCTGCTGCACCATGTAGTCCCGGAGCTGTTCCAAAAACAGCTTATCGCCGGTGACCTCATAGGCTTTGAGGAGGTTTGCCATCCGGCGGCTCTGCGTCTGGCGGAACATCACGAAGCTGTTGATAAACGCGGGGCGGGCCTGGAGCGCCAGATGCGTCTGGTAGGGTTCAAACATCAGGGTGAAGTTCACACGGTAACCATGCTCATGAAGCATCAGGGCCATGTTGTGCCCCCGGTAATAATCCTCCACCGAGCCCTGATTGTAGCGGCGCCGGAAGCGCTTATCCCCGGTCATCAGCTCCTTTACGTTCTGCGCGTTGACGGCGCCGGTGTGGGGAACCTTGATAATCACGCGGTGTTCGGACAGTATTTCCTTAAAGCGGGCGGCCTCCTCCAGGATCTGGCTCTCACTGGATGCAAAGGGATCGTTCAGCTCCACGCTGATATCGCATCCCGGGCCCAGGATGTCCGCAATCGCCCGCATGACCTCGTCCCGGTCCTTGAATCTTCCGCCCACATTGGCTTTCGGATCATGGAGGAACATATTGTAAATAATGGCGGGATTGCAGGTCAGGTTGCTGATCAGGTCTTTTACATGCTCCACCTCATAGGGGTTGGCGGAGTCCGCGGAAAACAGCACCCGGGTCGGCCGTTTGATTCCGTTTTTATCGTAGGAAATATCCCGCTTCAAATCCGCCCGCACCGTGCGGTCCGCGTCGAAGCAATACTCCACGCGGTAACCCGCGGGCGTTTCGCCGGGAGCCGTCTTAAAATCGTCGATAACCTTTTTGAAGTTTGCCGTCACTCCGAACGCGGCGGGATTCATTCGCTGAATCTGCTCACAGAGGGCCGGCGGGATCGCGTGGCGCAACACACGCTCCGCATAGGGCATGTCCTCCTGGACGACCGGCGTCCCGCCGGACAGGGCAGACGCCAATGTACACTTCAGTTCCATCCCTCTCACTCCTTCTTTTTCGCCATCGTCCGCTCCACCGTTTCGGCGATGTCCTCTGCCGTCAGCCCAAAGCGCCGCATCAGCGCAGGGGTGGGCCCAACCTCGCCGAAGACGTCCTGAATGCCGATCCTTCCCATGGGGACAGGGCACTCCCCGCACACCACCTCCGCCACGGCGTCGCCCAAGCCGCCGATTACATTGTGGTTCTCCGCCGTTACGATGGCCCCGGTGTCTCTCGCCGCCGCCAGAACGGCCTCCCGGTCGATGGGCTTTATCGTAAACATGTCCAAAACGCGGACGCGGATATTCCTTTCCGCCAGTATCTCGGCAGCCCGGACGGCCTCCGCCACCTCCAGGCCGCAGGCAATGATGGCGGCGTCGGCGCCCTCCCGCAGCGTGACGGCCCTGCCGATGGTAAAGGCGCTTCCGGGAGCGTAGATTTTTTTGGCCCGCAGCCGGAACAGGCGCAGGTAGAACATCCCATAGGTGTCCGCGATCTGCGGGATGACATTGACCAGCATCGCCGGGTCGCTGGGCTCCACCACCGTCATATTGGGGATAACGCGCATCAGCGCAATATCCTCGTTGGCCTGGTGGGTTCCCCCGTTAAGCGCGGAGCCCACGCCCGGATCACTGCCGACCACCTTCACATTCAGCCCCGCATAGCCGCCGCTCATGTAAACCTGGTCGAAGGCCCGCCGGCTGGCAAACGCCGCGAACGAATGGGCAAACGGGACAAATCCCTCTGCGGAAAGTCCGGCGGCGACCCCCATCATGTTCGCCTCGGCAATGCCGCAGTCTATGATTCTGTCCGCCCGGTCCTTCCGGTACGGCAGCAGGCCGACCGCCCGCATCAAATCGGCGTCCAGGGCCATGACCGGCTTGCCGGCGTCTATCAGCCGCACGATTTCCTCGCTGTAATAGGCCCGCATCTCCTTGCTGTCCGGCCGGATCTCATCCAAGAGCTTCATATTCATAGTATGGCCTCCTTCTCCTGAAGCAGCAGCGCAATCGCCCGGTCTGCCGCTTCGGCGGACACCGGCATATTGTGATTGGTGGGGAGGCCGGCCGCAAAAGCGGCGGGACAGCCAAGGCCCTTCACGGTATGCAGCACCAGCAGCTTCGGTCTGGCCGTATCCTGCTTCGCCATTTCCACGGCCCCGCAAATCGCCTCTACGTCGTTGCCGTCTTTCACATCCAGCGCTTCCCAGCCAAACTCTTCGAATTTTCTGCGCACGTCGCCCAGGGGCAGCACCTCGTCCGTGGCGCCGTCCAACTGATAGCCGTTGGCGTCCACAAAGACCATCACACGGCTCAGGCCCTTGGCGGCGGCAAACAGCGCGCACTCCCAGACCTGCCCCTCTCCCAGCTCGCCGTCACCCAAAATGATATAGGTATAGTTATCGATGCCTTTCAGCTTGCAGGCATAGGCAATGCCCAAGCCGCTGGAGAAGCCCTGGCCCAAAGAACCTGTGGTCATATCCACGCCGGGCGTGCGTCTGCGGTCCGTATGGCTGGGAAGGCGGGTCCCCAGGCGATTCAGCGTCTTGAGCTCTTCCACCTCGAAAAACCCCTTCAGCGCCAGCGCCGCGTACATCGCCGGGCCCGCGTGCCCCTTGGACACCACGATCCGGTCCCGCCGCTCCATCCTCGGCTCGGCGGGGTCGATCCGCATCAGCTTTCCATAGAGGCACGCCATCAAGTCACAGACCGACATGCTCCCGCCAACATGGCCGACGCCGACGGCCTTAAACTGCTCCATACACTGGATGCGGATGTCGGCCGCGAAGCGCTTCAAATTTCTTGCCTCGTCTTTTGTCAGCATCATCAACAGGCCCTCCTTATAAGGACGCTTTCAGCTCCGCATGCATCCGGCGGATCTTCTCAATCTGGCGCAACACATTCTGCTCCTCTTCGGGCGAGATCGCGTCCTGCGGCGCAATCACGCGCTTATCGGTATACCCCAGGGTGGAGATGGCAAACTTGTTGACGGCCGTCAGGTTTTTGGACATGGCCAGCATTTTTCCAATGGCCTCCGTAAGCACGTCGTACTTCTTGCAGAGCGCCACGTCGCCCTGCACCCCGGCCTCATAGGCCTCCACATAGATTTCGGGAAAGAGCGGAGACGCGGCGGGCACCGTCCCGTCGGCCCCCAGCAGCACGCTGGTGACAAAATACGGATTCAGACCCTGGAGCACGGAAACCTCCGTCTTCTCCAAGTTCCTCAGGATGCCCAAAAACTCGCCGAAGGCGCCGGACGTATCTTTATATGCCTTCACGCGGTCCATTGCGCAAATCTCCAGCACAGTCTCGGGGGAGACCTTCAGTCCGGTGAAGGGGGGAATGTTATAGAGAGCCAGGTCGATGGCAGTCTCCCGGGCGATCTGCTCGAAATGCCGGATGGTTTCGGCCTGGGAATTATGCCTTGCGTAAAAAATGGAGGTAATGACGGCGCAATCGCCGCCGGCGTCCTCTACCCGCTTGATATTGTCGATGACGCGGCGGGTGCCGGTGTCCATCACGCCGCACATCACGGGGATACGGCCTTTGCATTGGTCCACGGCAATGCGGATAGCGCGGTCACGCTCGGCCTGCGTCAGGGCCATGGTCTCGCCGTTGGACCCCGCCACAAACATACCGTGCACGCCTCCGGCGATGCAGTGATCCAGCAGGGCCCGGAATCCCCCCTCATCTACGCGCTCTTTCTCGTCCACCGGAGTAATGATGGGGGGAATAACGCCATGGTACTTTTTGCACGATTTCATTTTCCGTCCTCCTTTTCAGTTCCGCACATGCATTCAGGATCAAGATAAGGCCGCCATTTCACATGCTTACGGGGTTTGCCTATACATTATCAGCGTTTTCCTGCCTGCTGTTATTATAAGGGGATGTCCACATCTTTTTTCATACTTTTTATGCAAACGTTTGGTGTGCCGGATACGCCCGGAGGCGGCCCCTCAAAAATAATTGACTATTTGTACAAAAACGCACGATATATCCGCGGATATATCGTGCGTCCTGTCCTTTTCAACCGTATTTTCTTTTGAATGTTTCCATCCCCGGCCGCCTATGCAAACGTTTGGGTTAATTTGCATTGCAACATTGCGCCGCATTCCTTCATAATAAAACCAATCGATCCCGCCTGCGTTACCGCATTCGCGCTACAGAAAGGGTGCTATTATGAATCTTAATTTCGAGTATGGAAACGGCATGATGAGCGCCGGGCTGCCTGACAGCACGGACGTGTTCATCCCCGGCGTCACGGTCCCGGACCCCCCCTGCCTTCCGCAGGACTGGGACAGTCTTTACAACGCGACTCTTGAATCCATCCGCAGCCCCATCGGCATGGAGCCGCTGAAATCCATGGCCGCCCCCGGCAGGAGGGTTGTCTTTGTTATCCCGGATATCGTCAAGGGCGGCTGTCAGCCCACCAGCCACCGCAAAGTCGCCGTCCGCGCCTGTTTGGATGAGCTGTATGCCGGGGGCGTGAAAAAAGAGGATATCCTCCTGCTCTTCTCCAACGGCCTGCACCCCCGGGCTACCGTTCCGGAAATGAGGGCCATTCTGGGACCCGAGCTGTTCAACGAATTTTATCCTTCCGGTCAAATCACCAGCCACGACAGCGAGGATTACGACCACCTGGTGGACCTTGGCCGCACCTCGCAGGGCGATCATGTTATCATGAACAAATACGCCTTCGACGCGGACATCACAATCCTCATCGGCCACACCCAGGGGAACCCCTACGGCGGCTATTCCGGCGGCTATAAGCACTGTGCCACGGGAATCACCCACTGGAGAAGCATCGCCGCCCACCACGTTCCCCAGATCATGCACCGCGCCGACTTTGTCCCCGTATCCACGGGCAGCGCCATGCGCGGCAAATTTGACCGCCAGGGCATGCTGATGGAGGAAAAGATGGGCAGGAAATTTTTCTGCTGCGACGCCGTGCTGGATACGAAATCCCGCCAAATTGAGATCAACTCCGGCTGGGCCCGGGAAATGCAGCCCGTCAGCTGGAAAACCGCGGACAAGCGCACCTATGTCCGCTGGGCCGAGAAGCGGTACGACGTCGTCATATTCGGCATGCCGACCAATTTTCACTACGGCGACGGCATGGGCACCAATCCCATCCAAATGATGCAGGCGCTCTCCGCCCAAGTCATCCGCCACAAGCGGGTCCTGTCCGACCGATGTGTGTTCATCGTCTCCAGTATCTGCGACGGTTACTTCCACGACGAGCGCTGGCCCTATCTGCGGGAGCTTTACAATCTGTTCCAGCACGATTATATGAACATCCTCCCGGACATGAACCGGTACGGCGAATACTTCGCCACCAATGCCGAATATATCCGCAAGTACCGCTTTGCCAACGCCTTCCACCCCTTCCACGGCTTCTCCATGATGAGCTGCGGCCATCTGGCGGAGGAGCACACCAGCGCCATCTACATCGTCGGCGCCCGGGAGCCGGGCATCGCCCGCAGCATGGGCCTCAAGACCCGCGCCACCATCGAAGAAGCTCTGGCGGACGCCATGAAAAAATACGTCGGCCCCGCTCCCAATATTCTGGCCCTGCCGCAAGCCTTCACCACTGCCGCCGTGCATCTGTGCATGAAGGACCAGGGCCCCCCCGCGTAAACCCAGGCCCACGCCCCTCCGGGGCGCCGCGCTCCCCTAAAAAGCTGTACCAATAGGCGCCGGCGTGTCCGCAAACGCCCGCCTGCGCCCGGAAATACGCTTCCGGGAACCCCATGTTCGCCCTATGTAAACAGGCCCCCATCCGCCGGACAGGAAAGGTATGCCCATATGACCCAAAAAGAAATCGCGAAGGAGGCCGGCGTCTCTATTTCCACGGTATCCAGAGTCATCAACAATAAGGGAAAGAGCGCCGCCAGCCAGGAAATTCAGGACCGCATCTGGGAAATTGTCCGCCGCACGAACTATGTGCCAAACGACACCGCCCAAAAACTGCGCAGCAGCCAGGAGAGCAAGGCGGAAAAAACGTTTGGCAGCATCGAGTGCTTTTTCGCCCGCATGCCCTTCTCCGACAAAGACCAGTTTTTTTCCGACCTGGCCCGCAGCATTGAAACCGAGGTCCTGAAATTGAATCATGTGCTGAAATACTCCTTCACCGCCTCCAGTCTCCAGCACAGCTACAATCAGAAGCTGCTTGCCGAAAGCTCCGCCAAAGGCGTTATGATTCTGGGGCGCTGTGACAACGCCGCGCTGATTCTTCTGAAAAAGCGCTTCAAAAACCTGTGCTTTGTCGGCCTGAACTCCTACAAAAAGGAATTCGACTCCATCCTCTGTGACGGCTCCGAGGCCAGCAAGGAGGCTGTCAACTATTTGATCAGCCTGGGGCATACCAGGATCGGATATATCGGCGAGACCTTCAACGAGGTCCGCTATGTGGGGTATCGCACCGCCATGATCAAAAACAAGCTTCCAACGGAAAGCCGCTATGTAGCGGATGTAATCCTCACCTATGAGGGCGGCTACATCGGCGCGAAAAAGCTGCTGGAATCCGCTCCGAATATCACGGCCGTCTTCTGCGCCAACGACATTTCCGCCGTGGGCGCCATGCGGGCATTCCAGGAGGCGGGGCTGTCCGTCCCCAACGATATCTCTGTAATCGGCATAGACGATATCGAAATATCCAAGTATCTTGTCCCTCCCTTGACCACGATCCACATCCCCATTGAGGAAATGGGGAACATCGCGGCAAAGATCTTGATCGATCGGATCAACGGCGGGCATAAAATTCCCCTGCGGGTGGTGCTCCCCTTCCATTTAGAGGTCCGGGGAAGCTGCAAAAAGCTGTCTTCCCCTCCCCGCGGGCAGCCATGAGCTTACCGCCGCCGCCCGCGGCCTGTATAAAAAGGCACCCTGTCTGCAGGATGCGCTGCCGGGCGGGCCGCGCAAAACGCTCCCTGTCCCCCGTTTTCCGCGGCGGAAGCGGCGGAGCAGCCTGCAGAGCCTTTCCAGGCGGACCCGCTCCCCTGCCGGAAGCGGATCGGTTCCGTTCAGGGCTCCATTCGGACAGCCGGCTCCGCCGGAACGGCCCGGGCCATAAAAAACAGATCCGACGCGGAAGGAGCTTTCTGCGTCAGATCTGTTTTTCCGGCTGCGGTTCTGCCGGTTGGAGCGGGGCAGGTAAAGCGGCCTTCCCCCAAGCAGAAGACCGTCTGCGCGATGAAGCAGTCGGGAAACGCCGTAACGGCACGGGAGGATTGGGATGAATGTTTTTTGGGCCTTTTTGATCTGCCTTACCGCAACAACCATCGGCGGCATCAGCGGCGTAGGCGGCGGCGTAATCATCAAACCCGTTCTGGACGCCCTATCGCGGCTTCCGGTCGACACCATCAGCTTTCTTTCCGGCTGCACCGTGATTTCGATGACGGCGGCCTCCCTGCTGATCAGCCGCCGGGGAACCGTTCGAATCGAAAAACGGCGCGGAACCCTGCTGGCCATAGGCGCCGCGGCAGGCGGCACAGGCGGCCAGCAACTGTTCGCCCTGGTAAAAGCCGCCGGGGGCGGCAGGGTGTCCGCAGCCCAGCAGGGGGCGATGATTCTGCTGACCCTTGGGGTCCTATTCCATATGCTCTTCTGTGAACATATGCGAAGCAGAAACGTGCAGGGAAGCCTGCCCTGCCTTGTGATCGGCATGGGTTTGGGCTGCGTATCCGCCTTTCTGGGCATTGGCGGCGGCCCCTTCAACCTGACGGTTTTGATGTACTTCTTTTCTATGGACACCAAGACGGCGGCGTTGAACTCCCTGTATGTGATCTTCTTTTCACAGTCGGCCAGCCTGATCGCCATGGCAATGACGGGGCGCATCCCCGCCTTTGACACTGCGCTCCTGGCAGCTATGGCCGCCGGCGGCGTGGCAGGCGGGGCTGCCGGGCGCAGTCTCAGCAGCAGTCTGCCCGCAGCGGCGGTGCGGCGTCTGTTTATGGGGTTAGTCGCGGCGATTGCAGGACTGAGCGTCTATAATTTGACGTTAAGCCTCGGCTGAGCCATACCGAAACGCCCGGCGGCGGGGCCCACGGAGGGAACGTCCCTCAGACCGGCGGCTTTTCCGCCCACAGGTCCTCAAACAGGACGGGCAGCCGCCGGTGGAACTCCTCCAGCATCATGAAGGCGATTTCCTGCATCTGGGGATGGGCGTGCTCGTCCGCCCGAAGCCGGAAAAAGTGACGCCATTCCCTCAGATTCATGGTCATGACCAGCTCGGTCTTCAGGCTGTTCGGAAGCACGCTCCTGGCCTCCTGCGGGGACGCGCCCCTGGAAATCAAATCCAGGTAAACCCGCTCGGCCTCCTCCATGCTTTTGCGCCAGATTTGGTAGCACTCGTCGGATTCCTCCCAAAAGCAGGGGCGGATCACCGTCAGTTCATTGCCGAACTTCCCCAGCGAATAGTTGCAGTACCGCGTGCTCTCCTGGCTGTAGCTGGCAATGCGGTGCCGCACAATCTCATGGCTGACGCCCCGGTCACAGATCACCTTCGCCGTCACGGAAACATGCTCGATCACGGACTCATGTCCCCTGGAAAGCAGATTCCTGATAAACCTTCCTGCGGACTCCTCGTTTATGCGGTCTTCGCTTTTATAGCAGACCCGCCCGATGCGCTCAATGGTTTTCAGGATTTCCCGGCTGTCGAGGGCGGTCAGGATTTCAAAGGAAGGTTTGATAATTTTCATACGAATTCCCCTATTTCACAATTTTATGGCGGGAAATGCAGCCGGTTTCGCTCTTTATCCAGGAGCAGTCCGCTTCCCGCGTCAGCTCGCAGTCAAAGCTGTCGCTGATGCAGTACAGCGGCCGCTTAAACTGGTAAAGCTGCTCCCGCTCTTTCTCCCGCGCGCCCGCCGTCCGCGCGTCGCCCTTCTCCGGCGGAACCTCGTGGGGGACCGGCCTGCGGTACAGCAGCGCATAGGTGCCGATCACCTTCTCTTCCAGCTGGTAGCTCTCCGTCACCCTTGCAATCATGTCGCCGGTAACCACCACGTCCGTGATATAAATTACATGCTGAAAGCGGCTGAAATCCACCCGGCCGTCGGGGCCGGACAGCTCCTGCGGCGGCACCAGCAGGCCAAAGGGGCACCGCAGCTTCGCCGCGACCCGGACCCCCAGCAGCGTCCCGTTCAGGTCGATTCCCAGAATGATGGTGCCGTCCAGGTCCATGTTCTCATAGATGTGCCCCGCAAACGCCTTGACACAGTTGTCCAGCAGCTCCGGCTCCTCCACCACCCTGGTCATATTGATCCAGTCCCTGGCGCACCACGTGCCGTTTTTGCGGAAGTGCCCGGTTTCCACCAGCTTCTGCTGCACAATAAACTTGTCCAGCGGAGCCTGAACCCGCTTCGAGACAACGCTCACGCCCACTTCCGCCGGCTTCTCGCTCTCCCCCGCGGGTTGGCGGGGTGCGTCTCCGGTTTCCTCCTTGGCGCCCCCGCTTTTTTTAACAAGGCTTGTGCCGCCCCTGCCGTGAGGAACGTCCAGATCGCCGCCCGGCCGGACGGGGGCGGGGGAATCGCCCGCTCCCTCCTCCTGCGGAGGCTGTTTAAAGCGTTCCTGCCTGGTCGAAACGGCGGTCGTTTCCACGCGAATGATTCTTCGGCCTAATGCGTTCTTCTGAAAGATTTCCTTTTTGATCTTTTCCAGCTCCCGGTCAATTTTCTCCTTTACCTTCCAGATCTCCGCGTGCACAACATCTCCATTGCCCTTGTCAATCTCCTCCCGGATCGCATCCTCGTCCAGCACAAGGTCCAGCTGGGTTTCCACCTCCGCAGATTTTCGAAGAGCTGAAAAATAGGTGAGGTTTTTCCAGTGCCGTGCGGAAACACGATTATCCGCGTTGCCGGGATCCAGCTGTTCCTTCAGGCGGGTATCCCCCAGCCGGTCGCTGGTAATATCCAGCTCGTCCGCCAGGCGCAGAATGCCCGCCAAAAACTTTGCCCTGACAGGCCCTGCATCCGAGGAGGGCATCGCATCCGAAAGGCCCTCGTCAAATATCCCGGTTTTCTCAGGCGACGGCGCGCTTTTGTCGTCGCTGTGGGCCCGGATTACGGCCGCCACAATCTTGGCGTCGTTTTCACTCATATTGGCTTCCCTGCGCACCTTGGAGAGCGTCGACTCGCTGTCCCTCCAAAGCTTCAGGAACCGTTCCGCCGAGTCCGCTGAGTGAACTTCTCTCCGCACCTCAAGCTTCACCTTCGAGCTCATGGCACAGTCGTGGAACAGCACCGCGATGTCCAGCAAAAAGAGCTCGAATTCCGAGAGGGTTTTAGTCCTGTCGCCGCCTATATCCAAATCGCAGAGGTTTTCGCTGATAATGCGGTACAGGTTATAACAGTGGTGGTTAAAGTCATGGGGCGTAAACAGGGAATCACCCACGTGGATGGGAGCATCCAAATCGTCCGCATAAGCATCAATCAGCCTATCCAGCTTGTCTTGGTAATTGGGCGTCAATTTCCTATAGCAGCCCAGCTTCTGATAGCGTTTTTCAATTCCCATCAGCCCGCCTCCTTTCTTCACTCCCTGACAATGGGCCGGACGCGGTATCCATCCACCGCCGACTGGATGTCGCTCAGCGTCTCCAGCTTCGAAAAGAAGCTGTCGCGGAACTCCTCCGCCCCAATGTCCAGATAGTTCGCCGCGCCAATGCCGTACAAAAGATTTCCCCCCAGGCAGTTGACCAGCGCATGGAGGATCCGGGCCTCGGTCCCCATGCAGAGGAAATCGAACACGTAAATGTAATCCTGTCCCTCCTGAATCTCGCTCTTCAGGCGGACGGTATCCAGGGCAAATTTGGGGCCCACGCTCTTGCAGTAGACCGCGCGCATGTTCAGCAGCATGCTCAAAAGGCTGGCATAGGCCGCGCCGGTCTTGCTGCAGCTGATGAGCGTCTTGCTTTCCCGGTCCGCCGCGGCGGGGTATTTGGCATAGACCCGTTCCGCCATCTCATACAGGAGGAAGAGGGCTCCGTCCATCTGCAGAAAGAGATCCTTCAGCGCCACATAGCGGTTGACGAAAACCCCCGAAGACTCCAGCTTTATCTCAACGATCCTTCCGGAAGCGTCTTTTTTGGGCCGGGTGACGGAGCGCAGCAGGTCCCGGATCTTCTCCCGGTAAAGTCCCTCCACGGTTTCCAAGAAGTCCGGGCAGTCGGCGATTTTCTTGACGAGGGGATTTTCAACGCAAAAAACCTTCGGGTGCCGGCAGGCTTCCAGCTCCCCCATATCCTGAAACAGGATCTCTTCCAAAGAGGGGCAGACTCCGCAGAAGAAAACCGGGAACTGCTTCCGCGCAAAGGGCTCAAAGCTGCGGGCCTCGGCGGAGGACACATACCGCATGTCCAGGCATACCGGACAGTCCAGCGTTTCGATCTCCCGGCAGAGGCCGGCAAGGTAGCCGGCCTCGAGGCACTTCTCACTCTCGAAGCGCACCGGCGTGAAAACGCCCTTTGCCCGCTTGGAAAACTGAAACAGCATATGGTCAAAGGCGACGGGAATCAGACACATTCCCTGCCCGGAATCCTTAAATACGAACATCACACGCCCTCCCGTTTGAGCGGAAGCTCAATTTCCACATGGGCCCCTCCACACTTCATGTTTGTATAGACCGTGCCGCCGCCCTGTTCCCTGCGCACGATGTTTAAAAAGGAATCCCGTATCTCCTGAATGCTCCGTCCCCGGCCGGCAGCGACGTCGAGCCGCGTCAGCATTTTCTGCGTCAAAATCAGCTGTGTATCCACGGAGTGAATGCGCACAATTCCATTCAGCCGCAGGACCTTTTTAATGAGGGGATAAAGGCCGTATATCGTGTTTTCGTCCTTCGCCCGGCTGAAAATGGCATTTACAATCGCCTCCAGCTCGTCCTCTACCGGCTTTATATGCTCCTGGAAGGGCTCCTGCTTCTTCACGATCTGCTTGTTGACGGCCGTCCGGAAGCCGATCCCGCAGTCCGCAACCGAAATATAGATCCTGCCCTGGGTGTAATTGACCTGGGCCGTCATAAACGCGAAGCTCTCTCCATGCCCAATCGAATTGACAATCAGCTCCATGCACTGCTTCTCCGCGGTGTTATAAAGTTCCTTCGCTTCTTCCGGGTTTTCGCCGGTCGAATCCGTTTCCAGGAACTCCGAAAGGTACTTTGAAAAAAAGGCGCCAAACAGACCGCCGACCTTTCGTTCCACCCCGGCCTTATCAACCTTTATTTTCTCCTCCCCTTCCGCGCCCACGGTTACGTCCGCAAATTCATGGAAGTCAAATTCCCGGGTTTTATTCAGGCTGCTGATTATCCGCTGGCGCGGCCCGTAGTCGATGGAGGACGCAAAGGAAAACAGGCCGTAGTCCTTCGCCACCTTGACAAAGTCGATGTCATGCAGGTACGTCCGCACAGGATCGGAGGCGGAATTGTCCGGAACGAAAATCTCCGGCGGGCGCCCGTAGCTCTCCCCAATGATATAGCCCACGCAGAGCAGATTGGGGATAACCAGGGGGGAGACGCTCTTCGTCCCCGTGAAGTCAAATATGACCGGAGCCCCCGACCGCTGCCGGGCATAGTCGTGCAGCTGCGGCAGAAGATCATGGTAAAACCGATAGGACGTCAGGCGCTCGCCGATCCGTACCACGAACTGCTCCATCGTATCCATCCCCCTTGTTAAAGTTGACGCCGGGGCACCGCTCCGCAGAGGCAGCCCGCCTGTCGCGAAAATTTTCCACAAACCCCCATGCTCCGGAGCTTGCGACGTTGTTAAATATTACCACATCCTTTTGCAAAACGCAATGGATGCGCTCCGCTTTTTTTAAAATAAGCCCATAAAACCGACTTTTTTGAACAGGCTTCCACGGCTCTTCCGCCGTCTTTTCATGCGGCGGTGGGATATTCCATGGATTATGGTTTCTCCGCATGCAATACTGGGGGCAATGCCTGCCCGCCGGGCCGGAAGTGCGCGCGAGCGCCCGGGAAAGCGGCGTGCCGGCCCTCCCGGCGTAGGTCTTCGGGCCGCCCCGGAGGCCGGAGCAAGGCCGCCCCGGGGCGGGGCTTCCCGTGGGGCATGCCTGGTCATTTGGGCTTTCTGCCTAAATTGATCCCGCCCTGCCGAGTTATTCTTGTTTTTTTCTGAGAAATATCGTATGATAAGGGGGAACCCTGAAGCCGGGAAGCCCGCTTTCTCAGCGGGGCGATTATATACAAAGGAGGCCACTCTATGGAAGAGAAGAGAATGCTGAAGGTCACCGTGGACGGCGCGGAGCACGCTTATCCCCACGGGACGCCCTACCGCGCCATTGCGGCGGATTTCCAGGACCGATACCCCTGTGACATTCTCCTGGTGAACCGGGACGGAAAGCTCTGTGAGCTCCACAAGCTTCTGGACCGGGACTGCTCGCTGAAAATGGTCACCGCCCGGGACAAACCCGGTATCCAAACCTATGAGCGCAGCGCGGTCTTCCTGATGCTGAAAGCCTTCTACGACGTGGTGGGGCGGGAGAATGTGGAGCGCATTTCCGTGGAGTACTCCCTCAGCAGCGCCCTGTTCATCCTGGCCCGGGGCGGGTTCATCCTGAACCAGGCTCTGCTGGAGCGGGTGGAGGCCCGGATGCGGGAGCTGTCCGCCCTGGCGCTGCCCATTGAGAAGAAAACCCTCAACACCGACGACGCCATCGACCTCTTCCGGGAGGCCCGGCTGGTCCATAAGGCCCAGCTGCTCAGCTTCCGGATCAACTCCCATGTTAACGTCTACTCTCTGGACGGCTTCGTGGACTATTTCTACGGCTATATGGCGCCGGACACGGGCTATATCCGCTGCTTCGGCCTGGAGCTGTTTGAAAACGGCTTCGTCCTCCGCCTGCCCACCCAGAAGGACCCCAACCATCTGGGGGATTTCCGCCCCTCCCGCAAGGTCTTCCGGGAGCTCTATGAATCCACGCTGCGCTCCGAGGCGCTGAACGCCTCCAACGTGGCGGAGCTGAACACCACCATTTCCCAGGGCGGCGCCACGCCCCTTATCCTGGCCCACGAGGCCATGATGGAGAAGAAAATCGGGGACATCGCCGCGGAAATCGCCTCCCGGAAGGAGGTCCGGTTCGTCATGATCGCGGGGCCCTCCTCCTCCGGCAAGACCACCTTCTCCCACCGGCTGTCCACCCAGCTCCGGGCCTGCGGCCTGCGGCCCTATCCCATCGCCACGGACAACTACTTCGTCAACCGGGATAAGACCCCCCGGGACGAAAACGGCAACTACGACTTCGAGGGCCTGGGGGCCATGGACGTGGAGCAGTTCAACCAGGACTGCATCCGCCTGCTGAACGGCGAGACGGTGGAGATCCCCACCTATAACTTCAAAAAGGGCCAGCGGGAGTACAACGGCAACTTCCTCCGCCTGGAGGAGGGGGACGTGCTGGTCATCGAGGGCATCCACTGCCTGAACGACCAGTTCACCCGCTCCCTGCCCAAGGAGAGCAAATACAAAATCTATATCAGCTGCCTCACCACCCTGAACATCGACGACCACAACCGCATCCCCACCACCGACGCCCGCCTCCTGCGGCGCATCGAGCGGGACGCCCGGACCCGGGGCTACAGCGCCCAGGCCACCATTAAGATGTGGCCCTCCGTCCGGCGGGGAGAGGAGAACAACATCTTCCCCTTCCAGGACAGCGCGGATATGATCTTCAACTCGGCCCTGATCTACGAGACGGCCCTGCTGAAGCCCTATGTCCAGCCCCTGCTCTTCGGCGTTCCCCGGGACAGCGAGGAATATATCGAGGCAAAGCGCCTGCTGAAGTTCTTGAATTATTTCCTGCCCATTCCCGCGGACAACATCCCCAAGACCTCCCTGATGCGGGAGTTCATCGGCGGAGGCTGCTATCACGCGTAGGCGGAAGAAACGCTTCCAAAACACCGCGAGAGGAACCCGGGAGGGGTTCCTCTCGTTTTTCATCGTTCCGCCGGCTGCCGGAACGGCGGCCCTCCCCTGGGCGGCCCTCCCCTTTCAGGCGCAGGCAAGCCCCCGGTCCAGCCGGGACTCGGCCTTTTTTATGAAAGGTTCCGGCATCCGCCGCGGCATAGAGGCGCGTGCCCCCTCGCGTCGCGTTGTTCCACGTGCAAAAAAACTTGACAGCAGCAAAATCTTCCCGTATAATAGCCCTACAGAAAGAAAACCGCCGCAGGGAGTGCGATCCCTGCGGCGGGGATAGGCACAGGCAAGCCCGTGCATACCGACAAATGCTATTTTAGCATGTTCCCCTTCATGGGTCAAGCCTCCGCGCCTTCTTTCCAGTCTATTTTACAGAGGAGCACGGCTGAAATGCAGAAACGAACAACCCACCCTTACATGAAAAACCGATGCCAGATTTACAACCGGAGCCTGCGGCGCTGGGTGAAGTATGACACCAGCACCGGCTCCATGATGCAGGTCAAGCGCGACCCGAGTCCCTTCGCCCGCATCCGCAAAAAGACCATGACAGGCTGTGAGCCGCCCTCCCATTGACGGCAGAAAGGAATCGCCATGCGGCTTAAAGAACTGGCCGATCTGCACATCGGCCTGCCCATCAAACGCTGGGAGTCTCCCGGTGGAACGGAGCACCGGATGCTCTCGGCAAGGCAGATCAGCCCCTACGGCGAAATTACGGGCAGCGAGCCTTTTTCCGCCCGCGTCGGCATAGACGGCATGTTTTTCACCCGGCCTGGGGACATCGTCATGAAAATTGCCGCGCCCAATCAAGCCCTGTGCATCACGCGGGAGGAGGACTGCGGCCTGCTGGTCTCCTCCTATTTCGCCATCATCCGGTGCCGGCAGCCCGGGCGCTGCGCTCCCGAATACCTAAACGCCTTTTTCAACAGCCCGGCCTTTGCCCAGGCCGCCGGGAGAGCCCGCATCTGCTCCACGGTCCAGTCCCTGAAGCTGTCCACTTTGCAGGAATTGGAGATCCCCCTTCCGGACCCGGAGCGGCAGCGGAGCATCGCGGAATTCTTTGCGCTGTCAAACGCCGAGCAGAAGCAGCTCGAGGCCCTGCTCACGGCAAAGCGGCGCTATCACCAGTTCCTTTTGGCCCGGCAGTTTGGAGGGGACCGTGGACAGTAGTCACATTTATGCGCACATTGCGAACCAGCACGCCCAGAGGGGGCCCGCCTATCACGAGGAGGACGTGCTCCTGTGCTTTGGCTGCATGCTGTATTTAAAGACCGCCGGCCTTTCCCTCCGGTTCTCCGGCCCCAGGAATTTCCGGCCCCCCGACGCGCTTGCCTGCCGGGAGGAGGTGACCCAGGCCCTGCGCCAATTTGCGCCGTCCCTTTCCAATATTCTATCCGCATATACGCCCTTCTCCCCCGACGGGCAGGAGGAACGCCGGATCTGGGACACCGCGGCCGGCCTGTTCCAGCATTTGGAGCAGCAGGGCCGTCTGGCAAGCGGGTCCGATATCCTGCTGTCCTTCCGGGAGCTTCTTTACGCCCTGGCGGAAAGTTCCCAGCAGCTGGCGGAATACACGCCTCCCCGGGATATCGCCGTCCTCGTCTCCTGGCTTGTTCAGAGCTGCGCCCTCCCTAAGGAGGAGGCGGCAATCCTGGACCCCTCCTGCGGTACGGGGAGCCTTTTGGTCCACGCCGTCCAGGGAGCCTCTCCGGCAAAGGCCCACGTCACGGGCTTCACGGGCAACCGCAAAATTGCGGATATCGCCTCCGTTTACCTCGCTCTTGCCGGAAAGACGGTGGACTTCCACATCCACACCGGCCCGGAGAAACCGCTTCCCGCCGGCGCCGATCTCGTTCTCTCCCTCATTCCCTTCGGCCAGAGGGAGGAATCCCGGCGCCTGCAGGATATGCTGGACGCCGCCGCCCCTCACGCCGCCGTGGTCGCCGTCATTCCCAACGGCGTCCTGTTCCGCTCCGGGCGGGACAACGCCTTTCGGAAGACGCTGCTCGGGGAAAACCTTCTGGACACCCTGGTCTATCTTCCCGAGCACCTGCTGTACACCACCCGTATCCCCGTCAGCATCCTGGTCCTGAAAAAGAACCGGGCGGCGGGTATGCCGGTCCGGATGCTGGATCTCTGCCGGGGGGAAACCTCCGGGAGGAAGCGAAGCCAGTTGAGCAGACAACTGCTTGCCGCCGCGAAGCGGGACATTTTTGCGGAAGCTCCGGATTGGGCCCAGGCCAGGCTGGTCCCTAATTCCGAGATTGAGGAAAACGGCTGTGTTTTAAACCGGGAGCGGTACTTTCCGCAAGTCCGGGCGGACTCCCCGGAGGGCGCGCCGCAGATATCGCTGGAGTATATCCAGCAGCTGCAGGCCGATCTGAACCGCATCCAAGGCCGGCTGGAGGACTACTATCGGCTGTGGGACGGCCCTTAATATTAGATTCGGCCGTCCCTTCGCGTTCCCCAGGCGGCTGTTTTCCGATCCGCTTAGGCCTTGTTTGATATATGGCAGAATCCCCAACGGCGAGAGATTTTTTGCGGGTCAAGGCGATTAGACGCGGCCATACTTTTGTGTATGAAACAGGAAATCGACGGAGTGATCGCAGGCGGAGGGTGGGTCTACGGGGGTTTGGGAGCCGGAGCCATCGATTAGATAGTAGATAGTGTAGTTGTTGGTAATGGTGTCTCCGGATTCGTTGATGGTGGTTTCTACGATGGAGATGTTTTCGTCTCCATAGGTGACGGTGGAGGTTTTGCCGCCGTCCAGAGTGACCTTGTAGGAGCGGTCCGAATAATCGTAGGACCAGTTGACTATGGGGACGGTTGCACCTGTTGCAGGGTTGTAGTAAGTGTTATTGGTTTCGTTGACTATGGTGGAGTTGTCTTCTACTTTGGTGATTTGTCCGTTGTCTCCGACTATGCCGTAGTTGCCGCCTGTGATACTCGTCGGGCGGGTCGTGATGTTGTAGGTATTTGAAGGGACAGCAGTATTAGGAACAACTTCATAAACAGGAAGAATTCCAATCGAATCAGTATAAATACGGTGAGTTCCTTCCTCAAAAGTATGTATAACCGATGCAGAAAGCGTGCCACCGGCAGAACAATAACCAAAAAGCCCTGCTTCTTCATAGGAACCAGTAACAGTTCTGTATACTCCTTCAGCCGTACCATAATAGATAGAATACCGGGGGAAGCTACCATCCGATACGAACCGTCCATCGGAGCTTTCAGCCAAAAAGAGAAGTTTGTACCAGATGTTAAGTTAGAAGTACCTTGTTGAGAAGGACCAATACGAAAAGAATTAGAAGAATTTACACTTATGCGCGAAACCATTGATGTCTCAAACGGCAAATCAGAAACATACATATTTTTTGTATAATTGGCGGTTTTTAAATAAAGAACATCGTCAATTGAAGAATGCCACACAATATGACCGGAGGAATTGCAGCCGCTGGCCGGGAGGGTGTCGACGTAGTCGTTGTAGGCGGGTTCTAGGACTTCTCCGGCGGAACCACCACAAAACCTACAGACATAAAAATAGCCAGTTTTTCCATCAACTGTAGTATGCCGCATTTCAAAATCATGCCGTTTATCCGTATTAGGATTCATACCACAAACTGACTTATCAAAAAGGCTACCAATAAAGCCGACAACATCAGCCGTCTGGTCTGCCACCCAAGAGAAAAAATCAGTCCCGACCAAGGAAGCCACAATATCAGGAGAAACAGCAGAAGCTGGAGTAGTCAGAGAGGCCAAAAGAGAAACCATCAAAAGAGAGCAAAGACAAGATTTAAAAAAGTTGCGAAACACTTGAAAATCACTCTCCAATACTGTAAAATTAAGATAAAAAAGGAGGTTGCGGCATATGTGATATTTACCCCAACTGTCAATAATCCTGACATTGATTCTAATAATAGCCATTCCCGTAGGAATCTTCTTTGCTATCAAGCACTTGATAAAGTTCACGACAAGGACAATTTACGAGGAGAAGACCAGAGCGGAGGAGAGGCACCGCAAGAGCTATGCCCCGGAGGAGGGGTGCTAGGGGCGGTTCTTCTTGTGGTGAAAGCTCTTAAAGCAAGAACGACGGTTTCTAAACCACCCCGGTATGGATTTTACGAAATCCCAGAGGAAAAGCAAAAACCCGACCGCAATGAACAAAAGCACAAGAATGGAAAAGAGTTCAAACGTCAGGAAAAAAGCAAAGAGAATCACGTCTAACATAAAAGATGCTTCTTCAGCACTGGGAACAACAAGATTGTACAACTCCGAATATCCCATAATAACCCCCTATTAAGGGCCGCTTGGCGGTCCTTTTTCTTTTGAAACTACACTTTCAAAATGCGGTGAATGATACGGTAGAAATGGGGGCGGAGCTTGCGAAAGAGGCGGGGGACTTTATAAAAAAGGTAGTCAACCCAAAACGACAGAAAGATTGCAAAAACTGCCGCTATGACGCAAGCTACATCGGTCATAGTCCTGAACACTTCCAGCGGCGTGCAATGGAAGGTTTCAGAGAGGGAAAGGACAGCGGAAGCCAGCGTATCAGTAGAGGCCAGATTTACAACAGCTTCAAGCATGGGAAGCCCTCCTTACGATTCTTTGTTGAAATGAACTTCGATTTTGTCGAAGAGCCAGCACAGGGACAGACCAGAGCTAAAGCCCACGCAGGAGGCGACCCAAGCTAACACGAACAGCTTGAACAGCATGATAGCCATATCACTGCGCCTTCCAATACTCGGCGGGCTTGGGCTCCGCCATGGCGGCGTGGACGGCGATGATGGTGCGGAGCTCCATTGCCTCCAAGCGGGTGACACGGCCCAGGATAGCGGCGATGTCGACATAGGCGGCGGCTTTGCACAGGAGGTACAGGAGGGAGCTTTCGGACTTCTCCACGGCGAAGGAAATCGCCATGCTTAGGCCCTCCAAGATTGCCAGGATACGGCAGGGGAGGCCGAGAAGGACGCTGTACATTTGGATTCCCTCCTTTTGAAAGTGTACTTACAAAATGCGGTTTTTTCACGGTTTGTTCATTTGACACGGTACTTTTGTTCTGATAAAATGCTAGCGACCAAACTAAAACAATTTTCCAGAAGGCCCCTGAAAGGGGGCACACCAATCCACATAGAAAGAGGAAACCAATCCTTAACTATCAAAGAAAGATCTGCTAAGTATTGTCAAGAGGGAAATTCAAAAATTTTGAAAAGGCAAAAAAGAGTACAATAAACCAAGCCGCTTCGCATTTCAAAATTAAAACGGCGGCCAGCCAAAGGCATGCGGCAAGGTCAGAACTGCTCTAAAGATTCCAAGTAGGCTTTCACTGTGGCGTAGTAGATACGCAGGAATTTGTTGGCGGATGCCATCATGTAGACACGATAGGGTTCCCCTTCGGATCGCTTTTTGTCCATGAACAGGTAAACAGGTTCATTCAGCAGCGATCGCTGTAAGTAGATACTCATAACAAGGAAAAGTGTCCGGCGCAGAGAAGGTGTACCGATTTTGCTCATACCCTTGTGTCTGCCGGTTACATCGCCCGAATCATTCGGCGGTGCGTCAATACCGGCATAGGCCACAAGAGCTTTCTTAGAGTGGAAGCGGCGCACATCGCCGATCTCGGCTATAAGTTGCGGGCCAAGGGCTGGACCAACGCCGAACATCTTCATGACAACGGGATACTCCGGCAGTTGGGAAGCCAGTGTCTGCATCTCCTGCTTGAGTGCAGCAAGTGAGGCAGAGGTTGCCCTGAGTTGGGATACAGCTTGTTCCACAAGCAACTTTGTGGTATCAGATTTTGGCATAACGCCGATGCATCCACTGGCTTTGGTGTAAATGTCGTGAACCTTTCCTTCGCTGAAATTGTAGCTGTGTTTTCTGCACCAACGCTGATACTTGTTCCTGAATACCTTTTCAGAGCGTTCACAGACGCATCCGCAGTGCCAGAAGTCCGCCGCGAAGTCTACCCATTTCTCGCTTCCATCTGCACGGGCAGGGCTGTTAAACAGGCGGTCCGCATTTGGAAAGGTCGTATCCAGCAAGGAGATCAGGTTGTTTTCAACAAGGTCTGCACCTTGGAATACTGCTGGTACTGACGATGGCAGTTCTTCAACAGCAGCCGGGTATCTTCTTCTGGGGCATACCTCGGCAAAGTAAGCCAGCGGTCAAGGCCGTAGTTCGCCAGCTTTACGGCGTCTTTCCTGTCGGTCTTGACACGTCTCAGAGCGTTGTTCCCATAGCCACGCACCAGTTTTGCATTGACGATGGAAACATAAAGGTCAGCGTTATGGAGCAGCCAGGCGACTGGCGCATGGTAATTTCCTGTAGCCTCCATGACCACGCGGGTCTCACCGTCCAGGCTTTTGAGCCGCTTTGCCAGCTCGCTTAGTTCGCTGGCGGTGTGATGTACTTCAAAGGGCGGGGCGACAACTTCGCCAAAAGGACGCATGACGGCGACCGTGCTTCTGCCTTTGGAAATGTCGATGCCAACAGAGTTCATATATCTACCCCCATACAAATCTGCAACCGGAATCCATCTTTTTCTCGCTGCCGATTCAATCTATTGGGTGACGCGAACTCTAAGGCTCAACCTGCTCAAATCGAACGCTGCAACAAGAGGATGGCTGACAGTCTTTCTTTCGGACATAGAAGCCCAGCGAGGCGATGGTCAGCCAGTTGCTCCTCTCATTGTAGCTTAGGCACGAGATGGAATGAAAGCCGGACTGGCTGCCCGGCTTTCCTGTCCAAATTTATTGTAATAGGAGGCGACCAAGAAATGAACGCAATCCTTAAATTTGCAACATCAAGCGGCGGGCTATTGCTTATTTCCGTGTGGGCGATACATTTCGCCGCTCAAAAGCTGGGAGTAAAATAACCGCATAGACCCGGTACGTGACAGCGTGCCGGGTTTTGCAAGCACACTTTCAGAAAGAGGGAATCAGGAGGGTTTTCCGCCGAAGGGACACCAGACGGGGCGGATGTAATATTCCTGCCGGGTGATAGGGTGGTTACGGTGTGCGGCGCAGGACGGAGGGTCCTTGCCGCAGAAAATACATTCGCTACAGGTTATCCTGCTTTCGGGATTTGCTTTCTTCATCAAAATCACTCCGGTTAAATTCCTCGTTGACGATTTTCACGTCACGGAACACCGTGGATTCGTATTGCTGGCCTGTTGCCAGTTTTGCCTCATCAACGAAGGAATCATAGTCAAGGCCCCATTCCAGGGGGACGATTTCCGGCTTCTTGCGGAGCGTGCGGGAGGACAGGTAGTATTTGCCGAGGATTTTTTCTTCCTGCTTGGCTATGTACTTGGTGACGTAGTTGACGGCCTTTTCATAGTCGTTGTCCAAGGGGACGACGGTGGACCAGCCAAGGCCCCAATCGGTCACGTTATAGACGGGCCGCCCATGCTTGTCCGCCCTTGGAGAGCCGGAGGGCAGAAGGGCCCTTTCAATGCGGACGGAGCCCAGGGAGCAAAGGCCGTGGAAGTGGATCGCGGGGCGGGTTTCGCCCTCTTTTAGAGTGTGATACTCTGGAATGACCACGTAAAGGAAGCCCTTGCGCTGGGTCATGTTGGAGAGGAAGGGACGGACCTTTTTATAGACCTGTTCAGGATCGTAGCGGCCCACCTTCTCTTTGTCCAGGGTCCAGGTGAGCATGTGGGTGAACTGGTTGCACAAGGCGATATCCCGGACCTTGGACTTTGCCCTGCGGCGGGCTTCCTCTGACGCACGTTGAGAGTCCGCCGCTTTGCCTTTGGAGGGCACGTCGTAGGCTCTGCCTTTGCGGCCCTTGTCGTTTTCCCAATCCGCCGTGGGGGGAAGATGTTGTCGTTGGAGACTTGAAGGCCGGCCTTGGAGCGGTAGAGCTTATAGCGGGCATTGGTGTGGGTATTGGCGAAGCCGTAGCCACGGAATTTTTCAGTATAGGTTTTCCGCAGGTCCTCAAAGCGGCAGTCGTCCCAAGAGGCACGGGGGAGGATATGCGGGTGGAGCCAGTCTCCCAGGGGAATAGGGTCCCCCCATGGGTCGAGAATGAAGTCCGGCATACGCAAGCACTCCCATTTTCAGATGATGTCAATTTGTTGCCCTATCGAGTAGGGGTCAACGCCCGCCCCCACACGGTGGTGGGGGCCGGGCGCAGGACAAAACGGGAGGGCTTGCGGATGGTGGGCGTGGCGGCGTCATTTCGCCGTCACGGGAGAGAAGGTAACGACGTTGCCACGGTTATCAAACTCGACGTTGACCTCGGAGCCGACGGGGATGGCGTCGAAGTTGTAGTTTTGGGGTTCGAGGGCCAGGGTAAGCGCCGCCTTGCCGACGACACCACGGTCCGGGGCCAGGTAGTGGACTTGGATGAAGTCGTAGGGCTGGCCAGTCCGCTTGGACATGCCCTTGAGGTGCGCTTTTCCTTCAATTCTGATTCTCATGCTTGTTTACTCCTTTTGGGTAGAAAGAACCACCAGTTCTGCTGGTGGGCTCCCCCATATGCTTCAGCAAAAAGCTACGAGCGAAGCGAGTTGACAACTTGCCATCTGGCAGTTATGCAAAGACTTTCGGGAGAAGGCAAGTTGCCCGTTTACGGGCGGTGGGGCGAGCGATGCAGGCGAAAGATATTCGATGCGTCTTGAGACGCTCACCGGTATCAGGCCCTTCTAGGACCTACTCAAGCCTCCGGCTTGGCCGGAGGTTTTGACTACCTTTTTCGTTCATTTTGATAGTTCGCCTCTGGTATTTTCTGGTTCGGGGCTTTCTTAATAAAAGTGTAAACCAACAAAATTTTGAAAGATAGAAAAAAAGGCTTGCATTTCCAATGAGGGTGTGCTATTATGATGAAGCTGTCTGAGATGGACAGGATGTGCGCCCTTAGCTCAGCTGGATAGAGCGTCTGGCTACGGACCAGAAGGCCGGGGGTTCGAATCCCTCAGGGCGTACCAAAGCCACGGAAATTCAACGAATTTCCGTGGTTTTGTTCTTACTTTCTGCACTTTTTCTGGTGATTTAATTTTGTGGCTCCGATTTGACCCAAGCCGTGACCCATACCAGAGTTCGGAGCGGAAATCATCAGAGAGCGCCGGAGAGGAAATTCCCCACCGCGTTCGCCGCCTGCTTCTGCATGGAGGTAGTCACATGGGCGTAGGTGTCGAGGGTGAAACCGGCACTGTAATGCCCCAGCATGGCGGAGAGGGTTTTTACGTCTACGCCGTTTTGCAGAGCCAGAACTGAGAATGTGTGACGTAGGTCGTGGAAGCGTATCCGCTCCAACCCTGCCCTCTTTAGAACTCGTTGCAGCATATGGAGAACGCTGTCCGGGGACATCGGGCCGCCGTATGGCGATGGAAATACGTACTCATCTTTCTGCTCCATGCCTTTGAGGACTTTGATGGCGTCCACTCCTATCGCAATATTGCGGTAGGAATTTTTCGTTTTCAGCGGAGCTTCTACCACTTCCCCGTTCTGCCGAAGGACCTGTCGTCGAACGTGGATGATCCCCTTGTCCAGATCAATGTCGCTCCATTTCAGCCCAAGCAGTTCCCCTCGCCGGAGGCCCGTTGCGAGGTCAATGTAGTACAGCTCAAACACGCCGCTTCGCCTCGCCTCCTCGAAGAAGGTGCCCAGATTCTCCGGCGGCAGGATTTTCATCTCTTTCCGTTCCAGCTTTGGGAGGACACAGCCTTTCGTAGGATTACTGGGAATCAGCTTTTGCCCTACCGCACAGTTCAGGGCGGAGGAAATCATCTGGTTGATGTTCCGCACCGTCTTGACGCTGAGGCCCTTGGGCTTACTTCTGGATTCTGTACACTCCACCCTGCCGCTTTCCAGCAGATGCTTGTACAACCGCTGGAGGTCCATCGCCGTCAGCTTTTCCAGCAGGATGTCCCCGAGGGTGGGCTTGATGTGGTTCTCAATAAACCCCTGGTAGGTCTTGTGGGACGAGGGACGGACCTGGAGCTTGGCGTAGTTTTCCATCCAGGCATCCAGCCATTGGCCTACGGTATAGCGTTCGGTAACTGCAACCGGCGAATTACTTTTTTCGATAGCAGCCTTGAGTTTTGCCTTGACCTCCGCCTGGGTCTTGCCGAGGACATTTTTGTAGATCACCTTCCCGGTCACTGGATCACGGCCCGCTGTGTAGCGTCCCTCCCAGCGGCCATCCTTTCGCTTGCGAATACTACCTTCTCCATTGGCACGTCTTTTCGCCATGGCACATCGCCTCCTTTGTCAGCAACACACCATACCAGCAGTTCACAAAAATATCCAGTGGTTGCATGTGGTGTTATCAAAAAATTTGGATTTGCTGGTTTGGAACTTTTCTTTGTTTATTGCAGATCAGATTTTGAACTCGTTACATGGACATAGACGGTCCCTGGTACTCCTCGTGATCATCCGCCTTGTGGCCCATGGTGATTTTTTTCTCACGGATTCTTCGCATAAGTTTGCTCTCCACATGACCACCCGACGGATTCGGCGGCGGAAGTGTCTCCCAAAAAATGTTGCTTATGTGATGGAGTAGTCTCATAGTACAGAGGAGAACAGAAGGGTCACGCTGCCGATGGTCCAGGAGGAACTGCGCATAGCTGTTGCCTTGATTTGCGGATTGCATCAGCCAGTATTGCGCCGCATCTTGATCTTGTCCTACTTCTTTCCCTTGGAGGTACAGCTTGCCGAGGACGTACTGTGCGTATTGATTTCCTTGATTGGCGGAGTTGCTTAGCAGTCGAACCGCCCTTTCGATATCTTTTGGAACACCATCGCCCAGAAGGCACATCTTCCCCAAGCGGTACTGAGCATACTGATTTCCCGATTCACAGGCACGCTCATACCACGAGGCTGCTTCGCTCATTCGTCCTTGTCTCTGGAGAAACCTTCCCAGAGCGTACTGCGACTGCGCGTCCCCTATCTCGGCAGAGCGCCGGAACCACCCCTCCGCCTTTTCATCATCCGGCAGGATGCCAAGGCCATCCTGGTACGCCTTGCCCAAGTGATACGCAGCCGAGGAAAAGCCCTTGTTCCACAATAGTTCCAACGTTTTTACCGCTTCTCGTTTTTCTGCCCACGTGACATCGTCATCGCAGAGCAGTGTTGCTGCTTGACGGTACTCCAGCACTTCGTTGTATTCAACGCCTTGCGGCAGGATTTCAGAGACCCCTTCCGGCTCATCGTTCATCTCCGCATCCTCAAAGGTGAACACGCCCAATCGTAGATTCTCAGCCTCCCGGATTACCAGATTCTTGATCGCGCGGAATTCTTTCTGCTGTGAGAGCGGCACCCGTCGGCGAGGCGTATCCTTATAGTAGTTCTCCAGTTCATCACGCAGACCGTTCCAGACTTCATAGCATTCCACCACCTCCGGGAGCTTCGCCAGCTCATCCACGACAGCGTCCACCTGAGCCTTGACGGACTTTTTCAAATAGCCGTAGACCTTTTTGCCTTTGACAGTTTCCAGAGACTGCGCCAACTCCAGCAGCTTGTTTTCAATTATTGGGCTACCGCAGGAACCTGAACGCATCTTCTCCAGTAGGTCTTTCATGGTTCGGCGCACCGCTGCGACAAGCTCCTTGTAGGAAACATCTTTTTCTTGATAGAGTGTGTACATCTCATCCTGAAAAATATCATTGGTGAGTTTAGAGCGAATCATCTTGACGCCCGCTTTGGTCAGTCGCCCCCGCGTTGGATCAGCAGACCAGACCATGGCGTGGACATGGGGGTGATGACCTTCATCGTGGAAGGCGGCGTACCAGCAGAGCCGGTCCGGCGGAATCTTCATGGCTTCCGCTATTTCGACTTGATGAGCCTTGATCAGTTTTCGCCAGCTCTCCGCGCGGTCATAGCCAAGCCGGGCCGCGTCTTCCCGCCGCAGGGACCAGATAAACGTCCACACGTTTCCGGTGTACTGTTCGACTTCCCTGAGTGCGGCGTCCAGTGACACCGGCCGGCTGCTGAACAGGCCGTGCTCACCATGACGCTCCACTCGAGGCCGGGTGGCGATGTACTTCATGTAGCCGTCTCTATCGGTAAGTCTGTGGGCGTTGGTATCCAATACCGCAGAGATTAACGAGGAGGCGCTGCCAGTGGTTGTCGCTGAACAATAGTCGCTGTACTCTTCCAGCTCAGCGGCATCAGGAAAATCCCGAAGCAGATTTTCGATGAGCTGCCGCTGGCCCGTCGTCACTGGGCCGCTCCCCTCCAGCTTCTCTACCCGTTCACGTGTGGCGATATACTTCATATACCCGGAGGCGCTGCCGGTCTTGATGTAACCGCTCTTTTGAATCAGCCTGACCATTGATCATCCCATCCATTCTGATACCTGACGGCGTCCTCAAGATTGATCACCCCATTGGTCTGTCGAATTTCCCTGATGCACCGCGCCCGCAGACGTTCCACGTCATCCAGGTGGACCTCATTCACCGCCGCCGTGATGTTTGCGATCATGTCCTGCTCCACAACCAGCTTGAACAGCAGTTTGCCAATCCGAGTACCCAGCGCCCCCAGCTTGCCGTCCAGCACATCCGCAAGGACACGCGGGAGATAGCTGGCGGCGTTTTGCGTGTTCAGGTAGCCGGTGTAGAACCGGATCGCCTTTTCGATGTACTCGTTTTTTGTGGTACAGTTGTCTTTTGTATAGCTGGTTTCTACCTGGCTCCATGCGCCCAAGGTAAGCCAGACAGTATGCCGTGTTTTTTCTCCGTTCATACCGGAATCTCCTCCTTATTTTGGATTAGCGTCATACGGAAGCCGCCAACAATGGGCCTTAAGGGCACTTCCGAAAATATCAGCGTCAATCGGATTTCTCCTCCGTCAAAAAAGCGTCAGCTCCCGTCCCCGCAACTGCCCGCACTGCGGGCAGAAGTACCCGCCCTGGCGCACGGAAAGCGCCGGGGCTTTCTCCTGCTTTTCTTTGTTCGGTCCTCAGGGGTGGTTCTGAGTACTGTCTTTGTACACATTGATGTAACCTGCGGTTTGCCAACAACGCCTATAGAAGTCTTAACACGGTGTTTTTCGCTGGACAGGGCACCCGGTTCCAGCGTCCCGCAAAACTGCACACAGCGGCCCACACGCCGAAACACGGGCCAGTCTGCCGTATCGCTGCCTGTCGATCGGGACACAGATGCCCCCCTTCCTGGAATCCCCCGATTTCCTTTGTTCCGTCCCTTGTTCTGGGATGGAGACCGCATGCGTTTCATCCGCGATTATCGTTCCCACTGTGGACATTCGCTGCCAATCCGTGCTATGATAAGCAGTATAAAGTTTACGGAGGCAGGTCCCATGCAAAAGATCATGATCGTAGAAGATGAC